>CAZLZD010000015.1:0-86487 GCA_964563925.1 uncultured Roseivirgaceae bacterium | reverse complement strand
GTAACGGGAAGTGCCCGGCATACCGCTTTTCTTGTGTTCGGTACACTCGAGGATCACTTGCACTCTGTTTCCTTTCTTAGCCATGATTTATCTCTTTTACGCGTAACCTTAAATTATCACATTGCCATTAGCCCTGGCCTTTTTCAACACCGACATAATACCATTCTTGTTAATGGTACGGATTGCCGAAGTGGAAACTTTTAATGTGACCCAACGATCCTCCTCAGCAATATAAAAACGCTTCTTCTGGAGGTTAGGATAAAACTTTCTCTTCGTCTTGTTGTTCGCGTGAGAAACATTATTACCCACCTGAGGTCTTTTTCCGGTGATCTGGCAAACTCTTGACATCTCTTTATCTAATTAAATTCTTCTCCGTTTCTTAATTGGGTCTGCAAATATCGGCAAAAGAGTAATAATATTCAACTATCACCCTAATATTTAATTTAAAATTATCCGACCACAACGTGGAGCATCTTCTCTGAGGGAAGGTAAGTATGCATGACCTGCTGGATTTCTTCTGCGGTGATATCCTGGATCTTCCGGATATATTGCTGGTAGTAGGAATAGTCGAGTCCGTAATAGT
The DNA here is from genome assembly GCA_964563925.1 of uncultured Roseivirgaceae bacterium. GTDB lineage: Bacteria > Bacteroidota > Bacteroidia > Cytophagales > Cyclobacteriaceae > JAUILA01. The sequence goes on along the minus strand of CAZLZD010000015.1, from coordinate 85,904 downwards.
GAATTTTTCTGAATTTATCAGCGAGCGCAAAGGGCCCGGTGATGCTGCTCTGGAATGAACCCAGGAGGTGATTCTTTACCATCTGAAGCTCGGATACCATGAGGGGTTCGTCGGCAAGCTGACGGATTTCGCGATGGATTTCCCGCATGGCATCTTCACGGAATTCCTTTTGCACATCCGATCCGATGAGAAAGTAGGTATCATGTTCGAGGCTTACCAGGCTGCTGTAAATGCCATAGGTGTAACCTTTATCTTCCCGGATATTTTTCATCAGGCGGGAGCCAAAGTAACCTCCCAGCGCATGAGTGGCTATTTTGAGTGCGATAAAATCCTCATGTGTTTTAGGAATGGTCCGCAGGCCGATCCGCAGGGATGACTGGAGGCTGCGTTCCTTTTCGAAAATATGGGTGGTGCTATTATTCACCGAATCGGGAAACGCCACCTGGGGAATCGATCGTTCCCGGTCCGTTCCCAGCATACGGCCTATCTCGTCAATATCTTTCCCTGATACTTTCCCGCTGACCAGGATCTCAGGGCACATTCCATACTGTGCATGGAAGGCGGAGATGTCGTCATTCTCCAGCATTTCCAGGTCTTCTTCCTTCATCACCTTGCCATAGGGATGATCATCCCCGAACAGGTTTTCCCGGAAAAGTTTGGAGGCCAGCACACTGTTCTTGTCGTTCTGCACACGCAGCTGCTCCCTGACGATATCTTTTGTCAGTGCAAACTCTTCCTCCGGGAAGGAAGGGTTGTGGATGACGTCCTGGAGCACCGGCAGCAGATCGGTCAGGTTCCTGCGCAGGCAGTACAGTGTAAAGGAAGGGGTATCCAGGGAGGGAGAGTTTTCTGTAAAGCCGCCATACTGATCGAAGGTTTCGGCGATTTCCTCCGCATTCCGGCTAGAAGTTCCCTGCGAAAGCAGTTTCCAGGTCAGGTACGACGCCCCTTTTTTCACATCCACACGGCTTCCTGCCCCTGGAAACAGGACCTCCAGTTTGACCACTTCCTGGTCACCGGCTTCAATGACATGGACAGGGGTCGAGCCGAAATGGAAGGTCTCGGCTTCTTTGATGGAAATATCGAATGTCTGGGAATAGGCCGGGGGCCTGGTCCGGTCAGGTGTCATGTACGCTTATTCGGAATCCTGTGTCTTTTCAAAATTGAACAGCAGCGTGAAGCGTAATGTTTCGGCCAGCGGGTGTTCCTGTTTTGCAGGCACCAGGTAGGCAAAATCAATCCCGAATACCTGGTAGCGGAAACCAAGGCCCATGGTAAGATACTGGCGTCCTCCTTTTTCTTCGGCTTCATAGAAATACCCGAGTCGACCGGCAAACGTATCGTTGTACCAGTATTCCGCACCGGCAGAGATGGTGATCTCCTGCATTTCTTCCTTAAAACCGCCTTCGGCATCACCGAAAGATCCGAACATGCCTTCCAGCAGTGATTTCTCGCTTTCGCTGCCGTCAAACTGCGGACTTGGAACGAGCAGTTTATTGAAGTCCAGTCCGAAAGTCAACGTATTGTACACGTCCAGGTTCATTTTGAAGGCAGAAGCCAGGCGCAGGTTGGTTGGGATAAAATCTTTATTGTCATCGTCAGAATAGGTGATCTTCGCCCCGATGTTGGTGATCGCCGCACCGAGTGACAGCTCATTTCCGTTGGTCCCGTTCAGTTCCTTGTTGTAGTAAACGGCTATATCCGCTGCTACACTGCTTCCTGGACGCGCATCCTGTCCGCCGGTAGAAAAGCTCCCGGTCAGGTTGGAGTGAATATACCTGGCTGCGATCCCGAGGCTCAGGTTTTGCGACAACTTCCGTGAGTAGGCGACATCCACCGCCAGTTCGCGCGGATTAAATTGCTCCAGCGGATCTCCCTGGTCGCTGGTGAAGAATATTTCACCCAGGTCAAAATACCTCATGCTTACTGCGACGGCCTGTTCGGGGGAAATCTTGTAATAACCCGAGAGGTATCCGATCCACATGTCATTGATGATCTTTCCGAGCCATGGGGTATAGGAAAGGGAAAAGCCGATATCATTTTCGATAAACACGAGCTTCGCGGGGTTCCAGTGGACCGAGTTGGCATCCGCGGAGGTAGCTCCACCCACATCTCCCATTCCGCCGGCGCGGGCATCTGGGGTAATCATAAGAAAGGGAACGGCGGTTGTGATCACCCGGTAATCGTCACCCTGACCAATTACGTCGGGCGGGGTGGTACCCTGGGCTAAAGCCCCGGAGGACGAAAATATACCAATCAGGGAAAGAAGTAAGGCAGGTAGTTGAATCTGTCTCATAATGACTGCTTAGATCGCAAAGATAGTTAATTTAATCAATGAAAATTAACTTTTGATATTTCTTCGCCGTGGCTCCATCCAATGTGGAACGAACGACAATTGAATAAAAGTATATGCCGGGAACAAGATTTTTATCTGTCCTTTCTGGTCCCCAGGACGTAAGTTCGACCCTGGACGGACTATCTTCAATCAAAAACGCCCGTTTTTCTATATATTGCCCACGGCTCCCCAACAACGTCCATTCCACCTCCAGTGTTTCCCCGGCACGGTTGTGGTCAAACCGGAAGGTGGTCTCAGTCTCGACGGGCTGCGGATAATTCATCACATTTTTCAGTACCAGCGTACCCGGGTCTGCCACCGAGAAGTTGACAACCAGCTCATTGGAATTGTTATATACATCCCATGCCTTAATGGTAAGTACGTGAGGCCCCTTTTCCATATCCGACAGCGGGAAAACAGCCCAGCCTGCCTGGTAGTTGTCACGGTCGGCGGTGTAATATTCGTTCAGGGCATATTCCTTTCCGTCAAGGCTGGCCGTCAGGCTGTTGCCCACCCCGAACCCGCTGATATTGATGCCGGATTCATCTTCCAGTCGCACAAACAGCAACGTATTGTCATTCACATCCGTCCGGGAGGTATTGGTGCTGTCGCCGAAAAAGACGGATATATCCGGACCGGTATCATCTGCGGGGGGTATCGCCGATGTACCTCCCACAAATACCGAATCGGAGCCTCCGATGGCATCTCCCTGCTCATGGCGTGCATAAAGCTGAATCCTGCCGTTTCCTGATTTCTGGGATATATTCCGGGGAACCACAAACGTGAACACCGCCCTGCCCTGGGAGACGGTGGCCTTCCCGCGGAAAAGTATATTCTCCCTTGTCTGATAATTAAACACGGGCTGATCGATGGTTTGCCGATCAACCGGTTTGTCGGTCACCAGGATGTCTGCGGTCCCGTCAAAGGACAGGTCACGCGAACCCGTACTGTTCAGCACCTCGGTCTCCATGATGATCGTGGACCCTGCTTTCAGTGTATCGGTGGACTGGCCGTCTGCAGTTAATCCGGAAAGCCGTACCATGGCCCTGGGATAGGCAAGGCGTTGCGAAGGATCTCCCAGCAGGGTGAAGTTTCGGTTGCCCACCCGGTTGATATCAATGGCGTCATCAATGCTTTCATTCTTCGTTTTACGGAAGATGTCACCGAAAGCGGGTGGTTTGCCATCCTGAAAATCAAATACGTTTTCATAGAAGGCCCGGTTTACGGAAAAGTTGGAGCTGGAGAATACAGGCCTTCCGGTACTCAGTAAGGCAATACCCCCGCCATTGGGCATGTTCACCACCAGTTCGCCTCCCGAGGCTTCATTGGGGTTGTCATGACGTCCGAATTCACACGTAGCTGTCACAAACAGCGGAAGGCGGTCCCTGTTATTCCATTCACGGATCATCTGCCTGGTGAGTACCTGTTCCTGGGCCCAGCCGCTTTCGCCCCCGTGCCCGGTGTAATTCACAACCAGGGCCCCTTCACGCACCGAGCGGTCGATGGCATCCCTGGCTTCAGGAATGGTTTGTCCGCCGGCCCCTGACTCCTGTGGAAAGGCACCGAGATAGATCTTCTGATTTCGGAAAGGGATGTAGGTGGTATCGGAGAATGTGGCAAGGCGCTCTGCCTGGCGGTGATGAAGGTTAAAGTCTTCGTCATCGGCTACAAACACGAGCCTTGACCTCCACGCCCCGAGCGTATTCCGGTCCAGGTCGTAACGAATGATCTTGGCCACCAGCTGGTTCGCTTCTTCCGGGGTGGTAACTGCCAGGCGGCCCACACCGGCATCCAGGGTATGGTTACCGCCGGCAACTTCTTCCCAGCTGCCCTCTCCTGTTTCCAGGAACCCGAAGAAATCATCGGAGGCATAGGAATCCAGGGGTTCCAGTGAATTTCTGGACTGATAGGTCGGCACAAAGTTCACATTGACACTCAGGATACCCAGGTAGTCGAAGGTGCCCTTCCCAAGTAACAGAACATGTTCCAGGGACCCTTTCAGGTAGAGTTCCCTGGCAAAATTCCGTATCGCACTCACATCCTGCCTGCCACCTGAGTACTCGTTATAGATCATTTCGGTGGTGGCCACCACCACGTTGCGCTGACTGAATGAACGCCGGTGGGCGGCCAGCGTATTGGCTGCCTCCAGGAAGTCGGGGTGGGTTACAATAAGTAAATCTGCAGAAGGAGCTCCCGGCAGGTTTTGTTCGGTAACCGGTCCATCCGCTTCGGGGATGGGCAGGCCGGCCGGTACAAAGGCGGCATACCGCCGGATGTCATTGCGGGATTCCGAAAAGGTGGTCTGTCCCGCTGTCGACTCCGAAACAATGGATTGTGCATTGTAGAAATCGGAAATATCCCAGATCAGGGGAGCCGTTCCTGAAAATTGCAAAGAGTATATGCCGGGGCCCGATCCGGAAAATACTAATGAGGGTCCGCGCAGGATTAGTGAACGTTCTGCTTCCACCAGCAGGTAATCAGGGTACCCGATGGAGCGCCCGCCTCCCGATCCTGAATAGCCAATGGTAACCAGCGGCTGGCCGTTGCCGGTTCCGGCCGGAAATGAGAACGACGAGATGACCTCCCTTCCCTTGGTACTGAAACGGTAGGGGTTGTTGCTCGGGGGATTAAGAAAATCGGGAACGGCATCCACGTTCTGTTCGCCGATAATTCCCCCGCCCCAGGTGAGGGTGAAGGTGGCCGGCGAAAATGACTGTGCCATCACTGCGCTGGTCAGCGTGACATTACTTCCCGGGACAAGGTCGGGAAGGTCGAAGGCTACGGAGGCTGACTGGCCGCTTTGGAGGCGCTGGCCATACCATTTTCGGCCCGATCGCAGCAGGTTGTTCTCACTGTCCTTATAAAAGGCGGCATCCCGAAAGGAGGTAATACCAGGACCTGCTGCACTCATCGCGCCCAGGACGGTGGTCCGCTTTGATTCAGCCGGGGAAATCCCCACGAAGACGTAGTTCTGACGGGAATAGGGATTGTATTCGAAGGATGCGCCATCGGGTGACCCGTGTATTTTATCAGGTCCCTCCGCATAAAAGACGATTACATCGGCGGGATTAAAGACGCCGTCATTTCCGTCCAGGACGAGAATTGCGAGTTCCCTGAGCCCCGGTGGCGCACCCTCCCCGAGTTCCTGGGGTAGCGGTCCGCCGGGAAAGGCAGCCACATGAATCTGTTCAGAAGGAATGCCATTGATTGACAGGCCGGCCGCCTGCAGGTCGGAGCCTCTCAGCCGGTACATACCATTCTCCGGGATACTAAAACGAACCCATTCTCCTTCTGCAAGCAGGGAATTCTGGCCGTACACGGGAACCAGAAGGAGGGATAAGATTAGCGCGAATAAGGACTTCACTCCGGGATTTCTGAATAACTGACGGTAAAACACATAAAAAAATAGAAACGTTTCGCGGCGGCTTTAATTGCTTTTCCCGAAAATATGGTAACCTGCTGACATGACCAAGTAAACGACGATGATGAGCGGGAGGCCAGCCATTCTGAAGAACAGCAGGCACAACAGGCTGATCAGCAGAAAATTTATCCGGATCCTGTTCTCCGAATAGCGAAAAGACTTGAATTTAAGTGAGAACAGCGGCAGCGGAGCCACCAGAAGCAGGGCAAAAACCACCGAGATTATCAGCAGGGGCCACGGGGCCAGTACCCATTCCATAAAGGTCCCTTCGAGAAAGGGGAGGCTGGATAGAAAAAGGGCATTGGCCGGCGTAGGGAGACCGATGAACTGTTCGGATTGTCTTTCGTCGACATTAAAATTAGCAAGACGGAGGGCTGAGAAAACGGCAATCGCAAGGGCCGCAAAAGCCAGCCCGTGCTGCGCTTCAAGGCCGTTGCGAATAAGAAAGAACATCATAAAGGCCGGGAGCACCCCAAAGGTGACCATATCTGCCAGTGAGTCAAGTTCCTTTCCGATTGGCGAGCTTACCTTGAGCATTCGTGCGGTAAAACCGTCGAGGAAATCGAAGACCATAGCTGTCCAGATCAGGTAAGTTGCCATTAGCAGGTCCCCGGAAAACACAAAGAAAATGCCTACGCAACCACAGACCAGGTTGGCACACGTTAGCATGTTAGGTATGTGTCGGCGGATCATAATCTATTCGGCAATGGCACAGAAAGGGTTGTATTGCTTTTCATGACCCAGCGTGGTTTCCGGTCCGTGTCCGCAGTAAACGGTAATGTCATCTTCCAGGGGGAATAACTTATCATGGATGCTGTCAATTAGGGTGGTATGGTCTCCCCCGGGCAGGTCTGTACGTCCGACACTTTCCCGGAACAGCACGTCCCCGCTCACCAGTATTTTTTCATCACGGTTGAGCAGGCCGATATGGCCCGGTGCGTGCCCTGGGAGGAAAAGTACCTCAAACGAACTATTCCCGACGGTCACCGTATCACCTTCGTTAAGAAAACCCGTAGGTTCGGTGGCAGAGTAATGATGAAACCCGTAATTAGGGGCATAGGATTCGACAGCACGGAGGACCGGTAAATCCTTTTCGTGCATGAGGAACGGAACTTTGTATTTTTGCAGCACGTGCCGGTTTCCCAGCACATGGTCTATGTGACCATGGGTGTTGATGAGCGTTGTCACAGTAAGTTCATTGGAACGGATGAATTCATCCAGTGCCTCCTGCTCATATTCTTCGTAACACCCCGGGTCGATGACGATACAATCACGGGAATCATCATAGAGCACATAGGTGTTTTCCATAAACGGATTGAAAACAAATGATTTAACCTTTATCATTCCAATATCATAGAGTTTGCAGTAGTGACTAATTTAAAGATATTACCAGAGAATCGGGCAACAGATGGAAAAAGCTTGTGATTATTTACTGATCGGACAGGGCCTGGCGGGCACTTCATTGGCGGTACACCTCCTGGAACTTGGCGCGGATGTAAGGATCATGGACGACCGGCGGCGGGAAAGCTCGTCACGTGTTGCTGCCGGCCTGTACAACCCGGTCACCGGGCGTAAAATGGTAAAGACATGGATGGCGGATTCGCTCTTCCCCTACCTGGAGGAATACTACCGTCACACGGAACGCATGACGAAAGCTTCCTTTCTGCACAGCCGGCCCATCTACCGGCCCTTTCTTTCGGTTGAGGAACAGAATGAATGGATGGGCAAGAGTGCTTCCGCTGATTTTGAGCCATATGTCGCCAAGGTGCACACTACCTCATTTCTTAGTGGAATCGAAGATCCGTTTGGGGGGGTCCTCCTCAGGCAATGCGGATACCTGGATATCCCGGCCTACCTGGATGCCATGGGCGATTGGTTTGACCAGCAGGGTATCCTTATACGTGAAACGCTGAAGCCGGAGGACCTGGTTTTTGAAGATGGATGGATCCGGACAGGCAGTCTCAGGGCGCGAAAAATCATTTTTTGTGACGGAACATCTGCGGTCTCGAATACTTTTTTTAACTGGTTGCCGTTTCGTCCTGTAAAGGGTGAGCTGCTGGAAGTGTCCCTTGATGCGGAGCTTCCTGTGATCGTGAACCGCGGAGTCTTTGTATTGCAGGTTGCCCCTGGCTCGTACCGGGTAGGGAGTACCTACAACAACCGGGATACGGATTGGCAGCCGACACAGGACGGGAAGGCATATTTACTTGATAAGCTGAATAGCCTCGTGCACGGTACTCCGCAGGTAATTTCGCATTATGCGGGGGTACGCCCGGCCACGGCAGACAGGCGCCCTGTCATGGGTATGCATCCTGACCATGAAACCATTGGGTTGTTTAACGGGTTAGGTACTAAGGGTGTATCCCTTTCGCCATGGTTCGGGAAGCATTTGTCTGCGCACCTTGTTTACGAAAAACCACTGTCCGGAGATGTAAATATTAGTCGGTATTTTTCGTTATATTAGAAGCCTTGTACAGTTGCCAATGAAGAGATTATTATTATTGATGTCGCTTGTACTGATGCTGACCATTACGGGAACAGGAATCAGTAATGCGCAAAATGCGTCGGAGAGGTTTGGCCGCAACCGTATCCAACATGAAAATTTCGAATGGAGGTATCTTGATTCGGATAATTTTGATGTGTACTTCTACCAGGGCAGTGATGCCATTGCGCGGGAGGTGATCGAATATCTGGAATCAGAATTCGAACGGATAACCGACCTGATCGGCTATCCGCCCTATTCCAAGACCAAAGTCTTTCTTTACAATTCCACTGAAGACCTTCAGCAGAGTAACGTAGGACTGAACGACTACGGTCTTTCGGCAGGTGGGGAAACGAAATTCGTCAAACCCTATATTGAGATTGCCAACCCGGGGTCCATGTCTGCGATGAAAGACGAGTTGCTCTACAAGGTAAGTGCTGCCATTGTCAATGAGATGATGTACGGAGGCAACCTCAAGGATATGTTCCAGAGCTCGGTACTGCTTAACCTTCCTGAATGGTTTATTGACGGGGCCGCCCTTTATGTGGCCAAAGGATGGAGCATTGAAATGGATGATTTCGCGAGGCAACTGATGGATACCCGCAAACCGAAAAAACTCAACAGGCTGCAGGGGCATGATGCCTTGCTGGCTGGTCAGTCGGTGTGGAACTACATCGCGGAAAAATACGGTCGCGGGGCTATGGCCAATATCCTGAATTATACGCGCATCATCCGTAACGAGGAAAAGAGTGTTACGATTACGCTGGGTGTGAGCTATGATCAGCTCATGCAGGACTGGCAGAATTTTTACAGTCAAAACCGCAGCAATGTCTACGACAGTTATCAAATGCCCGGCGAAGAGCAGGTCATACTCAAAAACAAAAAAGATTTTTTTGTAGGGCAGGTCCGATTCAACGGCGACGGCTCAAGGCTGGCTTATACAAGGAACAATAATGGGAAGCACGAAGTCCGTGTACTGGATTTGCGGTCGGGCAGGGAGGAAACCCTTATGACCGGGGGCTACAAAGTCACCAACCAGGAAGTGGATTATACCATGCCGCTGATTGACTGGGCCGATACGACCAGGCTGGGAATTATTCATAACCGGGGAGGGATGGTCAATTTTACCCTGGTGGATGTAGTCTCAAAAAACAGCCTGCCGCGAAGGCTCGACCGGTTTGAGCAGGTAAACAGCCTGTCATTCTCCGACAATGGACGCTTATTTGTCATTAGTGCAGTAGTGCGAGGCAAAAATGATCTCTATCTGCTCAGTTCGCTTCGTGATCGCACCAAGAGACTCACCGATGACCTGTTTGACGATATTGACCCTGTGTTTATGCCGGGTACCAATACGGTGATTTTCAGTTCCAACCGCTCCTCGGATTCGTTGCAGGTGGAGGCAGAAAATGCCATGGAGTCGATCTCCAAAAATTACAATCTGTTTGCCTATGACCTGGATACGACAACCAACGTTCTAACCCGGATTACCAACACGGTAAGTATGGATGTAAATCCGTACGCGGTGGATGAAGAGAATATCATTTACATAAGTGATCAGAAAGGCATCAGGAACCTGTTTAATTTTAATATGACCACGGGTATTTATACCCAGGTCACCAACTTTGCCTCGAGCATAGAAAGTTACGATTATTTCCCCCCGGGAAGGGATCTGGCATATATCCTATCCAATGATATGCAGCGCCAGATCTATTATCAGCCTTCCTTTTCCCTTCAGGAGCAGATATTCACACCACAAACCATGCGGCAGCAGATGATCCAGGCCAGGGAATTCCAGCGCAGGAGGCAGCAACAACAGCCAGCAGGGGAAACCATCCAGGACATCATTCAGCGCAGGCTTAACCGGGACCGGGAACAGCCCGCCGTGGATACAATCCAGGTTGACAGCCTGCAGACCATTATGCCCCGCGGGGTCGGAGAAGAGGAGGAACCGGAAGAAGAAGAACCTACAGTAGTAGATCCCGATGTGGTAAATACCGATGACTATACGTTTGATGAATCGGTTGAAGTGGAGACGAAAAAGCCTTCCACTGCAGATAATTTCCTTCAGCAGTACAGGCGAAGACGTACCGGCACAACGGTGTCGGGACCATTTCCCTATGAGCCACGTTTCAGCGCTGACAACCTGGTCACCACCTTCGTAATAGACCCGATCCGGAATTTTGGGGTAAAACTGGAAACCCAGATGGCCGATATGCTCGAAAATCATCGATTTACCGGAGGGGTCATGATGACAACCGATCTCAGAAGCGGTGATATTTACGGAGAATACCAGTACCTGAAATATTTGTTTGATTACAGCATTGGATTCGAGAGAAACGTAATCTTCTGGGACCGGGGAAATAACCTGCATAAGTATTCAAAGAATGCCATCAATTTTGGCGTGGCCTATCCCATCAGTCCGCGTACCCGGGTAAGCATCAAGCCATTTTATATGTTCACCACATTTAATGACCTTGAGGCCATACCCCGTACACCGCCGGAGTTTTCCAGGTCCCAGACGGATCATTATACGGGGGCGCTCGTCGAACTGGTTTTTGACAATTCGACCGTCAACGGGATGAACCTGATAGAAGGTACCCGTGCGAAGGCTTCCTTCCACCATTATGCCGGCCTTAACAGCAAGGATATCAGCTTCAGCAATCTGAGTGTGGATGTACGTCATTATCAGAAGATATACAAGCACATTGTCCTGGCCACCCGTGGTTTCTACGGATCATTCTTCGGAAATTCTCCCAAGCAATACCTGCTCGGGGGCATGGACAACTGGATTGTCAATGAGACCAATGAAGGAGGCAATAATAATCCGCTGGATCCTTCCATTGAACGCAACAACAGTGACCTGCTCTTTGCAAAGTTTGCCACCAACCTCAGGGGGTTTGACTATGCAACGCTGGTCGGACAAAATACCTTATTGTTCAACGCAGAGTTGAGGATTCCACTGATCCGGACCATTCAGAACGGTCCCATCGCATCCAATTTCTTCAAGAACCTGCAGTTCATCGGATTTTTTGACATTGGCTCTGCCTGGACGGGTGCCAGTCCGTTTGAAAGCGACAACAATATCAGCACGGTCGTGATTCCCAATAATCCGGCCCAGCGCGAGTTGAGCAACTTCATTATTGAGCTGAAGAATTTTCGTAATCCATGGCTCTACAGCTACGGGGCAGGACTCCGGACCACCTTGCTGGGTTATTACGTAAAATTTGATGTGGCGTGGCCTGTGGAGGATTACGAGACCGGCTCGGCCACCCTGCACGTGACCCTCGGCTTTGACTTTTAAATTGTTCATTACATGATCAAATCTATGACCGGGTATGGAACTGCCAGTTTCAATGAAGGCGGGCATTCTGTGCATGTAGAGGTGCGGACACTCAATTCAAAATACCTTGATCTGACGCTGCGGCTTCCCAGGGGACTAACTCCGCATGAACTTGAAATACGTAAGCTTGTCGGTGAAAAGCTGGTACGCGGCAAAGTCATGCTCACGGTAGATTACACCGATGAGGGAGACGTGCAGATGAAGCAGCGGTATAACGAGGAATTGTTCATCAAATACTACCAGGAACTCAGGAAACTTTCTGACCGGGTAATTGATTCCAGTGGTGACCTGTTTACGCTGGCGCTTAACTCGCCGGACGTTATAATTTCGGAAGCTGATGATACGATCAGTGAAGAGCGGACCCAGCAGATTGTAGGTCTTGTTGGCCAGGCACTGGATCAGTGTGACGCATTCCGGCGGGAGGAGGGTGAATCACTTCGAAAGGAATTGCAGGGCTACGTGGAGGTGATCCGGGAACGGCTTTCTGAAGTAGCTGCCCTGGACCCCGTTCGAATAGAGCGTATTCGCGGGCGGATCAAAAATAACCTGCTTCAATTTGTGGATGAGGAAGCACTGGACAAAAATAAGCTGGAGCAGGAGCTTGTCTATTACCTGGAGAAACTTGATATCACCGAGGAGAAGGTACGCCTGGGCAGTCATTTGAATTTCTTCCTGGAAGTTCTGAATGATGAGTCCGGTTCAGGAAAGAAACTTGGTTTTATCTCCCAGGAGATGGGACGTGAGATAAATACGATTGGTTCCAAAGCCAATGATGCAGACATTCAGAAGCACGTGGTGGTGATGAAGGAAGAACTGGAAAAGATCAAGGAACAAGTCCTGAATATACTCTGATCAGATCGCTTCTGCCACCTTTTCAAGCCCCATGGACCTGGATCCCTTGAACAAAATGGTCCGGCCCTCCCGGTCCGATGCCTGAAGAGCACTGATCAGCTCATCACGATCCGTAAAGTACCGTGCACGCGGACAGGCATCTTTGGCTTTTTTCATTTCAGGTCCGATCAGAAAAATTTCTTCCAGTTCCATATCCTTCAGGATCTGACCTATTACAGCATGCTCCTGCGCACTGTCAGCCCCCAGTTCTTTCATGTCACCCAGGACCACCCATTTCAACCCGGCATAGTTTCCCAGGTTTGCCAGAGCGCCGGCCATCGAATTGGGATTTGCGTTATAGGCATCCATTAAAAACGTTGTATTTCCTTTCCGGACAATCTGCGAACGGTTGTTGGTCGGATCATAGGCGGCAACTGCTGATTCTGCAGCAGCATACGGTACGCCGAAGAATTTTCCAATGCACAGTGCCACTGCAATATTCTCAAAGTTATAAGCACCGATAAGGTGGGTGGAAAAGGTATTACCCGATTCTGTGCGCACCGAGAGAGTGGGGGTGGTCCCGGCCAGTTCACAATGATAGTAGTCCCCTTGATTCGGATACAATAACGGCTTCTCAAACCAGTCTTTCATTGACATCAGGATCGGGTTGTTGGAGTTAATCCAAACCGTTCCGTTGTTGGATAATAAATGCTTGTAGAGTTCACTTTTTCCTTTCTTAACACCTTCCAGTCCGCCGAAACCTTCCAGGTGTGCCTTGCCGATATTGGTGATGAACCCGTGGCTCGGATTGGCGATGGCTGCCAGCTTTTCAATTTCCTTCTGATGATTGGCACCCATTTCGATAATGGCCATTTCATGCTGGCCGGTAATGGAAAGAAGAGTCAGGGGAACGCCAATATGATTGTTCAGGTTGCCTCGTGTGGAAAGGGTATTGAATTTTTGGCTGAGTACGGCATGAAGTATTTCCTTGGTGGTTGTTTTTCCGTTCGATCCTGTTAATCCGATGACCGGAATTTTCAATTGTTTACGGTGATGATGAGCAAGGTCCTGCAGGGTTGTGAGCACGTCATCGACCAGTATACAGCGATCATCCGTCTGGTATTTTTCTTCATCTATGACCGCATAGCTTGCCCCTTTTTCCAGGGCTTCGCCGGCAAGCTTGTTTGCATTGAAATTGGGTCCTTTGAGTGCGAAGAAAACAGCTCCGGGAGCAATCTGGCGGGTGTCGGTTGAAACTTTTCCCGATTCCAGAAAGTTTTGATAAAGGGATTCAATCATAATCGTAAATTTAAGGTCTTATTATCGAGTAAACCAATAGCCTGCCTGGTGCCAGCATTTAAATCCGCCCTTTATATTCTCACTTTACTACTCCAGGCCCAGTTGGTCTGGGGTCAGCAGGTATCCTATCGTTTATCAGATGAAATTCCGGTGACCCGGGAGAACGGGCAGGCCGCATTGCCCTGGACGGGTGGCCTGGATGCACCCCAGGTGAATGTGATGGACCTTGATGCCGACGGCGCGGAGGAGTTTATCATCTTTGACCGTACCTCCTTTACCCTTTCTGTTTTTTCCCGGGGGGCCGGCGGTTGGGAATACCGTCCCGAACTCAACAGACTGTTTCCCGCCGGGTTGGAACACTGGCTGTTACTGCGTGACTTTAATGGGGACGGACTGAAGGATATTTTTACGAGCAGTCCGCTGGGCATGAAAGTATTCGTAAACACCTCGGAAGGTGAAGACATCGCCTGGAGACTTTATCACTCCCGTGAACCTGGTCCTTCTCCACTGATGACCACCGGCTTCAACGGGACCATCAACCTGCAGGTTAATGCCACAGACATGCCTCATATAGGGGACATTGACGGGGACGGGGACCTTGATATTCTTGTTTTCCGGTTTACCGGAACCAGCACGGTGGAATGGCACAGGAATATGGCAACCGAACGAACCGGAAGTCTTGACTCCATGCAATTTGTGAGGGAAACCCGGCGCTGGGGAAATTTTGCCGAGTGTGAATGTGGCGATTTTGCCTTGGGAGGAAGTGAATGTGACCCTCAATCAGGAAAGGTGCTGCACGAGGGCGGGAAGTCGTTGCTGGTGCTCGACTGGGATGGAGACGGGGATATGGATGCGCTCGTTTCAGAAGAGACCTGCGATGAATTATACCTGCTGGAGAATGAGAATGGGGAAATGGTTTCGTCGGTGACGGTGTCCCGGGAGGATATCCCTTTTCCAGCGGCCTACCTTGAAGATGTCAATGAGGATAATGTCCCTGACTTGCTTATTGCCTCCAACCTGAATTCCTCGACACTCGCGAAGGAGGATTTCTCCCGCACCTTACTGGCCTATGAAAACTTATCCGGGTCAGAAATACCCGAATTTGCGCCGGTCAACCTGCCGTTTCTCCAGGAAGAGATGATTGATCTGGGAAGTGGCGCGGCTCCGGCCTTCCATGACGTGGACCTTGACGGGGATGAAGATATGGTGGTCGGTAACCGGTACCGCTTCTTCGGGGACCCACCGGCAGGCTCCTTATCCTATTATGAGAATACCGGTACCCGTACCGAACCGGCATTTACGTTGAATACGGTTGATTTCCTGGAGCTTGCCAACCTCGGATTACACAATATTCAGCCCGCCTTCCGGGATGTAACCGGTGACGGACGGGCCGACTTACTGTTGCTTGCCGATGACGCGGCGGGCAACCGTACATTGTATTTGCTTCCACGCACTGAGAATGGATTTTCACAGGTAACTTCGGTGCTGTTCTCTGATTTTTCGCCGCTTGATACCTATTCCATGCAGGATGTGGACCGTAACAATGTGCCCGATTTGATCATCACACGGGTGACTGGCCGGGCAGAATTTTACCGGGGGTCGTACAGTGAAAACAATTTGCTCCTTACGCTGGAAACATCTGACTTCCTGGGGATCACGAATGACCCGTTCAAATCACGCGGAAGACTGGTCATGGAAGATATCAATGGCAACGGCAGGCCTGATGCCATTCATACCTACGGGCAGGGCAGGATTTACTGGAGCCCCGACCCGGACCTGACATCCAGCCCGGCTTTCGAATTGCTGGATGTGGGAGTTTCCGGGCCGTATGACTTCTTTGGCAGCTATCTATACCTGAGTCCGGCACGTATATTTAATGAATCTTTACCCTCCCTGGTGGCAGGAACAGGCCGGGGCGGACTTCTCCTGTTCCGCGCCGAGGGAGTTACCCCGGAAGAGGATGAATTTCTGGCTTTTCCGAATCCGGTCGTGCTGTCAAGAAGCCCCTGGCTGAATATCCGCACCGAGCGCCGGTTACAATTTTCTGTCGTGAATGTACTGGGACAGGTAGTTCGTGAATTTAACGGAAAACCCGCTGGTCAGCATGCAGTATCACTGGAGAACCTGGTGCCGGGAATGTATATCCTGGTAGGTCGTGAGAATGAAAATGTGATTGTGAGCCGGCGAATAATGATCCTGGACTGATGCAATTATTTCTATTGGTCACCCTCCAGAAGGATCCCCTGCATTTACCGGCTGTCCTGGCTTCCGAGGTGCGCTCCAGGTTTCCTGACGTGAAATTTTTTCATATTGACAATTATGCTTCCTCTGAACTATCAGCTACTGCGATTAAGGCGCTGGAGAATGCGGAGCACGTGGCCGTCGTTGTCAGGGTTCTTGACGAGACCGTATCTGGTAAGGCATTATTTCCCGTCATGAAAAAAGTGGCGGAAACAGATCGGCCCACGATATGGCTTGAGGAGGGAAAAGGACCATTTCAGGTGTTCAGGAACATGGCAGGCAGTGATGTGTATGAAGTAAAACAGGTCGCGGAAATATGGACCTTGCTGGAAGATTTTTATCATTGATTAAACCAGCCTCAAAATAATATTTGTATATTTCTTATCCAGCTGATTCGTAATAATTTACCTGCAAAGTTTATTCAATGAAGTGGAGAGGCCGTCGTCAAAGTACTAATGTAGATGATCGAAGGAGCCTGCGTCCGGGGGGGAAAACCACACTGGGTTGCGGCGGTCTGGTAGTGGTGATATTGCTTGCCCTTGTGTTTGATCAGAACCCTTTTCAATTACTTGAAACGGTAAGTGAACAGGTCCCTCCGCAGCAGGAAACGACCTATACACCTTCTGCCCAGGAAGAAGAACTTGCCGGTTTCGTTAAAGTGGTGCTGGCAGATACCGAGGAGGTATGGAATTCCATCTTCCGGGAGCGCAATGCAGATTACCGTGAGCCGGTACTTGTCCTGTATTCCGGCGGGGTGCAGTCAGGCTGCGGTACGGCCAGTGCTGCTACCGGCCCATTCTATTGTCCGGGTGATGAAAAGCTCTATATCGACCTGAGTTTTTATGATGACCTGAAGAACCGGTACGGGGCATCGGGGGATTTTGCCATGGCTTACGTGGTAGCCCATGAGGTGGGACATCATGTGCAGAATTTGCTTGGATTTACCGAACAGGTGCACCGCAGAAGGCAGACGCTCAGCCAGTCAGATTACAATAAACTTTCCGTAAGGCTTGAATTACAGGCTGATTTTCTGGCTGGCATGTGGGCTCATCATGCAGAGGAAATGTTCAACAGCCTGGAAAGCGGTGATATTGAAGAGGCATTGAATGCCGCCAATGCAATCGGGGATGACCGGTTGCAGCGCCGGAGCCAGGGCAGGGTGGTGCCGGATGCCTTCACGCACGGCACCTCACAACAACGCATGCGATGGTTTAGCCGGGGCTACGAGACGGGTGAATTGAGTTATGGAGATACATTCTCCGCCACCGAATTATAAAATGGAAGGATTAGCGGAGAAAAAGGCGTTACACGCCAAATGTCTTGAAGCGCTGGAAAACCGCATCATAACGATCAGGGAGGCTCTCAGCAGCGCACAGGAATCAGCTAACCAGGAAACCAAGAGCAGTGCCGGAGACAAACACGAGACTGGTCGCGCCATGATGCAACTGGAGACCGAGAAACTGCATGCCCAGCTTTCCCAGGCTACGGAAGACCTTCATCGTCTGCAGCGTCTGCAGCCGGAAAAGGCGCATGAGGTGGTTGGCGAAGGGGCACTGGTCAAAACCGATAAACTGGATCTCTACTTTTCCGTTTCCGCGGGCAATTTTACCCTTGGACCCAGGAATATAATTACACTTTCAATGGCCTCAGGCCTGGGCATTGCAGCACGGGGGCACCAGGCCGGTGAGTCGTTCAGTTTCCGTGACCGGGACTATCAGATTCTTGAAATCGTTTAGGCCTTCACCCGCAGGTAAGAATCATTCTTTCGTTCCAGCAGGCTGCTTCCCATCAGGTATTTATCCACTTCATAGGCAGTTTCCCGTCCTTCGGAAATAGCCCAGACCACAAGCGACTGGCCCCGGCGTGCATCTCCTGCAGCAAATACTCCCGGGCGCGAGGTTTGATACTTTTTTGTTTTGACATTCCCGCGGGCATCTTTCTCAAGCCCGAACTGATCCAGCAGGGGTGATTCAGGATATAGGAAGCCTATGGCCAGTAAGGCAAGATCACAGGGAATGATACGCTCAGTTTCTTCTTTTTTCCTGAACCGTTGTTTGCCCTCTTCATCTGAATACCATTCTATCTCAACCACCTTAACACCCTCAAGCTCGCCTTTATCATTACCGACGAATTCAGTGGTGAGCATTGACCATGCCCGCTCACCGCCTTCTTCATGACTCGACGAGGTACGCAACGACATGGGCCATTGCGGCCAGGGGTCCTGTTCGGTTCGGGTAAGCGGAGGCTGACTGAGCAATTCAATCTGCATGACGTGTTTGGCCCCGTGGCGGTGTGAGGTACCAATGCAATCCGAACCGGTATCACCGCCCCCGATCACCAGTACATTCTTATCAGTGGCAGAGATGCGTCCTGCTGTGTCAGGGTCATCCCCTGCTACGGCTTTGTTCTGAGGGGTGAGGAAATCCATGGCGAAATGGATTCCTTTGAGATCACGCCCCGGAATCTGAAGGTCCCTGGCCACTGTCGATCCTGTACATATAACCACGGCATCAAAGTCTTCAACCAGTTCGTCAGGATTAATATTAACCCCAACATTGGCATTTGTTTTAAACCGGATGCCTGATTCCTCCATGACCTTGAGACGTCGGTCAAGGACCCACTTTTCCATTTTGAAATCGGGGATACCATACCGCAGCAGTCCGCCCGCACGGTCCGCCCGCTCAAAAATGGTTACCCAGTGCCCGGCCTTATTGAGTTGTTCGGCGGCCGCCAGTCCGGCCGGGCCACTCCCGATCACCGCAACCTTTTTATTGGTGCGTTTTTCCGGGGATACGGGTTTGACAAGGCCCATTTCAAAAGCCTTCTCCGCAATTGTCTTTTCAATGTGCTCAATGGTAACCGGTGGTTTGTTAATGCCCAGCACACAACTTGCTTCGCATGGCGCAGGGCAGATTCGCCCGGTAAATTCCGGGAAGTTATTCGTGGAATACAGGATTTGTGCGGCCTCTTCCCAATGCTGGGCATAGACCGCATCATTGAATTCCGGAATGATATTTCCCAGCGGACAGCCCTGGTGGCAGAAGGGTATTCCGCAGTCCATACATCTTGCCGCCTGTTTTCTGGTTTTATCTTCCGGGAATGGCTCATAAATCTCCTTATAGTCACCGACGCGAACTTTCGGGTCGCGTGATTTAGGGAGCTCCCGCTCAAATCGTAAGAATCCGTCTGTTTTGGTCATCTATCCCGCTAATTTCATTTTACTTTTTTCTTTTTTCCTGGCCATAACCGCCTTGAAGTCATTCGGAATGACTTTCACAAATTTTGCCAGGTTCCCGTCCCAGTTCTTAAGCATGGAAGACGCCACTGCACTTCGGGTAGCTGCCATGTGGGACTCGATCATTTGCTTGAGGTATTGCTGGTCCTCTTCTTCGAGTGGATCGAGGCTTACCATGCCATGATTGCAAAGGAACCTGAACTGGTCCTCGGCATCATACACGTAAGCAATTCCACCGCTCATTCCTGCAGCAAAGTTCTTTCCGGTCGGACCGAGTACTATCACCCGTCCGCCTGTCATGTATTCACATGCATGGTCACCGACACCTTCCACTACTGCTTCGACACCGGAATTCCTCACACAGAAACGTTCACCGGCCATTCCCCGGATAAAGGCAGTTCCTTTTGTCGCCCCGTAAAAGGCCACATTTCCGATGATGATATTATCCTTTGCCTTAAAAGTGGCTTCCTTAACCGGGTGCACCACAAGCTTGCCCCCCGAAAGGCCTTTGCCAAAATAGTCATTGGCCTCACCGTGAAGTCGGAAAGATACACCCGGGGCCAGGAAGGCTCCGAAACTCTGGCCGGCAGACCCCCTGAATTCATACTGAATGGTATCTTCCGGCAGTCCTTCCCCTTTGTGTACACGGGAAATTTCATTGGACAGGATGGCCCCGGTAGCCCGGTCGGTATTCCGTATGTGAAAACTTTGTTTGACAGGAGTCTTATGCTCGATGGATTCGGCCGCAGCCTCAAGCAGTTTCCAGTCCAGCACGTCCTCCAGCTCATGATCCTGTTCCATCTGGTGATAGATTCCCACATTCTCAGGGACAGACTCACGGTAAAGTACCGGTGAAAGGTCAATATGCTTGAATTTCCAGTGCTTGATATCGCTGCGCATTTTCAAAACTTCCGAACGGCCGACCATTTCATTGATCGTCCTGAAACCAAGGGAGGCCATGATCTCACGCAGGTCTTCCGCCAGGAAGGTAAAGAAAGTCACGATGTCTTCAGGCTTTCCTGTAAACAATTTCCTCAGCTCCGGACGTTGGGTTGCGATGCCTACCGGACAGGTATTCAGGTGGCATTTTCGCATCATGATACAGCCCTCAACCACCAGGGCAGCGGTGGAGATACCCCATTCTTCCGCGCCAAGCAGCGTAGCAATGGCAAGATCACGGCCAGTGCGTATCTGGCCGTCGGTCTGCACCACTATCCGGCTGCGCAGGTTATTCTTTACCAGGGTTTGATGTGCTTCCGCAAGGCCGAGTTCCCAGGGCAGGCCTGCATGACGGATCGAACTGAGCGGCGATGCCCCGGTTCCTCCATCCGCGCCTGAAATAAGCACGACATCAGCATTCGCCTTGGATACACCGGCTGCCACTGTTCCCACACCAGCCTCTGACACAAGCTTGACATTGATACGGGCATGCCGGTTCGCATTCTTCAGGTCAAAGATAAGCTGGGCCAGGTCTTCAATAGAATAAATATCGTGATGAGGAGGAGGGGATATCAGTCCGACCCCAGGTGTGGAATGCCTTACGCGGCCAATCCATTCGTCTACCTTGTGACCAGGAAGCTGGCCCCCTTCGCCGGGTTTTGCACCCTGCGCCATTTTGATCTGGAGCTCGTCGGCATTGGTCAGGTAGTAACTTGTCACGCCAAACCTGCCGGATGCCACCTGCTTGATCGCTGAGCGCTCCCAGTCACCATTGGGCTTCTTTTCAAAACGTATTTCATCTTCACCGCCTTCGCCACTGTTGCTCTTTCCGCCGATGCGGTTCATGGCAATGGCCAGCGTGCTGTGCGCTTCGTGCGATATACTTCCAAAAGACATCGCCCCGGTCGCAAAGCGTTTGAAAATATCCTCCACAGGCTCCACCTCTTCAAGAGGAATGGACGGCCGGTCCTTAAATTCCAGAAGACCCCGGAGGGTCAGAGCGTGCCGGGTCTGGTCATTGATTTTTTCCGCATATTTCCGGTAGAGTTCAAAGTCGCCGGTCCGCGTACTGTGCTGAAGCAGGTGAATGGTCTCCGGGTTAAACAAATGCCGTTCACCACGCCGCTTCCACTGGTACACTCCACCGGTTTCCAGTCGCATAAAGGATTCATCTTCGAACGCCTTCCGGTGGCGGGCGATGATCTCTTTGCCAAGTTCTTCAAAACCCATTCCCTCAATACGCGAGATCGTGCCATGGAAACACTTGTCAATTACCCGGCTACTAAGTCCGAGGGCTTCAAATATCTGGGAGGACTGGTAAGACTGAAGCGTGCTGATGCCCATCTTGGACAATACTTTTAGCAACCCGTAACCGATAGCTTTCTGGTAATTGCCCATTACCTCTTCGTTTGACATTTCGCCTTCGATGTATCCTTCTTCGTTCAGGACTTCCAGTGTTTCCAGCGCCAGGTAAGGATTGATGGCACTGGCACCATATCCGATCACGGTAGCAAAATGATGGGTTTCCCGGACGTCGGCTGCTTCCACGATTATACCGGCCCGCGTTCGTATGCGCTTTTTGACCAGGTGATGGTGGACTGCCCCCGTGGCCATGAGTGACGGAATGCCAGCGTGCTGCCGGTTGATCATCCGGTCAGATATGATGAGGACCTTTTTTCCCTGCAGTACCAGCTTTTCAGCCTTCCGGCAAATTGCGTCAATTCCCGCTTCCAGTCCGTCCGGATCCTCCGTATCG
The DNA here is from genome assembly GCA_964563925.1 of uncultured Roseivirgaceae bacterium. Taxonomy (GTDB): domain Bacteria; phylum Bacteroidota; class Bacteroidia; order Cytophagales; family Cyclobacteriaceae; genus JAUILA01. The sequence continues at coordinate 64,025 of CAZLZD010000015.1, read as the reverse complement.
AACGTGGAATTGATCACCCCGTAATCGAAACCGATTTCAGCCAGGTTCTTGAATTTCTGAATGTCCTTATTCAGCAGGACAGGTTGTGAAATATGTATCTGCTTGGTGTGTTCGGGGGTTTCATCAAGGATATTCCTGCTTTCCCCAACCCTTGTAAAGAGTGACATGACCATCCGTTCGCGGATCGGATCAATGGGCGGATTACTTACCTGGGCGAATAACTGCTTGAAATAATTGCTGATATGCTGGCTTTGGTCTGACAACACCGCGAGCGGTGTATCCGCGCCCATGGAGCCTACCGGTTCGGTACCCGATGATGCCATCGGGGCAAGGATGAGTTTCAGCTCCTCGGAGGTATACCCGAATGCCTGCTGTAGTTTTTTCAGCGGGACATGTGATTTTGGTTTCTCGGTATACAAGGGATCTGGTAACAGGCGCAGCTTTACACGATGTTCCTTTATCCAGTCGACATAAGGCTTCCTGGTATAGATTTCCTGTTTTACCTCTTCGTCAAAGAGAACTTTTTTCTTCTTGAGATCGGCTACGATCATTTTTCCGGGCTGGATACGGCCTTTTTTGACAATATCAGCCTCGTTGACCGGGAGGGCTCCTGCCTCGGAAGCCACGATCAGTCGTTTGTCTTTGGTAATGCAGTACCTTCCCGGGCGCAAACCATTCCGGTCCAGGGTGGCCCCTACGATCTTTCCGTCGGTAAAGACAAGTGCGGCAGGTCCGTCCCACGGCTCCATCAATGAAGCATGATACTTGTAGAATGCCTTCCGTTTGGTATCCATCAGCCTGTTGTCTTCCCAGGCTTCAGGAACCAGCATCATCATCACGTGCGGAAGTGAACGGCCGCTGAGCACCAGCATCTCCACCAGCGAGTCGAGGTTAGCCGAATCCGAATGGCTCGGATCGGTTACCGGGAGAATCTTCTCCAGCTCCTCCTCGGTAAAGAGCGTGGATTTCATCATTGCCTCCTTGGACTGCATCTTGGTTACGTTCCCGCGAATGGTATTGATCTCGCCATTGTGCGCAATGAAGCGAAAGGGCTGGGCAAGCTTCCAGTTTGGAAAGGTATTGGTGGAATACCTTGAGTGAACAACTGCCAGGGCTGAACGCAGTTGCGTGTTTTGCAGGTCCAGATAAAATGGACGCAGCTGGTTGGTCCTTAGCTGACCCTTGTATATTAATGTTTTATGGGACAGGCTGGGCATGTAAAAATCCCCGTTGTTTCCCTGGATATTATGTCCTATGAAATGAGTGGTGTAATTACGAAGCACAAAAAGTTTCCGTTCCAGCTCATCCTCGATAAATCCTTCGCTGTGCGTAAGAAATACCTGCTCGATATGGGGCTCTGCCCGCCTGGCCCCGGAACCCGGCACCGAACGGTTGACCGGTACTTCCCGGTACCCGAGGATGTTGAAGCCCATTTCCCCGGCGTGACGTTCAAATACCTCACGGCACTGCTTGCGTATGGATTTGATTTTTGGGAAGAACATCATCCCCACGCCATACTTTCCAAAATCAGGCAATTCAATGTCTAACTCCAGGCACTTGATCCGGAGGAATTCATGGGGCATCTGTATAAGAATACCCGCTCCGTCGCCGCTTTCCGGATCTGCACCGGTGCCACCGCGGTGTTCCATATTCTCCAGCATATCCAGGGCATCCTGGATTGTCTGATGGTCCCGCCTGCCGTCAATGTTGGCAATACAACCTATTCCGCAAGCGTCGTGTTCAAATTCAGGACGGTACAGACCGTGATGAGCGTTTCCCATGGGTTTTATTTAGTGGTTAGAAGATTACTGAGACTCGGGAGGCCGGAACCGGAGCAAGCAAATCCCGCCCAGGCAGGCCGAAAAAAAAGTCAACAGCCTTTAAATTTAAGAAAAATTGAGCAAAAGAGGAATCTGTTCGCCGGCAGGGGCCTGCAGGGTCATCAGGGTCGGTTTACAAATACTAAATTGCAAACGATAGCTGTTGAAAAAATAGTAATATGCCCGGTCCGACTCTCGGGCATATTATGATTATCGTAAAAATCAGCCCCCGGAAATTTTTATGATACGTTTGCTGATTTTTTTACCTCTGCCTGAAAATTCCAGGATGTACAGGCCGTTTGGCAGGTCGGACAACGAAATTTGAGTTACGCCATCCAGGGATGTTTCCATCATCCTGGCTCCCTTGAGGTCGGTCACGGTCAGGTAGTCAAATTCTCCCGGGGATGTTTCAATGGTTACCGGTCCGTCGGTCGGGTTGGGGTAAATCCTGATTCCATCGGCCAGCTGGTCATCGACTGATGTAACCGCATCGTTACACCAGCGGATGCTGGCATCGGAAAAGCTGACCACCACTTCATTGGACAGGTCAGACTCCCCTGTTATCCCATTGGTAACCCTGACCTGGTAGGTGCCTTCCGAGGAGGTGATAATTCCCTGCCCGTCGAGGTTGACGTTCTGTCCGTTGACAAACCATTCGTATTGCAGATCGAAAGTCGATTCCACGCCCTGAATCTGGAGATTGGCCTGCAAGGTGACCTGGCCCTGGCTGCAGAGAATGTCCATCAACTGGAGGTGGGCCTTGAATTCAATGTCTGTACTGGCTTCAAATACACCGTTGCCGTGGGTAGCGACTACAATGGTTCCGTCGATGGGGCGGACTTTAATCATATCCACCGGGGTGGTACCGATAGTCTGAGCCCCCTCCTTTTCCCAGACTGTATTATCCCCGTTCAGATTGGTCGTACTGAACAATCCCACACTCGTTCCCGCCAGGTACATCGGTGTAGTGCCGTTGGGCACATAGGCCAGCCACCTGACTGAGGGCGCACCCACGGCGGTTACACCGGAATTCTCCAGATTACCCCCCACCGGAGCCCAGCTTCCACCTCCGTTTGTGGAATAAAAGATGCTTTGCATATTGTAATTGGAGTAGGAGACCATCACCTGATCTGCATTGGTTGGGTCCACGATGATGGATGAAATGTATCCGGCCGGCAGCTCGTTGGTCACTTCGGTGATTCCATCCAGTCTGGAAGAATTGTCGATCCGGTACATGCGGCCGGCTTCCGTAGCCACATAGAGAACACCCTGTGGCTCCACTGAAGCCCCGAAGGCGCTTACCCGCTGATTGGTAGGCAGCGCACCGCTTCCAAAGGTCAGCCACTCCTCCTCATTAGGATTCTGACGTACATTCAGGGTGTAATAAATGACTCCCCTGCCTCCCACAAACATCTTGTTGGGTGTAACCGGGTCGAGAATGAAGGGGTTGATGAACAGGTTGAACTGGTCGTCCCCGGCGTTCGGTGTACTGATATTGAATGCCTGAAACTCATTATTGACAAGTGCATAGCGGAATAAATTGGAGAATTGCGCACTGACAATGGCTGAATTTAAATCGTAATAGCAATAGCTGCCGTCGCCGGCGCCGATGTCTACCCAGTCAGCATCCCGGCTTTCGCTCTGCAGAATATAGGTCGAATTGTCCTGCATCCCGCCCAGTATACTCGGATCCCCCACATTCTCCTCGTCGATAGCAAGCGTATAGAATTGTGATGTGACATAGGCATTATTCAGCGGCTCCCAGACGATCACCACCTCCTGAACTACGTTTCCGTCATTATCTGTTACATCGGTCAGGGTGGATTTCAGGTTGTTTGTTGTCAGGCTGATCCCTCCATCATGACTGCTGAGCATTTCATTAGGGTTTCCGGGAAAAAATGCAACGGAATGCTGGTCAGGATGATGATTAAAATAGGCGTTACTATTGTTGTTTCGGGTATATCCTCCCACCCATTGGGTTGTGTTCGTATCACTGAACCCGTTGGTGGACCTGTAAAGATTGGTTCCTCCGACAAACACAACATTCTGGTCATCCGGGTGGACGGCGACGAGCATATTGTAGGAGGACTGGGCATTGTAATCACCCTGCGACCCACCGAGCATGGGGATGTTGGCGGTCAGGTCGGTCCAGCGGCTGCCGGCAGGCGCCGATGCATCATACTTGTGAAAAACATTGGTGTCCCTCTTGTTTCCCAGGAAGTATACGATGTTTTCATTGGACGGACTCACCCCAATGACGATTCGCCGGAAATTGCCTGTATATCCGGTTGGTGGCGTAATGTTTTCCCAGCTGTTGGGTTCTCCGGTGGTTGAACGGTATATGCCGCTGACCCCGCTTGCGTTGTTTCCCTCAGACGAAAGGGTCGCATACACTACGCCGGTACTTGTAACAGCCACCTCCGTCCAGGTAGCATTCGTGGTGAAACTTTCTGATCCCAGTGTCAGTGTCGCCGTGTTAAACCCGTCGGTTGATCTGTAAATACCGCCAAGTGCGGCAGCATACATCTCACGCTGGGCGGTATTGGAAGGATCCAGCGCGAGGTTATGCACATAATTGAAAGGAGAGGAGAGGCTGTTGATTCCGCTAGTTGTCTGTACCTGGGTCCAGGTCAGGCCATTGTCGTCTGACCGGTAAATGCCATTGCCCCGGTAGGGAGCGCTCGGAAAGGAAGTGGAATTACCAGGCTCTATTTCGCCGGTCCCGTAAAACCAGACGTTTCGGTTGCCGGTACGTGTATCCTGAACGATCGAACGGATATTAGGCAGGTTGTTGACAGAAGATACCCGGCTCCATGAAGTTCCTTTATTTGTGGACAACCAAAGCCCTCCGCTCACCCCTCCCGCCAGTATGCGGTTTTCGTTGGCAATGTCAATGGCAAGGGCACGGGTTCGTCCCCCTACATTCACGGGACCAGCTGAGGAGAAGTTGAGGTGTGCATTTACCGTGCGGCCTCCCGCCGACTGGTAGGAGAATCCCTTGCTGACGGGAAGTGTCCTGGAATAGGCTATTTCTGCCTGACGGATGCCGTCGGGAATTTTACCGGTGGCAGGATCGCGGAACCGCAGCAATTCGTAGGCCTCACGGGCCGATGGATTGTCCTCGCTTTCAAATTCATAGGAGATGTCATCAGGGAGATCTATCACGGGGAAGGATCTTTTAACAAGGGCTTCACGCGACGGCCCGTCCGGATCCCCGGAGCATGAGATCAGCAGGGAGATGACTACCAGGTAAAGCAAAGAGAGACGATAGGACATATTACTTGATTATTTTTAAAAGGGTCATTCGGGGAATTTCATTTTCCGGGAGGCTCAGGGGCGGCTGAACCTCAATGATCAGTGCACGGCCTTCCACGAAGGCCGCTTCGCTCAGGCCTTCGATGATCAGCGGATCACCTTCTTCCGGCCGGTGTCCGGCATAGGATGGTCCCGGCGCTATCAATGTCCCCACGGTGACAAGTGAACTCCTGTCTTCCGGCATTGATTCCTGCCACACAACCTCCAGGCGTAAGGCACCCAGTGTGATCGGGTCTTCAGGGGTCTTAATATCTCCGGGGGTTACCTGATTTTCCAGTGATTTCCTTGAGGCGCGATCTTCTTCCCTTGAAGCGGAGGCGTTCTTCCGGCAGGAACCGGCAGCGATGAGGACGATCATGGAAAAGAAAAGAATTCGCATATCCTAATTAACAGAATTTAATCCTAAAATGATTCAGGAAATATTTTTAACCGCACGGGTCATTTCTTTTTTACCCGGCGGACCGGCCAATGGTTCTACCTTCATACCGAGGGCAGCGAGGTCACGTTTGAATTGTCCCTGAGCGCAGTATGTAACCAGAAAACCACCTTCCTTCAGGCAGGGGATGACCTTACCCAGGGCTTCCGGATCCCACATGTCAGCCTGCTTTCCGGGGGCAAAGGCATCATAGTAGACCAGGTGGAAGGATGCCTGTTCCCAGGTAAATTCCTTCAGTTTCCGGTGTACCTTGGTCAGGTGGAAGAATTCATTAACCCTGAATTCTTCATTCCACGGACCACTGTGCAACGCCTCCCACCATTCTCCTGCAAATTCATGCCCAGCCTGATCTGCGTAATTGAGTGATCGCCACACGGATTCCTCCAGCGGGTAAGCTTCAATGGATACCATTTTTACGGCTATTCGGTTTTCTGTTGCCCACAATGCGGTCAGAAGCGCATTCAGTCCGGTGCCCAGTCCGACCTCCAGGATACTGATCTGGCCGTCCTGCCGGTCAGCCCAGGCATCCAGTCCGTTTTTAATGAAAACATGCCGGGATTCCTGCATGGCACCGTGGGTGCTGTGATAGGTCTCGCGCAGTTCGGGCAGGTAGAGGCTGTGGCTTCCGTCATTGGTCAGTATACGCCGGACCGCCGTCATGTTTTATGGAGAATGGTGGTTGCGAGTGCGGCAACGCCTTCCTCCCTGCCTACAAAACCCAGGTATTCCGAGGTGGTGGCCTTGATGCTCAGCTGGCTTTCAGAAAGGCCGGTGACCTCTGCAAGGACACGCTTCATTTCAGGGATATGGGGATTAACCTTAGGTGCCTGGAGAATGACTACTGAATCGATATTTCCTATCGACCATCCTTCCTGGCGAACCATCTCCATTACTTTTTTCAGCAGTTTCTTGCTGTCTATGCCTTTGTATTGCGGATCGGTATCCGGGAAATGATAACCGATATCGCGTTTGTCCATGGCGCCGAGCAAAGCGTCGCACATTACATGGATCAGTACATCCGCGTCGGAGTGGCCGACGGAGCCCAGGGTATGGGGGATTCTTATTCCGCCAAGCCAAAGTTCGTATCCTGAGGCCAGCTTATGAACGTCGTAGCCGATGCCGGTTCTAATTTGCATGAGTAGCAGGGTTAGCGTGATAGTAAAGTGCTGAGCAGTTTGACCGTTTGAGGTGTGTCTTCCGGGCTTTTTCCAGGTCTTCCAGGGTTACCGCCCTGATCCTTTTGGTTTCCTGGTTTACCTCGCTGATATCGCCCTGAATGGCACAGAAAGCCAGGCTGGTGGCACGCTGAAGCACTTCCACTTCACCGAATTCTACCGTGGCTTCGGCCTGGTTTTTAACCTTTTCCAGTTCTGTTTCCGCTACGGTACTCAGCGAATCGATGACCTCGAAAACGGCTTTTTCGGCTTCCTCATGCTCCGTTTCCGGGGCAAGCTGGCCATGAATGATCAGTAAACCCGGGTCGAAAGAGCCATTCATGTAGGCACCGATTTGGGTAAACAGTTTCTTTTGCCGGACCAGTGTCCGGTACAGACGGGATGACTTTCCGCGCCCGAGAATATCGCTGAGCAGGTCTGCCGCATAGTATCCGGGTTGGTAGCGCCCGGGTACATGAAAGGAAAGATACAGGGCATGGGAGGGTACGTCGTCTGACAAGTCGGTGCGGCGGTATTCAGTCTGTGACGGCTCTGCGGGTAGATTCCGCCGGTATCCGTCCCCGCGTGGTATGGGTCCGAACCATTTTTCTGCCAGGTTCCTGACCTGATGCCTGTCGACATTGCCGGCTACAACGAGCACGGCCTGGTCGGGACGGTAGTGTCGGTAAAAGAATTGCTTCACATCATCCATGGTGGCATCGGCGATATGGGAGATCTCCTTTCCGATTGTTGCCCATTGATAGGGATGCTGCCGGTAGGCGAGAGGGCGCAGGGTAAGCCAGACATCTCCGTAGGGCTGGTTGAGGTACCGCTGCTTGAATTCTTCAATCACGACTTTTCGCTGGACCTCCAGTACCCGCGGGTCAAAGGAAAGGCCGAGCATTCGGTCAGATTCAAGCCAGAAGGCAGTTTCGATACTCTGGGCCGGAACGGTGATATAGTAATTGGTGACATCCGGGCTGGTAAAGGCGTTGTTTTCGCCACCCACCTTTTGAAGTTCACCGTCATAATCAGGGATATTGACCGAGCCGCCAAACATCAGGTGTTCAAAAAGGTGTGCAAAGCCGGTTTTATCAGGCCGTTCATCCCGGGAACCAACATCGTAAAGGATATTCAGTACGGCTATTTCCACATTCGGGTCTTCATGTACCACCACCTGCAGGCCATTCTCCAGAGAAAAAGTGCTGTAATCTATCATATTGCTGGGGGTAAAAATAAAAAGAACACATCACTTTGCAGATAAGGCCTAACCTTTAATTTTGTTCACCAAAACCTCCGAAGTATGCGATTTCACCGTAAGGACTACTCCGATGAGCAGTTAAAGTTATTCTATGAAAACCTGTTACAGCCCCGGCTGATTGAGGAAAAAATGATTATTCTCCTCCGTCAGGGTAAGATCAGCAAGTGGTTTTCGGGGATCGGGCAGGAGGCGATTTCGGTAGGTGCTGCCATGGCGCTTGACAAGGAGGAATATATTCTCCCCATGCACCGTAACCTCGGTGTTTTTACCACCCGGGGTATTCCCTATCACCGGTTGTTTGAGCAGTTTCAGGGTAAGCCCGGCGGGTTTACCAAGGGCAGGGACCGTTCCTTTCACTTCGGTACCAATGAATACCGTATTGTGGGCATGATCTCGCACCTGGGACCTCAGCTTGGTGTGGCCGACGGAATTGCACTGGCCTCCAGGCTGCGGGAAGAGCAAAAGGCCACACTGGTGTTTACCGGTGACGGGGGCGCCAGCGAGGGGGACTTCCACGAGGCGCTGAACGTGGCGGCGGTATGGGACTTGCCGGTCATCTTTGTCGTGGAAAACAACGGATACGGGCTTTCCACCCCCAGCAGTGAACAATTCAGGTTTGAGTCATTCACCCAGAAAGGTCCGGGGTATGGCATGGAGGCCGTACAGGTGGATGGGAATAATATCCTGGAGGTGCATGAGACGCTGTCGCGCCTGGCGGAAGATATCCGGAAAAATCCACGGCCGGTGCTGGTCGAGGCAATGACCTTCCGCATGCGGGGCCACGAAGAGGCTTCGGGGACCAAATACGTACCCAAGGAGCTAATGGAACACTGGGGCCGGAAAGATCCGGTGGAACAATTCGAGTCGTACCTGCTGCGGAGAAAGGTAATTGACCAGTCATACGTGGATTCGGTACGCAACAAGATCAAAAAACAAATCGATAAGCACCTGGAGAAGGCCTATGCGGTAACCCATGCCCCGGCCGACACACAACAGGAATTGCGTGATCTGTTTGCCCCGTTTGATGGGGATGAAACTGCGCCAAAAGGCAAGGCGCGTGAGGTGCGGTTTGTGGATGCCATTTCGGAAGGGCTCCGGCAGTCCATGGAAAAGCACGGCAACCTTGTGCTGATGGGTCAGGACATTGCCGACTACGGCGGGGTTTTCAAAGTGACCGATGGGTTTGTGGCTGACTTCGGTAAGGAGCGCGTCCGGAATACCCCCCTGTGCGAATCGGCCATCCTTGGGATCGGCCTCGGTTTATCTGTCGGAGGGATGAAATCCATGATTGAAATGCAGTTTGCCGATTTTGTGAGTTGCGGATTTAACCAGATCGTGAATAACCTGGCAAAATCACATTATCGCTGGGGGCAGCAGGCAGATGTGGTGGTCAGGCTGCCCACCGGGGCCGGGGTGGGGGCAGGGCCGTTTCACAGCCAGTCCAATGAAGCCTGGTTTTTTCATACACCCGGATTAAAAATTGTGTACCCGTCCACCCCGGAAGATGCCAAGGGGCTGCTGTGTGCAGCGATCAACGACCCTAATCCGGTATTGTTTTTCGAACATAAATATTTGTACCGTTCGCTGAGTGCCGAAGTACCCGAAGGCTATTACACGGTGCCGATCGGTCCGGCCCGGCAGGTACAGGAAGGAAGCGACATTTCGGTCATTACGTATGGCATGGGGGTACACTGGGCACTGGAGATTCAGGCACAGATGCCCGATGTGAGCCTGGACATTGTGGACCTCCGGACGTTGCTGCCGTGGGACAAGGAGGCGGTCCGTGCCTCAGTCGCCCGTACCAACCGGGTGATTGTTATTCATGAGGATTGCCTGAGTGGCGGCATCGGGGCGGAAGTGGCGGCATGGATCTCGGAAGAATGTTTTCAGTTGCTGGACGCGCCGGTCATGCGTGCCGGCAGCCTGGACACCCCGGTACCTTTTTCGCAGGCCCTGGAGGAGAATTTCCTGCCGCGGCGCCGACTTCTTGAAAAAATTGAGCAGATACTGGAATTTTAACTAAATTCCTGCGTTATACCGGGAGAATGAAGGGAAGTGATAAATATCTCGTGGAGAATAAGGGTTTTCCTTACATGATGCGTGATTTTCAGTTTCCTATTCGGTAATTCAGGTATGTAATTATCCAGTACGGATAGCATTTTTTTAGACACGTAGTATTTTTTGCACATCGCGCAAGCACATAGGAATCCGGTTAAAAGATCTGGCAGGCGGGGCTATTTATGGCTTATTCTCCTGCTGACAGGACTGCTTTGTGTCATGCAGGCCCCTGAATCCCATGCCCAGGAGAAAGGGAAATCAAAGTACGAGAAGAAACTTGAACGGAAGAACCGGAAGAACCGCAAACTGAAGCGATCGAAAGACGAGGCGAAGTCAAATCGCCGGCAACGCCGGATGGCCCGGTTCAAGATGCGTACGCGACAGGGAGAAAAAGCCTATCGGGGCGATATATCCGGCAGACGGCTCCAGCCCAGGACCAGCAGCCGCAACCGTGTTATCCATCCTCAGCCAAATCCCTACGCCGGGAGAAAACGAATGACCGAGCGGCGCCGGGCCAAATACCTAAATTCAAGTCCCCGTTATTCATCCCGTCCCAGGGAAAAGGCATCGCGGGGACAGGCCTACCAGGGAGGATCGGTCCGTACTACCTTTGCAGGTAAAAAAGCCTATAAATTTAAACCGTGGCTGACCGCCTCACGTCCGTCTGAACGGGCCAAGCGTACCAAACGGATTGTGCCCAGGTCGGCATCAGGTGCCTATGTGCGCAATAAACGCAAAAACCCCTACGCCTGGCGGGAGCGGTCAAAATGGGAGGAAGCGTATAAAGGAGATATAGCCGGACAACCAGTTCGGGTAAAACGAACAACGGACCGCCCGGCGATACAGGGCCCGCCGACCTTCAAAAACCGCCGTACCACCCGGCGCGGAGACCAGGCTTATAATGGACGAGCCTTTCCGAGAAAGAATATGTCGGCCACCCGACGAAGGGAACGCGCCTATTCAGGGAAGGCGGCAGGAGGGTATGTCTCGGCAACACGTCCCGGAGAAAAGGCCTACAGCGGCCGGGCGTTTCCCAGGAAAAATATGTCTGCCACCCGTCGCAGTGAAACAGCAGGGGTGAGGCGCGGCCGGACCAGTGCCCAGATGTCGGCCACCCGCAGGGGTGAAAAGGCGTATTCAGGGCGGGCGTTTCCCAGGGGCAACCTGTCTGCCACGCGCGGACCAGAAACTGCAGGAAACCGGATTGGCAAGTCACGACGGCGCCTGTCGGTTTCCCGGCAGGGTGAACATGCCGGAAAATCGATCTCGCGCGGACGTATAGGAGGAAATGGATTCGGGTTGTCCAGTACCTACCGGGGCAGTATGCGCGCCCGGAAGCCTTCCGGTGGAGGGGGGAGTATCAGCGGCGGATTGCATAATAACAACGGACGTTCACTGGCCAGGCGCGGGGTACAGACACAGGATATCAGGGTGGCCAGGCATACCGGGAATATCCGGACGACGCGGGGCCTGAAGGGTGGAGGCAGCATGTCTGCCAAGATGCGTCGAAATAATAATGACAGGCCGGTACGTGGATTTGCACCCGGCCGTCAGGACCGACTGACCGGCAACTACCAGGGTAACCTGAGATTCGGTGGACGTCCTCCTAAAAACAAAGGAAAATCGCTGGCACGTGCACAGTGGAATAACAAGGGAGAACCGGTCAAGGGACGCGCGGTGTCTCTGCAGGATGCTGATATTGCCGCTTTCAAAGGGCGTACCAAAGGACGCAGGAACCCACCTAAAGGCGCGGGAGGTTCTGTCTCCGTGCTGCCATGGAATAATGACGAAGAGCCACTCGAACAAAAAGTCCCGGGTAAGGATACGCGTATAGCCACTTCTTTTCAGGGCAGGCAGAAGCGGGGATTCCGGTATGTCAGAAATCCTTCTTCGGCCGAGGATGCCCTCAAGGTAAAACCGGTAGGAAAGGGAACGACACAGGCCATGAGCTATCAGGGGTCTCAGAAAAGAAGATTCTCCTACAGGAAAAACCCGAATTCGGCCGACGGTGCACTTAAGGGAATAGGTCCTTCCAGGGCGATGGTGCAGGCCAGTCAATTCCAGGGAAATGTAAAAATGTCGCGCAAACGATACGAAAACCGGCATCCATCCCATAAATTTGAGGGTAATTCACGGACCGCATCCAACCAGCGGAAAGGATTCAGCTTCAAGGTGTTGTGGTCCAGATTATTTAAGAAACAGGAAAATCAGCCCGATCACCTGAAGGAAAAGGAGCGTAAGCCGCGGTTTGACAAGGGAGAAAAAGGGCTCTGGAATGACTAGCATATGTGGAAGGAACTATCGGAAAAAAATCTCCTTGGGCAGATAAAGGAAACATCCCGTCAGAAACCCGTATTACTATTTAAGCACAGCACGCGCTGCGGAATAAGCTCAATGGCCAAGAATCGGCTGGAACGTTACTGGACCGCCCAGGACAGTGAACGGATGGACCCCTATTTACTGGATTTGATCAGGTACCGCGATATCAGCAATGCCATTGAACAGGAATTCGGGGTAAACCACGAGAGTCCCCAGGTACTCGTGATCGTGGATGGAGGCTGTGTATATTCGGCATCCCACATGGGCATCGACTACCAGGATATTGTGGGGCAGGTCTCTTCCTGATGCCGCTGGCGTTCTCTCCGGGCCTCTGATGCCGTTCGTGGAAAAATTGAGGCTTGTGAAAATAGTAAACCAAAAACGACGTATTAATGTTAAACTTTAACTAAATTAGAAAACTATATTACGCAGCATATGCCCCGTTTCCTGACCCTTTCTCTTCTATTGCTTTTCCTGACCCCGGTTTTGGTACAGGCTCAGCAGATCGATGCGGATGTCTATGAATCCGAATTCGTCTGGGGAATTAATAAGAATACCGCAGGCGGACTCATCGGAGGTTTCATGTTGCGAAAATCCCGGCGTATCAATGACCGGATGTTCGAGAGCTACGGCCTTGAACTCGTCAACGTCAAGCACTCCCAGGAAACACGTCGTAATTCACGAACGGGGAACTTCTACATTTACGGGAAAAGCAATTACCTGTATTCCTTCCGCTTTCAATACGGACGGGAACTGATACTATTCCGAAAAGCACCCAGCCAGGGGGTTGAGATAAAAGCGGTGGGCGCCATCGGTCCCTCACTCGGATTGCTTGCGCCCTATTACATTGATTATACCACCGACCGGAATACGATTATCAGCCGTACCGAACAATACGATCCGAATAATCCCAATCACAGCTATGATCAGATCCTGGGTACCGGCCGCCTTTTTCAGGGGGTGACAGAATCCAAAATAAGGATTGGTGCGAATCTGAAAGCGGCCCTGAGTTTTGAACTGGGGACGCTGAAAAGTAATGTGACCGGGTTTGAAATCGGATTTCTGCTCGACGCCTACACCCAGGAGATCGAACTGATGCCCACGGCCGAGAACAGCGCGATATTCCCCACAGCCTTCATCACTCTTTTTTACGGCTCCCGCAGATAAACGGAACCGTTAAGGAATTCTTTTGGTTAATTACCTAAGTTTGCAAGCAAAGCGCATCATGTTATGATCGAACTTCCAGTAATTGATAATTCAGATAAGAAATCACACAATCGCAAGCCGGACTGGCTACGGGTTAAGCTGCCGGTAGGCAAGGAATATGCCCGGGTCAGGAAGCTGGTGGATGAGCATAAACTTCATACCATATGTGAATCCGGTAATTGTCCGAATATGGGAGAATGCTGGGGCGCCGGAACCGCGACGTTCATGATTCTCGGAAATGTATGTACCCGGAGCTGTACCTTCTGTGCAGTGGCCACGGGCCGTCCGCCTGAATACGACGAGGAGGAGCCCTTACGTGTGGCAGAGGCGATCAGGACCATGGGTGTTAAACATGCCGTGATCACCTCGGTCAACAGGGATGAATTAAAGGACCGGGGGGCAGAGATCTGGTACCAGACGGTTGTTCAAACCAAGCGGCTGAGCCCTCAAACTACTATCGAGACGCTCATACCGGACGTGAAAGGAAACTGGGATGCCCTGTACCGTATGATTGAAGGCGGACAGGAAGTTGTTTCTCACAACGTGGAAACTGTCGAGCGCCTCTACCGGCGCGTTCGTCCGCAGGCCAAATACCAGCGCAGCCTTGATCAGATCAAGCTCACCAAAGAGGCCGGAAAACGAACTAAATCAGGGATCATGCTGGGGGTCGGGGAAACCGAGGAGGAAGTGCACAAGGCAATGGACGACCTGGTGGCCCACGGATTGGATATCCTCACCCTGGGTCAGTACCTCCAACCCACCAAAATGCACCTGGAAGTGGCTTCATGGATTCATCCCGATCAGTTTGCTGCCTATAAGGAAGAAGGGTTGCGCCGTGGGTTGAAATATGTGGAATCCGGGCCTTTGGTCCGGTCGTCCTACCATGCGGAACGGCATGTGGAGGTGCCTGTTTAGAGGAAGACTAAGACTAAGACTAGGACTAAGACTAAGAAAAAGTAGTTCGTCATTCCCGGCCGGACAGGCACTAAGTACCGCGAACGTTCCGATCGGAAATCTCCCACAGATGGGTGTATAAAAAAACCAGGTCATTTCTGCCCTGGTTCATGATAACAAAAAAACCAGGACATCGCTACCCTGGTTCATGATAACAAAAAAACCAGGACATTTCTGCCCTGGTTCATCAAAGCCACAATGCAATATTTATTCAGCGGCTACGATGTCAACTGTAATTCGTTTATCCCGGTTGGCGAGTTCCCAGGCCGTATAAAATACCAGCCGTGCACGCATGGTTAACAGGTCGTAGTTGATTTTTTCAACCGTATCAGTCGGCCGGTGATAGTCTTCATGGATCCCGCTGAAGTAGAATATCACCGGAATATTATTCTTCGCAAAATTCCAGTGGTCAGACCGGTAGTATATCCGGTCCGGATGCTTCTCATCATTATAGGTGTAATCAAGTTCCAGCTGGGTGTACTTGTCATTCGTGCTCTCGCTGAGCTCGTGAAGCTCGGAGGACAACCGGTTTGAACCTACCAAATACACATACTTTCCATCATCGGCATGTCCCGGATCGATCCGGCCGATCATATCGATATTCAGGTTTGCTACCGTATTTGCCAGGGGGAATACAGGATTGGCCGCGTAGTACGCTGAACCGAGCAGTCCTTTTTCTTCCCCGGTGACGGTCATGAACAGGATACTCCGCCTCGGGCCGTTTCCTTCTTTTTTGGCCTTGGTGAAGGCTTCAGCCATTTCCAGAATGGACGTTGTGCCCGAACCGTCATCGTCGGCACCATTATTAATCTCCTCACCGTTGCGGCCGATGTGGTCGTAATGCGCCGTCACAACTATTAATTCATCTTTCAGATCCGTTCCTTCCAGGTACCCGAGCACATTCTCCGTTTCCACAATCCGGATATTGGTCGAGGTGTGATAGCTTATACTATGAGGTTTAAACCCCTTGGTTTCGCCTTTCTGAACGGCACTTTTTATCTTGTCCACATCCTTTTTAAGGAGGGTGGCTGCCAGTGATGGCGGGATAAAGAACGCGTCTTCACCTGTGCCTTCTTCAGGCTTTTCCAGCCGAAGCCGCCCATTCATTAAAAACGATTTATAACGTCCGGCAAGCTGCTCAAAGTCTTCATCGGTATCTGCCGCCACCACAATCAGTGCAGCCGCTTTTTTGTCCTGAATTCGCTCGATCACCTGCTGCTGTTCGCGCCGGCCGCTAACCCATACCAACAGCGCTTTACCTTCTGCATCCAGGCCCGATACAGCCTTCTCCGACCCATCTGCTGCAAACACTACTTCCAGGTCACTGATATCCCGGTTTCCGGCACCGCCGAAATGCACCATGCCGTCAAAATTTTCAATACGCTGGCCATCTACTGTAAGATAGGTCTCTCCCGGAACGGCACTGTATAATTCAATAGGTTGAAAATAGCTCTTTTCACCGTTGACGGTTACTGGAGGTTCCAGGCCCAGGGTCATGAACTGATGACGTATAAAGGCAGCGGCCATTTTCTGACCACGTGTTCCGGTTTCTCTTCCTTCCATGGCATCAGAGGCCACGATACCGAGTAGTTCCCGAAAATCATCTTCGGTAATGGTTTCGGCATATTCCGTGGGATTCGATGGTTGCTGGCTCCGGACAGTCGTTACAGCAAGACCCAGGATCAGGCCGAGGCTGAGGATTGGAATTATTCTTTTCATATGCAGGTTTATTCAAACAATTAGACCTTAAAAGTATTTAAAAAGCAGGAAGTTCGGATATGAATTATCAGTGAAAGGTTATATGATTATATAAGTGCGAGCAACTATTCTTAAATGAATAAGTTATTGCATTTTTTTCACCCAATATATCCTAAATTTGCACTGCCATTCCGGATGCCCTGAATTGGAAAATGTTTGTTGAACAACCAGATCTGAAAGCGTACAATGAAATTAGATGTTACTCAGTTAGAGCGTTTTGATACCCGGCATAACGGGCCTGATGATGAACAGGTACACGCGATGCTGGAATCCATAGGCCTTACCTCACTGGATGAGCTTATTGACCAGACCATTCCGGCTTCCATCCGGATGAAGAAGACCATAGATCTTCCCGAGGCCCGGCCTGAACATATTTTCCTGCAGGATTTCAAGACCCTGGCATCTAAAAACAAGCAATTCAAGTCCTATATAGGCACGGGATATTATCCTACCATTACCCCGCCGGTCATCCTGCGGAATATTCTCGAAAACCCCGGATGGTATACGGCTTACACCCCCTACCAGGCAGAGATCGCCCAGGGCCGCCTCGAAGCGCTGATTAATTTTCAGACGATGGTCACCGACCTGACGGGCATGGAGCTTGCCAATGCTTCCCTGCTTGATGAAGGTACAGCCGCGGCCGAAGCCATGACCATGTTATCAGGATCACGAAGCGGGTCCCGCAAGAAAGCAAGCAAATTTCTGGTCGATGAGCAGATGTTCCCCCAGACGCTTGACATCCTGAAAACACGCTCCGAGCCGGTAGGCATTGAACTTATCATTGGCAACCTGGACGAAATGGACCTCACCGATGAGGATGTATTCGGAATCATGTTCCAGTATCCCGATAATAACGGGGAAATTAAGGACCGGAGTGCCCTGATGGCTTCTGCGCGCGAACAGGGGATTTTTGTGGCAGTTGCCGCCGATCTGATGAGCCTCGCCCTGCTGGTGCCTCCCGGTGAACAGGGAGCAGATGTGGTATTCGGCTCAAGCCAGCGGTTTGGTGTACCCATGGGGTACGGTGGTCCGCATGCCGCCTATTTTGCCACCAAAGAATCATTTAAAAGACAGCTTCCCGGGCGCATTATCGGCGCCTCGGTGGATGCCCAGGGAAATCCGGGGTATCGCATGGCACTCCAGACCCGCGAGCAGCATATCAGGCGTGAAAAAGCCACGTCCAATATCTGCACCGCACAGGTCCTGCTTGCGGTAATGGCAGGTATGTACGGTGTTTATCATGGTCCGAAGGGTATCCGCCGTATTGCCGGGAGGATCCACGGTCTTACCAGGTTACTGGCAAACGGACTCACTGCGCTTGGATTTACCCAGCATAACAAATTGTTCTTTGATACCCTTCGCGTACAATGTGAAAATATTGACAAGGTGCGGAAAACCGCATTGCAGGGCAAGATAAACCTGCGCTATTTCGGTGACGATACGGTGGGCATTTCCCTGAGTGAGGTGACTACAATGACCGACGTGGAGGAATTGCTTGGGGTATTTTCGGTGGCTGCCGGCAAGGCAGAGAATTTTGATCTGTCCAGGGAAGCCTCGGAACTGGAACTGGACTGGCCGGAGTCCCTGGTCAGGACGTCCGGGTTTATGACCCACCCGGTATTTAATATGTACCGCAGCGAACACGAAATGCTCAGGTACCTGAAGCGGCTGGAGAATAAAGACCTGTCCCTGGTTCACAGCATGATCTCACTGGGCTCATGCACCATGAAGCTGAATGCCACCACGGAGATGATCCCTGTAACCTGGCCGGAATTTGGCAATATTCACCCGTTTGTACCGGCAGACCAGGCCGTGGGATACCACGAAATGTTCGCTGAGCTCACTGCGTGGTTAAAGGAAATCACCGGCTTTGCGGGTGTTTCACTGCAGCCCAACAGCGGAGCCCAGGGAGAATATGCCGGTCTTATGGTCATTCGCGCCTATCACATCAGCCGGGGTGAAGGACACCGGCACGTAACTCTGATCCCTTCTTCAGCACATGGTACGAACCCCGCAAGTGCGGTGATGGCCGGTATGAAGGTAGTCATCGTGAAGTGCGATGATCAGGGAAATATTGACCTGGATGATTTACGGGAGAAGGCTGAGGCAAACAAGGAGGAGCTGGCAGCACTCATGGTCACCTACCCTTCAACCCACGGGGTTTTTGAAGAAAGCATTACAGAAATCTGTGACATTATTCATGAATTCGGGGGACAGGTGTACATGGATGGCGCGAATATGAACGCCCAGGTCGGACTTACCTCGCCGGCGGCAATCGGAGCTGATGTCTGTCACCTGAACCTGCACAAAACATTCTGTATTCCTCACGGAGGAGGCGGGCCCGGAATGGGTCCCATCGGGGTGGCCGAACAACTGGTGCCGTTCCTGCCCGGAAATCCGGTAGTTACGACCGGGGGGGATCAGGCCATTCCGTCTATTTCAGCGGCACCGTGGGGAAGCGCAAGCATTCTCACGATATCCTACGCATACATCGCCATGATGGGACGCATGGGGCTTACGAGGGCCACCCAGCTGGCAATTCTCAATGCCAATTACATCAAGTACCGGCTTACCGGGCACTATGAAGTCCTTTATACGGGCAAAAATGGGCGGGCTGCGCATGAGATGATCATTGATTGCCGTGCGTTCAAAAAAGCGGGTATCGAAGTGGAAGACATTGCAAAACGTCTGATGGATTACGGGTTTCATGCACCTACGGTGTCATTTCCGGTAGCGGGCACGATGATGATTGAGCCTACGGAAAGTGAAACAAAGCCGGAGCTTGACCGGTTCTGTGATGCGCTGATCAGCATCCGTGAGGAGATTAAAGAGGTTGAAGACGGACTTTATGATAGGGAGAATAATGTGCTGAAACACGCTCCGCATACCGCATCTGTCGTTACCTCCACCGAATGGGACCGTCCGTATTCACGCGAAAAAGCAATTTATCCGCTTTCCTACGTCAGCGAGAATAAATTCTGGCCCAGTGTCGGACGGATTGACAGTGCGTATGGTGACCGGAACCTGATGTGCAGTTGCCTCCCGCTGGAGGACTACCAGGACACAGGGGAAACCGTGGAAGCCTGATCAGTTCTCGTTGTACAGTACATGCAGTACGGTTTCTCCAACCGCCTTCAGTGTTTCGGCACTGATGTTGGAGAGGTTATCTGCATGGGTATGGTGAAAATCCCCGAAGCCATTCGTGGCCGGGTCAGTAGGGATAATATCAATCATCGGAATGTTGGTATACCGGTTGACGAAAAAATGATCGTCTGTAATCGCTCCTCCGTCGACCGGTATGAAATAGTCGCCGTGTCCCAGGCGGGCAGCAGTCTGCCATACCTTGCTGACAATTTTAGGGGCAAACTGCATGGAATAACCTTCCCGGAAGAATTTGGCGTCGGTACCCCCGACCATATCCAGTAAAATGCCGTAGTAGGCAGAATACTGCGGCGTATGCTTGTTCTTCCCCCAGTATTGTGAGCCCAGGCACCACCAGCTGTCGAGTCCGTCAGGCAACGGCACATATTCCTGCCGTCCACTGTCATTGCCCCAGTCCTCGCCGTCAAAAAGGATAAAATCAACCCCTACCGGAGGAGGGTTATCACTATTCTTCAAGACCCTCGCGATCTCAAGAAGTACCGCGACCCCGCTGGCCCCGTCGTTCGCCCCGTCGATGGGCTCGTCCTGGCGCACAGAATCCTTGTCGGCAAAAGGGCGCGAATCGTAATGTGCCGCCAGCAGGATGCGCCGTGTTTTTTCAGGGTAAAGGCTCCCGATGATATTGCGTAACTGAAGGGTATTATTGTCGAATGTTTGTGCTTCAAATTCCTGGGTTGTTACCGCGGCCCCATATTGTTCCAGTTTTTCGATGAAGAAGTCTCCCGCTCTCCTGTGAGCCCCCGTGTTAGGCACCCGGGGACCCATTTCCACCTGGACCTCAACGAAACTGTAGGCTGAGTCGGCATGAAATTCCGGGGCGCTGACAAATTCGGAAACCTCTTCAGCAGGCGGTTGTACCGGAGCTTCCTTATTGGTATCGGTACCGCAGGAAAAGGTGAAAATCAGAATTAGAAATACAGGGAACCTCAACGGTATTCGGAATGTTTTATTCATGATCAAAGGGACGGTTTTAAAAAAGCTCAAACGATGACGAATCAAAAATAGTTTGTGCAGCCTTAATTCTGCGTTGCTGTTTGTAAAACAAACAAAATTGGCGTAGATTTGCATCGAAAATAGTAAAATAGTTTGAGGGGACTACCAGTCCCCTCTTTTTATATTCCTGATTCAACGAAAGTGGGATGATGACAGAGCAGAAAATCCGGGAAATGGCGGAAGAAATGCTGCAGGATGACACGCATTTCGTGGTAGATGTACGGATAAGCTCCGGCCGCACTTCCAGGAAAGTTGTGGTCTATGTCGATGGGGATGAAGGCATTTCCATTGATGAATGTGCGGCGCTCAGCCGGTCATTGGGAGCCAAACTGGAAGAAGACGAGGCTTTTCCCGAGGCATATACACTGGAAGTGTCTACACCCGGGCTGGATCATCCGTTGGAAGGTCTGCGCCGGTACCGCAAGAATATCGGCCGGGACCTTAAGGTAAGTCTTACTGAGGGAAAGGATGTGAAGGGAAAGCTTGTGGATGCCAGTGAGGAAAGGATCGTGCTGGAAAAGAAGGTTGGAAAGGGAAAGAAGGCAACGGTAGAAACGGTGAAGATACCGCTTGACAAGATAAGTAAATCAATAGTACAGATATCATTTAAATAAACAGTGTGATGGATGCTTCAGTTTTAATTGAGTCGTTTGCTGATTTTGCGAGGCAAAAGAATATAGACCGGCCAACGATGATCAGGATCCTCGAGGATGTATTCCGGACCATGATCCGGAAGAAGTTCGAGACAGATGATAATTTTGATATTATCATCAATGCGGACAAGGGAGACCTTGAAATCTGGCGCTTCAGAGAGATCGTTGACGACGACTCTGAGGATATTTGGGATCATGACAAGATCAGCCTGACCGAAGCACGCAAGATTGAGCCGGATTTTGAGATTGGCGAAGAAGTGGCCGAGGAGATTACGCTGGAGGATTTCGGACGTCGTGCAGTTATGACCGCACGGCAGACGTTGATTCAGAAGGTGAAAGACCTGGAAAAGGATATTCTTTTCCAGAAGTACAAGGATCTTGTCGGGGAAATCATCAACGGGGAAGTATACCAGATACTGAGCCGTGAAGTATTGCTGATCGATGCGGAGGGCAATGAAATTTCCATTCCTCGGAACGAACAAATCCCCAAGGATCGTTTTCGTAAGGGAGACCAGGTGCGGGCCATCGTCGACCGGGTTGAAATGATCAACGGAAACCCGAAAATTATTCTTTCCCGCACAAGCCCGGTATTCCTCGAGCGACTGTTTGAGAGTGAAGTGCCTGAAGTATACGACGGTTTGATCACGATCAAACGGGTGGTACGCGAGCCTGGAGAAAGGGCCAAAGTGGCGGTTGAATCATATGATGACCGTATTGATCCGGTCGGAGCCTGTGTGGGAATGAAAGGATCCAGGATTCACAGCATTGTACGGGAACTGCAGAATGAAAATATCGACGTGATCAATTACACGGAGAATATGGATCTGTATATCACCAGGGCGCTGAGTCCGGCAAAAATCAGCAGTATTAAAATACAGCAGGAAGAAGGCCGGGTATCGGTGTTCCTGAAACCTGATCAGGTGTCACTGGCCATCGGTAAAGGCGGTCAGAATATAAAACTGGCCAGCAAGCTGGTCGGATTGGAAATTGATGTATTCCGTGAACTCGGAGAATTTGAGGAGGAGGACGTGGATCTGGATGAATTCGGAGATGAAATCGAAGACTGGGTGATCGACGAACTAAAACGTATCGGACTGGACACGGCGAAAAGTGTTCTGCAGTTAACGAAAGAAGACCTCGAACGCCGGACAGACCTTGAAGAGGAGACAATAAACGATGTTCTTAAAATCCTCAAGCAGGAGTTCGAATAGAATTTTATTTTTTACTAATTAATAAAAAAGGGATATTTGAGTATGGCAGATGAAAAAACCATGAGGCTAAGTCAGGTCGCCAGGAAGCTGAACGTCGGTAGGAATACCATTTTGGAATTCCTTACAGACAAAGGCTTTGAGGTTGACTCGAGCCCCAACTCCAAGATTACCGGGGAGCAGTATTCTATGCTGTCCAAGGAGTTTGCGGCTTCAGCTTCCGAGAAGGAAGAGGCTTCCGGACTGACCATCGGCACCAAGCATGCTGAGCATGTGGTGATCGACAGCGAGACCGAGACCTCAGACAGCCGTGATGATGAGGAAAGCGTCCTTATCAAAAACCTCTCTGCCAAGAGTGAAACACCACAGCCTAAGGAAAAGGCTGAGCCTAAAGAAGAGAAGAAGAAGGAGGAGCCTGCCAGCGAAGAAAAACCTCCGGTTGAGGAGAAGAAGAAGGAAGAGCCTGAGAAGGCCGAGACAACCAAGGTGGGCTTGAAAGTATTGGGTAAGATCGACCTGGACCAGAAATGGAAGAAAAAGGAAGAAGAGAAAAAAGAAGAGCCCAGGAAGGAAGAAAAGGAAGAAAAGAAAGAGCCCGCGCAGGAAGAGAAAAAACCTGAACCTGAGAAGAAAAAGGAACCCGAAGCTGAAAAGGAATTTATTTCTGCCCGGGCCGATAAGCTGCAGGGACTGAAAGTGGTGGGCAAAATTGAGCTTCCTGAAAAGAAAGACAAGAAAAGCAAGCCGGTCGCTTCTTCGGATGATCAGAAGGAACGGAAAAAGAAAAAACGTCCCAGAAAGCGTATATCCAAAACAGACCGCGACAGCCGCCGAAGAGGACGTCAGGATAAGGAAGAACCTTCAGATAAGGAGATTCAGGATCAGATCAAGGCGACCCTGGCAAAACTGAGTGGCGGAGGAAAGAAATCGTCAGGCTCCAAATACCGGCGTGAAAAACGATCGGCAGCGGCAGAAGCCAAGGAGGAGCAGATGCTTCAGGAACAGGAGGAATCCAAAACCCTGAAGGTCACTGAATTTATTTCTGCCAATGACCTGGCATCCCTGATGGATGTATCGGTAAATGAGGTCATTTCCACCTGTATGGGACTGGGAATGTTTGTCTCAATCAATCAGCGCCTGGATGCTGAGTCGATCACGATAATCACGGATGAATTTGGGTACGATGTGGAATTCACTACCGCTGATGACGAGATTGAGGTCGAGGTGGAACAGGATACTGAAGAGGATCTGAAGCCAAGGGCACCTATCGTTACCATCATGGGTCACGTAGACCATGGTAAGACTTCATTGCTGGATTATATTCGAAGTGCCAAAGTAACTGCCGGCGAAGCCGGGGGTATTACCCAGCACATCGGGGCGTATGATGTACGTACCGATAACGGTGAAAAGATCGCGTTTCTTGATACGCCGGGTCACGAAGCATTTACCGCAATGCGGGCCCGTGGTGCCAAGGTGACCGATATTGTTATTATCGTGGTGGCCGCGGATGATGACGTGATGCCCCAGACGAAAGAGGCAATCAACCACGCCCAGGTTGCCGGTGTTCCGATAATCATCGCCATCAATAAAATTGACAAGCCGAATGCGAATCCCGATAAGGTGAAGGAGTCACTGGCTAATATTAATATCCTGGTGGAGGATTGGGGAGGTAAGTACCAGTGTGCAGCTATCTCCGCCAAAACCGGACAGGGAGTTGACGACCTGCTTGAGAAAGTATTGCTGGAAGCAGAATTGCTTGAGCTGAAATCCAATCCTGTGAAGCGTGCAAACGGAACGGTGATTGAGGCCAGCCTTGACAAAGGTCGGGGCTATGTGGCAACCCTGCTTGTTCAGAACGGAACGATGAAAGTGGGAGATGTGGTACTTGCCGGTGCTTTTCACGGACGGGTAAAGGCCATGTTTGACCACAAGGGAAACCAGATGAAAGAAGCCGGTCCGTCAACACCGGTGCTGATGCTCGGACTGGATGGTGCACCACAGGCGGGTGATAAGTTCAACGTGATGGAATCAGATCGCGAGGCACGGGAAATTGCCACCAAGCGTGAACAGATCATACGGGAACAGAGTATCCGTACCAAGAAACATATTACCCTGGACGAGATTGGTCGCCGACTTGCTATTGGCTCGTTTAAAGAGCTGAATGTAATTGTGAAAGGTGACGTGGACGGTTCGGTGGAAGCCTTGTCTGATTCACTGCTCAAACTGAGTACCGAAGAGATCCAGGTTAACATCATTCATAAAGGTGTGGGCCAGATCTCAGAATCAGATGTCCTTCTGGCCTCAGCCTCGGATGCGGTGATTGTAGGATTCCAGGTTCGCCCGTCAACCAGTGCCAAGCGCATCGCTGAGAATGAGGAAATCGAGATCAGGCTCTACTCTGTCATCTATGATGCCATCAATGATGTGAAGGATGCCATGGAAGGTATGCTTGATCCGGAAGTGGAAGAGGTGATCGTAGGTAATGTGGAAGTACGCGATGTATTTAAAATTTCCAAAGTTGGAACGGTTGCCGGATGTATGGTTACCGACGGATACATTAAGCGAAACAATCCAATTCGACTCATCCGGGATGGAATCGTGGTCTACTCCGGTGAGATGGGACAATTGAAGCGTTTTAAAGACGATGTTCAGGAAGTGAAGAATGGCTATGAATGTGGTATCAGCATCAAAAATTTCAATGACATCAAAGAAGGTGATGTGATTGAATCATATGAAGAGCGCGAAACAAAACGTACCCTGTAGAATCGATTCAGAATTTTTTTAATAAAAAAGGAGACCCGGGTGGTTTCCTTTTTTCATTTAGGAGTATATATATCACATGTATGTTATACATGGATTTGGTTCTTCTTTTTGTATAAATAAATATTAAAATTGGAGAACTATTTTTAACTTGTATAGCAAGCAGGTATATTTTTTTAATCTAACTATATAATTACTTCTAAAATCTACAGGCCATGGAAGAACTCTCAGTAGAATCATTTGAGACCTGGAACAACTGGGCGCAAACAATTTCATTTGGACTGGCGGCACTTGCGGTATTGATTTTTTTCGGTCACCTATTAAAACTTTCATCCATGAAGGATGCAAAGTCAAAATACGATTATATTAACCGAAGCGAGATCAGTATTCTCCTCACCGCCGGCATTTTCCTGATTATCGGAACGGCGTTCTATCTGAACTCCTCAATTCAGGATCTGACGATCTTAACGTTATTTACGCGGGTATTTGTGAGCATCATGATGGGCCTCATCATGTATGTGATCATTCAGAACCTGCTGAAATTTTATTACCCCTTTTACATCGAGAAAAGACTCGAGGTGTTACGCTATAAGCCCAGGATCTCCCCGAAAACAGGGAAAGCCATGAAGCTGCTTAGCGAGGAGGAAGAGGATGTGTACCTCGACGAAGGTATGCAGGCGGAAGAGGAGATCTATTCTGTGGATTATGATGTATGGGTGGATGAAGAAACCGGGTTTACCAAAATTGAGAAATACGCAGGTCACCTGCATGCGTTGCAGTGTCCTGAGTGTAATTACCAGACCTTCAAGGTAAACCGTGAAGAAATTGTACGCCAGCCCACCGTATCGGAGGAAGGACAGCTTACCAAGCACTTCGAATGCCGGTACTGCGGATACAAGGCGCGGAAGAATTATAACATTGCTACCCTTAACAGCCCCGTATACGGCGGAGAAGGAAAGGCGACTACTGCTACGTCAGCGTAAGCAGGGATAACCACATGAAAAAAGCCCCAACGGGGCTTTTTTTTGCTCTTTACTGTGATGAAAGCGTTCTTCATATTTCTTTTTTCCGGCATGTCCGCGCTGTCATTCTCCCAGAATCACCCCGCGCCTTTGCCGGAAGGTGGGACCGGAAATGAGGAGGTCCTCGCTTGCATTGAATGGCTCCAGGAAACCCCGATATCCCAGTCACTGGATTCCAGAAGAACTGTGAATGCGTATTTGTTGCAATGGATCAGCAGGAGTCCGAATGTACATGTCGAATTAAGGCCAGGGATTGTGGATATGGCCACAAACAACCCGGACCTGCTGCCGGTGTACGTGGGTGGCTGGGTCAGATACTCCCTGGAAAGCGGGGAAGAGTACCCATCCATTGAAGCACATATTGAAGGTATGCGCGCGGTAGTGAAATTTTATTCTGCCAACCGTGAGGGTCTTAATTATGACCGCTACTTAGAAAAATTGATTAAACAGGAGAAAAAAGGGAATATGGAAAAATTTTTAAGTAAGAACGGGGACTAACATTCCCCTGGTGCGTTGTCTTTTACTTTTTAAACTATGGCTTACTTTAAAACCCTTGAACGGTCCCGTAGAATCAGGATGTTCCTGAATGAATACTACTTTGGTAATTCAGGAATCGTAAATACGATCCGGATTGCGGGTGGACAGATTCTTCTTGCCGCGGGAATAACCCTCTGGGTGACCCCGGTTTCACGCGCAGGTGTCGCCTATGCCGGCATATGTATTTTTTACGGCTTGTATTACTGCCTGAAACCCTGGTTATGGATATTTTTCCGTGAAGACAATTTTCGCACCATCCAGGTCAATATTGAAGTAGGGGAGGATGTATTACGGCTCGTGGATGACGTATCGGAATCGGAAATTCAGCTTAATTCGATTCGCCGCATTCTGAAAAGGAAAAGCTATTATATCCTTGAGATTGCCAAATACACAAAAATGTACCTTCCTTTTACCCTGCTCACCGAAGGTCAGATCCTTGCGCTGGATAAAAAACTGACTGTACATGAAGATTGATCATGTAATGTCTTGCGGCAATTTAATCTGATCAGAGTAAAATTTCATTCGTGTGGGGCTGCCCACCAGCGGTTCGATCCGTTCGATCAGGTCCAGCTTGTGATTATAAAAGACCTCCACATACTGTCCTTTATACAGGTAGAGGTTTATTTTGTACCCGTAATACCGGATTGACATGATAAAATTGCCTTCCTCATACAATTCCCTGATCTTTTCCCTGAAGGGTAATTCAATGAATTCTTCCCACATCATGGAATCTAACATACACATTCTGATGATTAAGTGAAAGGGTGTCAGAAAGAAAAATCCTTTGGTCCTGAGGTGATATTGTGTCTTCTCCTCTGAGAAATAGGGAAAAACACTTCTCCGGTTAAAGTATTAGGTGAGCGAATAGTTCCCTGTATACGTTCTTGATAGTCCGGCTTTTTTTCTAAATTGATCCCTGTAACCAAATTCTGAATATTCCTATGCGATATTTCCTTCAACCTTCATGCCTTGTTTGGATCGGAGCGATGCTGATCCTGGGTGCATGCGGAGAACCCCGGCCTGTACTTGAGTCCCCTTCCAACCTGGCCGCGGCGCCGATTATTCCCCTGCCACCGACTATCACTGCCTCGGGAGATGCATTTTTCCTTGATGAATCTGTCCGTATTTATGCTCCGGCAGGTGAAGACATGGAACGAATTGCAGGCACCCTGCAGGCCTTTCTCGCCGGGCATACGGGAGCCGAACCACAGGTGTCAGAGCCCGAAGATGAAGAAGAGTCAGGGATATATCTGAATCTGGATGAGGCCGCGGAGCTGGGTGAAGAAGGATACATGATGGAAATCGGGCCCGAGCAGCTGAAGGTTACTGCCAGTGGTCCGGCCGGCTTGTTCTATGCAGTCCAGACGCTAAAACAGGCTATTGTGGTGGATGAGAAATATACCTACTTTCCTACCGGAGCAATTCGTGATACGCCCGAATACGGATACCGCGGAAATATGCTGGATGTCGCCCGGCATTTTTTTACCGTGGAGGAGGTGAAGCGCCTGATTGATTACCTGGCCTTTTATAAATTCAACCACCTGCATCTTCACCTATCGGATGATCAGGGGTGGAGGATTGAGATCAAGAGCTGGCCTAAACTGACTGAGGTCGGAGGCAGTACGGAGGTGGGGGGAGGACCCGGGGGTTTTTATACCCAGGAGGAATATAAGGATATAGTGGCCTACGCGCAGGAACATTTTATTACCATCGTTCCGGAAATTGATATGCCCGGTCATACCAATGCGGCGCTTGCTTCTTATCCCGAACTTAATTGTGACGGAAAGGCAACCGAATTATATACAGGCACACGCGTAGGATTCAGTACACTGTGCATTGACAAGGATGTGACCTATGAGTTTGTGAATGACGTGGTCCGTGAGATTTCAGAAATGACACCCGGTCCGTATTTTCATATTGGCGGGGATGAATCGCATGTTACCCCCATGGAGGATTATATCCCATTTATAAACCGGGCCCAGGAAATCGTGGCCAGCCATGGTAAGACCGTCATCGGCTGGGATGAAATTTCACACGCAGAGCTTGCCGAAGGTACCGTCGTTCAGTACTGGGCGGAAACGGAGAATGCCTTGCGGGCAATTGAAAAAGGAGCAAAGGTATTAATGTCACCGGCCTGGAAAATATATCTGGACATGCAATACGATTCCACCTCTGAATATGGCCTGCACTGGGCGGCGTATATTCCCGTTGATTCGGCCTATATGTGGTCGGCAGACCAGGTGACCAGCGAAATCAGTAATGAACATATCCTCGGTATTGAGGCGCCGCTATGGTCCGAGACGGTCTCTGACCTGGATGAAGCTGAGTACCTGATATTCCCACGTCTGCTGGGGTACTCAGAGATAGGCTGGACCCCGGCAGAGAACCGGAACTGGGAAGATTATAAGCGGCGGCTCATTGAGCATACCGCCATTATGGAAGCCATGGACATTGATTTTTACCGTGCACCTGAAATTGACTGGCCTGAGCAACCTATGTGATGGTACCCCGCAAATTCCTGATATGTGCTTTGGTTTTACTCGGCGCCTGTGAGGGCCGGGAAGGGTCTGGAACGCAGCAAAGTGCTGCGGAGGTGCAGGCACAATTTGTTGCCGATCCTCAGCCGGTGGCAGAACAGGAAATTGTAACGCTTGAGCCGGGCATGAAGGCACCGGATTTTAACCTGCCGGGCGTGGACGGGAAATTTTATTCTCTCGGGGATTTCAGTGAGGCAGAAGCACTGGTCATACTATTCACCTGTAATCACTGTCCGACCGCCCAGGCATACGAACAGCGTATTATTGATTTAACAGACGATTATAAAGATAAAGGTGTGGCGGTGGTGGCCATTTCACCAAACAGCCCCATCGGTTTGCTGTTTGATGAGCTGGGATATTCTGACCTGGGAGATACCTACAAGGAAATGATCATACGGGCAGAGGACATGAACTTTAACTTTCCCTACCTGTACGATGGAGATAACCATTCGGTTTCCATGAAATACGGACCGGTGGCCACACCGCATGCATTCCTTTTTGGGCCCGAACGTACCCTGCGCTACACCGGGCGGCTGGATGGGTCCGAGAAACCGGGCACTGCCCGGGCTGACGATCTCCGAGCCGCCATTGATGATGTACTGGCCGGCCGGGAAATCGAAGAACCTAAGACGAAGACCTTTGGGTGTTCAATCAAGTGGGCGTGGAAAGACGATCTTAAAGAGCGGGTGTATGGAGAATGGGAGTCAAGTGAAGTGACCCTTGAAGATATTGATGAGTCCGGTATTGCTCAATTACTGGAGAATGATTCGGATAACCTTCGCCTGGTTAACGTCTGGGCCACCTGGTGCGGTCCGTGTATCATCGAATACCCTGAATTCGTGGAAATGCAGCGCATGTACGGCGCGCGTAATTTTGAATTTATTTCGGTGAGTGCCGATAAATCCGAGGCGCGGGAGTCAGCTCATAGTTTTCTTAAAAAGAAACATTCGGCCCTTACTAATTACATCTTTTCAGGGGATGACAGTTACGCACTGATCGAAGCCATTGACCCGGAATGGGACGGCGCACTGCCGTACACCATGCTCATTGAGCCCGGGGGGACTATCATCTACCGGACCCAGGGAACCATCAATCCGCTTGAAATGCGCAAGATGATCGTGGAACATCCGCTGATGGGCCGGTATTATTAATCTCATTCATTCCTCAGTGAATTTACCGGGTTGGACATGGCTGCTTTTATGGATTGATAGGCCACCGTGAGCCCGGCTATGGCAAAGGCCACCAGCCCGGCGATAAGGAAAATGCCCGCGCCAATTTCGACTCTGTAATTATACCCTGCAAGCCATTCCGAAATTGCCCACCATGCCAGCGGGGTGGCCATAAGAAATGAGATCAGCAGCAGAAGTGAAAAATGCTTTGAAAGCAGTAACACGATGCTGTTGACCGAGGCACCCATCACCTTGCGAATGCCGATCTCCTTGGTGCGCCGTTCTGCCATGTACGAGGCGAGCCCGAACAATCCAAGGCATCCTATCAATATGGCAAGTCCGGCAAACAGGGTCAGGATTTGGGCCAGCCGTGACTCCGATCTGTACATTCTGCCGAATTCTTCATCGAGGAAATTGTACGAGAATGGCAGACCGCCTGCGAGGTCATCCCAGACAGATTGAATTTGATCCACATTTTCCTGGAAATCAGCCGTCTTAACCCTCACTGACATAATGCTTCGTGACGGGCCAAGAAACAGGCCCAGCGGACCGACTTTTTCCTTCATGGACTCGTAATGAAAGTCCTCAACCACGCCGATTACTTTGAAATTCAGGACGACGTCCGGAAGCGTTGCCCCGGTGGCGGGGTCATACCCAAAGGTTTGTATCCAGTTGTCCTCGCCCTTGACCAGTCCGAAACGGCGAAAAGCAGTCTCATTCAGAATTACGGCATTTGAATCCGATGCGAGCTCTTCATCCAGGTTCCGTCCGCTGATCAGGTTCAGCTTCATGGTGGTCAGGTAATCCTCGTCCACCATCCAGCGCTGGGTGGAAACCAGGTTATTCTCAGTTGGTTCGGCCCCTTCCTTCCAGAATGTATTGTCGGACCGGTTATAGCCCGAGACCGGGAGATAACCACTGTAGGAGACCGATTCCACATTGGATAACTGTTCTACTTCCTCCTTGAATGACTGGCTCTGGTCTTCCAGCATATATGCATCCTTGATCAGTATGACCTGGTCCTTTTCGAACCCGATTTTCCGTGCCTGGATATAATTAAGCTGGCGGTTGATGGCAATGGTGCCGGTAATAAGAATGATGCTGATAAAGAACTGGAAGACTACCAGCGCATTACGGACCCAGCCGTGACCGGAAATACCCAGTTTGCCTTTAAGAATATTGGCGGGCCTGAACGAACTGAGAAACAGCGCAGGATACAGTCCAGCCAAAATGCCGATACCGATTGAAGCAGCCAGTAAAATGCCGACAAACCCCGGGCTCCACGGCAGTATGAGGGCCTTTCCGGCCAGCTGATTGAAGAACGGCAGGGCCAGCGTCACCACCAGGATTCCTATGGCAAAAGCCATCAGGCTCATCAGGATGGATTCCATAAGGAACTGCCTGATCAGGTGGGCCCGCAACGAGCCCAGGACTTTTCGGACGCCCACCTCCTTGGCGCGGGTGGTAGAGCGGGCCGTGGCCAGGTTCATGAAGTTTATGCAGGCCAGGACCATAATAAAGATGGAAATGGCGGTGAACAGGGAAATATATTCTCCATTACCCATAGTGCCCACATCAAATGTAAAATTGGAAGTCAGGTACACCTCCTGCATCGGTTGCCAGTTGGTTTGGAGGTAATTGCCCTGTGCAAGGAAATTTTCGAAAGAATTTCCGGTAAACTGTTCTACCTGCGGCCGTAAATACCCCTCTTGCATGGAAGCGACTTTTTTCTTTACTTCGTCAAGCCTGGCATCTTTCCGGAGTTTCACGTAGGTGTAAAAATTATTGCTGACCCACATGACGTTGTCAGCCTCGGCGAACCCTACCATCGACATGATCAGGTCCTGCTGGATATGCGAATTGGCCGGCATGTCCCGGAAGACGCCACGGACAATAAACTCCTCATCCCCGTCCAGAACAAGCCGCTTCCCTATGGCGGATTCATTACCAAAGTATCGTTGTGCCGCTGATTCGCTTATGGCCAGCGCATCGGCACTTTCCAGGATGGTTTCCGGCTGACCTTCAATCAGCGGAAACGAGAAAAACTCGAAGAAATTAGGGTCAGCGTATATGACGCTGCCTTCCTTGTAATATTCTCCGGTCTCCGGATTGCTCACAATGTAAGAGCCACGTCCCCGTAGCCTGACTGCATCGGTTACTTCCGGAATATCCGAAATCAGTGCCCCGGCAAAGGGGGCCGGACTCGTGGGAAAATTATACTCATTCTCCCCAAACCGTCCTTCCTGGGTGAGGCGGTACATTTGTGCCGCATCTTCATGGAAGGAGTCATAGCTTCTTTCGTTGGCAACATAAAGCAGGATCATCAGGCTGCATGCCACACCGATACTGAGACCGGCGACGTTGATGACCGAATAAAACCTGTGCTTTTGGAGATTCCTCAGGGCGACCTTAAAATAATTTCTGACCATGATACGTGTGTTGTTATAGGATGTTTTGATTTTTTCCACCTGAATGCGCTGCAGGGACTGTGTGCTACCGAAATCGGCGATGGCCTCATCGTACGCCTCAATGAACCGCATGCCCCTTGCCATCTTCTGTGAGACCATTTCGCAGATGTGATCCACCAGTTCCTCACCCAACTCCTCATCCACAATTCCCCGGTAGGAAATGTCCCGTTCGATATAGGCAATATGATCGCTGTCCAGTCTCAAACTCTTTGTGGATTCAGTTTTAAGAGAATGAACATCGTCCTCACAAAATTCTCAAATTCATCTATCCTGGCAGTGACTGATGATTGTCCCGATGGAGTCAGCTTGTAGTACTTCCTGACCCTCTTGCCAATGTGTTCTTTTTCGGTACTCAGCATACCTTCTGATTCCAGCCGGTGCAGAGTAGGGTACAGGGCGCCTTCGGTTATTATCAGTGAACCGTCAGACAAGTCCCTTACCTTCTGTGTGATCTCGTAGCCATACATCCGCCCGTGATCTGCCAGTAATTTCAATATGATGGTTTGAAGCGTTCCTTTTACAAGTTCCGGGCTATGCATAATTGATTAATACATTGGATTCTTAGGTATATACGGGCCATTGCAAATAAAGTTTTACGCAAGAGCTATTTTTTTGGTGTTACCAGCGGGGCGGAGGGCGTATTTACACGTAAAACAAGGGGAAATGGAAAAACTGGAACAGCGTTATCTTTTGTCTTCCAAAAAATTTACCCTCCATCGTCAGGGAATCAGAATAAAGGAGAAATCTGTCTTTGACGACAAGGAATGGGAGGCTGATTATCATGACATAGGCCTGGACCTGACGAAGGTAAGGTCCCGTGAAGGGCTGGGAAATGCGGTTCTCTTCGGTGGATTGCTGATCGTTTCCTCCCACATGACCTTTCAGTCATTTTTGGACGGAACGGATATGAAGCTCAGCATGCTCTTCCTGTTTTTCTGTTTTATGTGGCTCACGGTGTTCTGGTGGAGCATACAAAAATATTTTGCCGCTCATTTCATTCTTTCCGGGGGAAGAAAAACCCTGACCTTTTTTATCAGCAGTCCGGACGAGGAGACGGTCAGGTCATTTATTGAAACGATACGAACCAAGGTACGGGCGAGGCTGAAGGAGGAATTGAGCACTTTTGATCCTGATATGAAATTTGAACATCAGCTGGAAAACCTCAAATACCTCAGGCAACGCGGGGTTATCGACCAGGCGGAGCTTGAAGTCCTTCGTGAGAACCTCAGGGAACAGCATCTGATCAAGTAAGGCTCACCGTCCAATTCGTCCGTCCCCGTCATGATCCTTTCCGGTAACTTCTTCGAGTACCTTCAGGGTTTCAATAAGCAGATCCTGCGTTTTACGTAATTCAATTTCAAGTCGTGCCACCCTGCCCTCCAGGGTATTTACCTTGCTTTCCTGCCGGCCCAGCTGGCCTTGCTGAATGAGGTTCCAGAATAATCCCATAATTGTTGTGTGATTCAGGTTGAAAACTACTGGATTTAGTGCACATTCTCCAGCAAGAACCTCATATCTGAGAATAAAGGAGATTTTTCTTCGGCGCATACTTAAGGCTTTCTATCTTTAATCCCTTGTGAGAAGAATTTTCAGACTTAAAAGTAATACGTCAGGAAGCGGACTGAGCACGTTCGAGGGTGTATTTACACCATCGATCCTGACCATTCTTGGCGTGATCATGTACCTGAGGTTTGGCTGGGTCGTCGGGAATGTCGGGTTGATTGGTACCCTGATCATTGTAACGCTTTCCACGAGTATTACGTTTCTCACCTCCCTTTCCATTGCAGCGATTGCCACCAACCAGAATGTTAAAACAGGCGGGGCCTACTACATGATCAGCCGTTCGCTGGGAATTGAATCCGGCGGGGCGGTTGGTATACCGCTGTATATTGCCCAGGCACTTTCGGTGGCGCTATACACCATTGGTTTTGCAGAAAGTATTGCCATCGTTTTTCCGCAGGTAAACCAGGTGGCGGTCGGTATGATAGTCACCTTGCTGGTAGGCGGACTTGCACTCCTGTCTGCCCGCATCGCGGTAAGGTCGCAATTCTTTATTCTTGCCGCCATTGCGATCTCCCTGGTCTCGCTGGTATTTGGGAAGCCCCTGGAGACTACCAATATTGAGATGTGGGGTGCCAAGCCTGCCAACTCGGAGAATTTCTGGACGGTCTTTGCGGTGTTTTTCCCGGCTGTCACCGGGATCATGGCCGGAGTAAACATGTCAGGCGACCTGAAGAATGCGAGTAAATCCATTCCGAGGGGGACATTTCTTGCCGTAGGCGCGGGATACCTTATCTATATGACCCTGCCGGTTATTCTTGCCGGTCGTGCCGATGCGCTAACCCTGATTGAAGACCCGCTTATCATGCGGAAAATGGCTTACTGGGGGGATGCTATTCTTCTGGGGATTTGGGGGGCCACCTTGTCCAGTGCGGTAGGCAGCATTCTTGGTGCACCGCGGGTTCTGCAGGCACTAGCGAGGGACCGTGTACTGCCCAGGCCGCTGCGGTGGATGGGAAGGGGTGCCGGGAAAGATGATAATCCGCGCATCGGAACGGTTGTCACCCTGGCTGTTGCCCTGATCGCCGTGTATGCGGGAGACCTGAATGTCATTGCCCCTGTATTGTCTATGTTCTTCCTGGCGACGTACGGTGTCCTG
Organism: uncultured Roseivirgaceae bacterium; assembly: GCA_964563925.1. GTDB lineage: Bacteria > Bacteroidota > Bacteroidia > Cytophagales > Cyclobacteriaceae > JAUILA01. The sequence continues at coordinate 28,576 of CAZLZD010000015.1, read as the reverse complement.
AATATATCAGCTGCCATTGAGCAATTCCTGGCCAGTCCGTCCTTCCGGCCCTCCTTCCGCGTCCACTGGATATTCTCACTTACCGGGGCGGTGGGATGTGTAGCTGTAATGTTTCTGATCAATCCGCCCGCTACCGTGGTGGCTGTGATTTTCCTGGCGGGGGTTTTCATCTGGCTGCAGGGCCGGCAGCTCCGCACGACCTGGGGAGATGTGCGTGAAGGCGTCTGGCTGACCATGATAAGAATGGGTCTGTTGCATGTCCGGGGCAATGTGGATCCGAAAAACTGGCGGCCCCACATCCTGGTGCTGTCTGGGGCACCAACCAAACGCTGGCACCTGATCTCTTTTACGAATGAGATCATCCAGAACCGGGGCCTCACGACCGTGGCGACAGTCGTGCCGGAGACCAACATGTCCCAGCAGCGTATTTTGGCCATGGAAGACCGGATAAGGGATTACTTGCTCAACCGGCGGGTCCCCTGCCTGGTCCGTGTGATTGCCGCCCCGGACCCGTTTGCCGGTGCGAAGCGGCTGGTGGAAAGCTATGGCCTGGGGGCCCTGGTTCCCAATACAATCCTGCTTGGTGACACCCAGGAAAACAGCCATCACGAAAGATATTGTGACATGGTCAGCCATTGCTATGAGAGAAAACGGAATGTGCTCATCGTGCGGGACAGCGAATCAAAGGGATTTGGAAAGATGAAACGGATCGATGTCTGGTGGGGAGGGCTCAGGAACAACGGGGCACTGATGATCATCATTGCCCACCTTTTACAGCGCGGGATCGAATGGAATAATGCGGTTATCCAGCTTAATATGGTCGTGAAGTCTGAAAAAGCGGCCGCTGAGGCAAGACGGAATATCCGCGAACTTATTGATAAATTAAGGATTCAGTGCAGTATCAACCTTGTGGTACAGAATGACCGCAGCTTTTATGAAATTTTACCCAAAGCGTCACGTGCCGCCGACCTGGTGATCATGGGTCTGGCCGAGCCTGGGGAAAATTTTGCCTCGTACTATGCCGATTTCAAGGTGCACACCAGCGGATTGCCCACCACCCTTTTTGTGCTGGCCGCACAGGATATAGAATTCGATGAGATCCTGCTGTAGAAATGGAGGAGGCACATGGCCTCCTTTCCCATTATTGCTGCGGCATGTTGTAATAGAATTTTTCTTCGATGATCTGGCCGTCTTTCCATTTTTGAACGGCCACCTCTGACAACTTCATGCGATCCCCACCCTTGAAAGTCACGTCGGTCCATGACTCGGCCGTGCTCACGCCGTCTTCCTCATTGGCACATACCGAATTGACCCCACCGCCATGCACTTGCTCCACACTTTCAAACCATTCCTTGATGATCTTTCGCTGGGCATCTTTGCCTTTACGGGTATCTCCATTCGGGACTTCAATGACCGTAACGTCATCATGATAATATTTCTCGAAGGCTTCCATGGTATTGCCTTCCGCCATCATCTTCTGAAGGTCCTTTGCATTTTCTAATACAGACATAATGATTGATTTTTAAGGTTGATAATGAGTTGGTTGTACTATTTACGGAAATCACAATCGCAGGGATGCGGGTTCGGCCAATTATTTCGACTCGTATCCTGGCTTTAAACTTCTGTGAGCATAAGGTCTCACCTCTGGATAATCCTTCGTATAATTAGTCATGGATCCTGTTATTTCCTGTCACCACCTGGATTTTTCGTATAAAGGGAAAGAGACTGATATATCTGATATATCCTTGACCGTGTCAAAAGGATCGATACTCGGTATTCTTGGTCATAATGGCTCCGGTAAATCCACTCTATTCAGGTTGCTGGCAGGATTGTTACAGCCACAGAAAGGTGAAGTGCTTTTCCATGGGTCCCCGATGTCAGAAATGCCCCGCGGTCTCCTCTATAAAAAGCTGGGACTCATGATCGAAACCCCCGTGTTTTATAACCATTTATCCCTGCAGGACAACTTCCGGCTGTTGCAATGCTATCGTGGGATACCGGGAGAATCCATTGAGAAGGTATTGAAACTGACTCAGGCTGATCTTTTCAGGGGCAAGAAAGCAGGGACCCTGTCAACCGGAATGCGGCAACGGGCCGGACTCGCCGCTGCCCTGCTCCATGATCCGGAAGTCCTTATTCTGGATGAGCCTACCAGCGGCCTGGATCCCGATGGAATGATCCAGGTGCGTGAACTGATGCTTGGTCTTAAAAAGGAACAAAAGACAATACTTCTCTCGAGTCACCTTTTGCCCGAGGTGCAGCGAATTTGCGATCATGTGGTCATTCTCCGTCAGGGAAGGATAATTTTTGACGGGAGTATGGAAATGGTTAACGCCTATCGGGATATGGAGGAATTGTATGTTTCACTTCAACCAAACAGGAATGACTAAGTGGAGCGGGGCGTTGTCAGCTGAGTTACTCAAACTCAAAGGTACCGGGATCTTCTGGTTGTCTACCGTAGGAACGGTTAGTACCAACCTGATGATTGCCGGTCTGGCCTGGTATCTTCCGCAGGTCACTGACCAGGTGTCCCCGCAGGTTCTTGATAATACCGAAGCATGGGTTCGTTTTCATTATGACGGCATACTTCCTATGCTTCTGCCTATGTATATTGTAATCCTGTGTGCATTGTCGGTTTTATTGGAGAATAAAAACCACGCGTGGCAAAGGCTGTATGCGTTGCCGGTTCCGAAGCCGGTCATCTACGTATCGAAGCTGCTCATCGTCTTATTCGCATTCTCCTTTTCCCACGGCCTTTTTTGGGTGCTGATGATGCTGATACCTGAACTGGCAGGCATCGGACTTTCCGGTTCCGGCCTTTCATTCTCCCTTACAGGCAACCTGATGATAATTACTATCATATCCTCAGCCGGTATCCTCGGAATGATGTTTTGGGTCAGCTATTTCTCGCGCGGATTTGTGCTGCCGCTGGCAGCAGGCATTGTGGGGTTTGTAATTGCCCAGCTCCTCAGCGATTACAACATGAATGCCTTCTGGTTCCCATTCTCCCATCCCAGACTGGCCGTGGCTTCCCTGCTTGATGACCAACAAGTGCGTATCGATGTAGTGCTTGGCAGCCTGCTTTGTTTTTTGCTATTCCTCGGGGCAGGAGTTTATCAGTCGGCCCGGGATTTTCGAATATCCTGACCCAACTTTGTCAAAAAATCTTAGTTTCGTAACAGGGGAAACCTCTTTGCGGTGGTGGTGATGCATGCCAGTGTAAATGCCCCCAATTTTTCATGAGCGACATTCTCCTGCAGGATGATTTTGATACTCTGCATTTAGCGGCATTTGAAATGATGGGATATGTTTACCTGGCATTAGCCTTGGCCCCATTGCTCCATCTGATCCGTACAAGCCGGGAACAGATTACTGCTTTTTAATGCTCGTTATGGCAACCCTTTCTCCATTAATTACGTATTTTATACAAATGTTTATTTAATAAACGTATAAATTATGTCTGTTCAACTGGGCAATCTTGAAGAAATGGTACTGCTACTTGTTCTCGTCATGCAGGAGGAGGAGATTTATGGCGTTTCTGTTGCAGAGCACTACGAGAAAACAACCGGCAAGTCCATTTCCATTCCTGCCATTCACACCGTACTTAAACGGCTTGAAGCAAAAAAACTTGTGAATTCCCGCATGGGAGCGGCAACCAGTGTGCGCGGAGGTAAAAAGAAGCGACTATATTCAATAACAACATACGGGTATGAGGTACTGAAGCAGATCCAGGTCCAGCGGGAACAGCTCTGGTCGCTCGCACCCGATATTAACACCTGATGATATGCAAGAGGCCGGACCACCAAAGTGGGCCATATCATTGTTGAATCTTTTCTGTCATGCCGACTACCTGGATGAGGTGCAGGGTGACCTGGAAGAGGTCTGGCATCACCGGCGCAGGCACATGTCTGCATTCCGGGCCAACTGGCTTTTTGTGAAAGAGGTACTTTTTTCGGTCAAGCCTTACGTCATCACGGGAGAAAAGAACAGTTACCCATCGTCAAATCAAACCATTATGATTCGGAATTACCTCACCATTGCCTTTCGGAACCTCAGGAAGAAAAAAATGTACAGTGCGATTAACCTGCTCGGGCTCGGTGTCGGGATGGCATGTTCGCTTATGATCCTTCTTTTCGTACTCAACGAACTGAGCTACGATACCTTTCACCAGGATGCGGACCGGATTTTCCGTATTACCGAAACAGTAAGGGATAAAGGAGGGGCGATCGTCGAAAAATCGGCCGCGATATCCTGGGCGGCAGGCCCGGCACTGGCCAGTGAATATCCGGATGCAGTGGTGACCCGCATGTATCAGGCTTGGCAGAAAGAGCCATTGATGGTATTACGGGAGCCGGAGAAACGTTTCTATGAGAACGGGATATTTTTCGTGGACACCACGTTTTTTGACATGTTCACTTTTCCTTTGCTGACAGGAGATCCTCAACGCGTTCTCAACGATCCTCAGTCCGTCGTCCTGTCCGCCTCTGCGGCTCGTAAATATTTTGGCAATGGGGATCCGGTTGGAGAGACGATCTGGCTGGAGAATATGTTGCCGCTGACGGTGACCGGCGTGGCGGCGGATGCCCCGGCCAACAGCCACTTTCATTTTGATTTCCTGGTGCCATTGCTAAATATTCAGGATATTTTCGATGCCACCGGGAATACCTGGGGCTTTGATGGCTGGTACTGGAACCCGGTTCATACGTATGTAAAATTGCCGGAACGCTATGGGGAAGTACAATTCCGTGGATTGTTGTCTGATTTTGCCGACAAGCATATGCCGGAAAACCTGCGACCCGTGATCGATTTCAATATCCAGCCGTTAACTTCCATTCATTTTACCACAGATCTGTACCAGGAACTCGAACCGCATCGCAGCCGCAGTTCCGTTTACATTGCCGCCTGCATCGCCTTATTTATCCTTTTGATCGCCGGCATTAATTTCATAAACCTTTCGACAGCCATGGCCATCCAGCGGTCCAAGGAGGTTGCGTTGAGAAAGGTGCTGGGCTCCTCACGGAAAAACCTGGTACTGCAGTTTTTTGGAGAATCGTTGTTGCTTTGTACCATCAGCCTGCTCCTGGGAGGAGTACTGGTTGCAATAGCTGTTCCCTGGTTTGAGTCTCTCATAGGAAATGAGTTAAACCTGTCAAGCCTGGTGACCCCTTCCCTTGTATTATTGACGCTTGGTCTGACCTTGTTATTTGGTATTCTCGCCGGATTCTACCCAGCCATTTTGCTCTCCGGCTTCCAGCCGGCCTCCGTCCTGAAATCGGGCCGGGCATCTGCTGAGTCAGGGGGTTCATGGTTCCGTAAATCGCTGGTGGTTTTCCAGTTTTCAATTTCCATTATTTTATTGATTTCGGCGTTTGTGGTGTTCCAGCAACATGAATTCCTGTCTTCGAAATCCCTGGGGATGAAGGCAGAGGAAATCATTATGATCCCAATACGGGGGACAACCATTAAGGACAAACCGGAAACATTTAAGGAGCGGCTCAAGCGTACAACCGGGGTGGTGTCTGCCTCTGCGGTATCCGATATTGTCGGGGAAGATGTGCCGGTACGGCCGTTCCGGTTGGCGGGGTATGAGGACAGGCAAAATTTACCCGGTTTGTTTACGGACCATGACTTTATAGAAACATTCGGTATTACAGTCAGGGAAGGAAGGGACTTCAATATCAGTAATGAGGCCGACAGGCAAAGTTTCCTGGTCAATGAGAAAATGCTTGAAGTCCTTCAGAACAAAAGCTGGGAAGGAAATTATGTCGGTTGGAGCAGGAGGGAAAACCCGATCATTGGAGTTGTGGAAGACTTTCATTTCATGAGCCTCAAAAATGAAGTGCGTCCGTTAATCATTGGATTTGAAAACAACTTTTTATCCTATATGGCCGTACGTCTGACACGCGAAAACATTTACACGGCACTGGGCGATATGGAAAAGATTTGGGCGGAGTTTGAGCCCGAAAAGCCCTTTGTACCCTTCTTTCTTGACGACCGTCTCGACCAGATGTATCATTCAGAGGAGAAGGCAGGAACCATGATCGGCTATTTTTCAGGCCTTGCCATATTTATTGCCTTCCTTGGACTGGTCGGACTGGTGACCTACACGACCAATACCCGTATACGGGAGATAGGAATAAGGAAAGTACTTGGGGCTTCAGCACCTAATATTGTAGGACTCCTCAGTCGTAATTTTCTTCTGCTTGTGGTGATTGCGAATATTATTGCATGGCCCGTTGCGTACGAGCTGATGGCCGGCTGGCTGGAAGATTTTACCTATAAGATTAATATGCCCCTGTGGCTGTTTTTTGCGGCCGGAATAATCTCCCTGTCAGTGGCCCTGATAACCACTGGAATCCAATCCTATATCGCGGCCCAGACTAACCCGGTGGATACCATTCGTGAGGACTGAGATTGGCACCACATCGCAACGTACGTCAGAGGGATTTCAAATAGGCCAGTAATGCTTCCCGGTCGGCTGCTGATAAATCCATTCCGAACGGGTGGCCTTTCACAGCCATGGTTTCCACATTATGCGGTTTAAACCCGGTGGGCACGTAATCATCTTCAAGGCGCGCAGGATCTAAAACATCTTCAAGGGAAGCGAGGTTTCCGGAATGAAAAAATACATCCCTGAGCCAGGCACCGCGTAATGAAGGAACCTTGTAATATCCGGTACCTCTCCGTGTGTGGAAGGCCAGCACTGAATCGGTGCCCACCGAAATATTAAAAATGTCCAGATTCTCCTTGTCCTCATCGGGAATGGGAAAATGTTCAGATGCAGGTATGAGTTTATTGTTTGTAAACAGTGGGGGTGTATGACAAGTTACACAACCTTCCCGTGCAAAAATTTCTTCGCCCCGCGAAAGCATCTCTTCCGGAAAGACTTCGGGATTTTTTGGTGATTCCAGTGAATAGAGATATTTGGCCAACGCATAGAGCTGGGCATCTGAGTATCGTCCCCGTTGATAACCAAACGGATGAGACCATTTCTTATCTTCCCTCAGCTGCTCCTGGTTATCAAATCCGTTCATTGGCACGTACCCGTTATATGCCGTGAACATATCCAGACCCTGGTTGAATGCGGCATAGCGCATCAGGTCTCCGATATTCTCATGTTTCATGAGGCCGGTATGGTCCATGTACTTAATATCCCTGATGCCCATCAGGCTTGGTATAGTAAGGGGTACAGTCATCCCTGATCCTTGCCGAACCATCATCCCCGGAGGAATTGCTTTCAAGGCTGCGATAAAATCTTCCCTTGTCCAGCCTTCCTGTATATCATAATCTGACCAGGGGGTGTAATCTAAAGACCGCGGGGGTTTCAGGCCCGGTTGAATGCCAAATTGTTCAACGATGAACCCGAACTGGCGATCAAAGGCGAAGTCCCCCTGTCCTCCCAGTAGCACTTCTCCGTTGTCCATCACCTTCGAGTGACAGGTAGCACAGGAAAGGTCTCCTTCCTTAAGTCCGTCAGGGGTTACCACATATCGTGAGTAGGGAAATATGCCTTCAGGGGTAATTCTGTTGTCCGCTTGCCTTACAAATGAGGTGTCCTTAAACTGAATTTCCCTGGCCGTTCCCAGGTTTACAGGCATTTGGAAAACAAGTTTTCCTGCCTCAATCCATTCTTCCTCTGTCTTTATCTGGCTGAAGTCTACCATGATCTGCGGTTCGAGAGCCCTGAGCGAATCCAGATACCCGGCGGGTTCATGTTCCCGCACGTACACAGGAAAATTCTGATACAGAACAAATTCGGGCAGATCGTAATAAATGTCTTCCGGTACATACTTCACCTCTACATTTCGATCAGGTGGATGAAGATGGAACCGTTTTATTTCATTCAGGTCCCAGGTTTTAGGAATATCCTAAAGGTTTATCAGTACAAAACCAAAAAAAATAAATGTAAGCAGGATTAATAAGGCTTTTTTCATGAGCAGGCAGGCATTGACAAAGGATCAGGTTTAATATACTTAATTAATGTATTATGTGACAATAGCCAATTAAGGCTATTTCTTAGAGAATGTTGAAATGCATAAAATACCTGACGGGAGATTGAGGTTCAACGACCAGGCCATGGAATGTACAGTACTTATCACTTACATGTCATAGCGATTTCAGATAGGCGATCAGGGCGTCCCGGTCGGCTTCAGGAAGATCCATACCGAAAGGGTGTCCGGGAACTCCTTTTGTATACTTATTGACAGGTACATGTCCGGAGGGTATATAATCTTCTTTCAGGCGGGCAGGATCCAGAACTTCTTCGATGGTGGTCAGGCTGCCATCGTGAAAGAAGGCCTCCCGCATCCAAAGTCCGCGAAGTGAAGGAACCTTGTAATAGCCGGTCCCTCGTCGGGTTTTCATGGTCAGGTAAGGGTCGGTTTCCACGGATACATTAAATACATCCAGGTTTTCCCAATCCTCTTCCGGGATATTGAAATCGTCAGTAGCTGGCATTAGCTGGTTATTGGTAAAGGCGGGAGGAGGATGACAGGTTACACATCCCTGTTCGGCAAAAACCAGTTCTCCACGTTCCAGCAACGACTGGTCAAATGTATTAGGATTTTCCGGAGGCTTCATGGAATAAAGGAACATGGCAAGCGCATAAAGCTGCTCTTCACTATATCTCCCGCGGGCATAGCCAAATGGATGATTCCAATTCTTTTCCAGGACTTCCGAATGACTTGAAAACCCCTCCATCGGAATAAAATCATCATATTTGGTAAACATATCCAATCCCTGGTTGAATGCCGCATACCGCATGAGGTCTCCGATATTCTCATTCTTCATCAGCCCGGTCCGGTCTAAATACTTAATATCCTGAATGCCAAAGAGGCTGGGAACAGCCACCGGACTTTCCACGCCCGTTCCCTGCCGGGTCATTACGCCCGGCGGCGTTTTCTTGAGCGTTTTCAGCAAATCTTCCCTGGACCATGCTTTCTTTACCGACTCCTCAGACCAGGGAGCGTAAATCAACGGGGTTGTCGTTTCCGGAGTTACCTGGATATTAAATTTTTCCACTATGAAGGCAAATTCCCGGTCAAAGGGGAAATCACCTTGTCCACCCATGATGACCTCACCGGTGTCCATCACTTTTGTATGGCACATGGCGCAGGAGGTAGTCCCGAGTTTCAATCCGTCCGGCGTCTGTACATAACTGACATATGGAACAATACCTTCCCGGGTCGTCTCATATCCCACACTGTCTGCCCAGTCTTTTACAAAGGGGAGCACGTTAAAAGGAACGAACCTTACAGGCATTTGAAATACCAGTTTCCCGGCCTCAATCCAGTCTTCCTCTGTTTCAAGTTTTGAAAAATCCACGGCAAGCTCCGGTGTCCGTTTTGCCAAAGAATCCAGGTATCCTTCCGGCATTTGGTCATAGACATACACCGGATAGGTTTTGTATAATTGATATTCCTCCAGCTTGTAGTATATATTCTCCGGTAAGTATTCGACGCGAACCTTCCGGTCCAGGGGAGCGGTATGAAAACGTTTAATTTCTTTCATATCCCAGGTACGGGGAATGTCGGGCAGGTTTCTTATGACAAAACCAAAAAAGAAAAATACAGACAGGATCAGTAATGTTCTTTTCATCATTACGGGGTAATTGCAGCTACTTCAATGTAGCTAATTATCAGGGCTAAGGCAATCACTGATTCTGGTTATTTTGGATAAAACAGTACGAGTACCAGGAGAATGACTCAGGGCAGCAAGATTACATTACCATTGAGCCGGTGGAAATACCTGGCCTGTTGATTCTATTCCGGGATAACAAACAGGCCCTGATGCCCGTATTCCCATTCTTACCGGGAATTGATATATTTGACGGTCAAAAAAAGACCATCATACTTGTGAGAGTTTTTAAAATCATCCTGCTACTATCTCTGGTGGCGTGCAACGTGGTGCTTGGGCAGGGCCTGACTCCCTCTGATTCCCTGCCGGCCTACTTTAGCTTGAAACTTAGTGAGGTGAATGAGAAGGTCGTTTTGACCGGTTACAATGCCAATTACGGGCCGCTCACCGGCTACATGAAAGATAACCAGGCGGATTCGGTCATTTTTGAATGGGTAATTCCTGCCAGGGGAAAACGGAATCTGATGTCGTTGAGAGGGGAGAAGTCGGCCGTGCGCGATTCACTCCTGAATTCTTATTCATTTGGATACCACCTGGGAGATGTATATAGTGTCAGACCTGACACATCGTTTATATACAGGCTGCCAGTGCAAAAGAAGAAACGATACAGGATAAGCCAGGGTTTCTACGGGAAGAGATCACATGATCATCCGTTGTCGTATCACGCCATAGATATTGAAATGAATGTCGGCGAACCAGTCTATGCGGCACGGGGAGGGTTGGTTGTAACCAGTATCGACTGGTTTACGAAAAGCGGAGGTCCTGAATTAAAGGATTACGGCAACCGTATTCTTATTCTTCATGAGGACGGAACGATTGCCTTCTATGTTCACCTTTCCCACAGGGGCGTCCTGGTGGAGGAAGGGGATCGCGTTAAAAAGGGCCAGTTAATAGGCTTTTCAGGAAATACAGGATATAGCAACGGTCCGCATCTTCACTTTGTGGTGAGAAAGGAGCGTGACATTTCGATTCCAGTCCGCTTTGAAGGATACGAAGAGAAGTCCATGACCAGCGGCCTCCGGATTAAAGTAAAGAAGTAGCGGGACAGAATACCTCTACACCTCTACCCAGGCCTGCTTCCGGTTGGATTCCAGCATCTTTTCACAAAGCAGCAATTCCCTGTATCCGTCAGCAAAGGTTGGGTACAGCGGAGAATCCGGTTGTTTGCCTTCGCTTACCGCCTGGTAGACCTCTTTGAAGAGTTGCTTGGAGGTATCGGGAAAACCCTCATTATGGCCGCCCGGGAACGACATCAGAAGGCCTGCTTCCGGATAGGCCGATGCGGGATCCCGGACCAGCTCCTCATTGGCACCATCCCGGTTCCCGATCCAGATCCTGTTTGGTTCCTCCGAATTCCAGGATACGGTTTTTTTGGACCCGGCGAATTCCAGTTTCATCTGGTTTTTGTGCCCGGCTGTAACCTGTGATACGGTTATAACTCCTGTATTTCCATTACTGAATCGTAACAACACGTTGGCGTGATCTTCCGTGTTGATCGGTACATCTTCGTAATCTTCAGGTTTGAGGGTTTTGCCGGAATAGGTTTCTATTTCCTTCAGGGGCTTTTTCCGTGTTTTATGTACCGTGTTGAAATCGGCCATAACCGCTACCGTTTCCAGTCCGGTTATGTATTCCATGCAATCCATCAGGTGCGAGCCGATATCGGCGATGGCGCGTGAGTCGCCCGACTTATCGGGTTCCAGCCTCCAGTTGTAATCCGTATTGTAGAACAGCCAGTCCTGCAGATAGGAGCCGATGACAGAATATATATCACCCAGGTCTCCCTTTTCCCTCATGGTTTTCATCTGCCGGATCAGGGGGTAATACCTGAGGTTGAAATGCACGGCATTTACGAGGCCCTTTTCAGCCGCCAGATCTACCAACTCTTTGGCTTCATCCAGTTTCGTGGCCAGGGGTTTCTCACAAACCACATGTTTACCGGCTTCCAGAACCGCTTTCGCCTGGGCATAATGAAGAAAGTTGGGTGTACAGATATGGACGACCTCGACCTCATCAATCTTCAGCAGTTCTTCAAATGTACAGGCAATTTCAATGCCCAGCATATCTGCCTTTTCCCTTGCAATGGGCTGGGTAATCTCGCATAACGCCATGACGTTCGTATTTGGCAATCTGCGAATCGCCTCTATGTGGGCAGGGCCTATGAATCCGGTGCCGACGACACCAACATTAATTTTTTTCATTGGTATTTGATTTGATTACTTCAAAGGGGACCTGCAATATATTAACTATTTGGAAAAATTGGTAACTGTGACCGGAATGAAGGGAAAGAAAGACTATTTGATGAACTTACTCTTCCGTCTCCTTCCGGCCAATGGAACCGACCCGGGGCGTTTCTTCCGGCTGGATCAGCGGGGGAAATGGAAGAATACTTTTTCGCATGTACTGTAAAAAACGGGAAATGATCCGGTTACGCATAACCAGGCTTTTCAGGAAAGCTGAGCGGGTAGTTTAGAGATTTTATGTAAATTGATCACCTCATCAGTTGGACAGAATATGTTACGTTTCTTCCTTGTGTTCGGAATAACCATTAGTATCGGAAGAGCATCCGGCCAGACCATACTTCTCACCGCAGACCACCTGTTTGACGGGACGGAAATCCGGGAAGGGTGGGGCATATTGATCAATGGTGACCGGATAGCGGCAGCCGGTCCGGCCGTCAACCTGAACAGCCGGGCAGATTCGGTGATGGATCTTGGTGATGCCACTATCATGCCTGGTATGATCGAAGGTCACTCCCATGTGTTGCTGTATCCCTATAATCAGACCTCATGGAACGACCAGGTACTGAAGGAATCGCCTGAGCTCCGGGCCATCCGGGGAGCGGCCATGGCGCGCCGCCAGTTGCTGGCGGGCTTCACCACCGTCCGGGACCTGGGCTCCGAAGGTGCTGGATATGCCGATGTGGCCGTCAGGCGAAGTATTGAGACGGGAATCACAGAAGGGCCCCGGATGCTGGTGGCCGGCCCTGCCATCGTAGCCACCGGAAGTTACGGTCCGTCCGGTTTCCGGCCCGACATGAATGTTCCGCTTGGCGCCCAGGAAGCTGACAGCCATGAGCTGGTTCGGGTGGTGCGCGAGCAGATTGGGAAGGGTGCAGACTTCATTAAGGTATATGCTGATTATCGCTGGGGACCGGCCGGCGAGGCCAGGCCTACATTCTCCGAGGAAGAACTAAAACTCATTGTGGCCACCGCCCGCAGCAGCGGAAGGGATGTGGTGGCCCATGCCTCCACGGCGGAGGGAATGGCAAGAGCTGCACGTGCCGGGGTATTGACCATCGAGCACGGCACGGAAGCGACTGACGAGGTTCTGGCGTTAATGAAAAACAACGGGGTGGCTCTTTGTCCCACCCTTGCCGCTACCTATTCCATCACCCAATATCGAGGATGGGATGATAAAAGTGAACCCGAACCGCAAACCATTCAGGACAAAAGGACATCCTTTCAGCGTGCGCTTAAATCGGGGGTTACGATCGTGGCCGGTGGCGATGTGGGTGTGTTTGAACACGGGGAGAATGTGAAGGAACTGCTCCTGATGAGTGAGTGGGGTATGGATAACCTCGCCGTACTACGTTCGGTTACCAGTGTGAATGCGGAGGTATTCGGACTGGCAGACCGGGGTAGATTGCAGGAAGGCTTGCTCGCCGACATTATTGTGGTCAGTGGCAATCCCGCTACCACCCTTCAATCGCTGCAGGAAGTCTTGCTGGTCATTAAAGGCGGACAAACCGTTCATCCCTGATATTTACACTCAATACCATTCAGCCATGAAATCAACTGTTCTTTTTGTATTATTCTTAACGTTATTCAGTTCTGTGGTTAGTGCCCAGCAACCCGAAGACATCATTAATACGTTTTTCATAACGTTTGATGCCGAAGGATCAGGTCCGGCCCTCGACTACCTTTACGGCACTAATCCGTGGATGGAGCAAAACAAGGAGGCCGTGTCCAACCTGAAGACAAGGATGGAAGTGCTTACGCCGGACACGTTTGGAATGCTCCACGGCTATGAACTGTTTGGTGTAAAGAATTTTGCGGACACATACCGGATATACACGTACATGGCCAGGTATGACCGTCAGCCCATACGGTTTATTTTTCAGTTTTACCGGCCGGGAGAAGAATGGAGGGTGCATGGGTTCCGGTTTGATACTGATTTTGAAGAGGAAATGGAGCATGTCGGGTACGAACAAAAATAGATTGCCAATGCAAGGGATCCGTCGATATTTTATGGGGACCAGTTTCCTGATTCTGCTGTGGGGATGCCTGAGTCCTGACCAGCCTGAGGAGGTAAACGAACTCCGTGAGGTTACAGGAGGAGAAATTGCCGGAGAATTCCTGGCTGAGGACAGCATCCACGTGTTCCGGGGAATCCCCTTTGCCGCCCCTCCGGTGGATGAGCTTCGCTGGAAACCTCCGCAGCCGGTTGAGCCCTGGGAGGGAACGCTTGATTGTACCGAATTCGGACCAAGTGCCATGCAGAACGAACCACGCCCGTTTATGTTCTGGTCATCCGAATTCCTGATTCCCGAAACCCCGATAAGCGAAGACTGCCTTTATCTTAATGTCTGGACCCCGGCGCGTCATACGGAGGAGAAGCTTCCGGTCATTGTTTATATACATGGCGGTGGATTCCAGTCCGGCGGCAGCGCCTGTCCGATCTACGAAGGAACTTCCATGGCAAAAAAGGGAGTGGTCTTTGTCAGCATCAATTACCGGGTGGGAAAATTTGGCTTCCTGGCCCACCCCGAATTATCCGCAGAGTCAGAAGCGGGGACTTCGGGAAATTATGCCATCCTGGATATGATTGCCGCCCTGCACTGGGTTAAACAGAATATTGAAGAATTCGGCGGAGATCCCGGGAATGTGACGATCGCCGGACAATCGGCCGGTTCCTTCGCGGTGAATGTCCTTACTGTTACCCCGGGGGCCCGTGGCTTGTTCCATCGTGCCATCGGGGAAAGCGGTGCCGGTTTTTTACCCAGCCCGTTGCGCGGGACTGAGCTGGCCCCGGCCAGTGCAGATTCGCTGGGCCTGGTGTTTGCCCGGTCGGCAGGAGTTTCCTCACTGGAGGCATTGAGGGAGCTTCCGGCAGATAGTATTCTTTCGGTACAGGGCGGATTGACTGCACCATATGCCGATGGTCATGTAGTACCGTCCCGTATCCTTGCAATGTACCGGGAGGGGAAACAACACGATGTGCCCATGCTGATTGGCTGGAATGATAACGATGTGCTGATGGGTGAACCCGTGGGTGAGGCTGAATTCCGTGAAAGGATTAACCAGCGCTTCGGGGAGCGGGAAGACGAGTTTTTTGCTGCCTACCCGGCGGATAACCCTGAGCAGGTACGCGAGGCTCAATACCATATGAACCGGGACGAGTCATTCGGTGCCCAGGTCTATATGTGGGCCCGGATGCAGGACAGCACCGGCAGCGACCCGGTATACCTCTACAACTTCAACCGGGCATTACCTGCTTACGGTCCGGATACCCGCTTCGGGGCCTTTCATTCCGGCGAGATTGTTTACGCGTACGACAACCTGCATACCCTGGACCGGCCCTGGGAGGAAACCGACCGGAAGATAGCAGAAATGATGTCAACATACTGGGTAAATTTTGCGCGCGACGGTAATCCGAACGGGGAAGGCCTGCCGGAATGGGAACCCTATTCGAGACCGGATGAAAACGTACTGGTCATTGACTCAGTCACAGCAACACAGACTCTGCCCACCAGGGAGAAACTTCAGTTTTGGAAAAATTATTACCTGTCACCAACGACTAATTAAACCGATCAGTTATGAAATATTCAGTCCTTATACGAGCGTTTATCAGTTGCCTTTTCTGTGCGATAGCTACCCAGGTTCACACACAAAATCCGATTCAGTCACCGGAAGTACACGAGGATGGCCGCGTCACTTTTCGCATCGCGGCACCCCGGGCAGATTCGGTCAAGGTGAACGGGAGCTGGATGTCTTTCGGGGAGAATACTACCCTGGTCAAAGGAGATTCAGGGATTTGGGAAGTTACGGTTGGTCCGCTGGCACCAGAACTTTATGCCTACAGTTTTACAGTAGATGGCGTGAAGACGCTGGACCCGTCCAATAAGGAAGTGCAGCGTGACGGGACCTGGTCTGTCAATAACGTGCTTTTTGTTCCCGGACAAGCTTCAGCGCTCTATGCGCCAAAGCATGGTCCGAAGGGAACAGTACACCAGGTTTGGTATGAATCACCCACCCTGGATCTGACCCGCCGGATGTTTATTTACACGCCGCCCGGTTATGAAGACAGCCAGGCATCCTACCCGGTATTGTACCTGTTACACGGCGGCGGAGGCGACGAGGAAGCATGGCCGACACTCGGTGCGGCACCTACGATTATGGATAACCTGATCAACCAGGGTAAAGCGGTTCCCATGATCGTGGTAATGACTAACGGAAATCCCGATCAGGCCGCTGCTTACCCGGCTTCTCCTCCAATGGAAACGCAATCGGCCGGAGGACGTGGAATGGCTAATATGCAGTTTGAGAAAAGCCTGATCAATGATGTCATCCCGTGGGTGGAATCCCATTACCGTGTAAAAAAAGGTGCCGAAAACCGGGCCTTGACCGGACTTAGCATGGGGGGATTGCAGACTATCAATACCTCCCTGAACTACCCCGGAATGTTTGATTATTACGGGGTCATGAGCATGGGCTTCCCGGATATGAGCCGGTTTGGAGTCGAATTGGATGAGGAGGAACGTACCCGTCAAATCCGTCGGCTACAGGAAGCTGATCCTGAACTTTACTGGGTTGCAATCGGAGAAGATGATTTCCTGTATGAGAGTGTGGTCACCATGCGGGAACGTCTCGATGCACTGGATTTTGACTATGAATATCGTGAAAGTGAGGGAGGACATACCTGGTCGGTCTGGCGGATTTACCTCTCAGAATTTGCACCGAAACTGTTTCGCTGAAACGGGGTTTAAGAAAAGTCTCCTTCCCGCCTCCTTATCCTGTGATACCACTAACCGCGTGAGACTGTGGTGACAGCCTGAATCGTATATCTTCCTGGCAGGACACGCGTATGCGGGTTTTCTGGCAGTTTATTTGCAGTATTTACAGCCAACCCGGACCGGCGTAACATTGGTTACATACAAAATGAAGGAGAATGGGTTGTTTTGCAATAAAAATGAGAACCATGGAAACCATACAACTGACTACAGAAAAATTTAAAGAAGATATATTTGACTATACCACCGAAAAGGAGTGGAAATACAAAGGGGATGTACCGGCAATTATTGATTTTTATGCCGATTGGTGCGGGCCCTGCAAAATGATTGCTCCCGTACTTGAAGAACTGGCCAAGGAATACGATGGTAAACTGAATATCTACAAGGTGGATACGGAGGCAGAGCAGGAGTTGTCTGCTGTTTTTCAAATACGCAGCATACCAAGCATGTTATTTATTCCAAAGGAAAGCCAGCCTATGATGCAGGCGGGGGCGCTGCCTAAAAATGTACTTGAAAACATTATCAATAAGGAACTGATTAATTAGAGGTGGACAAAGGGAAAAAGGAAGCAGGAATTGCTGCCTTTTTTTATGCATTAATATTTGACGGTTCCTGTCCATTATAGTTCCAGCTAACGCAGGTTTTCGTATTTTGAGGGAATGAAGAATGTATTGATCCTGCTGTGCCTGACAGGATGCGCCATCAGTACCTCGGCCCAGAACCTGTTCATCTCCGGCGGGCAGTATTTTGATACGGCCACAGGAAGCATGAAGGAGAACAAGGGGATCCTTGTTGTGGAGGGTAAGATCATGAAAATTGATAGTGCCGATCCCGGGCCGGATATACCTGTTCTCAGCCTTTCCGCTAATGAATACCTGCTTCCCGGACTCTTTGACCTGCATGCCCATTACCGCGTCACTTTTAAAGGGGTTTCCCGGGATGATACCGTGGTAATGCCAAAATTATTCCTGGCGGCCGGCGTGACCAGTACCTTTCCGGCCGGCGAGGTGGAACCATATAAAATGCGGGACCTTCGGCTGCGGATTGACCGGGGAGAACGGACCGGTCCGCGGATCATGAATTCAGGCCCGTATTTCGGGACGAGTGCTCCTGACTGGGATACAACCTTTTCGGCGCAGGATATTTTTGACCGGGTGGATTTCTGGGCAGCACAGGGGGTTACCGGCTTCAAGGCAAAGAATTGTACGCCGGCCCAGCTGAGCGCCCTTATCCGCCGGGCACATGCGCATGGCCTTACGGTCACCGGACATCTTGATTCCGGGCACGGGAATTCCGTTAATCCGCAGGATGCGATTGAGATGGGGATTGATCGGGTGGAGCACTTCCTTGGTGGCAGGTTGCTCGCGGATACTGCACATGCATATTTCAGCCTTCAGCACCTTGATCCGGCTGATCCGGCGCTGCAGGAAATCATCAACCTGTATGTGGAAAACAAGGTTTACTTTGATGCAACGGTCGGGACCTATGGGGCCATCGGCGGATTTGACGGGCCTGAATGGGACGACTGGATGGATGAAAGCGAATTTTTAACCCCTTTCACAAAGGAAGTGGTTAGCCGGGAGCAGAAACCCGGACAAATATATTATGTGAGCCAGGGGATTTACCCCGCCAAAAGAGGTGTGCTAAAACGGTTTTATGATGCAGGCGGACTTATAACCACCGGTTCTGACAGGCCATTCATTGCGGATAATCCACTGGGGAGAATTCTCCTTGGGGGCTTCTTTATACACAGGGAAATGGAGGTTATGGTCAATTCCGGAATCCCGGAGGCCGAGGTGCTGAAGATCGCCACCCTCAATGGCGCACGGGCCATGGGAAAAGGCGATTACCTGGGCAGTATTGAGGTGGGTAAATGGGGAGATTTTTTTGTTGTAACGGGCGATCCATTACAGAATATCCGAAATACCCGGACTGTCCATACCGTGGTGAAGGCAGGAATTACTTATGAAACCGAACAACTCATTAAAGATTGCCAGAACAAACTGGGGCCGGTAGATGAATATTCGTGGCTGAACGGGGATTGAGATTCATAAAAATGACTTATTTACCTACACGCCCCTAATAGGAATATTATCCCCGAATCTGTGTTCACACCAAAGCTGGTTAATTTCCCTTTGAAAACACACCAAATTCTTACATCAGAGGGTTGTGGAATCAAAGGTTGATGTCATGCACAAGTAAACGAAACCACCTGTCATTTACGTTATAAGATTAACTATTTCTCCTTGCGAAGGTTGGCTGGCAGGGTGACGATTTAACAGGTGAATCAAGATGGAAAGTGTGAAGAGTTTGAACAGAAAAGAAGTTACGCAAGGCAGCCAGCCAGACAATACAGTTGTCTATACCCTGGCCCACGATATTAAATCGCCAATCAATCATGTCAGGGGGCTGTTGCTTCTCGCAAAACGGGTAAATAAAGACCCTGAGCTGGAAGGTTTCCTCGAGATGGCCCTGAATGCCAACCAGGGCCTTTCGGATAAAGTCAACGAACTGCTGGATATGAATATACGGCAGCGTGCTGAGCAGCCCCTGAGGCTGAGGTCACTGGTCAATGAAACATGGGATCATGTGTACAGGATGGGTGGTGTGGAAGATATTGATATGATCCACCTGTGCCAGGTTGAGGAAGAAATAAAGGCCGACAAAACACGTCTGAAATCCATTCTCCAAAACCTGCTTGAAAATGCAGTGAAATACCGTAAACGGGATGATTCCGACCATACCATTGTAATGCGATCGTTTGTTTCAGAAGGCCGGGTAATTATCAAAGTAACTGATAACGGGATAGGAATGAATAAAGATCAGCTCCAAAATGTATTTACGGCCTCCTACCAGGCCGATCGATCCTCAGAAGGGCACGGGATGGGTATGTACCTTGCCAGGAAAAATGCCAGGAACATGGGCGGCGAACTGAATGTTACCAGCAGGCCTGGAGAAGGGACCACCTTCACCCTTGACCTTCCCTGCAACTTAGTGAAGTCTTAAGAGGGATTGGGATCCCGTGCTTTCCCGGAGTTATACACCCACTTTTTCCCCATACTCGTTTTCAAGGCGCATATGAGTTTGCCAGAAACCCTGGCAGGCAATACCATTAAGTAAATCACGGAGAATATTCAAATGGGTATGCCAGCCTGCCATTATTCCCACACGAATATCCTTTTCAGAAGCAAGGCGCTTGTGTGTCAGTGTCAGCAAAACGTTGTCATCGTCTTTGTCCGTCAGGGTAATGATTATTTCACCTTCATCCCATAAAAAGGACAGGAGGCGCGGAGGTTCAACCTTCAGGACCGTAGCCACTGATTTGGAAGGCTGATCGTGCTCTTTGTATTTCTCAGGAGCCGGGTCTGGTTGATCGGACAGGGAAGGATGATTAAAGTGAAATTCAATCTTTCCATTTTCTTCCAGGTTCATTGGTCCTGAGGCAAACCACTTACCCCGAAGTTCGGGTTTTGTGAGGTACTTCCAGATTCGTTCTGCGGGACCAGGCAGGAGCCTTTCAAAATACAACGTGTCAGGGGCGATGAGTTTACCGTAATCATTCATGGGTTTGTTGGTTTAGTTTTTCTTTTGGTCTTCTTCCTTGAGTAAGGATTCCAGCTTGTTGAGCCGTTGATCCCAGAAATTCTGATATTGTATTATCCAGTCGGAAACCTCCTGTAAGGCGGCAAGTTCGGCCTGGCAATACCGGGCACGTCCCACCTGGAGATAGGATATAACTCCGCATTCCTCCAGAATACGGAGATGCCTTGATATAGCCGGCCGGCTGATGTCAAAGTGACTTGCCACCTGGTTAACGGTCAGTGCCTCCTGGGATAATAATTCAATGATGTCGCGCCGGGTAGGATCGGCGATTGCCTGAAAAGGATCTCTTCTTTCTTTCATATATGTAACTGAATAGTTACTTATATAACGGATAAGAAACTATTTGGTTACATAAAAAAAGAATTAAATCATGGGAATGTCGTAAAACTGAATGCGGAAGTGGGTCCCGGGCCGGGTATTGTCCTTTTCGATGGTACCACGGAGTTGTTGAACAAGACCGTCAATAAGAACCTTGCCCAGGGTGTTGTCGTCCGTGTCTTCGGTGTTCATTCCCTTGCCGTTATCTCCGATGGTCAGCAGATATTCATCGTTCTCCTTTTCAAGGTGGATCTGTATGGTCATCTGGTTGTCATCTTTCTGGCCATGTTTCAACGAATTGGTCATTATTTCATTGAGGAGGCTGCTAAAGGGGAGTGCGGTGGCATAATTCATTTTCAATCCGCGGCAATCAATTTCGGGGATGACGTTTTTACGGGAATAAATTTTCTTGAGATGCGAGAACAATTCTTTTACCAGCTTGTCACAGGATAACTGAACCAGGTTTTCTTCCTGGTACAGGAGCGTATGGATGATGGACATTGAAAATATGCGGTTTTCAATGTCGAGAAACAGGTTTCTCTGTTCGTCGTCTTTCGCCTTCAACTTGGACATGTCCATTATGGCGATAATTTTCTGAAAGTTGTTTTTTACGCGGTGATGCACCTCGCGCATCAGGAGGTTTTTTTCTTCCAGTGTAACTCCCAGGAGATCATTTTTTTCCTCCAGTTCGTCAATGTAGCTGCTTAATCTTTTATTCAGGTTATTTACTTCGGTTGCATACACGGTTTTTTTTCTGGAAAGTATGCTCAGGTGCCTGGACAGCATAAAGATGACTGCCCCGAAGAATACCCAGTTGGTCACCGAGAAAAGGGCGATTCCAAATTCGCCTTCCAGCAGGTGAGCCCGTTGTAAGGTGATAAGAACAATGCCAAGGCACAGAAGTCCGATCAAAAACGTGGGAAGGAGATTTCTGATCATCAGTCCTCCCAGTTCCTTTTCCGTAACAATACGCATGATGCCCAGGCGGGGCCTTGTATATAGTATAATCATGGACAGCACCAGGAACCCGGAGGAGGTATAGATTGACATGGTCTGATAGAAGGGGATTCGGTCGAGTATCGGTACATTAAATATGTAAC
The DNA here is from genome assembly GCA_964563925.1 of uncultured Roseivirgaceae bacterium. Classification (GTDB taxonomy): domain Bacteria; phylum Bacteroidota; class Bacteroidia; order Cytophagales; family Cyclobacteriaceae; genus JAUILA01. The sequence continues at coordinate 6,907 of CAZLZD010000015.1, read as the reverse complement.
TGAAGACTGATATCATTGATAAATTCAGGGCGATAATCACCAAATACTGGCCTGTTTGCTGGATAGATCTCGACAAGGTTCTGTACATAAGAAGTCCCTGGGACAGTAAAAGAAAGCAGAGGGCTGTGCCACCGGCCATCCTTCCGGGATAATAGTTGCCGGTAGTCTCCCGAACAGTGTCTCGTACAAAAATTTGATCAATTCCATAATCGATACCCGTTCCGTATTCTATTAAAGTCAGTGAGGTTATAGCCAGATTGATAAAGAGCAGGACGGATCCCGACCAGTTCCAAACCCTTCCAGGGCGGTCTATCAACAGGAGAGCCCCTGAAAGAAACAGGAAACAAAGTCCTGTATTAAACTTGGAGGTAGGCCACTCAGGTAATCCGCTTTTCAGCAGGGTAATATCAAAAATCCACCCGCCCAGGATGAGAATACTAAAAGCGAAAATTATCCAGGCGCCAACCTTGTTATTTTCCCGTAATTTCATGTAAGCAGGTTTATTCTTTCATATGGACTCGAAAGTGACGCGGGCTCTTTACATAATCCAATATGTACACAATGGGCTGATTTCCCCAAATTAATTAAGGGTATAATATATAATTTAGTCATTACTAAACTCATCTGATGCCAGGGGTTTTCAATTTATTTATCGTACGGTACCCCTCCTAAAATCTTAACAGATCTTTATAATATACATGTCATTTTCTGAACTGTTTGTGAAGTATGTGTAGTCATGCCGGACATCGTAAGACCGGCATTCCGACCTAATGCTTCAATATCTGTACCAATCATATTAATAACACCTAACCAGGTTAATGTTTAAAATGACGTGGTTGAGGCAGATTCATACTGGCCAAGGGTATATGAAAAATGTGTACGTAATTCTACGCACGGGCAGGTGACTCATTCAAATAATCATGCGGAACAGGGATTTATCAGTCGGCCGGACTAAAAAATAGACAACCCGGTTTTGGTCGTAAGCAGTTCGAGGGCCTTTATTCCCCTGACCGAATTTCCTTTTGGATTAAGACGCGGGCTCCAGACTGCCACACTGTATTCACCGGGGAACAAGGCCGCGATGCCTCCTCCCACGCCGGATTTTCCAGGAATGCCCACTTTGAAGGTGTAGTCACCCGATTCGTCATAGAAGCCACAGGACTGCATCAGGGCATTCATACGTTTTATCTGGCTGGCGGTAAGAAACTGTTCGTCGGATCCGGGAAGCTTTCCGTGATTTGCAAAGATCTGAAAGGCGTGAGCCAGCTGCCTGCAGGTCATTTCAATGGCACACTGAAAATAATAGAAGTCGAGTAATTCATCGATATCATTCCTGATCCGGCCAAAGGATTTGATGAAATTGGCCAGTGAAGCATTCCGGAAACCTGTAGCCTTCTCTGAATCAATAACCGTCTGACTGGGCTCAATGTCATGTTCTCCCGCAAGAATACGTACAAACTGAAGAATATCCCTCTTTGGATCCTCCAGGTGGGTCAGAAGAATGTCAGACACCACAAAGGCACCGGCATTGATCATCGGGTTGCGCGGTTTTCCATCCTCGTACTCAAGCTGCATGATAGAATTGAATGGATCCCCAGAAGGCTCCACGCCAACCTGTTCCCACAAAGATTCACCCAACAGGTCATAGGCCATGGTGGTGGCAAAGACTTTGGAGATGGACTGAATGGAAAACTTGGTCCGGCTGTCCCCAATTTCAAAATCATCCCCTCCAAGGCACTTGAGATAGATGCCAAACTGGTCAGGAGTAACTTTGGCCAGTTCGGGGATATAGGAGGCCACTTCTCCTTCACCCTGAAAGGCTTGTGCCTCGCGGTAGATGTCCTGAATGATCCTGTGATAATTCATCAGGGTTAAAGGTAGACGAAAATTATGTCGATTCGTGGTATTCTGGTTGGATTTTGAAGCTAAGGCATCGAATCCTCCTGGATCGAATGGGGATCCAAAGTTCTAGGGAATGACCGCCACAATTCGTAAAGGGCCCCCGCTTCCACTCCGGATTTTCATAGGCAGTGCGATGAGCGTGAAACCTGTGGCGGGCAGTTTATCAAGGTTGGCCACGTTCTCAAACCCCGGGATGTTTTCTCCGTACAGGATCCTGTGGGCCATGAAATCTGAAGACTGTCCGTAATCAATGCTTGGTGTATCTATTCCCACAGCGGCCACAATCCTGTTCTTCACCAGCCAGCGGGCCGCATCCGGATGGATGCCGGGGAAGTGCAGTTCTGCCACTGCCTCCGGTCCCCGGGCGGTCGTGCCAAGATAGGCTTGCCGGTCCGGCCAGCGGGAGCTGTACCCGGTGTGAAAGAGGACCAGGGATCCTTCGGCAATTTTCCCGTTCGTCTTTTCCCAGGCCTCGATATCGGAAGGGAGGACCTGGTAGTCAGGATTTCCCTCGCACTGGGCACTGATGTCGATCAGGATACCAGGCCCGATCAGGTTTTCCAGCGGGATTTCTTCTACGCTTTGCTTTCCGCGGGCAAAATGCACCGGTGCGTCAAGGTGGGTGCCCCCGTGCTCCGCGGAACAAAATGAATTTGCCTCATAGAAAAAACCATTCTCCGTTTCACCTTCAAAAGTTTTTTGCAAAATGAAACCCTCCTCGGTCGGCCAGTAGATAGTGGCCGAATCGAAGGAATGGGTCAGATCGACCAGTGTTCCTGCGGACCAGTGCGTCGCCACTGCAGCTTCGCGGGAAGTATCCGGATTCCGGCTGCATCCTGCAACTGCAAGGCCCAGTAAAAGCATTCTGAAGAAAGGTGACATGGCGGCAATGTTAGGTGTGTGCCCGGACAAGTTAATAAATAATTTGACACGGACCTGCTACCGCTGAATAGTGTAGTTCCTGTCACTTATTCCGATTCATCCGGGTAGGCCGTCTCCGCTTTGTATTCCAGGATGGTGGTCATGGCCGCAGCAAGCACCAGGGAGAGGTCGGGCCCGGCTTCGTCATGAATCCAGATCCTGCTTTTGTTCTGACCGAGTAACCCACCGCCAAAATGCTGCACTGCGGACAGGGGCTTATCATTCTCCCGGAAAACAAACCCCAGGGCAGGGTATTGTCGCTTGTCTGTTCCGTTGTCGTTGGAGGTGACAGGGGATACCAGGATCTGGCGTTGCCCGTTGGTCAAAAGCATTTCATCGTTATACCCATTTGTCATATCCCATTCTGATTTTAAAAGGAATGACCAGACCGTGGAGGTATCATTGGATAAGGTAATGAATGCAGACAGGATATCACGTATTGTAAATGACTCCGAGCCGGGATTTGCTGTACCAAACCGAAGTCCTTCGTCGGAATCAAACGAAAAGAGATTCAGGGAGCCAATTGATTCCGAGTTCATCGTAATTCCGGCATTAACGGTGGCCTCCACCGTTGACTCCCCGCGCATTACGAAGGAGAATGCACGCTCTGTAACTTCTTCGCTTTTAGTTTCAAGGAAATTGGAGTGGCCCTTGATTTTAGTGACGCCGTTCTTGCTGGAGATAATGGCATATTCCCCAAATTGGAAATTATAGATTTTACCAAACCAGGCCGCGCCCATTTTTACCTTGAGCATTTCAGAGTGACTGTCCAGTTCGGGTGGAATAATTATGTCCTTCTGCTGCGACCGGGCAACGCTGAAGGTGCACAGGATCAGGGCAATGAGCAGGCTTCGCATAAGAAATTGATTTATACATGCAACATAGTGAGTTTCCGCATACTTCAGATGCGGAAAAATGCAAGTGACTGATATATTTTTATGGCACAACCACCTGGCGCCGCTAAACACATTGATTCATTGCCTTTGGTAATTAATTTGAAGTATAAATACCTATCCGGTTAGTCCACCGAACGGTACAGTTCCGGGGAAAATAATGCGCAGTTGTACCCCTGTATCGGCCGAATTGAGCTGTTGGTAAACTGGACTCAGATTTGGTCAGGTAACTATTACAATCAAACAGGAAATATCATGACTTCACATCAAGAAGAAATAATATATACTGACGGGCATGGGATTAAAATCACAGACCGTAACTTCTATACTAAAGATCAGACCTATCTTATCGAAGGGATTACGGATGTCAGGCTGATCCGAAGACCGGCAGCCACCTGGCCCGTGATTCTGCTTTTTCTTCTGGGCGTGGCCGGGATGCTGGCAGGGGCTTATGAGATGCTGGCCAATCAGACGCTTACGTTTACCGATTCAGTATACGTAGTGGATACAAATACAGTTGCCCTGGTTACCGGGATTGTATTTGTCCTACTGTCCATTGTGGTGTTTGTTATGACCAGAGACCGTTATGCGGTGGGAATCCGGACGGCAGAGGGCATGCGTCAACCTGTCAAGAGCAAAAAGAAGGAATATGCGCGACATCTGGTAAACCTGCTGCAGTCTGCCTACCGTGATCATAAGGCACCTTCGCGGACTACCTCACAATCCCATGACCGCATTACGCCCGTTGTCCATTAGGATAAATTCCCTTACTGTCACCGTTATAAAAAAGCCCCCCGGGGAATCCCGGCAGGGCTTTTTACACTTTATAAACCTAGTCTTTATCTTGCCAGGCCAGCGTCCGGCAAATGAATAGTTTCAGAATCCGTAGGGAGGTCCTTCCACGTTGTCTATGGTCCATACTTCACCCAGGAGATTTACCACATAGGCTTTATTACGAATGAATTCCAGGGACGTGGGAAGGTTCAGCTGATCGGCCACCATGGAGACGGATCCATCCTCATTGATCCGGTACAATGCCCCCGTATCCGGATAAGCGGGAGATCCTTCGCCTTGTTCATTCCAGAGGCCCTGTGAGAGGGCAAACATGGTCTGGCCGCGGTTCATTTCCACATCCACCACCAGGCGTACTCCGGAGGCTATTTCGGTGGGGTTATCTGACTGCGGACTGAATGCCACGATCTTACCATTTTCAGGTAAATGGGGTACGGGTCCGGCTTGTGCCATATAAACAGTATTCCCATGTATTTCCAGTCCGGTCGGTACAATGTTTTCGAAGGTCCGGAATTCCGTGATTTCTCCGTCAAGTGTCACATGCAGCAAGCGGTTGTGATGACCGTCAGTAACCAGGAATCCTCCATGGAAAACTTCAATCGCATACTGGACACCCATTTGAACAAAATAATCGGTTTGCGGTGGATTATTCAGCGAATACTCTCCGAGATCAGCTATGATGGTATAGCTGTCCGGGCCATCTATCCGGTAGATGCCATTGATTGCCTCACTTCCGAATTGTGGTCCGACCAGGCTGACCAGCGCGTAGGCTGTTTTGCCAATAAAAACCACATCGGTTACGCCTCCGAGTCCTATGATCCACGGTGGCAGCCCTTCGGTAAAGGTGGAAACCGCACCGGTTTTAACATCAATCCTCGCTATTTTTCCTACCATACCCTCGACAACGAAGAGGTCACCGCCCGGTCCGACGGTGCTTCCCAGTGCACCTTGTAATCCGGATGCCAGCAGCTGAGGCTCCCCGGGATCACCGGGTATGGCCGAAGAAATGTCTGATTGCAGGGTATTCTCCGGGATATTCAACATACTTTCGTCTTCCGAGCAGGAGGATAACAGGCCGGATGCACATATGATAAACAGGGTAAGGACAAGTCCGGCGATCAGATGGTTCTGCCGACTTTTGAGTGGAAATAAGCGTTTCATGTCAGGTTGATTTAGGGTTGAAGATGATTCATCCTGAAATTAACCATCCCTGAAATGACAGACTTTTCTGAGAAGTCAAAAAATTGTGCTGAAAAGGTATTGCCCAACCGGCTATTTTCTAATCGCAGACGGGGCCACACCGAATTGTTTTCTGAAGACCCGGCTGAAATGGGAGGAATTTTCAAAGCCGCTCTGATAGGCAATCTCGCCTATATTTTTCTCAGAAGATTCAAGAAGCTGCCTGGCATGGGCAAGCCTTTTTTCGAGTAGCCACTTGCCGGGTGAGGTGTTATAATAATTGTGAAAATCGTTTTTAAATGACGACACACTCCGCTGGCAAAGTTTTGCAAATTCCCTGATCGGCAAATTAAACATGAAGTTACTTTCCATCACATGCCAGATCGGAATCTTATGCTGGCTGTAAATATGATAGAAATAAGCCAGGATATCAATATTCTCCGGCTCAGCCAGAATACTTATCAACAGGTCCCTGACACGGCGCTCGATGAGTGTTTTTGAATATTTGATTCCCTCGTCAAACAAGGGGAGAATGGAGTAAAAGCTGGTACGTATGTGCGCATTTACATGGATGCGCAGGACCATATCTCGCGGCACATCCGGTAGCCTGCCAATTTCGAACAGGGTATTAAACTCCTTGATAATACTCTTTACAAAGTCGGCATTAAAGTGAAAGGCAAGAACCTCCCAGTCCACATTCTCAAACATCTCCTGAACATAGGCCGTTTTTCTCACCAGCAGGGAATCTTCTTCTGACAGAGGCCATGACTTTTCGCCAAGATGTATGGTCTTTCGCCCTGACAGGGTGAAGAGGATCTCTTCATAATTATTATAAAGCCTGACGAGTTGTTCGGATTGCGGACAGCGATAATACACGATCAGGTTATCCCCGATTGCGTATTGTTGAAAAATTTCCGGGTGGGCAATTTTAAGATCATATACGTTCAACATGGCGGGCAGAGATGGTGGTATAATCAAATTAATAAAATATAGGATTAAATGCTACACGTTTGTCCAGCCTTACTACAATTTAGGAATTATCAGATTACCCCTTCCTCTTCCAGGATTTGCCTTGTTTCGCGGTGTTGTTTCCAAAAATTTTCTGATATGGCACGCATGGTAGCATCATAATCAGGATGACCGGAAAGCTTTTCCATGATAGGATCTTTATCCAGAAAAAGAATCACCCAGTAAATAAATCCCTTCTGATTGGAAAAAGC
>CAZLZD010000014.1:0-88432 GCA_964563925.1 uncultured Roseivirgaceae bacterium | reverse complement strand
TGTGGAAAGTAAAAGGTTTGCTCGATCAGGTCCTTATATTTTTTCAATCCTTTTAGAATAGTAACTACGATTTAATTAGCGCAATGGTACGAATTTCGAGTGATTTCACGAAAAAATGAGGATGTGGATATAAAATAATCTGCGCCTATTGAATTTAAACCCCATTAATTTTTAAACTTTTTTCCGTGCTTTTTAATGAGATTCCGGCTGCCTACCTTTGCGGTTGAAAATCGGCCGGCAATATGAAAATATATGTGAATGACGAAATATCGCCCCTGAAGGCGGTTGTACTGGGGTCTGCAAGGAATTTCGGGGGTACTCCTCCGATTGACGAGGCCTATGACCCGAAGACCAGGGAGCATATACTGGCGGGAACCTATCCGGTGGAGGCCGACCTTGTAAAGGAAATGGAGGGTTTCAGGGAGGTGCTCGAACGTTACGGGGTCAGGGTTTACCGCCCTGAGATTCTCGGTCATTATAACCAGATATTCTCCAGGGATATCGGATTTGTCATAGAAGATAAATTTATCAAGCCCCGGATTCTTAAAAACCGGAACAAGGAAATAGAAGGCATCCAGTACATTATTGATGAATTGCCACATGATCAGGTTCTGTTCGTGCCGGACGGCGTGCGCATTGAAGGGGGCGATGTCATGCCCTGGTATGATCATATTTTTGTAGGCTATTCCGAAAAACCTGATTTTGAGAAATACGTGGTTTCCCGGACCAATACCGAGGGCGTGGAATTCCTGCGTGAGCAGTTTCCCGGGAAGAAGGTGAAGGCCTTCGAGCTGAATAAATCTGATACAGATCCGCGGGAGAATGCCCTGCACCTGGACTGTTGTTTTCAGCCAATAGGGAAGGGAATGGCCATTATCTATCCGGGCGGGTTCAAGAACCGGCAGGATGTTGAATTTCTCTATGATTTTTTCGGGCGGGAAAATTTGATTGAAATTGATCGTGAAGAAATGTACGAGATGAATTCAAATGTTTTCTCTATTTCTCCTGAAGTCATTGTTTCCGAATTGGGATTTACGCGTTTGAATAACGAACTTACCGACCGGGGCTTTACCGTAGAGGCAATCCCATACGCCCAGACTGCCAAAATGGAAGGATTGCTCCGTTGTTCCACCCTTCCTTTATTACGAGGTTAGAATTACCGGATATGAGTCAGCAAACCACAGATACGTTACTGATGATTCGTCCTGTCAGGTTCAGGATGAACGAGGAGACCGCCATTAACAACTACTATCAGAAGGCCCTGGAGGGAGTGACCGAAGATGAGGTGTTTGAACGATCGCGAAGGGAGTTCGACCAGTTCGTAGGTAAATTGCGGGAAGCCGGCATCCGTGTTATCGTTGTGGAAGATACGGAAACACCGGAAACCCCTGACAGTATTTTTCCGAACAACTGGGTTTCTTTCCACCAGGACGGAAGGGTGGGGCTTTACCCGATGTTTGCGGCCAATCGCCGGCTTGAGCGCAGAAAGGATATTCTTGAGTCTCTGCAAAAAGATTATAATTTCACTATTGAATCGGTCGAGGATTTTACCGACAGTGAGCCGGAGAATGTATTTCTGGAAGGCACCGGGAGCATGGTTCTTGACAGGGTTAATAAAATTGCCTACGCGGCTATTTCGGAGCGTACAGACGCGGCGGCTTTTCAGAGGTTCTGCGAACGCTTCGGATATCAGCCGGTCACGTTTACAGCAAACCAAACCGTTAACGGGCAGCGTGTACCCATCTATCACACCAATGTAATGATGTGCGTGGCGGAGGAATTTGCCATTGTGTGTGCCGATTCTATCGATGATCCGGTAGAAAGAGCCGGTGTGGTCCGGTCAATCGAACAATCCGGCAAAGAAGTTATTTATATTAGTGAAGAACAAAAGCATCGCTTTGCCGGGAATATGCTGCAGGTACATGCACGTCATAACCCGGAGCGGAAATACCTTGTTATGTCAGAAGCAGCCTTTACGTCCTTACATGAACTGCAGAAAGAGGCGATCCGGAAATATTGTCCGATCCTGCACAGTTCGCTGGATACCATTGAGGCGCTCGGAGGCGGAAGCGCCCGGTGCATGATGGCCGAGGTTTTTCTGCCCGAATCTGTTTCCTGAATAAACTATCATTATGAGCAAGCCCATTTCAGAATTCATCGAAAAACATTATCTGCATTTTAATGCGGCCGCCCTGGTTGATGCGGCCAAAGCGTACCGCGATCACCTTGAAAGCGGAAAGAAGATGCTGGTGTCACTGGCCGGGGCAATGAGTACGGCCGAACTTGGAAAGTCACTGGCAGAAATGATCAGGCAGGATAAACTGCATATTATTTCCTGTACCGGGGCCAACCTGGAAGAGGATGTCATGAACCTGGTGGCACACAGCCATTACAAGCGTATCCCGAATTACCGTGACCTGACCCCGCAGCAGGAGTGGGATTTGCTTCAGGAGGGAATGAACCGTGTAACCGATACGTGTATTCCGGAAGAGGAAGCCTTTCGCCATATCCAGAAGCATATATTTAATATCTGGAAAGAGGCTGAAGACAACGGGGAACGGTTGTTTCCCCATGAATTTCTGTTCAGATTGCTGAATTCCGGGGTTATGGAAGATGCCTATGAAATTGACCCGGCCCACAGCTGGATGATCGAGGCGGCTAAAAAGAACCTGCCCATGGTGGTGCCCGGCTGGGAAGATTCCACCCTGGGAAATATTTTTGCCTCCTATTGTGTAAAAGGCGAATTGAAGCCCTCTACGATGAAATCGGGGATTGAATATATGACGTTTCTGGCCGACTGGTACACGGCGCAGGCCGGTGACGAGGGGATCGGGTTTTTTCAGATTGGTGGGGGTATTGCCGGTGATTTCCCCATTTGCGTGGTACCCATGCTGTATCAGGACCTCGAACGAACCGATACACCGTTCTGGAGCTACTTCTGCCAGATTTCAGACAGTACTACCAGCTACGGCTCCTATTCGGGTGCAGTTCCCAATGAAAAGATTACCTGGGGCAAGCTGGATATAAATACTCCGAAATTCATCGTGGAATCAGATGCCACCATCGTGGCACCGCTTATCTTTGCTTACGTACTGGGCTGGTAATAAACCTATGTCAGAATCCACTCCCGAAATCAAACATCACCTGCTGGTTGTCAGAAACCTGAAAATCAGTGATTATGACCGGATATCCGCGATCATGAGTGGTGCATACACCCTTATGCATGATATCTGGACCAAAACACAGATCCGGAAGCTGATCAAGCTTTTTCCGGAAGGACAGTTATGTGTGGAGGATAACGGCAAGGTGGTGGCATTTGCCCTGTCGATCATCGTTGATTACAAGAAATACGGTGATAACCATACCTATAAGAAAATCACCGGGGATGAAACCTTCTCCACCCATGACCCGGAAGGGGATGTGCTTTATGCCATAGAGATCAGTGTGGATCCGGAATATCGGGGCATGCGCCTGGGACGAAGGCTGTATGATACCCGGAAAGAGCTGTGTGAGCATATGAACCTCAGGTCCATCGTTGCCGGGGGGAGAATGCCCAATTATCATAAGTTCAGCCACGAGCTTTCTCCCAAGGAATATATCCAGAAGGTACGGAATAAGGAGATTTATGACCCGGTCCTGTATTTTCAAACCTCCAATGACTTTCATGTCCGTAAAATCCTGAAGAACTACCTTCCGGGTGATAAGGCATCCAAAAACTATGCAGTGCTGGTCGAGTGGAACAACATCTATTACGAGGAGAAGGAATCAGTAATGTCAAGAAAGGCCTCCTACGCCCGTATCGGGGTAGTGCAGTGGCAGCTGAGGTCTGTTCGGTCGGTGGAATCCTTTTTTGAAAACGTGGAGTTTTTTGTGGATGCCGTAAGTGGGTACAAAGCGGATTTTCTTCTATTCCCGGAACTTTTCAATGCGCCGCTTATGGCGGAGTTTAATGAAAGTGATGCGGCACAGGCCATCCGGAAGCTGGCCAATTATACTGACCAGATTCGTGAAAAGCTCCTGGATTTTGCCGTTACCTACAATATCAATATCATCGCGGGCAGCATGCCTGTGTATGAGGATGAGAAATTATATAACGTGGCCTACTTATGCCGCCGGGATGGTTCTTACGATGCGCAATATAAGATCCACCCAACCCCGGCAGAAATCAGCGACTGGGGCATGTCGGGAGGAGACGAGGTAAAAGTGTTTGACACAGATGTGGCCAAAATTGGCATCCTGATATGCTATGACGTTGAATTTCCGGAACTGCCCAGGCTGATGGCCGATAAAGGGCTGGAAATCCTGTTTGTCCCGTTTGCCACTGACATGCAGAATGGTTATCACAGGGTGCGAATTTGCTCCCAGGCCCGTGCGGTGGAGAACGAATGCTACGTGGCTATCTCAGGGAGTGTGGGCAACCTGCCCAAAGTATGGAATATGGACATCCAGTTTGGCCAATCTGCCGTATTCTCCCCGTCTGATTTTGCCTTTCCCCATACTGCTATTGTGGCTGAAGGAACACCAAATACTGAAAATACGATCATTGCCGATGTGGACCTGAACGACCTGCTCGAATTACATACCCACGGAAGTGTGCGTAACCTGAAGGACCGTCGTCATGATCTGTATGAGTTAAAACTGAAAAAGAAATGATTGAAGCTGCCCTTTCGCAGGATTTATCCTCAGCATTTGAGGCTGTATATGGCTTGGACATACCAGCCGGTGAAATTGTACTTCAACCCACCCGCAGGGAATTTGAAGGGTCACACACCCTGGTATGTTTTCCCTACCTGAAGCAAACCAGGAAAGGTCCGGAGCAGACTGCCCAGGGCCTCGGAGAATGGCTAAAAGAACACTCCGCTCATGTCCGCGACTTTAACGTCATTAAGGGGTTTTTAAACCTGGCGCTCTACGACAAGGTGTGGGTGGAAGCATTTCAGCAGATGATCGCAACGCCGGAATATGGTTCGAAACCTTCCAACGATCAGGAAGTGATGATCGAGTATTCAAGTCCGAATACCAACAAACCCCTCCACCTGGGTCATCTCCGCAACAATTTCCTGGGCTGGTCGGTGGCGGAGATCCTGAAGGCCAATGGGTATGAAGTCCATAAAGTTCAGATCATCAACGACCGGGGAATCCATATTTGTAAATCCATGGTCGCCTGGAAGCGGTATGGCAATGGGGAAACCCCGGAAACAACGGGCAAAAAGGGGGATAAACTGGTAGGTGACTACTACGTTCGCTTTGACCGGGAATATAAGGCGGAAGTCAGGGAGCTGGTCGGACAGGGAATGGAGGAAAAAGAGGCGGGCAAAGAGGCGCCGATCATGAAGGAGGCGCAGGAAATGTTACGGAAATGGGAGCAGAAAGACCCGGAGGCGGTTCAGCTATGGGAGCGGATGAACGGATGGGTCTACAGTGGGTTTGAGGCCACCTACCATCAGATGGGAGTAGATTTTGATACGTTGTATTATGAGTCGGATACCTATCTGCTTGGAAAGGAAGAGGTGCTGAAAGGTCTTGAAAAAGGAATATTTTACCAGAAGGAAGATGGATCTGTATGGGTGGATCTCTCAGAAGAGGGGCTGGATCAGAAGCTCCTCCTTCGTGCCGACGGTACCTCGGTATATATGACCCAGGATATAGGAACGGCCATCCTGCGTTTCCGGGATTTTCCAGGTATTTCCCGACAGATTTACACGGTTGGAAACGAGCAGGAATACCATTTCAAGGTTCTTTTTCTGATCCTTGAGAAGCTTGGATACGACTGGGCCCGGGAATGTTACCATCTTTCATACGGTATGGTTGATCTTCCTTCCGGGAAGATGAAGTCGCGGGAGGGAACCGTGGTGGATGCCGATGAACTGATGGAGGAAATGATCCGAACGGCCGAATCACATACAAGGGAACTGGGTAAGATTGAAGGATTTACCGATAAGGAAGCCCATGAGTTATACGAAATCCTGGGGCTGGGTGCCCTGAAATATTTCCTGCTTAAGGTGGATCCCAGAAAACGGATGTTGTTCGACCCCAACGAATCCATTCAGTTCCAGGGAAACACAGCTCCTTTTATTCAGTACACACATGCCCGCATTTCTGCCATACTGCGAAAGGCGGCCCAGCTGGGCATTCCGGAATCAGAGGTTGCCGGGGATATCCGGCTTCAGGAAGTTGAGCAGTACCTGGTTTATCTTCTGCACCTTTACCCGGGCAGGGTGGAGGAGGCGGGAGCCAGCTATGCTCCGGACATTATCGCGCAATATGTCTTCGATCTGGCCAAGGAATATAACCGCTTTTACCAGGAAATAGCGATCTTCGCAGAAGAAAACGAGCAGTTGCTTACGTTCAGGGTTTCCCTCTCGCTCATGGTGGCCCGGGTTATTCGCCATGGAATGGGCCTGCTGGGAATTAACGTGCCGGAACAAATGTAAATGGCAGCAATATCTCCCATATCCCCCTGGATCACCGCGTTCAGGCTCCGAACATTGCCCCTGGCCCTGGCCAGTATCGGTATGGGAAGCTTTCTGGCCTATGGGGACGGGGCGTTTAGCTGGAAGATATTTGCCCTTGCCAGCTTAACCACCATATTTCTTCAGGTGTTGTCAAACCTTGCCAATGATTACGGGGATTCAGTCCACGGAGCCGACTCCGCTGACCGCAAGGGTCCTGCCCGAATGGTCCAGTCAGGCACTATTACCGTGGAAAAGATGCGGCTGGCGATTGGTATCCTGATAACCCTGAGCCTGATCAGCGGGCTGGGACTCATTTATGTATCTGTCGGATTGCACTGGGAGGTATTTCTGTTTTTTCTTGTGCTTGGAATCCTGGCAATAATGGCAGCAGTCTATTATACGGCAGGCCGAAAACCCTATGGCTATGCCGGACTTGGGGATTTGTCCGTGGTTCTGTTTTTCGGGATTGTCGGGGTGCTGGGTGTCTATTACCTCTACCGTCAGAATCTTGAATGGGCGCACCTCCTGCCCGGGATAAGTTGCGGTGTATTTGCTGCGGGGGTATTGAATGTGAATAATATCCGTGATATTGAATCGGACAGGAAGGCGGGTAAATACAGCATTCCTGTACGGATAGGCAGGGCTAATGCCATCATCTACCATGGTATATTGCTGGCAACCGGCTGGGTTGCGGCAGTTCTGTATACGTTACTCAACTTCCAGACGCCCTGGCAATTTGCCTACCTGCTCTGTTTACCCCTGTTTATTATCAACCTGCGGGGCGTTGCCCGAAAGCAGGACCCTGCCGAACTTGACCCTTACCTGAAGCAAATGGCCCTGAGTACCCTGGTTTTTGTATTATTCTTCGGCGTTTCCCAAACTCTTTTGTAATTTATCATTCTCCCGGGAGACTGATACAGAACATGTTTTTACCTGCGATCCATTAGTCTTTGGTGCCTGGTTTGGTTGTATCTTGTCTTTGAGTAAAAGGCAGGAGTATAAATTGGTTTACTTGTTAACCTAAAAATGCAGTCATGAAAAAGATACTTGTTCCCACCGATTTTTCCGAACAGGCCGGTTATGCAATAGAATTTGCCGGTGAACTGGGCCGGAAGCTGAATGCTGAACTTACATTACTGCACGTGGTGGTCGATGCCACACTGCCAAGTGTGCACTACACCGGAGAGGTGGCCCTGCCCGATATGCAGGATCGGCTTTTTGTGCTGAAGCTTATCGAACGGGGTAAGGAACAGATGGAGGAGCTGGTCAGTGACCCGGCACTCAAGGATGTAAAAGTCAAAACCGAGATTCACGTAGGGGATATCTACTATGGGGTAAAGGAAGTGATCAAGGAGAAGGAAATCGACCTGATCATCATGGGTACCAAAGGGTCCGGGGGATTTGAGGAATTTCTGATCGGGTCCAACGCGGAAAGGATTGTGCGGCATGCACCCTGTCCGGTTATCACCGTCCATGAAAAGGTTAAAAAGCTTTCCCTGGAGAATGTCGTGTATGCCAACTCCCTGGAAGAGCCGGACCAATCATGTACCCCAATCCTGATGGAAATTATCCAGGCCTACCACGCACATGTGGATGTGGTACGGGTTAATACCCCGAATAATTTCCGGCCGGATCATGAATCCTTACCCAGACTCACCGACCTGGCTGAAAAAATCGGATTTCCTGACTATGACGTACATGTGTACAACGATTCTTCAGAGGAAGCAGGCATCCTGAATTTTTCTCAAATGAAGAAAGCCGACCTGATCACCATGGCCACCCACGGCCGTACCGGCCTGGCGCACCTTCTTACAGGCAGCCTGGCCGAATCGGTGGTAAACCATACCCAGAAACCCGTACTAACGTACGTCATGAAGAAATAAAATTGCGGTTGGTTTAATCACTCTGACCGGCTGGCTATTGACATACAAATAATTTAGCTTAGGAGCTGCAATAGCCTCATGATGGACAACCAATTCCTCATTATTTACCGGTCTTCCGCCGGGTCCGGCAAAACCTATACGCTGACCCGGGAATACCTGCGCCTTGCATTCTCCCGCACCGGAAATAAACACTACCGGAAAATTCTTGCGGTCACCTTTACCAATAAGGCAATGCAGGAAATGAAGGACCGGATTGTAGATCAGCTCTATGAATTCAGTCAGGGAAATCTCACAGGCATGGGTGAGGAACTCAGGCAGGACTTTGGTATGAGTGAGGAAGAATTTCAGAGGGCCAGTAAATCCCTTCTCAGGGATATATTGCATGACTACGGTCATTTCTCCATTACCACTATTGATGCATTCTTTCAGCGTGTAATCCGCGGGTTTGCCCGCGAACTGGGACTGGCGGGAAGCTACCGGCTTGAACTGGATGTGGACCTGACCATCCACGAGATCATACAGGACCTTCTGGCCCAGGTGGAGGATGATCCGGTCCTTCGCCAGTGGCTGGTTGATTTCTCCAGGCACAAGCTGGAAGAAGGTAGCTCCTGGATGGTCGAACGCCACCTTGAGTCGTTCACGCAGGACCTCCTGAAAGAAGATTTTCAGGTCCACGAAAAGGAGATCAGGAATATGCCGAGGGAAGAGCTGCATGATCTGGGTAAGGCCCTCAAGAAGGAAATAGCACGGATTCGCGCCCTGCTTCACGGCAAGGCAAACGAAGTCCTGCGACTTATGGATGAATACGGACTTACGGTCAACGACTTCAGTTATAAAGGCAATGGCGGGGTGGCAACCTTTCCGTCAAAAGTGCTTCAGGATAACCTGGAGATCGGGGTCCGGATAAGGACGGCCATTGAAGAGGATAAATATACCGGCGCATCGGAACCGCAAGGAAATGTACGCGCCGCACTGGACTCGGGCCTTCGCGCTAAATTTGAGGAACTGCTTCACCTTGTGGATACAAGAAGTCCTGCTTTTATCACTGCCTCCCAGGTGTTGAAGAATATGTATGTGTTCGGACTTACCATTGATATTCTCCGGAAAATGAATGAGTACAAGCAGGAGCATGACCTGATGTTTATTTCAGATGCCACGCGTCTGCTGACCGAACTGGTAACGAATACGGATGCGCTGTTCATTTACGAGAAGGTCGGCGCCTTCTATGACCACTTCCTGATCGATGAATTCCAGGATACTTCCCAGATGCAATGGGAAAGCTTTTTGCCGCTCGTTCGAAACAGCCTTGCGGAAGGAAATACCAACCTTATTGTAGGTGATGTGAAACAATCCATCTACCGCTGGCGCGGGGGAGCCCTCGAGCTGTTGCAGTCGGGGGTGATGCAGGAATTTAACCAGGGGTATATCGACCTGCGCAAACTGGGAAGGAATTTTCGAAGTGCCGCTTCGGTAGTGGAATTCAATAACGCATTATTCAATGCCTTGCCAGGTGTGGTAAGCGTTGCGTACAGCTCAGGCGAAGACCATCTTGAAGAGGTGGCGTCAGCTTATATCGGTGACATTTATCATGATGCCGAACAGGCGTTGAAAACAGGTTCGGAGAACAAAGGATTTGTATATGCCCGGTTTGTCACCGAGGAGAAGGATGAAGACGATTCTGTTTCTGATATGTGTTTATCCGGGCTTCCGGCTATCATTGAAGAACTGCAGGATAAAGGGGTGCCGCTGAGCGAGATAGCGATCCTGGTCCGTAATAACAAAGAAGGTAAACGTTCGGCTGATATCCTGGGCGAGTATGCACGGAACCACCAGGGAAACGGGTACCGGTATGATGTGATCAGTAATGACTCCCTTTTCCTGTCCGGGTCCAGGGCCTGCCGGCTCATTATGGCCGCCATGAGATTCCTGCATGATCCGGATAACGCGATCAACCGGGCCGAACTAACCTATCTCTATTACTCTGTACACGACCCTGATACCAACCTGGAGCAGCTCTTTGAAGCCTGCGGAACGTATCACAAGGACCGGGAACCCACGTTGCCGGAACAGCTTGTATCAGGGCTTTCCTCCTGGACGAAAAGGCCGTTGATCGAATTGGTGGAGAAGCTCATACACTGCCTGGGCCTGGATGAGATGAACGGGCAGTTTGCCTACCTGCAAACGTTTATGGACCATGTGCTTAAATTTGTTTCCCGGGAGCGGGGTGATGCCAGCGGATTGCTGGACTGGTGGGATGAACGCTCCGATAAAGAAAGTATCAAGGTGCCTGAAGATCTGGATGCCATCCGGATTATGACTATTCACAAATCAAAGGGCCTGGAATTTCACTCGGTCATAATTCCTTACCTGAAATGGAAGCTCGACCACGAGAGAGGGCCTCTTTTGTGGCTCGAGGGAAGGGAGGATCCTGTTAGGGGCAGGGTTCCTGTGGATTACAGTAAAACCCTGAATAATTCGCACTTTGCCGCCGAATATCAGTCAGAGCGACTGAAGGCATATGTTGACAGCCTGAACCTGTTGTACGTAGCCCTGACCCGGGCCTCCCATGACCTGTGGATGATTGCACCAAAAAGTAAAAAGAAAAAGAAGGAACATGAGATCAAACACATTAATGAAGCGCTGCTCATGGTAGTTGAGCAACCGGGATACCTGGACGGAGGGACCTATGATCCGGACACAGGCACATATACCTTTGGCAACCGTGATTTCCGCTTTAAGGATGCCGGACAGCGGGTGGACGGAGAGCCGGTTTATCTGAAGAAATATACTGAAAGTAATTGGCGAGACGACCTTTTATTAAAGCCAGTAAATCAGTCACTTATTACCTCGGAGCAAAAGGTAAAAATTAACACAGGAATTCTTATTCATAATCTGTTATCACGGGTTCGTTATACACCTGATTTCGGGAAGGTCCTGGCCGAAGTGACCTGGGAGGAGGCGCTGTCGGAAGAGGATGTGGAGCGTATTAAACAGCGTATCCTGAATGCCTTCGAACGACCGGAGGTGAAACGCTGGTTTTCACGGAAGTGGCGGGTAATGAATGAAGCCGTCATACTTACCCGCGAAGGGGAGTACCGTCCGGACCGTGTGATGGTGAGTGATGAGGAGGTTGTGGTTGTGGATTATAAAACGGGTCTGCAGCGTGAGAAGGATATCCGCCAGATGCAGACCTATAAGGATCTCCTTTTGGAATTGGAAGGCCGCCCCGTCAGCGGGTTTCTCTGGTATATCGACCTTGATGAAATCATAGAAGTATGAGGTTCCTGGAGCATATTGCTGAATTGATCCAAACCAGGTACGAGCGCCCGGAAGATGTTGTCGTGGTGTTTCCCAACCGCCGGGCGGGACTGTTCCTAAAAGATATCCTGAAGTCCGCCGCGGTAAAACCCGGGTGGGCGCCGGATATCATATCCCTGCAGGACCTGGTTTCCAGGGAGTCTGCGCTTCACCTGGCTGATCCGGTCTACCTGGTCTACAAGTTGTATCAGGTCTACAAAACCCATCTGCCGCGGGAGGAAGGGGAAAGTTTCGACCGGTTTTATTACTGGGGTAAAATGCTGCTGCAGGACTTTGACGAAGTGGACAAGTACATGGTGAGCGGGGAAACGTTATACCGGAACCTGTTGCAGCAAAAGGAACTGGATGCCACGTTTGATTTTTTGTCGGATGAACAAAAACAAATTCTGAAGGATTTCTGGCTGGGGTTTGAGGAGAGCCGCTCGGAGAATAAGGAACGGTTTCTTCGGACCTGGGAAAAGCTGGGGGGCATCTATTCAGACTTTCGCAGCGAACTGGAGAAGGAAGGACTTGCCTATGAGGGGATGTTGTACAGGGATTTTGCCAATGGAATAGACCGGCACGAGTGGAAGTACCGGCGTAAACATGTGATCTTCGCCGGGTTTAATGCCCTTACCACGGCCGAAGAAATCATTATTCGCTGGTGCCTGGAGAATGGAGATACGCGTATGGAGTGGGATGTCGATGCCTATTATGTGAATGACAGCGGCCAGGAAGCAGGGAATTTTTTCCGCACCTTCCGCAAGCTGCCGGCATTCAACCGCACCTTCCCCGCAGCATTGCCGGATCGCATCAGAACCAGGGAGATGTCGCTGGAGATCATCGGGGTGCCCCAACATGTAGGACAGGCACGGATTGTCGGTCAAAAGCTGGATGAATTACTGAAAGCCTTCCCGGATACTCCCCGGCACCGCATTGCACTTGTCCTGGGAGATGAAAGCCTGCTGCTTCCCATGCTGCATGCCCTTCCCGCCGACTGCGGACCGGTCAATGTGACCATGGGATTTCCGCTGAGCCATGCGCCGGTGAACAGCCTGATTGAATACCTGACAGATAACCAGCGCCTGTTCCGCCGGGAACGTGGATTTTATCACCTTCCGGTGTCAGGCATTCTCAATCACCCCCTTATTTCACCCTATTGGGACGAGGCCGGAAAATTCCTCAGAAAGGCGGAATCGATTAACAAGGTTTATTTTAGCGAAGAAGAATTTGAGGATATTCCGGTGATCAGCCAGATATTTACGGAAGCGGGTTCCGATTTCCCTGATTACCTGAATGGCATTCTCAAGCAACTTGAAAGTGATGAAAAGCTGGATGAGATGAACCGGACTTTCATCCACCACTACCGCAAGCACTTTATCCGTTATTCAGAAATTCTCCGTAAAGAAGACCGGCTCAATGTGGATGTCCATATGTTCCGGCGGCTGTTTCGTCAGCTGGCTAATACGGAAAAGGTGCCTTTTACCGGCGAACCGCTCAGGGGTATTCAGGTTATGGGGGTTCTGGAAACCCGGAACCTGGATTTTGACCATGTATTTATCCTGTCCTGTAATGAGGGTAATCTTCCGTCAGGGGCCAGGCAACACAGTTTCATTCCCTATAATATTCGAAAAGCGTACGACCTGCCTCACTTTGATCAGCAGGATGCCATGTATGCCTATCTTTTTTATCGGCTGCTGCACAACCTGGAGACGGCCGTATTTACCTGGGATACGGAAGGTAATGAATTCGGGGAGGAAGAAATGAGCCGTTTCCTGAAGCAGCTTCGGTACGAATTCCCTGCTGAGGTTACCGAGCGCGTCCTGGCGCATGAAACGGATGCGGAAAAACCGGCTGTTATCAGGATTGAGCGCACTCCGGCTATCCGCCAGCGACTGGCCAGGTATCTTGATCCGTCAGCCAAACGAGGTATTTCTGCTTCAGCACTCAATACCTACCTTGAATGCCGGCTGAGGTTTTATTTTCGGAATGTAGCCGGCCTGTACGAACAGGATGAGATTGAAGAGGACCTGGATGCAAGGACGCTGGGTAATGTGCTTCATCACCTGATGGAAAAGATTTACGATGATCACCAGCAACAAAAAGGCGATGAGGTAACGGTAAATGATATCAGGGAAATGCAGGACAAGCTGAAGGAAGAACTCCTGTGGGCATTCAAAAAGCATTACCACATTGAGAAAGGAGAATTTTCCATTGAAGGGAAAAACAGGATCGCCGGGGAGATCGTGCTTAATTTTGCCCGTGAGATATTATCCCTGGATATGGGATATGCTCCATTTTATTTACGCGGACTGGAAAAGGAAATTCATCATATGGAACAGATCGGGGAGGGGCGTGAGGTCAAGTTATCCGGGGTAGTTGACCGTGCAGATGAAAAGGATGGCCACATTCGGATTATCGATTACAAGACGGGAAAGGACCAGCAATCATTTGAATCGATTGAGGATTTGTTTGCCGAAAAGCCTAATAAGGTGGCTTTTCAAACCCTGTTCTATACGTTGCTATACCAGCGATCCACCGGGCGAAGCCATGATATGTCGCCCAATGTGTTTAACCGGCCGGTGTTGTTTCAGCAGGAATCGCCGTTGCTCAAAATGGGATCCAGGAACCGGAAAAAAGAGATCGTCAATGCAGAGGAATGTATGGATGCCTTTGCAGAAAAACTGCATGGTTTGTTGGAGGAATTGTTTTTTTCGGAGCAGGCCTTCGATCAGACCGATGACACGCGCCGCTGTACCTATTGTGAGTTTAATGTGATGTGCCGGCGGACTTAAGGTGTTATAATGACGCCAATGGATATTTCAAGCCCGGTAAAATCTATCTTGCTGTCCTGCCAGTCGATCGTTCGGGTTACGAGCGGGCCGCTTTCAGTACCACCTGTATAGCTGCCGGTCATTTCAAACGGGGCATCTCCGATAAAATAGTTTCCCTCCAGGCTGATTCCCCACTGCCTGGTCACAAAAACAACATATTCTGCTCCGAAAAAATATCCGAGCCCGAGACCATGGGAATGATCCACCTCGCTGTTGGCCACATCCCACGATTCAAACTCCCTGATGGCTCGGTCAAGGTTTCCGTAATTGATCTTATTGGCAAATCCATAGAAACCAAACCCACCTGCCTTCAGGCGGAATTCCTGGGACTGGCCGATAAACTGAAGGACGAGTTCGGCCGGCACCATAATGGTAAAATTGGGTCCGACGATGGGCCGGTCAGTTTCCACTCCCTCCATATCCCTGACATTCATTCCGGTCATGCGGTATAATGAAAATCCTGTTTGCAGCGCAAAGAACCGTGTGATATCCACTCCCACACCCCGCAATGAAAAAGGACTGATCGGGGTGGATAAGTAGCCGTCTTTTGGAATGAAATAGGAAAAGGACAGTCCCATTTCCTGGGCCTGGGCCCGGGATGACGGCGCAAAGACCAGAAGCACCAGGGTCAGGGCGGTGGCAGTCAGAAATTTATACATAATTATTCGAATGGTTAGTAAGTACTGGAGCGGGATGATTAAATTCCCGTTGATTAATTTACACCCAACAAACATAACGACTGATGTTTTTAAACGCTAAGAATATGCGTCTGCAACTTGCACTATTATCTTACATCCTCCTGGCGGCGTGTCAGCAGGCTCCTGAACGTGAATTCGGAGACATGCTGATCACCGGAGGACCTATTTATACGATGGATGAAGGTAATCCGCGGGTGGAAGCTGTGGTGGTCACCGGAAATAAGATTGTGTTTGCCGGTCAGCTCAGTGAGGCGGAAGCCTGGAAAGGTGACCAAACCCGGACGATCGATCTGCAGGGAAAGACGATGACTCCTGGCTTTATTGAGGGCCACGGACACTTCATGAGTATGGGGTATAACAAACTTAACCTTGACATGCTCGAAGTGAGGAGCTACGACGAGATGGTGGAAATGGTTGCTGCTGCGGTGGCGGAGGCAGAACCTGGCGAGTGGATTACTGGTCGCGGCTGGCATCAGAGTAAATGGACGAACCTGCCCGATACCATGGTAAAGGGGTTTCAGACCCATCACCGGTTAAGCGAAGTTTCCCCTGACAATCCCGTCTTTCTGCGTCATGCCAGTGGTCATGCCGGTTTTGCCAATGCCAAAGCCATGGAGATTGCCGGGGTGATGCCCCTTACCCGGGAAGGAATGAATGACCTTGAACCGGAGGGAGGAGAAATCATCCGGGACGAACTCGGGAATCCAACCGGTATATTCAATGAACGTGCCATGGGCCTGATTGCCAGGCATGTCCCTGAGAATACCCCGGAGACAGATCTCAGGGCCTTTGAAATGGCGGTACAGAACTGCTATGAAAACGGCATCACTGGTTTTCACGATGCAGGGGTCGGGCGTGACCATATCGCCTTATTCCAGCAGAAACGGGCGCAGGATTCGATTGGCGTTCGATTGTATGTAATGCTGACCGGATGGAATCCTGAATTACTGGACGAATGGTATGAGCGCGGACCACAGATCGACAGTACCGGGTGGCTCACTATCCGTTCCATCAAACTGAATTGCGACGGGGCACTTGGGTCAAGAGGGGCCTGGTTGCTGGAGCCTTACACAGACCGCCCCGGACATTATGGCCATGAGACCCTGCCGATGTCGGTGGTTAGCGAGGTTTCCGAAAAAGGGCTTGCCAATGGGTTCCAGGTATGCAGTCATGCCATCGGCGACAGGGCTAACCAGGAAATTCTGGACCGGTATGAAGAGGCTTTCAAAAATAATCCTGAGGCTGCGAGGGATCACCGTTTCCGGATTGAACATGCCCAGCACCTTCATCCGGATGATATTCCGAGGTTCGGTGAATTGGGTGTTATCCCGGCCATGCAGGCCATTCATATGGCCAGTGACCGCCCCTGGGCGATTGACCGGCTTGGAGAAAAGCGAATTGTGGAGGGGGCCTATGTATGGCAAAAATTACTGCAATCGGGGGCGCGGATCGTGAACGGTACGGATGTGCCGGTCGAACCAATAGACCCTATTGCTTCTTTCTATGCCAGTGTTGCCCGGAAAACGCTTGAAGGCACTCCCCCGGAAGGATATGAACCTGATCAGCGCATGAGCCGGACCGAGGCGCTTCGGTCCTATACGCTTGACGCCGCCTACGGTGCGTTTATGGAGGATGTTACCGGTTCGATTCAGCCGGGAAAGCTGGCCGATTTTACTGTTTTCACCAATGATATCATGGAGGTGCCCGAATCGGAAATCCTGGATACTGAGGTAGCGATGACTATATTAGATGGGAGGGTAGTTTATGAGCGTTGATCACCGATGGCCAATTCTGTATGTGAAAGAGGAAATTGTAAGGAAGAATGCAAGGAGCATGCTGGCCAGGGCAAAGCAGGCCGGATGTGAGCTCAGGCCTCATTTTAAAACCCATCAGTCAGCAGAGATCGGGGAATGGCTTCGTGAGGAGGGTATTTCGGCCATTACAGTGTCTTCTTATGCCATGGCGATGTATTTTGCCAATGCGGGCTGGAAGGATATTCTCATTGCCATGCCGGCCAACCTGAAACTGGTCGGGCCACTTGCGGAATTGGCGCAAAAACTCGATCGCCTGATCCTGATGGCAGACCATCCGGATACGATCAGCGGCCTTGCCGGTGAGGTGAAAGCGGATGTGGTTATTGAGGTGGATACAGGAAGTGACAGGTCGGGCGTCCCCTTCAATGCTCCCGGATTGGCCGGGCAAATGGCGAAACAGCTGCAGGATGCTGACGGACTTAACCTGGCAGGATTTTACAGTCATGCCGGTCATACCTACCGCAGCCGGAGTGAGGAAGAGATTAAAAGGGTTGGTGATATGGCCCTTGACCGGCTCCTTTCGGTACGCGATTCGGTCAGTCAGGATATTCCGGTTTTCTTTGGAGATACACCCTATGCCTCCTGTGGTGAACGCCTTCAGGAGGTTTCAGTGATGACCCCTGGTAATTTCGTGTTCTATGATGTCATGCAGATGGAGACGGGCAGTTGCACATGGAACGATGTGGCAATATGCCTGGCCTGTCCGGTTGTTTCGGTGCATCCGGAGCGCAACGAACTGGTTATTCATGGCGGAGCCGTTCACCTGGGAAAAGATACCCTTGATGATGGCAGCTTTGGCCGGCCGGTTCATATTGGAGATAACGGCTGGAGTGCACCGATGGCCGGGGCACGTGTACGGACAATCAGTCAGGAACACGGAGTAATTGCCTTGCCTGAAGGGGAGGTGGAACGATGGAAACCCGGCGATGTCTTGGGAGTGCTGCCGGTACACAGTTGCATGACTGCAGATGCAATGGGAGTCTATGATACCTTTGATGGCAGGATATTGTCCCACCTCAAAAAAGAAAAGCCGGTGTAAACCGGCTTTAATTTATCTGATGAGATATTTCTGCGTCTTCTTTCGGAGATATTCCCGGTCTGCCGTTATGGACGGATCACTGAATATCTTGCTTGAAAGCTCGGCGATAACACCTTTCTTGTATCCGAGTCGCTGGGCAATGTCCTGGCAAAAAACGATTTCACTCTTAAAAACCTGTCCGTCTACCTTCATCAATTGTACAATATGATACAAATGTTCAAACTTCTGGTCGTCGGTCAGGTTACTCAAATCCCCTACAGGTTCTGCCGGGCTACCGATCATTGCGTCGACGGTTTCTTTTGAAAGGCCATTTGCCTGGCCGATCATATGAATTAATCGGGCTTCCTTTTCGGCTACCTGATTATCGCTCGCTGCGAGCTGGATTAATACGTTTAGTTTCTCTTGTACCATAATTAAAAAGTAATTTGCTCAGTTCTCGAAGATAAAAGTAGGAAAATAACCCATGGAAGACCGGGCAAAAAACACATCAATTATTACACTTGTAGTTAATTCAGTATTCGGTGATAGGTTGATGCAACCCTTTAATTTCCCGCTGGTCTTTAGAAAAAATAAAACAAGACAATAATGAAGAATATACTCACTACCTGCATGCTAAGCGTTCTCCTGTTTGCTGCAGTGCCTGCGGAGACAATGGCCCAAACAACTGAAACACGGTCAGTAGGGTCTTTTCACGCCATTAAATCATCACAGGGGATCAATGTGTATCTCCACAAAGGCAACAGTCATTCTGTACGGATTGAAGCGGAGAATATAGCGCTGGATGATGTTCAGACCGAGGTGCAGGGCGGCGTACTTAAAATTTCCCTGGACCGTGGCAACCACAGGAATTCCAGTGTGAAGGTTGATGTCACCTTTGTGACCCTGGATATGATTGCTGCAAGCAGCGCCAGCGGCATATTCTGCAGTGATGTAATTACGGGAAAGCAGCTTGAAGTCATGGCGTCCAGCGCAGCTTCGGTTGAACTCAAGGTGGATATGCAGGAAGTAGCCATCAATGTGAGCAGCGCAGCTGACGTGGAGATCAGTGGAAAAACGCAAATGGCGATGATCGATGTAAGCAGTGCAGGAGATGTGGATGCCTACGACCTCGTTGCCCAGCAGGTACAGGCAATGGCCAGCAGTGCCGGTGAAGCTAAAGTATATGCGGTACAGGAGATCAATGCAATGGCCGGCAGCGGCGGAAGTGTAAAATACAAGGGGGATCCCTCCAGGTCAACCACCGACTCCAAAAGTGGGGGTTCCGTCCGGAAAACCAATTAACTGATTGGTTTACAAATCAATGAAACACAGAAACCGGCCCTGGCCGGTTTTTTTTTAGTTCAACCGCCGCTTTTTTAAACGCTCCTCCTGGAGATTCAACTCAAGGTTGAGTAAGGCCTGGTGAAAGTAACGCTGATAGGCTGAAGTGAGCCCTTTGGGTACGGAAGAAACGTTTCGTACTGCTGATTTTGAAAAAGTAAAGTTTATCATAGCTAAAAATGTCTTTACGCTTGATTTATACGACGACTTCTGAAATGAGTTGTCTTAAACCATAAAAAAATTAATATAGTCATAACAGCTCAAATAGGAAAACCGTTCGTTTTTGATTTTCTGGTGTACGTGTTTGAACAGTTTTGAATACCTGAATCCGCGTTTGAAGAATGTAACGAGCGATTTTAGCGGATGGCATTAAAGTTGTCGGAACTCTGAACAATTCGTTTATTGATCTTACGTTTGATTTTTATGGATAAGATTACCCGTTTTTTCTGGATGTGCGCCGGTGTGGACGAATCCCTGATGGAGGAGTGCCCCACAGAATCCAGCAAGTATACCGGAATTGGTGCTACTGTATTTTTTACCGGGCTTTTTGCGGCGATTGCAGCGGGTTATGCGCTGTACACTGTATTTGATTCCATCTGGCCCGCCATGCTTTTCGGGATAATCTGGGGACTTATGATCTTTAATCTTGACCGGTACATAGTTTCCGGGATGAGGAAGGAAGGTAAAATGATCAAGCAATGGGGCATCGCCCTGCCACGAATCATCCTGGCTTTGCTCATATCCATTGTTATTGCCAAACCGCTTGAGCTGAAAATTTTCGAGAAGGAGGTGAGTGAAGAACTTGAAGTAATGCATCAGGAACAGCTTAAGCGAAGGGAAAGCCTGGTCTCAGAACGTTTTACACCAGAAAAGGAACAGCTCAGACAGGATAACCTTCGGCTGCAATCCGAAATTGATCAGATGGCTGCCAAGCGGGACACCCTCCGGGAGATTGCCCGCCGGGAGGCAGACGGCACCGGGGGAACCATGCGGCGAAATGCCGGTCCGATATACGCCATTAAAAAAGCGGACGCCGACAGGGTTGAAGCCGAACTGCAGGCCCTGCGCCAGCAAAACCTTTTACTCATGCAGGAGAACCAGCTGAAACTGGTGGCACTCGATACGGCGGAAGCAGGGACGCTTGACCGGATGAACCAGGATATGGCTGACGGACTTGCTTCACGGATTGATGCACTCGGAAGGCTCACCGACAAAAGCAGTCCGATCGCAATTGCCAATATATTTATCATGCTCCTTTTCATTGCCGTGGAGACCGCACCGATTTTTGTAAAACTCATCGCCCATAAAGGTCCCTATGATCATGTCCTGAAGACCAGGGAATATCCTTACCTGGTCAACCGAATTGAAACATTGGCCAGGGATACGGATGCCGCCCGGGAAAGGGTGGATAATCTGAATGAGCGTGATAAAACATATGCCAACAACCGCCTGGATACCGCTATCGGATCAGGATAATCGCCAACATGATCATAATTCATTCAGCCCCTCACGGGGCTTTTTTTATGCAAAAGTCCTTCGGCCGGTGTAAAGCGCGGTCTGAAAATGAGGGAATCGGTTCATAAGCAAGCCTTGAAATTTCACGAAAAACAGTTAAATCACGATTTTTAGTCTAAAAAAGACCCACTTTGGACATATTTTTCAATAAAATTTTAAAAATGAGGGTAAAAAATCAGCAGCGAGCAAAAAAAATGATATTTTTACGGCTGTTTAAAAATTAAACCAACCACTAAATACACACATGGCACATCTTCGTTTTAAGGCATTGGAGCGGGCTATTAACCGTCCAAAAGTCAAAGTTGAGGCACCTGGAAGAATTTCTGAATTTTTCGGCAAGGATGTCTTTGGAATGCTCGAGATGCAGAAACTGCTTTCTCCTGAAGTATTCAAAAAAGTGCGGAAGGCAATTGATGAAGGGAAAAAGATTGATGTTGAAACTGCGAATGCGGTGGCAGCCGCGGCTAAGTCCTGGGCTTTGTCAAAAGGCGCTACCCACTACACGCACTGGTTTCAGCCATTAACGGGTTCAACGGCTGAAAAGCATGATACCTTTTTCGATTCGCATTCGGGCATAGAAAAATTCAAGGGGTCGGAGCTCGTTCAGCAGGAGCCTGATGCATCGTCCTTCCCGAGTGGCGGTATTCGCAGTACCTTCGAAGCGCGCGGATATACAGCCTGGGACCCCAGTTCCCCGATGTTTATCTACGGTGTAACACTTTGTATCCCTACCATTTTTGTGTCCTACACCGGAGAAGCCCTGGATAACAAGGTGCCGTTGCTCAAAGCGGTGGAGGCCGTGGATGAGGCTGCGGTGAAGGTGTGTCAGCTGTTTGATCGCAAGATTACCCGCGTGAAGCCTTCCCTGGGATGTGAGCAGGAATATTTTGTCATCGATCAGGATTTGTATAACAGCCGTCCCGACCTGGTGATGGCCAACCGTACGATATTCGGACATAATCCTGCGCGTGGTCAGCAACTGGATGATCATTATTTCGGATCAATTCCTTCGCGGATCTATGATTTCATGAAGGATTTCGAATACGAGTCGCTGAAGCTGGGAATCCCTGTAAGCACCCGTCACAATGAAGTGGCTCCCAGTCAGTTTGAAGTAGCCCCGGTTTTTGAAGACATCAACGTAGCCACCGATCACAACCAGCTCATGATGGATGTTATGTCCAGGGTCGCTGAACGACATAGCCTGAAGGTATTGTTCCATGAAAAACCGTTTGCCGGACTAAATGGAACCGGGAAACACAACAACTGGTCACTAATTACCAATACAGGTGTTAATTTATTCCAGCCCAGCAGCAGTGCCAAGGAAAACCTGCTGTTCCTGACGTTTTTTGTGAATACCATCAAGGCGGTTTATGAGCACGCTGATTTGCTTCGGGCAAGTATTGCTACGGCTGGAAATGATCACCGCCTGGGCGCCAATGAAGCTCCTCCGGCGATCGTATCGGTCTTTATCGGGTCACAGCTTTCTTCGGTACTTGATGAACTTGAGAAAAAAGGAAATGTCAAGGTTGAGAAGGGTGATAACATGTACATGAAATTGGGTATTGACAAAATCCCTGAGATCATTCTTGACAACACCGACCGTAACCGTACTTCACCGTTTGCATTTACCGGAAACAAATTTGAATTCCGGGCTGTGGGAGGCGCACAAAATGTGGCAGGTCCTATGACGGTGCTGAACCTGATCGTGGCTGCACAGCTGACCCAGTTTTACAATGAGGTTAAAAAGGAAACCGGGAAAGACGGAGATAAACGTGTGGCTGTGGTTAAGGTACTCCGTAAGTATATCAAGGATTCCAAAAAGGTCAGGTTTGAAGGCGACGGTTATTCCGAAGAATGGGTGAAAGAAGCCGAAAAGCGTGGTTTGTCAAACATCAAGGATACACCCCGGGCGCTGGATGCTTACCTTTCGAAAGAATCGAAGAAGATCTTCGCTGATCTGAAGGTGCTTTCTGAAACCGAACTTGAGGCTCGTAATGAGATTCACTGGGAAAATTACATCATGAAAATCCAGATTGAATCCAGGGTAATGGGCGATCTGGCCATTAATCATATTGTTCCTACTGCGGTTGCGTATCAGAATAAGCTGATCACCAATGCCAACGGACTGAAAGGTCTTGGTATAAAGAATGATGAAGTGGTGAAAACCATTGAAACCATCACC
This sequence comes from uncultured Roseivirgaceae bacterium, assembly GCA_964563925.1. Lineage (GTDB taxonomy): Bacteria > Bacteroidota > Bacteroidia > Cytophagales > Cyclobacteriaceae > JAUILA01. Next base: position 65,395 of record CAZLZD010000014.1, on the reverse strand, counting down.
GGATACATCAGTACGATCCAGGCGGAGGTTCATAATATGGTGGAGGAACGCAAACGTGTAAATAAAATTGAAGATACCCGGAAGAAGGCCATTGCCTATTGTGACGATGTTAAAGGAAAGTACTTTGACAAGATCCGGTATGCAGTTGACAAACTCGAACTTCTTATTGATGACGAGGATTGGCCGTTGACGAAGTACCGGGAAATGTTATTTCTTCGATAAAAACTGCCATTCGGCGAAAATTTTAAAAACGGAGGGAAATACCCTCCGTTTTTTTTTCGTTCTTGGTAACATGGAGTTAGTTCGAATTGCCGGCATCATACCGGCATTTATCTTTTTTTGCTTCATGACGGCTGCGGGCAGTCCGTCTTTGAAAGACCGTATCGGGACAGATTCATTGAGATCTGATTTCGAAACGGTAGGTGACAGCCTCGTCCAGGTGGCAAGGTCTTACCTGGGTACGCCGTACAAGTACGGGTCCAGGGGTCCGGATACATTTGACTGTTCCGGCTTTACTCTATTTATATTCACCAACTTCGATATTCCGTTACCGGCGACTTCAAGAACCCAGATCCATGCAGGCAGGGAGGTGGCTCTGGATTCGGTGCGGCAGGGTGATCTCATTTTTTTAACCAGTCCCGGCAGCCGGAACCGGCCCGGACATGTGGGTATTATTACCAGGAATGACGAAGAGGGAATTTTCTTTGTTCACAGTTCTTCCATGCGCGGTGTGGTGGAAGACCGGTTGAACAGTTATTATCAGAAAAAACTGATTGCGTTCAGGCGCGTCCTCGAGGATTAAATTATTTCCCCTATTACCTTATCAACAGTTCGTTCAGATACGTCCTCCGGGATTAAGCTATTTCCCTAAAATCTGATTTAATTCTTCCTTATCGTTAAGGACAGCAATGGCTGTTTTGATACCCGGATCCTCCCCGAAGGTGCTTTCGATACCCCCGCTTTCCAGGTAATACCGTTCCACAATTTCCTTTTCCAGAAGAAGCCTGATCTGAGCGTCAAACAAGTCAAGGTCTTTATTCTTACTCTCATTGATCACTGCCTGAAGTTCGTTAAGCTGCTTTTCAATAAGCGGGTAATATTTTTCACCTTGCGCATCGTCTTTCATGTCGTTCAGGTCACGCTCAACCCGTGTTACGTAGGAGTAATCCTTATCCTTCAGCCAGGCCTTAAAGGCATCATATTCCTGGTCGGTGATGGTGAAGTCATCCGGGTCCGTAATTTCAGGGTGCGTATAATAATATTCCGTGGCGTAATCGAAGATCAGACCGCGGGCTTCCAGCGTATAGGCAACCGGTGACAGGTTGTCCTGATCTACAACGATATCCGGATCTATTCCGCCACCATCGTATACTACCCGGTTATTTGACGTCTTAAATTCAGATTTGAGGCTGTCGGGAATCTTGCCGATGCTGCCGTCTTCATTTCTGTGAGAATAATCCAGTGCCTGAATGCATCGTCCGCTGGGAGTATAATATTTTGCAGTGGTGACTTTTAGCTGCGCATTATAGGAGAGGTCCCTGCTGATTTGCACAAGTCCCTTCCCAAAGGATTTTTGCCCGATAATCACACCGCGGTCATAGTCCTGAATGGTGCCCGCCACGATTTCCGAAGCGGAGGCACTGCCGCTGTTTATCAGTACCGCCAGCGGTATATCGGTATCTACCGGTGAATTAAGGGTGTGGTAGGTCTGATTATTTGACTCTACCTTCCCGCGAGTGGAAACAACTTCCTTATCCTTGGGGATAAATACATTGGAGGTATTCACCGCCTCGATGAGAAGTCCTCCCGGATTTCCGCGTAAGTCAAGAATGATCCCTGTGGCTCCGCGTTTTTTCAGCTCCTCCACTGCATTGCTTACTTCCCTGCCCGCCTGCATCGTAAACTCGGTAAGCTTCACCAGGCCGACATTCTCCGAGACCATCCCGTAGTAGGGGACATTACTTATCTTGACCTTCTCACGCTTGAAGCTGAGGGTAAGCAAATCGGGCTGACCGTATCGTTTGACCTTCAATGAAATGGGCTTCCCGCTTTCACCTTTCATGAGTTGATTGGATTCCTCACGTGACATTTCGCGTATGTCCACCCCATTGATATGGGTGATCTGATCCCCGATTTTCAATCCGTTCATTTCAGCGGTATACCCTTCCATGACCATTACCACCATCAGGCGGTCACCGATCATACCTGTTACGGCGCCGATACCACCGTATTGCCCGGTACTCTGTGTCCTGAACTCCTCAATATCATCTTCGGGGATGTAATTGGTGTAGGGGTCAAGGGAGGAAAGCATGGCATCGATGCCTGTTCGGATAATCTCATTGGGGTTGACTTCATCCACGTATAAGGCGTTAACTTCCTTGTAGAGTGTGGCAAAGATGTCGAGGTTTCTCGCTATGGCGAAATACCGGTCATCATTGGAAATAGTTACTGCCGAGATCAGCGTGATCACAATCAGCAGGGCGGGAAGATATAAATGGGTTTTCAGAGACTTACGCATGGGCCTAAAGATTTTTCAACACAATTCCACAAACTAATTTACACATAACCGACTGTTTTGAAAACGAAAAGTAAGTTTCATATGTGTTTTATTGTTAAATGCGGGGGCTGGATTATAAATACAAAAGGCCATGAAGCTTGAAAAAGTTCATGGCCTTCGCATTGGTTAACGATCAGACTTATAAATGTTGCATGCCTTTATAGGTGACCGCACTGTCTGTCTGGCTGAATTCCCCGCGGAATGTGACCTGCCGGCCCCAGTTTCCACGAAGAAATGCCGTTGCATTCCCGTCTCCGTTCACATGGACAGTCATGTTGGCCGTTCCCAGTGCCGGAGTGGTAAAATGGATCAGCATACTGATCGGCTCATCATTTTCATTCTCAAACACCCTGATCTGGCTGATACGGCCCTGAGTGGTCACCCCGCCAAGTCCGTTTAATCCTATCCCTGACGGATTTGCCGTCTGGATCAGGATACGGTTGCCATCCACCTCAATAAAATTGACCGTGGGGTGCAAATTATAAATGCTTCCGTTCCTTCCGGTCATACTATTGGTCAGGATCACAAACTCGCGGGAATCGACCCAATCACTGAACGTTTCCAGGTTGTCAATATATTCGGCTTTTTTCGCCTCTTTGCGTGCTTTTCTGTCACTTTTTTCCTGCGCCATTATCCCCGTGGAAACGCAGAGAAAGGCCATCATCACGATTGCTGTCAGCACATTTTTCATTTTATCCTCCTTGTTTGTATGGTTTCATACAAGAAGGATCAAAATGAATGCCAGTTTTTAGTTTTCAGACATCCAGGTGATAAACTGCGGGCAATCCGTCTGCATTGGTCACATCGAGTCCCAGGTCATTTATCAGTCCGGTTTTAAGGTCATACACCCACCCGTGAATGTGCACTTCGCGCTCTTTCCATTCACGCTGCATAATGGTGGATTTGGCCAGGTTGCTTACCTGCTCCTTGACATTAAGTTCAACCATTCGTGTAAACCGCTCATCCTCGCTCAGGTCTTTCAGGTCATCCCAGTTTTTCGCATAGGTATCCTTAATGTCGCGGACCCATTTGTTTATGATGCCCACATCCTGGTGCGACATAGCGGCGTGCACACCACCGCATCCGTAATGACCGCATACAATGACATGGTCAACCTTGAGTACCCCTACCGCATAGGCAAGCACACTCATCAGGTTGAGGTCGGTATTGTTCACAAGGTTGGCGATATTTCTGTGTACGAAGATGTCGCCGGCTTCCGTGCCGGTGACTTCATTGGCAGGAACCCGGCTGTCGGAACATCCGATCCACAAAAATTTAGGCTGCTGGCCTTTTGCTATTTTTTCATAAAATGCCGGGTCTTTCGCAAGTTTTTCGCGGACAACCGCGGCGTTATTTTCTATAAGGTTTTGGTATTCTTTCATTGACTTAAATGTTTAAGTGTTTTATTTCCAGCTGAATATTTCTGTTTTCGGCCGATTTTTTAAAGTTTTCGATTACCTCCATTACGTCATAATCTATGTTTTTCGTTCCGCTGCCATCAATAACGACCGAAGAATTATCCGGAATATTGCGCAGTGTTTGCAGCATGGATCCCTTATTCAGGAAGCTCATTTCCTCGGCCAGTGTGATCTTTATTTGCTTATTCTCCCCATCGGAATTTTCTGCAAAGTGATAGGCCGACCGGTAATTGTTACGGAGAATATAAAAGATGGAGACCAGCATCCCTATCACAATTCCTTTGAGCAGATCGGTAAACAGGATTCCTACTATGGTGATAACGAAGGGCAGAAACTGATCCCATCCCAGCCTGTACATTTGCTTGAACAAAGGAATTTTAGCCAGTTTGTACCCAACGAGCAGCAGGATTGCTGCCAATGCGGACAGGGGAATCATATTCAGAATATTCGGGACCAGCAATACGGACCCGAAGAGCAGGAAACCGTGAATAATGGCCGACATCTTGGTGCGGGCTCCGCTGTCAATGTTGGCAGAACTCCGGATAATTACCGAAGTCATGGGTAATCCGCCCAGTGCGCCGGCGACAATGTTTCCAATCCCCTGGGCCCTCAATTCCCGGTTAGTGGAAGTGATTCGTTTATACTTGTCGAGCTTGTCCGTTGCCTCAATGCTGAGCAGGGTTTCCAGACTCGCCACAATCGCGATCGTAACGGCGGTGATATACAGATTGATATTGGTCAGGATGGAGAAATCGGGTTGGTATAATTCACCCAGAAAATCACCCGGGATCCTTACCAGATGACTTGATCCCAGCGCCCACTCAGGGTTATTGGCCATCAGGTACTCATTAATACCGATACCTGCAAATACGGCGAGCAATCCGCCCGGGACTATCCTGAATAACTTCATGCGTTTTACTGCGGGAATCTCCCAGAACAGCATGATAGCCAGACACACAATACATATGATTATAGCAGCCGGCTCCATGAAATCCAGGGCTTTGGCAATCTCACTGAACGTGTTTTCACCATCTGCCTGGAAAAAAGAGATGTCGCCTTCGTAATCCTGGTCAAAGCCCAGTGCATGGGGTATTTGTTTCAGGATAAGAATTACCCCGATACCCGCAAGCATGCCTTTGATCACAGAAGAAGGAAAATAATGGGAGATCAATCCTGCCTTGGCAATACCCAGTCCCAGCTGAATGATCCCGGCCAGGATAACCGCCACCAGAAATGCCTCGAAGGTTCCGAGGTCGGTAATGGCATCCAGGACGATCACCGTAAGGCCGGCAGCCGGACCACTGACACTGACGTGCGATCCACTGAGGGCACCTACCACGATACCGCCGACTATACCGGTGATCAGACCGGAAACCAGCGGGGCTCCTGAGGCCAGGGCGATACCCAGACAGAGGGGAATCGCCACTAAAAATACGACGAGCCCGGAGGGTATATCACTCCCGAAATGTTTGAAAGGATTGTTTTCCATAATATAGTTATTTCATAATCCCTGGTAGAGGGATTGATTTGGTTGTTTGAGTTAAGTTAAAAAATGAGGAGAATTAATCAGCCTCTGGGGGGAGGAGACAGAATATCAGGAATATTCTCCGGCACATGAAGCAATGCCGTGTGCCAGTCTATACGCCCGGATGAACCGGTCAATACCAGATGGGCACTCCCTGACTGCAGATACGGGTCTACGGTATCTTCCAGGTTTTCTTTGGAATCATGACAAGGTGTTTCCTCGCCTGACTCCGGCAGGGGCTGCTCGGTCCCGCATTCGTGGGATACGCTGTTCAACGACCAAACCGGTTCGGGCATAAAGGCCATCGCCAGTACCAGGCAGCAAAGCCTGAACATGATCGCCCTGAACTTGTTTTCGGATAAGGTGGTATTTCGATACATTCCGGTCGTCTGTCCTTTTAAACCTTAATTCCCAGTGAAAGTTATGAATTTCGTCCTTTTTCACTGAAAATTAATTCGAACCGTAAATATACAGTATTAAAATTTTTAATGAATGACACCCTTTTTAAAAATTATGCGTTATAACATATAATTACCAGATTAAAATCTTAAAGACATGGAAAAAGTACTCCACAAAGCCTCCTCGAGGGGTCATGCCAACCACGGGTGGCTGAATTCATATCATTCGTTCAGTTTTGCCAATTATTTTAATCCGGAGCGGGTCCATTTTGGTAAACTCCGGGTGCTGAATGATGATACTGTGGCGCCAGGCAAGGGTTTCGGAACGCATCCCCATAATGACATGGAGATTATCTCGATTCCATTGGCGGGAGACCTGGAACATAAAGACAGTATGGGCAATACCACGGTGATAAGGGAAGGCGATGTACAGGTAATGAGTGCGGGCACGGGTGTATATCACAGCGAATATAACCGGAACAGCGACAAGGAGGTCAAGTTTTTACAGATATGGGTCTTTCCGGAGAAGAAGGATGTTGAACCGCGTTATGATCAGATATCACTCAAGGATATCGCACGCAAAAATGAATTTTACCAGATACTTTCCCCGAATCCAGATGACCAGGGTGTCTGGATCCATCAGCAGGCATGGTTTCACCTGGGAGAATTTGAGGCGGGTACCGGGGCAACCTATGAGATAAAGGGGAAGGGCAACGGATTGTATGTTTTTGTTCTGGAAGGAGAGGTCAGTGCCGCGGGAGAATCACTGGCAGAACGGGACGGACTTGGAATCTGGGATACCGATAAAGTGGAATTTGAAGCCGGAACCGGGGCGCGGATATTGTTAATGGAAGTACCAATGAATTAATAATTATGACTGAACACGTAATGAATCTCAAAACCGCAGATACCCGTACCGAGATACTTGATGTAATCAGGAAACGCTGGAGTGCCCGGTCGTTTGACGGGGAGTCACTGACTGATTCTCAGTTGGAGGCAATCCTGGAAGCGGCTTCCTGGGCACCGAGCGCCATGAACGAGCAACCCTGGCGGTTTGTAGTGGCGAAGCGAAGTGATAAAACCTCTTTCGATTCTTTATTTAGTTTTCTCCTGCCGGGTAATGCCGCCTGGGCACATGCCGCAGGGGCACTGATTTTGGTGCTTGGTCAGGCAAGGTATGTGTATAAAGACCGTCCCAATGTGAATGTACTCCATGATTGCGGGATGGCAACGATGAACCTTTTGCTTCAGGCAACCTCCATGGATATTTACGGTCATGTCATGGAAGGGTTCGACAAGGAAAGGGTGAAAGAGACATTCGGCCTTGGTGATGGCCTGGTCCCGGTGACCATGATCGCCCTGGGATTCCTGGATGCCCCGGAAAAACTGGAGGAACCCTATCGTACACGGGAGCTCACCGGACGGATCAGGAAGCCTCTGAACGAGATTGTGTGGTCTCCGGACGACCTTTCATAGAAAAAGGCTGCCTCCGTACCGAGGCAGCCTTCCATATCTTCACGGGCTTGTCAATTTATCCGTTAACTGTTCCGGTGGATATATCCACTCCGAATACGTCCCCGTTGATGGTGATCGTTGCTGTTCCGTCTCCATTGTATACGATTGTCGCATTGATGGAGTAGGCACCACGATTTGTAATTCCTGACAGAAGGACTGCGGCCGTCCCGCTCTGGACCTGGCTGTCAGATTTTGAAACCCTGATCTCGGTCAGTGTATAGGCAAATGTATTCGTGCCTGAGTATTGCTGGCCTTCGCTCACCACGTTATAGGTGGCGCTTTGGTTGTGACTTCCGTTTATTGTCAGGATATCCTGCAGGAGTTCCGTAACCGTGAATCCGGATGTCCCTTCAAAGGTCATGGTAAAATCAGGTGACTCCATGGATCCGTCGTAGGAGAGTGACAGGTCTACTTTGTTTGGTTGTGAATCATTTCCACAGGAAAGGGTCCAGCCGTAATCATAATTGAATGAATATGCCGGTGTTTCGCCAGTCTGGCTGGCATAGCTGAATGCCGTGTTGTCGGATGACCCGCAGGTGGCTTGTCGACCGCCACTGGTTGCACTGGTCACCTCATCCACTACGGTGATTGCATCGGTAAAAATTGCCTGCAGCCCGCCCTGGTCCTGTCCGATAGAAGCAGCAATCAGGGAGGCAGCTTCCTGGGAGGATATCTGGATCTGATTTACCTTCTCATCCTTATCACATGAAGCCAGAATGACCACAAGTGAAACAAGTAAAAATGATAGTCTCTTCATAAGTAAAATTTTTTCAATTCATACCTTGCTGGTGCGGGTTGTAACCCTTTTTTATTCACTGCATGGATGCAGAAACTACCTGAGAAGGTGTAATTAGTACGTAACCCATTCAAAGTAAGGGATATATAATGCCGGCGACATTTCTGAATAAATTTCTATTTTTATCTTATTGCAAAACCAACGAATAACACCATGAAAAGTAAAATTCTAACCGGGGTCAGTTTCCTGTACGGGCTCATGATGATCAACGCAGGCTTAAACAAATTCCTGGAGTACATGCCGGTTCCGGAGCTTGCGGAACCTGTGGCCAACCTGTTTGCCTGTATGGCGGAATCCCAGTGGATATTGCCGTTACTGGCAGTAGCGGAAATAGTTGGAGGCGTTCTGGTGATCATTCCTAAAACCCGCGCCTTTGGTGCCATCGTTCTTTTCCCGGTCATGACGGGCATACTGTTACACCATGTTGTACTTGACCCCTCCGGATTGGTATTCGCACTGGTGCTGTTCCTGATCCAGGGCTGGATTATGTATGAGAATTGGGCAAAGTACAGACCAATGATCTCCTGAACGAACTGATCGTGAATCCGGCTATTGCCCCGGGTTTCCTGAATTAGCCGTTACTGGGTTAAGGATCACCTTCCGTTGACTGAACCCTCCATGATTTGTTCTACGACCTCGGGGTTCAGCAGGGTGGAGGTATCCCCCATATTATCGGTGTCGCCGGTGGCAATCTTTCGGAGAATACGTCGCATGATCTTTCCGGACCTGGTTTTAGGCAGACCAGGGACAATCTGTATCATGTCTGGTTTGGCAATCGGCCCGATGATGTTTCTGACCGTTTCACGGATTTCGTTTTTAAGGTTTTCTTCTGAACGGCCCTCCATATCACAGATCACATAGGCGTAAATACCCTGTCCTTTGATATCGTGGGGATACCCGACGACCGCTGATTCGATAACCTTCGGGTGTTCATTGATGGCGTTTTCCACCTCAGCAGTTCCCATCCGGTGGCCTGAAACGTTAATGACATCATCTACCCGGCCCAGGATGCGGTAGTATCCGTCTTCGTCACGCTTGACACCGTCGCCGGTAAAGTAATATCCCTTGAAATGGGAAAAGTACGTTTGGCGGCATCGTTCATGGTCGCCATAAGTGGTACGGAGCATGGAAGGCCAGGGATACTTAATACACAGGTTGCCTTCCACACTGTTGCCGGTCAGTTCATTGCCTTCATTATCCAGAATCACAGGCTGGATTCCCGGCATGGGAAGTGTGGCATAGGACGGTTTGGTGGGTGTGACCCCGGCAATCGGCGAAATCAGGATTCCGCCGGTTTCAGTCTGCCACCAGGTATCCACGATGGGGCATTTACCTTTGCCCACGTGATCATGGTACCAGTGCCAGGCTTCTTCATTGATGGGTTCGCCAACCGAACCTATGACTTTCAGGGAATCCAGTGTATAAGGTTCAAGCGGCTCGGTTCCGTGGGCCTGAAGGGCGCGAATGGCAGTAGGTGCGGTGTAGAACTGGTTCACTTTGTGCTTGTCGCAAACTGCCCAGAATCGGCCCGGATCGGGAAACGTAGGCACCCCTTCAAACATGATGGACGTCGCACCGCACAGCAGGGGGCCGTAGACGATATAACTGTGCCCGGTGATCCAGCCCACATCAGCGGTACACCAGTAAATGTCTCCCTGGTTATACTGAAACACATTCATAAAGGAATAGGCCGTATACACCATATACCCGCCGCATGTATGCACCACGCCTTTGGGTTTACCTGTCGAACCGGAGGTGTAGAGGATGAAGAGCATATCTTCAGCATCCATGATCTCGGCCTTGTTTTCGGTGCTCATACCTTCAATGGCCTCATGCCACCACAGGTCCCGGCCTTCCTTCATCTGAATATCCTCACCGGTCCTTTTCAGTACAATTACTTTTTCTATGGTCGTAGTGTTTTCGAGGGCCTCGTCCACCACTTTCTTCACGGGTATTGATTTGGCGCCCCGAAAGTTTCCGTCTGAGGTAAGCACCATTTTGGCTTCGCAGTCATTTATCCGGTCAGACAGGGAAGTCGCGGAAAATCCGGCGAACACCACCGAATGGACGGCTCCCACCCGTGCACAGGCCAGCATGGCCACGGCAGCCTCGGGCACCATGGGCATATAGATAATTACCCGGTCTCCCTTTTCGATGCCATTAGCTTTCAGCGTATTGGAAAACTGGCAGACCATTTCATATAATTCGCGATAGGTGATGGTGCGATGGTCTTCATCCGGGTCATTGGGCTCCCAGATAATGGCAGGTTTGTCTCCCATAATGAACAGGTGCCGCTCCAGGATATTCTCCGTGATATTCAGTTTGGCATTCCTGAACCATTCGACTTTAGGCTCATCAAAATTCCAGTCCACAACCTTATCCCAGTGTTTGTGCCAGTAAAATGAATTCGCAATGCGTGCCCAGAAATGTTCGGGATCCTGCACACTTCGCTGATACTCATAAATATACCCGCTCAGGCTTTGAATTTGGTTGCTCATAATGAAATTCTATTGGTTGATATTCCAATTAAAGTTACAAATTATGTGGATTGTCTCCATGGGATGTCAGTGATTTAGTGCCTCACCGGCTCCCCGGGGATAGCGGATCAGTTCCACCATATCCTGGACATCTTTCGGCGGAGGGGGGGTGAATTTAGCCACAACGATGGAAACCACGAAGTTGACCACCATCCCCACGGTGCCGAATCCTTCCGGGGAGATACCAAACCACCAATCGTCACTGGTCGTGGGCTCCCCGATCCATCCAAGCTTGTACCTCATCATATAGAACAGGGTGAGGCCGAGACCGGTGACCATCCCGGCGATGGCTCCTTCCTTGTTCATCCGCTTATAGAAAATGCCCATTATGATGGCCGGGAAGAAAGAGGCAGCCGCAAGTCCGAATGCCAGTGCCACCACCGCCGCCACGAATCCCGGGGGATTGATTCCGAAATACCCGGCCACGATCACGGCGAGTACGGCAGCACCCCGTGCAATGAGCAGCTCCTTGCGTTCGCTGATATCCGGGGCGAATTGTTTTTTAACCAGGTCATGAGATACTGCGGTGGAAATAACCAGCAACAAGCCGGCGGCTGTGGAAAGGGCCGCAGCGAGTCCGCCGGCCGCCACCAGGGCGATAACCCAGTCGGGGAGGCGGGCAATTTCAGGATTTGCCAGGACCATGATGTCCCGGTCAATGTATAGTTCATTTTCATTCTCCGACAAAGGATTTGCGATCACTCGCTCACCCGAAGATCCCCGCTGTTCGACAAAGGCCGGTGCCTGATCTTCAAAAAGCGGACCGGGACGGTACTGAATCCGGCCGTCTCCGTTCTTGTCTGACCAGGCAAGCAGGCCAGCATTCTCCCAGGTCTGAAACCAGGAAGGTATCTCCTTGTAGGACGTTTCATTCACGGTCTGCATCAGGTTGGTGCGTGCAAAAACCGCAATGGCGGGAGCGGTGGTATACAGGATTGCAATAAAGAAAAGGGCATAGAAGGCCGAAGTGCGGGCATCCCGGACCCGCGGCACTGTGAAGAATCTCACAATCACGTGGGGCAGCCCGGCCGTGCCGACCATCAGTGCAGCGGTGATAAAGAATACATCAATGGTCTCTTTGGATCCGTTGGTATAGGCTGTAAAACCAAGTTCGGTCATCAGGCCATCCAGCTTATCCAGGAGGTATATATCCTCACCACTGACGGTGCTGCCAAAACCAAGCTGCGGAATGGGATTACCGGTTAGTTCGATCGAGATGAAAATGGCCGGGACCATAAACGCAAAGATCAGGACGCAGTATTGTGCCACCTGCGTATAGGTGATCCCTTTCATTCCACCCAGCACGGCATAAAAGAAAACAATGGTCATACCGACATAGACCCCGGTGTTTATATTCACTTCCAGGAAGCGGGAGAATACGATGCCCACGCCGCGCATTTGTCCGGCTACATAGGTAAAGGATACAAACAAGGCACAGATGACCGCGACAGTCCGGGCTACGCGGGAGTAATAACGGTCACCGATAAAGTCGGGAACGGTAAACTTTCCGAATTTCCGCAGGTAAGGGGCAAGCAAAAGAGCGAGCAGCACATAACCGCCGGTCCATCCCATAAGGTATACCGACCCGTCATATCCCGAGAAGGCGATGATGCCGGCCATTGATATGAATGAGGCGGCCGACATCCAGTCGGCAGCGGTAGCCATCCCATTGGCGAGGGGAGAAACGCCGCCCCCCGCCACGTAAAAGTCATTGGTAGAGGCAGCCCGGGACCAGATCGCGATCCCGATATACAGTGCAAAGGAGAGGCCGACAATCAGATAGGCCCAGAGTTGTACATCCATATTATTTCTCGTCTACGTCAAATTTGTGGTCCAGTTTGTTCATCAGGCGCACGTATACGAAAATCAGGATAAGAAACGCATAGATGGAACCCTGCTGGGCAAACCAGAAGCCCAGCTTAAATCCGCCCAGCCTGATCTCGTTTAACGGTTCGACCAGCAGGATGCCAAACCCGTATGAAACAATAAACCAGATGCTGAGCAAAATAGCGAGGTAACGCAGGTTGGTCTTCCAGTAGGCCTTAAGTGAGTGTTTGTCTTTCATGGATGTATGCTTGCATCCCGGGCAAGGCAATTCCGGTGAACGGTCTTATGCCTTCCGGGATGATGGTTATAATAATTCCTGAAAATAGTATATCCGGTTCACATAGTAAAGACTAATAATTCAGGCGGTAGCCTCGTCCTTTTCACGGAATGTTAGCACAAGGGCCAGAATTGTCAGTAAAAGCAGGACCGCAAAGCTGTAGCCAAGGCCGATCCATTCTGCGAGCCAGCCAATCAGGACAGGTCCGGTGAGAAATCCGAAATACCCCAGGGTGGCGACAGCGGCCAATCCGTGTGCCGGTGCATGGGGTTGTTTTTTGGAAGCCTGGCTGAAAACAATGGGGATGACCGCACTGTACCCAAGCCCGGCAAGTCCGAAGCCGGCAATAGCCATGGGTATATTCGGAAATTGAAGCAGCAGCAGTCCGGCGGTGCTTATTGACAATCCGGTAAGCAGCACCTTTATATGCCCGTATTGATGGATGAGCTGATCCCCGTTAAACCGGCCGAAGGTCATCGCGGCAGAAAATACGGCAAACCCGATTCCGGCAACGGTTACACTGGAATTCAGGTTTATAGACAGGTAGACAGTGCTCCAGTCCGTAATAGCGCCTTCTGCCATCATGATGCAAAAGGCAATAACTGCCAGGCCCAGCAGCTGCCGTGAAGGTAAGGCAAATTGAACCTCACCCGAAGAATTGGTGGTATCATGAATTGTCCGGACCCGGGGGGAAATGACAAGAAATATGGTCAGAAACATAAGGAAACAGGCAAAGCCCATTTGCGCAGGCACCGAAACACCCAGCTCGGCCAGGTACCCGCCAAAGACACCACCGATGATCCCGCCCAAACTAAAGAACCCATGACTGGTGGACATGATCTTTACGTCATCGGTCTTTTCCAGGGTATTGGCCACCGCATTGATGGAAATATCTACCCATCCCATGGAAATGCCGAGAAAAAACAAGGTCACACACAGCCCGGCATAGCTCCCGACAATCATCGGAGGTACGATCAGGACACTGTACACGCACAGTGCATACACAGATGACCTGCCCTCGCCAAGCCTTTTGATCAGGTTGGTGATAAGAAGCATCGAAGTAATCGCGCCGAGCGGGAGAAAGAAGAGGGCCGTTCCGAGATCGCCATCGGTAAGGTTCAGGCGTGTCTTTACTTCCGGAATCCTTGTGACCCAAAGGGCAAAAAGAATACTTAGGACGAGAAAGCAGGTACCTGTTGCCCGGTATCTGGGGTGTCTGACATACCTGTTCAGGTTGCGAAGCATCAGACAAAGATAACCGGCCACGGGAGAATGCAAAGTAAAACCTCCCCGGCGGATCAATTTTTGTCCCAATTTGGGACATGTTCTCCGGATCAGGGAGGATTGCGCGTAAAAAACAGGCCCTCAGGGCATTTTATGTGCTTATTTGCCGATTTGGCACAGGCTTTGAAATCCCTCGATGCACAACAGCATAACCAATGAAAATGAATCATTCATACATCAAGAACTTAGTTATTCTGTCCCACGCCGACGGGACCCTGAGCGAAGAAGAGCAGGAACTGCTCAAAATAAAGTCAGAAGAAATTGGGATCACCGAGCAGGTGTTGAATGAATGGCTGGAGAATGCAGGCGACCTGGTATTTCAGTTGCCCGATACGCCGGAAGAGCGGGAACGTCAGCTGATCCATATGATCGATGTGTCCAACGCGGATGGTGAATTTAGCCAGGAGGAATACGACCTCTGTTTACTCATGGCAGAAAAACTGCCGTATTCCGGACTCTCCCAGGCCCTTTCCAGGCGTATGAACAGGTCTCACCTTAAAAACCTGGTGGCGTTGGCTTGTTCGGATGGATTTCTGGATCGTTCAGAACTGGCCATTCTGGTGGAGGCCGCCGAATCCATCGGCGTGACCCGGACCGATCTCGACAAATTGATTGCCCACGGAATGGAATTCAGGTATCTCATCCCTGAGAGTTACGAGGATCGCGAAACCCAGCTGATCCAGATGCTGACCCTGGCTATCGCCGACGGCCAGTTCAGCCGGGACGAATATAATCTTTGCAAAATGGTGGCCGAGAAACTCGATTTCTCAGAGCGCGAGCTGCAGCTTATTATCAAGCTGTGCTTTCGCGGGGATCAGGAGTTTGACCTGGACCAGATCATGGCCGCATAAAAATACACGTTGGCTTCTATGTTGAAAAAAAGTCCGGCCCGATGGCCGGGCTTTTTTCTTTACTCATCTCATCGCCATGCCCCCAGGATCAATCCGATCACCGCGAAATAGACGATGATGTACCCGCAATTGACAGCCACATACTTCCAGCTTCGCATTTCGAAAAGCGCAATGGTGGTAAACGCCGCCGCTGCCCATCCAACCCCGGCCAGAAGACCAGCCGACAAACCCCACTGCCAGTCAGTTTGCACGTCCCCCAGAAAATACGCCAGGTTGTAGGACATCAGGTAGGCAAGCAGGAAAGCGAGAATAAAATTCCTGGCGGGATTGGCCTTTTTAAGGTCTTCATCCGTAAACCCGTTTGACTCTTTCCAGGCCGAATAGAAAAGTGCGGGAGAGTACCAGAGAGCTCCGAGCACAAGACTGAAAATGGCACAGACAAAGACCGCCCAATGGTTGATAATCATTGTTTCCATAGTATTTTTTTTCTGTAAAATGAGATAATTTTCTGAAAGATTATAGGAAAAAATTTACCTGTCAGCCAACAGGTATGTAATTCAACAGATCTCCCTGGTGCCTGAGATACTGCACAGGGGTAAACCCGGAATATGCCCTGAATTCAGCGATCAGGTGGGATTGATCGTAATAACCGCAGTCCAGCGATAACTCACTCCATGAGGTAGAGTGACCACTTTCGATCCTGGCCAGGGCGTGCTGAAACCGGGAGATTTTCATGAATTCTTTAGGGGTAACCCCGACTTCCTCCTTGAATTTTTTTATTACATGACGTTGCGAACAGCCGCATTGCCTGACCAGGTCTTTCATCGTGGCTTCAGCAGGATTTTTTACAATTGCATTCAGCACACCGGAAACCAGCGACTGACCCGTATCCGCCGCATAAGGCGCCAGGGAGCGGGCCAGCCAGGAGAGTTTGCGTGGTGCAGGGTGTATAGAGATCAGTTTTTCCCACATCCGGAGAATGTCGGAACGTAATACAAGTTCGGCATCCACCACCTCGTTGGTCAGGGCGTGCATCGGTTCCTTTAAAAAGGGGAACGCCCCGCCTTTGGTGAAATTGACTATGATCATTTCACTTTTGGCTCCGCTCGGAATGGTTATTGGCGCTGTACGGAAGCCTGCAAACCATACCCGCCGGCAAGTCTGGATATTCTCCAGGGTCTGGTTGTCATAAATGTAATTGGGGCTGCCGGTCAGTTCGAAGATAAGCTGAACGTTGCCATCCGGAAGCAGTCGGTCCATGGAATGCGCTGGCTCATACCCGGTATAGTAAAACAGGCTTTCCACATACCTGTCAAGAGGAGGGATGGGAAAATGTACATGGCTGACCATGTAACAAGGTAAGGTAATTTTTTAAAAATTCAGACCGGCCGGATAATTATTCTGCCCGGAGGGTATCGGCCGGATTGGTCCTTGCGGCTTTGATCGTTTGGGAACCAATGGTTCCTCCTGCAATTAGAAATAATGCCAGTACACTTATAACGCCGGGGATCAATCCCACCGAGGTACTGTAATGCTGGATCACCGGCATCATTTTATTGAACAACAAGGTTGTCAGGGGGAGTCCGATCAGGCAGGCAAACAGGAAATTGATTACATATTCCCGGGAAAGCAGCAACACAATGGATCCGACAGACGCACCGTGAACCTTCCGTATTCCTACCTCTTTCTCCCGCCGGCTGATGGTGAACACGACCATCCCCAGCAAACCGAGACTTGAAATACTGATAGCAAGGATACCCAGGAAGCCTACCATTTTGATCAGGTTGAAATACCAGTAATAGGATTCTTCAATATAATCGTCCAGTAATTCAGCGGTAAAGCCGGATTCTGTCCGTTCTTTCCATTTGGATTTCAGATCGGCCATCACATGCGGATTGTCCGCATTGGTAACCCTGAGGTTGGCATAGCGCCATTCATCCGGAGTATAGGTAATCAGGAACGGACCTATTTCCTCGCGCAGGGAGCCGTAATGAAAGTCTTTCATCACCCCGGCAATCCTCCGGGTGGTGCCGTCCTGGAGCTGCACATCCTGACCGATTGCCTCATGGGCCGAAGAGAAGGTCTCTGCAAACGTTTCATTGACCAGGATTTCTGATGTGGCCTGACGCTGGTTTTCCGACAGGTTCGTGCCCGCAATCAGCGGAATATCGTGGGTGAGAATGAACCGCGGATCAGCACTCATGACCGAGGCCCGTACCGAATCGCCCCTGTCGGGATGACGCAACCAGGTCAGGGCGCCGTAGGAACCAATGATTCCTGAAGAATAGGAGAGTGATTCGACATAAGACACTGAATCAAGCATGGCCGTCAGGGTAGCGGACGGCATATCGGACAGTGTAATATTGATCACATTCTCCCGCTGGAAACCCATGGAATAATTACGTGTGTATTGGTACTGATCCAGGATGATCGCCACCGCCATAATAAACCCGAGTGAAAGGGTGAACTGCGCAGTAAGCAGGATTTTGCCGGGACTGTATCTTCTACGGCTGAAGGATAATTTGTTTTGTATCGCCTGCAGCGGTTTTATTCTCGCAAAATGAATGGCCGGAAATAAGGCAATAAGCAGACTCACGGTGAGAAGGAACGCCAGAAATAGTACGGCCATCATCGGGGAGAATTCCAGGGATAAGCCGGCCCGCGAGGCAGGGGCGAGTATGGCCAGGAATTCTGTCCGAAGAAATAGAAAAATAGTCCAGCCAAGGAGAAACGCCATCCCGAACATGACCATTGTCTCGGCAATAAACTGGAAGAAAATATGTTTCTTCTGTCCGCCTGCCACCTTACGCAAACCTATTTCCCGAGATCGGGTAAGTGATCGGGCGATGGTCAGGTTGGCATAGTTGACACAGGCAGGTGCCAGGATCAGAAAGGCCAGAAAGCCAAAGATCATCATGGAGAGTCCGTCCCATTGGGGGCCCGGGCTGTTCCGGTACTCGGTGCCAAAATTTATATCCGGGACTGCTTCGATCCGGTACCGGATCAGGCGCCCCTCGCTAAGGTCGTTTTGCTCTTCAGCGAGCCGGTCGAGTGCGTGGCGGACCGGTTCCAGATTTCCATTCTCCCGCAAGGAGAAATAATTAAAGTGGTCAAGGAAATCATCCGGACTCACTGCACCGGATTGTTCCTGGTGGCGTTCTATCCGGGCGTAGGAGGCCAGCATGCCGAATTGCAGGTGGGACTTGGCCGGATGATCATTCAGGATACCCGCCACAATAAATTCACCGTACGGTTCAACGGAGATGATACGTCCTGTCACATTCTCCGCGCTTCCAAAAAGCCGCCGGGCTTCCGATTCGGTGACCAGGATGTTCTGTTCATTTTCAAGGGAGGTAATAGCATCCCCGTATTTCATCCCAAAATCAAAGACCCTGAAAAAGTCAGGGGTCACAAAATAACCCGATACCGGGAACTGGTCATTGTCCACCCGGACCTCCCCGGTAAGGTCTCCCTGGACAGGAGCGGTATATTCCACATCACTGAATGAATTAAGGGTCTGACGGACCGCAGCCGGGGAAGAGGCATACCAGCCTGGCTGGTACGAATCATCAATGCGGGTCACCACGCGGTATATGCGGTCATACTTTTCATGAAAGCGATCATACTCCTGCACATCAGCAATGACTGCGATCATCAGCAGGCTTACCGACATGCCCACCGAGAGGGCAAGCAGGTTGATGAAGGTGAATAATGAATGCTTCCGGAGATTGCGTACCGCCACTTTAAAAAAGCTGATGAACATCGCCATTGAAGCGCCTGACGAAGAAGTTACCGCGAACGAGGTATCTCTTTTTCGCTTGGTAATGGCGTAGGAGCCTATCAGGCTGAGAATATGGATCCAGTAATTCCATTTACAACGCCACACAGGATAGTGTTTCAGATCACGCTGAAAAATCTCCTCGGCATCTCCAAGTAAGTCTTCGGTATAGGCAGACCGGCTGAACCAGCTGAGCAGCTTGCCGGGAAGGTGGGGAGGTTGAGTGTTTCTAGTCATTGGCCAGATCAATTTTTGAAAGGTTCCATAGCTGGTCGCGCAATTCCTTGGATGCGGCCAGTGCAGCTTTCCCATCGGTGGTCAGGTCGAAGAATCGTTTCTTTCTGCCGCCCCGGGTAGCCGTGGCTCCCCCCAGTACAGAAGTGATATAGCCTTTCTCCTCCAGGCGTGTGAGGGTGGAATGCAATGCGCCAAGACTTATGGTGCGGTCCATATGGGACTGTATTTCGTCCCGGATAACCACACTGTAGGCGTTGTCGGCATTCGCGGCAATGATCAGCAGTACCAGTTCTTCAAATTCTCCAAGGTATCCTTTCATTTGTAAACAGATTGTGTTTAGCTGGTATACGGAGAGACAAGATTATTTGTTACTACTTTTAATAAGAAATATTAAATTGTTTTGCCAGCTGTATTTTTTCAGGGGGCAGATTGCCGGGATTCCGCCCGCATTCCGCCCGCATGAATTAAGCGGGCGGTCTTCGGCAATCATCGGTCTAACATGACCTGTATGGGAAAATTTTTCAAAATCGGGGGAAGGACCAAATACTCTTCGCATCCTTTTCGTGGTGTGGGTAAAAGTGAGTAATTTACTATCTCAACCAAACCTATGAACATGCGCAATATTCTGATATTCTTCTTTCTTGCCTGTTCCGTTTCGCTGTTTGCCCAGCGCACGGAAAAGCCTCCTCTTCACGGGCAACACTGGATGGCGGTCACCGGCAAACCGCTCGCGGCAACCGCCGGCTCCATGATTTTCCAGCAAGGAGGAAATGCGGTGGATGCTGCCTGCGCCATGCTCGCCGCTACCTGCACTATGTGGGATGTGCTCAGCTGGGGAGGTGAGACCCAGGCGCTGATATATAATCCCAATACCGGCAAAGTGATCGGGATCAATGCCCTGGGCGTGGCGCCAACGGGCGCGACACCTGAATTTTACAGGGAGCAGGGGATGGAGTACCCCCCGGCATACGGTCCGCTGGCGGCAGTCACTCCGGGAACTCCGGGCGGACTGTTAACAATGCTTTCGGAATACGGGACGATGAGCCTCGCAGAAGTTCTGGCTCCTGCCATTGAAATGGCCAACGGTTATCCGATGGAGGCACAGACGACCAACATGATTGAGCGCTCAAAAGACGAAATTAAGAAATGGGAATATTCCCGGAAGGTATTTCTCACCCATCCCGGGGAGGACCGTGAAGCGCCCGAAGCGGGCGAGATATTCAGGCAACCTGACCTGAAGCGAACCCTTGAGAAACTTGTGGAGGCCGAGCAGCGCGCCCTGAAAGCGGGAAAATCCAGAAAAGAAGCTATAATGGCCGCGTATGACCGCTTTTACCGCGGTGACATTGCCGAGGAGATCGTCCGGTCTACCCGTGAGGCCGGCGGCTTATTTACCAAGAAGGATCTGGCCAACTGGAAAGTCTACATTGAGGAACCCGAGCATACAAATTACCGGGGAATCGATGTGTACAAGCTGACTTCCTGGGTACAGGGACCGGTTATGCTGCAGGCGCTCAATATGATGGAACAACTGGATGTGGCCGACATGGGTTATAACTCGGTGAAATACCTGCATACGTTATACCAGGTGATGAACCTTGCCTATGCCGACAGGGATTTTTATTACGGTGATCCCTATTTCCCGCCGGAGGAACCTATGGAGGGCCTGTTGTCAAAGGAATATGCAAAACAGCGTCTGAAGCTGATTAACCCAGATAAAAATGAAACGGAAGTAATGCCCGGTGATCCCTATTTATTTCAGGAGGGGGAGAATCCCTATCTTGATCATCTGAACGCCTGGTATCAGTCTTCCGCCAAATTTGATCACGCCCGGATGCCTGACGAGAATTTCCTGGAGGCCTTTACGGCGGGGACTACCACGGTTCAGGCGGCAGATTCTTCGGGCTGGGTGGTGTCCATCACTCCAAGTGGCGGGTGGGTTCCGGCATTTATTGCCGGGGAGACCGGGATCGGACTCAGCCAGCGGATGCAAAGCTTCGTGCTGGACCCCCGGGAGAACCCGTACAATGTACTGGAGCCCGGAAAACGGCCGCGCGCCACGCTCACTCCGTCTCTTGCCCTGAAAGACGGAAAGCCCTTTCTTTCTTTCTCGGTTCAGGGAGGGGATATTCAGGACCAGGTGCTGTTGCAATATTTTATAAATATTGTGGATTTCGGAATGACTCCCCAGCAGGCGGCTGAGGCGGCAAATATTATATCTTATCAGATGAGAAATTCATTTGATGATCACAGCCCCCGGCCCGGGGTAATGGATATCCGGGAAGATACTTCACCGTGGGTGATGCAGAAGCTGCGTGAGATGGGTTACCGTTTACAGGAAAGAAGTCATACCTCTGGTCCGATTAATGCGATCTGGTTTGACTGGGAGCATAATTCCTTATGGGGTGCATCGAGTAATCACGGGGAAGATTACGGAATAGGCTGGTGAAATTGGTGCAGAAAGGAATCCAACCATGATGCACGGTACGGTGTCATTAAAAAAATTAAAACTGATAGATACTGAGCCTGTAACGATGGACTGGTAATGAAATTGGCCGGTCCGGTTCAGTGAGAACCTGAAATTATGATGAATATAGCGCGATGTGCCCTGTTGATTTCCGGTCTGATGCTGACTGCCTGTATTGATCCGATTGAGTTTGATGCAGACAGCGAATCAAGACGGATCGTCATCGAGGGCCAGATCACGAATATTTCCTACAACGAGCGTATGTCATTGCCTGAATTCCCGGCTCCTTTTATGGTCAGGGTGCAGTATACAGGTCCGGTTAATAATGAGCGGAACGAACCCATCACGGATGCTGATGTAATCCTCCTGGATGATACCGGGAGTACCTGGACCTATGTCTACGACAGTGAGTTCATGCAATATGTAATGACTGATGACGAATTCCGGGCTGAGGCCGGCCGGAGCTATACCCTTCGCGTTACATTCTCCAACGGGGAAGTATATGAGTCAGCCCCGCAACAGATGAAGGCCGGACCTCCGATCGGGGAACTTGATCCGGAATTGACCTCACGGCTTCAGGAAGTCGATATTGGCGGCCAGGTCGGATTTCGCGAGCGGAAGGGGGTCGAACTCTCTGTGAATATCCCCGAGCTTGATCAGGAAGAGACCCTTTATTTACGATACAAAGCCGTGCCAAGCTGGGTATATGTAGCGCCGATACCTCCGGATGACAGTCCGGTCAAGACGTGTTACGTCACAAATATTTATTATTTCAAAAAAGTGTTAACCCGGATGGAACGAAGCGGGGGATATCCGCTGGAGGTACTTTTCCTCGAAACCGTATTCAACTCCCGCCTCGAACATGACTTCACCGTGTATGTCACCCAGTACTCACTTGATAAAGAAGCGTATGAATTCTGGGACCAGCTGGCATTGCAACAGCGAAGCGGGGGAGGGATCTTCGATCCGCCGCCATTCGAACTGAAGAGTAATGTATTCAATGTGAACGATCCTGACGAAAAGGTTTCAGGGTTTTTCTATGTTGCCCATGAATCTTCGGTGCGATGGTTTATCAATGCCTCTGAATTACCCTATGACATTGACCTCGGGCCGGGCCCGTGTTCGACCCCGCCCTTGCCCGAAGAATGCTTTAACTGCCTCAAATACCGGGGTGGGTCGAGTTCGGTGACCAATATACGTCCGGACTGGTGGCGGAATTACTGAAAGGGGCTGGGCATCATAAGGGTGCGGGAAAGAACTGTTTTGAATAATTTCCTTTAATTGTGCTAAATTATTCAGCGAAGCTATGAAAAAGGCAGAAACCGTTGATCAATACATTACTCATGCCCCGGACACCGCCAGGGAGAGACTCACCCAACTCAGGGCGCTGCTCAAAAGCGTGGTACCTGAAGCGAAGGAGGCCATTAAATGGGGCGTACCGGTTTTTGAGGAAAAGCGTATTTTGTTTGCTTATGCAGCATTTAAGAAGCATATGAATTTTATGCCGACCGAGGCCTCCATTAAGCCCTTTGAGAATGAACTGGGTGACTTTAAAACAGGCAAGGGATCTGTTCAGCTTCCCTACGACAAGCCGCTTCCCGAGCAGCTCATCCTGAAGATGGCCCGGCACCGGGTTCACGATGTCCGGGAGAATGATGCGCGGTGGATGTAGGGTGAAAGACTATGACTATGACTATGACTATGACTAAGACCATCGTCCTCGAACCGTGACCCGAGGATCTGACCATAACCGAGAGCGAGAGCAACCATGTGTGTCATTCTGATAAATATCCGGATTTGCTCCGGATTCGAATCACGACCTGTACCGGCTTTGAGACCAGACCGGGCTTGCTCCGGGCCGTTCCCTACGAAAGGGGGGAGGATGATAAGCAGTGCAAAGATTGACGGGGAAGTGTCCAGGGTTATTGGTTAATAGCAAAAATGTAATCATATTTGCACTCCCAATGCCCAGGTGGCGGAATTGGTAGACGCGTTGGTCTCAAACACCAATGGCTTCGGCCGTGCCGGTTCGACTCCGGCCCTGGGTACCAAAATGAAGAGTGAAATGTGAGAGCGAAAGCGATTCAGTTCATTCTTCATTTTTCTCTCGCTCGCACACCCTCACGCACTCTTTTTTTGTCCGTCATAGGCCGGAATTTCAAGCATGTTAGGTCGTGTGCCTTCCGGAGGGAAATTATTTCTTCTGCCACTCCGGACAGAAGTACGTCGACCGGCCTCCCACCTTGATCTTTTCAATCCTCTCGCCGGTATGATGACACGTGGCTCCGGTTTTCCGGATATGGATGAAATAATCATCCGGGAAATCGCGATAGACGGCCTGCTTTTCGATCGATGTCTCAATCACTTCCTTCATAACATCAAAAATCTTTTTAATTTCCTTGTCGCTCAGGTCGTTCACCCGTTTTTCCGGGTGGATCCGGGCCTGGTACAGGATCTCATCGGCCATCCAGTTCCCGATGCCGGCAGCGACGCCCTGGTCGAGCAGGACCGACTTGACGGGGGCTGACCGGCCGGACAATGACTCCCTGAACTGATCCAGGGAAAGGTCACGGGCATCGTCACTCAGCCCGACCCTGGCCTTGTATTCTGCCACGCCATCCGTAAGATCGATCCAGCCAAACTTTCGTTTATTCTCAAAAGCCAGCTGAAAACCGCTGCTGAATGAAAACACAATATGCCCGTATTTAGGCCGGTCCTCCGGGTCCTTGTAATAATCAAGATGACCGGTCATTCCGAAATGCATCACCAGGACTTTTTTTCCGGTCGTGTGCACGAACAGGTATTTGCCAATACGGGTGGTCCCGGAGAATTCGTTCCCCTTCAGGTTCTTCAGAAAATCATTTAGTGGTTTCTTCAGCAATCGCTCATCCGCACAATCCATATCAGTTACTTTCTGGTGCAGGCTGGTGCTGTCAAAATACGTCTTGTAGGTCTCTATTTCGGGTAATTCAGGCATGACTATTCTGGTTATTAACAGGCGTTCGATAAATGTTCTATATTCTTTAACGTACGCTTTTCGTAATGTTCCCTAAACAAAGCCGGTGCAGGGACTATTCCGCCTTGTTTTCCCACTTCAGCCGGGCCAGCTTTACCCCCTTAAAGTCATCGATGTCACTGATAAACCATTCTCCGTCAACCTCAAGAATCTCAGGTGCCCAGACGGGTAATTCACCGATTAGTTTACTGTCGTCGTTGACACCGAAGTTGTAGGGGTTCTCAGACCGGTATACGAAGGTCGTTCCGGTCATCGAGGAGCTCCGGAACAGGTAATAGTGGTCATTGTATTTTTGCACGAACGGACTCTCGGCACTAACCGGACCGTTTCCGGCGCGGCCACCTTCGGAAACAATGACATAGTCACTCCATCGTTTCAGGTCAGGGCTGGTACGCACAATTACAAAACCCCGCAGCCAGCCGTCAGCCGCTGCCGTCGAGATGGTGGAGTAGGCATAATACAGGGAATCTTCTTTCATCACCATCACGTCGCGGCCACCTTTCTCGTAAAGCATGTTGGAGCCATCGCTGAAAGCCGGACGGGAGAATGATGTGCCGTCCTCAGAGGTCATTATCCGGATACCTGCAGAATTGTAAAAGCAGTAATAGGTGCCATTCTCTTTAAGAAAAAAGGGAGCCTGCATTTGTTCGGCACCCTGCCTGGCATTCTCCCCCCAGGAACTGTCTGCCCTGGCCACTACGCCGTCGGGATCCCAGAGGACCTTGTCAGTCAGGGAATTGCCCGTCCACCCGTAAAAGATCCTTCCCGCCCTGGTTCCCCTCATGCAGGCCCATAAATGCCACTGACCCTGCTCATCCTGTACGAATCCATGATCCACGACGTGCTGGCGCGATAAATCCGGTCCGTTCAGGCTGTCCAGGTCCTGGATTTCGCCAATCCGCCAGAATTCGCCATCGATGACGGGTACGATGTCTGAATCCACGGTACGTGTTTCAGGGGTTGAACAACTTAATAAGACAGGGATCAGAAGGGTTGACAGCAGGAATCTCATACATTAAAAATAGAAAGGTCGTTTTATCAAACTGTCCTGTGTTGTGAGAATTTGCATTCCGGAGTGATATCCTGGAGCCAGGATTTTCGCAGCAGCACTCCGATATCCTCAGGAAAACGTATGATCACCAAAGCCTTTGGGGAGAACAGATGAGGCTAAATTCGGTATGCGCAGTGAACCGGTTTGGCCGATTAACACAACTGGTTATTCCGGACAGACCTGGAGAATTTCATGTGAAAATGCCACCGGCTTATCGGCGAAAAGAACTTTTGTCCGGGCCCAAACCTCCTTAAACAGGGGTGAATGCCTGTAATTCTCAAGAGCTTCCGGACCCGTCCACCAGCTGTAGGTAGCCAGTACATTCGGATGATCCAGGTCGCGGTGCAGTTCCAGGTGCTGGCAGCCCGGGAAGGCGCGGATCTTTGATTTGCTCTCACTGAACAGGTCAAGAAAATTGTCAATTTCCGCCTCGCGGAAGGTCATGCGAACAATACGGATTAGCTTCATTCTCCGTCAAATTTGAGTAAAACGGGACTGTCGTAGCCCACACCGAGCAAGTCGTCGGCCCGTCCCTGGTTGATGCCGATCTCCATCATGCCGAGGTCATTGAACAGCACAAACAGGTCGCCTGCTTCCACCTGCCAGATCTGATCCTGGATACGGTACACCGATTCGCGCCCCACCTTGATCTCAAAACCACGGTCTTTGCACAATGTCTGAAAGGTCTGCCGGTCAATATTGGTGACCAGGTTTCCGTAATGATCGACCTTTACCACATGTCCGGAGATCAGGCTGCGGGTGGCCTTAAACTGGCGGGGCAACATTCGCTTATACTCCTGAACCTTAGGTCCCAGGTCGGTGATCGTTTTTCCACTGGCCAGCTGGGCGGCAACCGGTGCGAGGATGCGCCGGCCGGGAAAGGTGGTATCCACCGGCTTGAGTTTATTAATGTCCACGACATAGGTGGCTTCCTGGTCGCTGAGAAGCCCGAAGAACCCATTGTCTGTCCCTACAAAAATATGTCCCTCCAGCTGCATGGCCAGGCAGCGGTCGCCGGATTGCCCGGTGTCATTGACCCCGATCAGGTGAACGGTGCCGCGTGGAAAATGATGAAAGACGCTGCGCAGCACCTGCGCTCCGTAGGCGATGTCGCAGGAGGGTACCTGGTGCGTTATGTCGACTATGCGCAGCACAGGGTTTATTGACAGGATTTTTGCTTTAAGGGCCGCAACGTAGTGATCACTTTCTCCGTAGTCCGTTAGTAAGGTGATTATGGCCATATGGGTTGCGTGCTATCCTTTTATTTGTTGGTGAATACCGGTGACCTTTTGAAGGCTCGTTCCGATTTCCGTACTTTTGTAAGCAAAAATAGCTAAATTTCATCCATTAAAAATTCACATTAAGATTATTCGCGTTTGGTAGAAAAAGTAATTACACTAGACAACGTTTCCCTGATCGATTTCCTCGGTGTGGAAAACAAAAATATCAATGAGGTAGCGTCGGCCTTTCCGAAAAGCAAGATCGTTTCCCGGGGAAATGAGATACGCATAAAAGGGTCAACCACGGAAATCCTCCAGATCAATGACGTGCTCAACATGCTGATCGAGCATTACCATAAATACGGTAAGGTGACCGAGGAGAATGTGCAGAATTACCTGGCCAAGGAGGCCGAGGCTGAGCTCCCTGATCAGGAGGAGGTCCTTATCTACGGAACGCGCGGGTTCACCATCAAACCCAAAACCATCAACCAGCAGAAGCTGGTCTATTCGGTCAGCCAGAATGACCTGGTCTTCGCCCTGGGCCCGGCCGGAACCGGGAAAACCTATATATCCGTGGCCCTGGCCGTGAAGGCACTGAAAAATAAGCAGGTCAAGAAGATCATTATTACTCGCCCGGCCGTGGAGGCAGGGGAGACCCTCGGTTTTCTCCCTGGCGACCTGAAGGAAAAGCTCGATCCGTACCTGCGCCCGATCTACGACGCCCTGTTTGATATGATACCCGGTGAGAAGCTGCGGTATTACATGGAGAATAATGTAATAGAAATCGCTCCGCTCGCCTACATGCGGGGGCGCACGCTCAATAACGCCTTTATTCTCCTGGATGAAGCCCAGAATACAACCCCCATGCAGATCAAGATGTTCCTGACCAGGATGGGTCCGCAGTCAAAGGTGATAATCACCGGGGATATTTCGCAGATCGACCTGCCCAAAAAGCAGAAGTCCGGAC
This sequence comes from uncultured Roseivirgaceae bacterium, assembly GCA_964563925.1. Lineage (GTDB taxonomy): Bacteria > Bacteroidota > Bacteroidia > Cytophagales > Cyclobacteriaceae > JAUILA01. The sequence continues at coordinate 37,674 of CAZLZD010000014.1, read as the reverse complement.
TGATTGAAGCGACCCAGATACTGAAAGATGTGAAAGGGATCGGTTTCGTGAACCTGACCGGAAAAGACGTGGTGCGACATAAAATAGTCAAGGACATCATTTCTGCCTACGACAAACACGAGGAACAACATCATCAGCGCGGATGATCTCGGTGCAAAAGTTGGCCCCCGGAGAAGACCTTTCTGAGGTTTTTACCATCCGCCGGGTTGTTTTTATGGACGAACAGCATGTGCCGGAAGCGGATGAATTCGACCAGTTTGAGGAGGAGTCTGTCCATTATCTTGCCTTGTATGAGAATATTCCGTGCGGTGCCGCCCGCTGGCGATCTACCGACAACGGCATCAAGCTGGAACGCTTTGCGGTCTTGCCCGAATTCCGGGGTAAGGGCGTCGGTTACGCCCTGGTGGATAAGGTGATCTCGGACGTAATCCGGGAGAACAGGTCCGGGCATGACCGAATGTATCTCAATGCCCAGGTGGATGTAGTCGGATTGTACAGGAAATTTGGCTTTAAGCCGGTCGGTGAGGTCTTTGATGAATGTGATATTCTCCACCAGCAAATGGAACGTATGATTTGACCGCGAGGCAGGCGATCTTCCTGCGTGTTCTGGCTCAATTACCCTTTATTGCGACCATTGTGCCTGATGGCCGCGGGAATCTGGTTGTCAGACCGGTTCCTGTTTCTTTCTGAGGAACAGCTTTATCCCTTCCTTCTTTTCTGCTATCTGTTGCTGCTCCTCTCCAACAGGTTCATTCCACATCTTTTGCTGGTTTTCTGGCTGATCCTCGGGTACGGGATAGGATCAGGACATGAGCTTTCGCAGCCGGCTACCTTGCCGGCACAGGGAATGCTGGTCATCGAGGAACGGGAGTTTACCCGTTCAGAAGCCTGGGAGCGCTATGAAGCATTGGTCAGTGCCTCCCGTTCCGGGGGACGCTGGTATCATGACCGGATTCGTATTCACCTGTATGTGCCAGCAGGGACGGCACTCGTACCCGGCGAACAACTGCTGTTCAGCGGACAAATCGTCTCGCCGCCGCCACCGTTGCACCGGTTTGCATTTGATTATCGTCGCTACCTGAAGCGTCAGGGGATAGCCGGACAATTATTCCTGAAGGATTCACTGATCAGGGTGGGAACAGATCGGCGGTCCCGGCATCACATTGCCATTCTCCGCCAAAAGGTAAGGCAGAAAATTGATAAACTGATCAGTAACCCGGATCATGCCTGGCTGCTGGCGGGTATGCTGCTTGGAGAAAAACGGGGGTTGAATGAAGATATACGTCGCGTCTATTCGGTTACCGGCTCCATGCACGTGCTGGCCGTTTCAGGTCTGCATGTCGGACTGATTTATTTCCTGGCCACGGTCTGTTTTTCCTTTTTACCCAATAAAAATCCGTGGACACTCATACGGCATTTTCTCATCCTGCTGCTACTGCTATCCTACGCGGCTCTTGCCAGTTTCTCACCTTCTGTGATCCGGGCTGTGGTTTTTATCTTTCTTTTTATGCTTTGCAGGCTATTAAAGCGTCCCAACCCGATTTCGCATGTATTCCTTCTCACCGCATTCCTGATGTTGATGATCTCACCAGGTCAGCTGTTCCAGGTCTCATTTCAGTTGTCCTTTATGGCCGTATCAGGGATCATGTGCTTTATGCCGTGGCTGGAGCCATTGTTCTCCCACCGATGGAAGTTGCCCGATTACCTGCTGAAGAATATGGCCATGGCTATTTCCGTACAGGCATCCACCTTTATGCTATCGGTGCATTATTTTCACCAGTTATCCCTGTCCTTCTGGATTGCGGCGGTGCTGGTGGTACCGGCCACGTTTCTCGTGCTGATTCTGGCGATTCTCATGTTTGCCGCAGGTGGTTTCCCGCCGGCCGGGGACTGGCTGGCCCGGCTGATTTCCCTGATCCTGGAAGGCGTAACGCAAGCGCTCCGGGCCCTGTCGGAAATGCCTGGCAGTTACATGGATGACCTTTATTGGCCGATCGGACTGACCAGTACAGTTACCCTGATTCTTACAGCAGGGATCTGGTCGGTTCGTTCGGGTAGCCGCCGCGTACTTTTTGTTGCGGCCTTCTGCCTCCTGGCCTGGATGGGAGCAATGGTTCATACAGACATTAAAAAGGATCATCAGCGGCGGGTGGCGGTCTATTATTCCGGAGACAGGCAGTTTTATGTGCTGGAGGTCCTGGGACGCCGGGGAAGGTGTTACTCAACCGGATCGGAAGGCGAATTACCGGAAGAAATCAGGACGTGGTTTGCCGGTTACGGAGCAGGAAAGGTCATACAACATGCATATGGAGCCAGGGCCGGAGAGGAGTTGAAGCTAAAAATTGACCGGGGTACTATGGTATTCTGGCGTAAATCAAATAATTTTCCATTATCCGGTGATGAGGTAGTTGTGCATGACCGGCAGAATACCGATACCCTGGCCCTGATACCCGGGCAGGCTTTGTTTCACGAAATCCCTGGAATCAATGAGTGAGATCGTTCATTATGAGGTAAAGGACCGGAAGGCGTACATCACGCTGAACCGGCCCGATAAAAGAAACGCGTTAAATCCGGAGCTGACTGAGTCATTGAAAGAGGCATTCAGCCAGGCGGGTTCAGATTCTTCAGTCAAGGTAATTATTCTCCAGGCGCGCGGAAAGGTATTCTGCGCGGGTGCCGACCTGGCGTATTTACAGCAGCTCCAGGGTAATTCCTTTGAGGAAAACCTGGAGGATTCACGAAGCCTTAAGGAGCTTTTCTATCAGATCTACCAGCATCCGAAACCGGTCATCGCCCGGGTTCACGGCCATGCCATTGCCGGGGGCTGCGGATTGGCCACCGTTTGTGACTTTGTGATTGCCGCGGAAGGATCCAGGTTTGGGTATACTGAAGTTAAAATCGGCTTTGTTCCCGCCCTGGTCACCGTGTTCCTGGTCAGGAAAATGGGAGAGACGCATGCCCGGAGGTTGTTGTTGTCGGGTGAACTTATTACGGCTGATGAAGCGGGGCGCATCGGGCTGATCAATGAATGTGTGGGGGCTGAAGACCTTGATGAGCGGGTTGAGTCCCTGGCTGAATCCCTGATCACGGGTAACAGCGGCCAGTCTATGTCCCTGGTCAAGGAGATGCTGGCGCGGGTCCCCTCTATGGAGGTGGGTCGTGCGCTTGAATATGCCTCCGAGATAAATGCGAAAGCCAGGGAGACAGAAGACTGTAAAAAAGGTATTTCCAGTTTCCTGAATAAGGAAACCCTGACCTGGTAAAATGACGCCGGGGGAAATTCTTCAAAAGGTTTTTGGCCATGCGCATTTCAGGCCGGCCCAGGAAGATATCGTCCAGTCGGTACTGGATGGCAGAGATGTGCTGGCTATCCTGCCCACCGGCGGGGGCAAGTCAATTTGCTACCAGGTACCGGGGCTTGTCATGGACGGGATTACGCTTGTGGTGACACCGCTGATTGCCCTGATGCATGACCAGGTGTCCCAGCTGCGGGAACGTGGCATAAAGGCGGAAGCCGTGCACAGCGGCCTGTCGTCAAGGGAAATTGACATTATCCTGGATAATTGCATTTACGGGAATATAAAATTTCTCTATTTGTCCCCGGAACGGCTCCAGTCGGAGCTTTTTCGCGAGCGGGTAACACGGATGCCGGTATGCCAGGTGGCAGTCGACGAGGCCCATTGCATATCCCAGTGGGGGTATGATTTCAGGCCGTCCTACCTCGAGATTGCCTCACTCAGGGAGTTTCTGGGAGACGACGTTCCATTCATTGCCCTGACCGCGTCAGCTACTCCACCGGTTAAAAAGGATATTGTCAGCCGGCTTCTGCAGGAGAATGTGAAAATATTTCAGCGATCTTTTGCCCGGCCGAATTTGTCCTACGCTGTACGGGTGGAGGAAGACAAGGACCGCAAGCTCAGGGAGATCCTGAATAACGTACCGGGAAGTGCCATTGTATATGTACGCTCGAGAAAGGGTACCGTGGATATCGCCCGAATGCTACAGCAACAAGGGGTGAATGCCACCTATTACCACGCAGGGCTCAGCGGGGAAGTGAGGGCAAACCGCCAGCATGACTGGGTTTCAGGAAGGGTTCGGGTGATGGTATCGACAAATGCCTTTGGCATGGGCATCGACAAAGCCGATGTGCGAACTGTCGTTCATTATGAGATTCCGCCCGACATGGAATCGTATTACCAGGAAGCCGGCCGGGCAGGCAGGGACGGAAAGCGTGCCTTTGCCGTTCTTCTCTTTCATCCCATGGATGCCGAGCTGATGGAAAAGCAGCTTCATTTGCAGCATCCGGAACCGGCTTTTCTGAAACAGGTATACCAGGCGCTGGCCAATTATTTCAAGCTAGCCGTGGGCAGCGGACTGGATAAATCCTTTGACTTTGACCTCGGACAGTTTTCAGAGGTCTATAACCTGGAACCATTGCCGGTATACCATGCCCTGCGACGCATGGAGGAGCAGGGGTTATTACAGCTCAATGAGGGTATTCACAAGCCTTCAAAGCTGATGTTTGCGGTGGACAAGACCGAGCTCTACAAATATGAAATAGCCCATGCTTCCCATGAGCCATACATCAAGGCCCTGCTCAGACTTTACGGGGGAGAGCTGATGAGTCATTTTTCCAATGTGGAGGAATCAAAAGTTGCCTCGATGCTTGGCCGCGGACTTGAGGAAGTACGGAGTGTGCTCCTTCAGCTTGATGAGGTGGGGGTACTGTCCTACGAACCCCGGAAAGAGAAGCCCCAGGTGGTATTCATTCAACCAAGGCAGGAGGTAAGCCGCCTCGCACTTGATGTAAACGGACTGCGGGAGCGGAGGGAGCATGCACGGGAGAAGATGGAGGTGATGAAAACATATGCGGGAAACGAAAACCAGTGCCGGTCCTTATTCATAAGTCACTATTTCGGAGAGGAAATAAGTCATCCGTGCGGGGTGTGTGATATTTGCCTGGAAAGAAAACACGCCATTGAAGAAGAGCATGATGAGCATATGCACGAAAGTATTCTTGAGATGCTTGATGCGGAACCCCTGGCCGTGGAGAATGTAGTAAAACAGTTCAGCAGCGAGGAGGAAAAGAAAGTAATGGAGGTAATCCGTGAGCTGCTTGACAGGGGTAAAATAAGTTATACCGCAGACTGGAAATTAAGCCTCAACTGACTGAGGGGTGTTTATTGCGCCGGGAGTGTGGACAGGCAGGTATTTCTTAAAGTAGCTGTGCACCTTCATCTGGATAACCCCGAAAAATGCTTCCTTGAAGATGGACCCTGACATTTTGGATTTACCACGCGTACGGTCGGTAAACACAATAGGTACCTCCCTGAGTCTGAAGCCATGCATCATGGCGGTGAATTTCATTTCAATCTGGAATGCATAGCCGATAAACCGGATCTTGTCCAGGTCAATCCGTTCCAGGACCCGGCGGTGGAAACATACAAACCCTGCAGTCGTATCATTAATCGGCATTCCTGTGATAAAGCGCACGTAATGGCTTGCAAAGTAACTCATCATCACCCTGCCCATCGGCCAGTTAATCACATTGACTCCTGAAACGTATCGCGAGCCAATGGCCATGTCATACCCCTCAATGGCACAGGCCTCATACAACCTCCCCAGGTCGGAAGGGTTGTGGGAGAAGTCGGCATCCATTTCGAAAATGTACTTGTACCCCTGGTCCAGTGCAAAACGGAAACCTTTAAGATACGCTGTGCCCAGTCCCTGTTTTCCTTTGCGTTCAATCAGGTGAAGCGAGTGGTGCGGATAGTCCTGCCGTTGCATAAACTTTACAATGGACGCCGTACCATCCGGTGAACCGTCATCAATGATCAGTACATCGAATGATTTCGGAAGGGAGAATACGGCCTGGATGATCCGCTCAATATTCTCCTTTTCATTGTAGGTGGGAATTATGACAAGGGAGTCGTTGGTCATTAAATTGGAAAATGAATAGCTAAAATAGTAATTTATCCCGGAAACAAATGCAAACGATTTCGAGGAATTATCCACAAATTTTCCCCTTGTTTTCCACATTTTAGCCCCTACCTTTGACGGATGCCGGATAAATATGTACTTCTGGACCGTGATGGAGTGATCAATGCCGATCGTCCGGATTATGTCTATACCCCCGATCACCTGGTTATTTTGCCTGGAGTACCGGAAGCCCTGCAACAACTAAATGACCATGGTTATGGTATTGTGGTGATCACCAATCAGTCGGGTATTGCCCAGGGATTCTACACCCGCGAAGACATGAGGGGCTGCCACCGGGTTATACAGGAGGCCTGTCACGGTCTGATCGAGGCATTCTACTATGCACCGGGACACCCATCCGTTTCAGAGAGCCTCTCCCGTAAACCCGGTAGCCTCCTTTTTGAGAAGGCCATGGCACGATTCCGGTTTGATCCGGCCAAAAGCTGGATGGTGGGAGACAAGGACCGTGACCTGGTACCCGCCAGGAAGCTGGGAATGCGCACTATCCAGGTGCTGTACAGCAACAGTCCGCATGCCGATTTCTATTCGGAAAACCTGCCCGAGGCCGTTCGACTTATTCTACGGGAAGACAAATAAAATGGGCACAAAAAAAAATCCCCGCCGGAAAACCAGCGGGGATGTTAAAACTGTATAATGAGTTGGATTAGTAATTGCTCGTCTTGGGGCGTGCTTTTTTTACTACGATGGTTCGCCCATCAAGTTCACTGTCATTCAGTTCACGGATTGCTTGCTCAGCAGCATCATCATCGGGCATTTCTACAAACCCGAATCCTTTTGATCGTTGGGTTTCACGGTCAAAGATAACTTTGGCCGATGAAACTTCTCCATACTCCTCAAAACACTGCTGAAGAGCTTCACTGGTAGTCTTGAAGTTTAACTTCGCTACGAAAATGTTCATCTTAAAAGAAAATAATAATTAATAAATCGATGTAAAGATAGACATAGGTTTTGATTATTTTAGAAATAAGTGATATAATTTGGATTATGCTGGCTCCTCATTCACAGATATTTAGGCTTAATCCAGGTAAAACGGACGGGTGAGGTCCTTAAATTCCGCACTCAATACTTCTGCTTTCCGAATCATCAGACGTTCCTGGACCGCCTCTCCGCGGGTGCGGCAAAACTCCATCATACGCCGGTGCGCCGGTTTGTGATCATCCGGAAATACCTGGCATTGACGCCTGAGAAACAGCCCGTATTCCGCGGCAAGCAAGATAAACCGTATGGCCGTATCTTCTGGCTGAATGACTGCAAACTGGCCTTTTGGGGTCAGCAGCCGGTTAACGCCGTCGAGTAATTCGGTAGAAGACAGGTGTGATGCCTGGCGGGCCTGGGCCCGACCCGCATCCGGGGCAGAAGTATCATCTTCATAAAACGGGGGGTTTGAAATAATAAGGTTAAACGTTCGGTCAGGATTAAAATCCTGCAGGGTGGAGGCCTGGCACCTCAGCCGGTCAGACCAGGGGCTCAGTTCCATATTTTCACATGCCTGCCGGAAGGCATCCTCGTTGGGTTCAATCCCGGTTATGTGAAGCCTCGGGTTGCGCTGGGCGAGCATAAGGGAAAGGATTCCGGTACCCGACCCGATATCGAGACCCTGCTCAAATCCATGGCAGGTGGTCCATGCCCCCAGCAAAACGCTGTCGGTACCTACCTTCATCGGGGTGCGCCCCTGTTGAATACTGAATTGCCTGAACCGGAATTCCATAAGGAAAATGAATAACCCCTGTTTTTATGTGCTTAATCCTGTAAATTTAATCGTCAAATATACAAGAAAGCACGTATGGCCACGATTCCCACCGACATCAAGATTGCCCAGTCAGTAAAACTCAAACATATTTCTGAAATAGCCACTTCCGTTGGGGTGGATGAATCCGCGCTCGAATTATACGGGAAGTACAAGGCCAAACTTCCGTTACACCTGATTGATGACGAAAAGGTGAAGGATTCCAGGCTGATCCTGGTGACTGCCATGACCCCGACCCCGGCCGGGGAGGGAAAGACGACCACCTCGATCGGACTGACTGAAGGCCTGAATAAACTGGGTAAGAAAACCACCGTGGTGCTCAGGGAGCCTTCCCTGGGGCCGGTATTCGGTATGAAAGGAGGAGCCGCCGGCGGGGGATATTCGCAGGTGGTTCCCATGGAAGACATTAACCTGCATTTCACCGGGGATTTTGCCGCCATTGAAAAGGCGAATAACCTGCTTGCTGCCCTGATCGATAATAATATCCAGTCCTCGAAAGGAAGCCTTAACATTGATCCCCGGACGGTGGAGTGGAAGCGCGTTATGGATATGAATGACCGTTCCCTGCGCAATATAGTCACAGGAATGGGAGGGAAGCCCGGGGGTATCATGCGTGAAACGGGTTTCAATATCACGGCTGCCTCGGAGATAATGGCCATCCTGTGCCTTGCCAGGGACATGGATGACCTGAAGGAAAAGATGGGCAATATCTACATCGGCGATACGTTTGACCACCAGGCCGTTTTCGCCAGGGACCTGAAGGCGGAAGGTGCAATGGCCATTCTCCTCAAGGATGCGATCAAGCCCAACCTGGTCCAGACCCTGGAGGGGAATCCTGCGATCATTCACGGCGGACCGTTTGCGAATATTGCCCAGGGCACCAACTCGGTAATTGCCACTAAAATGGGCATGTCCCTGACCGATTACGTAGTTACGGAAGCCGGTTTTGGTGCCGATCTGGGTGCGGAAAAATTCCTGAATATCAAGTGCGGGTACAGCGGATTGTCACCGCGGGCCATGGTACTGGTCGCTACGATCAGGGCACTGAAATATCACGGAGGTCAGCCACTTGATTCGCTCAAAGAACCCAATACGGTGGCCCTTGTCAAGGGACTGGCCAACCTGGAAAAACATGTGGATAATGTCCGCACCTATGGATTGCCGGCGGTGGTGTCGCTCAACCGGTTTGTGTCGGACAGCCAGGATGAAATTGACATTTTGCTGAACTGGTGCAGTAAACAGCAAATTAAGGTAGCGGTGTGTGAAAGCTGGGAGAAAGGCGGGGAGGGAGCCGTCGAACTGGCTGAAATGGTGGCGGAAGCAGCGGATGGGTTTACCGGAAAATTCAAGCCATTGTACCAGTGGGAATGGCCGGTTAAAGATAAAATTGATGCGATCTGCAGGAAGATTTACGGGGCCAGGGAGGTTGAATACCTGCCCAAGGCACGCCAGAACATGAAGAAGATTGAAAGACTGGGCCTGAATGACAAACCGGTGTGTATAGCCAAAACACAGAACTCCTTCAGCGACGACCCCAAGGCGCTTGGACGGCCGCAGAATTTTACAATCACCGTCAGGGAGATTGAAATAGCGGCCGGCGCGGGATTTACCATACCCATCACCGGAAATATGCTGCGGATGCCCGGACTTCCCGGTCAGCCGGCGGCCACCAACATGGACATATCAAATGATGGCGTAATCAGCGGCTTGTCCTGATGGCACAACAATCTGTATCACCGACCACCCTCATACGAAGTACCTCACCGGACGTGCCGGAGCGGGACCTTCTCGCCCGGGAAGAACCCCTGGAGATACGCCTTGAGTTTGGTCCGGAAAATGACCGTCAGTCAATCCGCCTTGCCGTGACCATGCGGACCCCGGGTAATGACCCTGAACTGGTAAGGGGATTTCTCTTTACAGAGGGTATCATTGATGAGCCGGAAGAACTGCTGAATGTCCGGTACTGCGAAGATGTAAAGGAGGAGGAAAAGGAGAATGTGGTTCGGGCGTTCCTGGCGCCACACGTGGCTTTTGATCCTTCCCTTCAGCAAAGAAATTTTTATACCACCTCCAGTTGCGGGGTGTGCGGGAAAAGCAGCATCGAGGCGGTGGAGTTAACATGTAATCCTGTGGTGTCCGATCTGCGCCTGAACGAAAAGGATATTCATAAGGGACCAGGCCGGCTCAGGGAGTCGCAGCGGGTATTCAGGTATACCGGAGGGTTGCACGCAGCCGGGTTGTTTGATGCATCCGGAAATCTCCTCCGTATGCATGAGGATGTGGGCCGGCACAATGCCCTGGACAAGTTGATAGGAACGGAATGGGGAAATGGTGACCGGCTTCGGGAAGGATTTGTCCTCCTGAGCGGGAGGGCTGGATTCGAACTTGTTCAAAAGGCTGCCCGGGCGAAAATTCCTGTCCTGGCCGCCGTAGGTGCTCCCAGCAGCCTTGCGGCCGAACTTGCCGAACGGGTAGGTATTACCCTGCTGGGATTCGTCAGGAATGATTCCTTTAATTGTTATTCTCACACTCAACGAATTCGATTTACATGAAAATGCGCATACTTGGAAACAGCCTGAGACTCAGGTTGAGCATCCCTGAAGTCGACGTACTAGCAGATCAGAAAATGGTTTCAGACAAGATCTGCTTTGGTGAACACGACCTGGTTTATTCGGTTCAGTTCACCGATACCACCCGCATTATGGCCTCCTATTCCGGTGCGCAAATCAAGGTGCTTGTGCCTGAGAAGGCCGGGTTGCAATGGGCCACGTCCGAACAGGTAGGAATGGAATCCGGTGAGGAAGAAGGCTCTCCGAGCATCCTGATCGAAAAGGATTTCGCCTGTCTCAAACCCCGGGCAGGGGAGGATGAATCCCTGCTTTATCCCAACCCTCAGGCGGAATGATCACGTGGCCGGAGGGTCGAGGTGATTTTGTCCAGTTGACGCACCTTTTCGGTAAAATTGGTCTGCAACTGGTCCCTGATGGCCTTGAGGTTTTCCAGCAGTGACTGGGTTTCGTCAGGCAGGATTTCTTCCAGGATTTCCCGGAACCGCTTGGCAAGGGTGGGTGATTTCCCGTTGGTGGAGATACCGATCTTCAAATCACCCTTTTTGACCGTACTGCCGAGGTAGAAATCACACAGATCCGGGGTGTCGGCCACATTCACCAGAAGTTGCCGCGCGTGGGCCATCGGGAGAATCTCCTTATGCAGTTCCCTCGAATCTGTGGCCAGGATAACCATACGGACGTCCTGCAGATCATTCTCCCGGAAAGGACGGTACGTAAGCCTGACCGGGTGATTTTCAGCAAGGGCCGCCAACTCCGGCTTGATCTCGGGAGCCACCACGGTGATATTGGCCCGGGGGTCATTTTTAAGCAAGGCCTCCACCTTCTCAAGTCCGACTGCCCCTCCGCCTACTACCAGGGTGGTAAAATCCCGGAGTTTAAGAAAGATGGGGAACAATACGTTACCGTTTTCTGAGGTGTTCATTGTTGAGTTGTTTGACAAGTTGATAAAAATGGGGGTGTGTGCCCACTGCCTCCCCGACCACAATCAGGGCGGGTGCCTGTGGCTTGTAAAGCCGTTTGATTTCTTCCAGCGTATCAATACTGCCGTAGTAAACCTCTCCGTCAGGAAGTGATCCTTTGGAAATAATCGCCGCAGGGATATAGCCTTTCCCGGCCTTCCGGTAAGCCTCGCAGATCTGGTCTGTTTTCCCAAGGCCCATGAGGAATACACCCGTGGCCGTGGATTGGGCGGCAAGAGCGACATCTCCGGAAAGTTTACCGCTGCTTGTCGTGGCCGTAACCACCCAGAAACTTTCGTTGATGCCTCTTTTTGTAAGGGGGATGCCGTAATGTCCGGGCAGGGTTATACTGGAAATGCCGGGCACACAGGCACATTCAATCCCGAACGTTTCAGCATATTCCATTTCCTCCTTGCCCCGCCCGAAGACAAACGGATCGCCGCCTTTCAGACGAACAACATGTCCGCGGGTAAGGGCATATGCCACAATGAGCTCATTGATTTCTGTCTGGGTAAGAGAATGCTTACCGGCGCGTTTGCCTGTATATTCCACGTGTGCACCCGGTTTCGCCCAGGTCAGCAGATCAGGATGGACCAGGGCATCGTACAGGATTACATCCGCTTCTTTCAGCATCCGGATACCTTTCAGGCTGATCAGTTCGGGATCTCCCGGACCAGCTCCCACTAATGTTAATTTTGCTTTTTTCATTGGGTCATGCTTTATAATAACTTCCTACTACTTGTTTCGAAACTCCTTCGGATTCCCGGCTGCGGTACAGCACGACATTCTCCAGGAACTTTTCCGCATTCTCCAGGTAAACTCTCGTACGCTCCTCGTTATAGGCATCTTTCTGAAGCACGACTTCCTGGAAGGACGGACTGAAGTCAAACAACCCGGTTTCCACAAAATGCTGATCGAAATCCTGGATAATGCCAATATGGGTGTTGCAATGCACATCCTTGCTCAGCAGCAGTGCCTTGGCACCAATTACGAAGGCACTGTAGGAGTGATACGCTGTATCAGCGAGACGCCCGGCCTGGAGGGACTGGCAGGCCGCATCGATTTTTTCCCGGGCATCCTGGATGATGGTCCCGACCACGTCATACATCACACCGGCACATTCTCCCACACCGATTTCCGGCGTAAAAGTGAGCTCTTCACCCCAGTCGATATAATCGTCGGGCGCGAGTGTTTCCAAATCGGCCAGCGGCTTCAGAAGGTCATAGAAATAGCGCTTACCGTGATGCTGGTAATAGCGGTTGAAGTATTCCTCTTCCGCTTCATAGGCCGAATAATCATCGAGCAGCAGCCGTACTGCATCAGGTATACGCTTGGTGGGAAGCTTGATGATCTTGTCGGCAATCAGCCCTTCCCCCTCCGGAGATACTCCTCCTCCGATCACAACCTGCAGCGCCGGAACTACCTTGTTCCCATGCTTGATCGAACTTCCGTGAAAACCGATATTGGCGATCATATGCTGGCCGCATGAATTCATGCACCCGCTGATCTTAATATGGATGTCCTGTTCGGTGACAAAATGCACATATTCCTTCCGGATCATATCTTCCAGTACACGTGCAATGCCTGTACTGTTGGTCACCCCCAGGTTGCAGGTGTCCGTACCCGGGCATGCGGTAATATCGGCCAGGGTTTCCGCCCCGAAGCCGGCAAAATCAAGCTTTTGCAATTCCTCATAGAAGAAGGGCAGGGAGGCATCCGGTATATGGAGCAGGTACAGGCCCTGGCCAATGGTGATTCGCAATTCACCGCTTCCGTAATTCTCAACCAGACTGGCAACAGACCGTGCATTTTCAGCAGAAAGATCACCCAGGGGAATTTGCAGCTTAATGGTGCTGAGTCCGGATTGCTTCTGCTTTACCACGTTGGTTTTCAGCCAGTTGTTATAGTCTTCACTGTCCGGGACATCGCCTGCCGCTGCGACCGGTTCTGGTGTTTCAAAACTAATTTCCGCCGCATCAATCTCAATCCGGACATTCTTCAGAGCCAGCAGTTCTTCCTCTACAAGGGCCAGGTATTTCTCAAGGCCTATTCCCCGCTTTTCGTCCACCAGGAATTTAAGCCGGGCCTTGAACCGTTTCTCACGTTCGCCATACCGGTCAAATACCCGTAAAGCTGCCTCCAGGAATGGGATCAGTTTATCGGTTTCAAGAAACTCATGCGTTTTTCGCGCGGGAATGGCCTGGGCACCCAGACCACCCCCGACGAAAACCTCAAAACCGCGCTTGCCGTCCTGCAACCGGGGGATAAAGCCGAAATCGTGCAGGAAGGTCAGTGCAGTGTCTTTCTTGCCTGAACTGAAGGCAATTTTTATTTTTCGGCCCATTTCCTGGCATACGGGGTTCCGCAGAAAATAGCGAAACGTGGCCAGCGCATACGGCGTCACGTCGAAGGGCTCTTCAGGATCGATCCCGGCCAGGGCCGAAACGGTAATGTTGCGTACTGTATTGCCGCAGGCCTCTTTAGTGGTTATCCCTACCTCTTCGAGCTGCTGCCACATTTCCGGGGTATCTTCCAGGTGAATGTAGTGCAGCTGGATATCCTGGCGGGTGGTCAGGTGAAGGTTTCCGTTGGTATATGACTCGGAAAGATCTGCAATACGCCGGAGCTGGGCCGCGTTAATGGCCCCTCCGGGGATCTTGATCCGAAACATCTGTACGCCCGGCTGACGTTGGCCGTATACCCCTCGGGTAAGCCGGAAAGCCTTGAAGCGGTCTTCGGGAATGTTTCCGTTCTTGAATTCCGTGATCTTCGTCTGCAGCTCTGCAATATCGGAGGCTGCCCTGGAATCAATGATGGTGTTGTTTTCTTGTTTCATGCGATTATTTTTTAATGATAAAAAAAGGCCTCAGAGAGTGTCCCTGGGGCCTTTGAATGTTGTGATGGCGTAGATTCATTCAACCGGCAGGGTACACGGGTCACGTCCCGGACACATACAGATGTCCTTACAAATGCAACAGTTCTTACAAATGGGTGCCAGTATCATCGTGAGACGGTTAATGCGTTTTCAATGTCGTTTATAATGTCTTCCACATTCTCCAGTCCGACCGAGATTCTCACCAGGCCAGGCGTAATCCCGACAGCAAGGCGTTCCTCCTCGGTCAGTTTGGAATGGGTGGTAGATGCTGAGTGTGTGGCGATTGTACGCGTATCACCCAGGTTAGCGGTCAGTGAGAGCATCTGCAGGTTGTCGAGAAATCTTTGTCCGCGCCGTGCGCCACCTTTCACTTCGAAAGTCAGGAGCCCGCCTCCATGGCGCATCTGTTTTTTGGCCAGTTGGTATTGCGGGTGGGAAGGCAGAAATGGATATTTTACGAATTCCAGGTCTGCATGTCCTTCCAAATGAGTGGCGATCTTCAGTGCGTTTTCGCAATGCCTGTCCAGGCGTACAGCAAGGGTTTCCAGGCTTTTTGATAACACCCAGGCATTGAACGGCGACATGCTGGGACCGGTATGCCGGCAAAAGAAACGTACTTTATTGATTAGCTCTGCATCCCCGACAATCGCTCCGCCAACCGTACGTCCCTGTCCGTCGATAAACTTGGTAGTGGAATGACAGACCAGGTGCGCCCCGAAAGCAAGCGGCTGCTGCAGGTAGGGGGTCGCGAAGCAATTATCCACAATGAGGATCAGCTCATGCGCCTTTGCCAGGTTGCCCAGCCATTCCAGGTCAGCCAGGTCCAGTCCCGGATTCGACGGGGTTTCCACAAATAAAATTTTCGTTTCCGGCCTGATAAGTTCCTCCCATTTTTCCGGTGCATTCAAATCTGCATAGGTGTGACTGATCCCCCATTTGGGAAAGATCTGGGTCAATACCTGGTGGGTGGAGCCAAACAGCGACCTGGAGGCAAGAATATGATCCCCCTGCTCAAGCAATGCCGCCATACTGCTGTACATGGCAGCCATGCCCGAAGCGGTGGCAATCCCGTCTTCCGCGCCTTCCAGCTGACAGAGCTTGTCTATGAGCTCATTGCTGTTAGGATTGGAAAAACGTGAATAAATATTCCCTTCGACTTCATCGGCAAAGGCCGCCCGCGCATGCTCGGCATCCTCAAACGTAAAACTCGAGGTCATAAAAATGGGAGCGGCATGCTCACGGTGAAGTGCGTTGTCCGATTGTATCCGGACCGCCTTCGTTTCAAAATGATCGGATGTGAATTTATCAGGCATTCTGGTAAAAAATTAAAGATGCATCCATTCCTTTTTAGCCAGAAGCTCCTCTTCACTCTCCTCGTAATCAGGATCAGGCAGACAGCAGTCCACCGGACATACAGCTGCGCACTGTGGTTCTTCATGAAACCCTATGCATTCGGTGCACTTGCCGGGCACGATGTAATAAAACTCGTCATCGACCGGTTCCTGTGCTTCCGAAGCACTTGTGCTTGATCCGTCTTCCCATTCAATGGTTTCCAGGTCGGTGCCGTCACTCCATTGCCATTCCGCGCCGCCCTCGTAGATAGCGTTATTCGGGCATTCCGGTTCGCATGCAGCGCAATTGATACACTCTGAGGTTATATATAAGGCCATAATTGTTGTATTGTAAGCTGTGAAAAATACGTTGATAACGGGGTCAGTAAGACCCGTAAGGGTGTCAGGAATTGATTACTGACAACAGCAACAACAACAATATTCAGTGTGTGGGAAATTGTGTCGGGTAAAGCTTGAATTCTGTGGGTAATGCATCATCGGTTTATTAATTTATATCTGCCTGCAACCCTTGCAGGCCAGGATTTAGCACCGTTCCCATTCGGGGGAGGTTGCTAGCGCTTCTTAGAGCCTGATCTCTCCACGCTTCTTTATAAATCAATTACCTTCTCAAGCAATTGACGCTACAATCATAGAGGGATTTACGTTACGATCAAAACGAATGTTATGTTTTTTGGAAAATTTTTAAAAAACAGGGGCTTTTTTTATGAAGAAGTGTCTTTGCGGAGACATAGGAGTGGTTAATCAGTCATCACACCGGTACAGAATTTCCCACGAAGTCACCAGTTTCTGGAAGGATTGGTCGTCATGGATAAGGGGGCTGGTGAAAGAATTGCCTTTACAGGTATAGAATACAGGGTCTGTATAAGCAAACAGGCAGGCAGGGTCGGTCCCGCGGGTGAAGTAAACCGTTTGCCCCATGAACACTCCTTTGATTACAGAGATTTGACAAGTACAATTTTCAAGTTCCGCAGAAAGCATTTCAATGACTTCAGTCTCCTGTGCCTCGGAGCACATTTTCAATTCGTCGTCTTCACAGGCGGTGAATGAAATCAGTAAAAGGAGCAGGGGGAGGGTACATAGTTTCTTCATAGAGCGTCTTTTTCCTTAAGACCCCGGTTAGAAACCATTGGTTGTAATATCCGGGGACGCCTTACGCATCCCCGGATTTTTTTTCAACCTTGTGAGATTTGCAGCTTGTACCAGTTCACATTACGAGTGAAGTACATGGTGAGCGCCAGAATGATTGTCAGTCCGACCGAGCCTAGCAGCAGGGCATAATCGGCCAGTTGAAGAGTGACAAAGAGGAATCCGTAGATACCAATCAGGGTGATTGCAAGCACCATGGACAGTTTCCCGGCCCTGAATATGCTGAGGGAATAAAGGGTAATCATTGACACGATCGACAGGGTGGCAATGGCATAGGCAAGGTTAAAGACAATGTGTTCGGATAACGAGACAAGCAGAATGTAGAAAAGGCAGAGTGCCAGGCCTACCAGGGCGTATTGAAACGGATGAATTTTCTGTTTGTTAAGGACCTCCACGAGGAAGAATACCAGGAAGGTCAAAGCGATGGTCATTACCCCATATTTGGCGGAACGCATTGACTTCTGATAATCATCCAGGGGAATCAGCAGGTTAACACCAAAGGCTGAGGATTCAAGCTGATTATAGGTGCGGTTGCCCGTCCAGCTTTGCGGGTAGTTGCGGTTCAGCTCCAGCACCTTCCAGTTTGCCGTAAATCCCTCTTCGCCCTGTTCGCGAAGGTCAGGTAGCGAATTGCCGGTAAAGCTGGGCGCCGTCCAGGCAGAGTTGATGAATGCGGTAGTGGTACTTCCCAGCGGCACAAAACTCATGCTCTGGCTGCCCTGTAGCTTGAGGGAAAGACTGAACGGGATAGTCTGTTCCGAGAAATCCTTCAGATTGTCGACCTCGATCGTGACCCCTGTGGGAATGGTCTCAGGGATACGCGTACCGGGTGTGACGACAAGCTTTTGCTTATCCCACCGAAAGTCCAGGTTGTCCTCAATGCCGCGGAGATCAGATACACCCATGGCAATGAATGCATCATTATACCGGATCCGGCTTAGCTGGGCGGAGTCTATTTCGGTGTCGATGTGAAACGAACCTGAGATCGCAAGATCTGATTTGTAAACAACGACCTCGTAAATCCCGCGATTGAGCGTTTCGGGAAATATGGTGCCCTTGATATCCAGCTGTTCAGGGAGAATATAATGATACCGTGTTTCCGTTTTCATCTCTTTATCCTGGATTACCACGTAATCCAGCGGGATAACCAGCATAGGTCCGTTAATTAGTTGAGGTCCGGCCCATTTGCCGCTTACCTCATTAATTGCCTGCCGGTTCAGGGATTCTCTCTCCTCAATAATATCGGAGATCATAAACAGCGGGATCAGCAGGAGGAGCATTAATACGGTGATCACCACAAATTTCAGCATGACTGAATTCTTTATCCAGTCTGTAGCCTGCTGTAAAATTGATTTTGTTTCATTCATTTTATTTATAATTTAAAAGAACTTTGTATATCAAAGTAAGTGGGTAAAATAAAAGGCTTCTTTTCACTTGATGAAAGTACTTTGAAGCACAAAGTAAATATAATGGAATCCTTTTAATAATTCCAAATTCCAGCCGCAAAAATTCAGGTGAATGGTAATGAGTTAAAGGTTATGTAGCGCTATGGGAGCGTCGGTAAAACCTACATTGGGTGGGGATATGGCGTCTGCATTCACCTAAATTCGGATCTCTTCGCGAACATTCCGGTGAGTTCAACCGGCTCAGTATGTTGTAATTAGGTGTTCGCCGGTAAAGACGGAAGCCGGCTGACAGGAATTTTCCATAAATATTGGTATTTTAACTTTATGGGAAAGCGTATTTACGTACAGCCGCCACCGCGGTTTACCGGTATTAAACTCAGCCAGCCTAAGCATACCTCAGGGGGTATACCGGCCATTGTTTCATCCATGAAACATGTATTCGGAGAAGCGGGGGTTTGGGATGGTACACGGACGATGCTGCGGCTTAACCAGTTCAGGGGCTTTGATTGTCCGGGCTGTGCATGGCCCGATCCGGATGATCACCGAAGTACGGTCGAGTTTTGTGAGAATGGGGCGAAGGCCGTGGCCGAGGAGGCAACGGTGGCCCGCGTCGATGAGGACTTTTTTGCCCGATTTTCAATAGCCCAGTTATCCGAATTGTCGGATTATGAACTGGGTAAAAGTGGCAGGATCACCAGACCTTTTCGCCTGATGCCGGGTAAGTCCCATTACGCCCCCGTTTCATGGGAGCAGGCATTCGGGGAGATCGGTTCCACCCTGGCCAGGCTTCAGAGCCCGGATGAGGCGGTGTTTTATACTTCAGGGCGTACCAGCAACGAGGCTGCTTTTCTCTACCAGCTTTTCGTACGGCATTTTGGCACCAACAACTTACCGGACTGCTCCAATATGTGCCATGAATCCAGCGGGGCCGGACTCTCGGAAACCGTAGGGATCGGGAAGGGATCTGTTACCCTGGAGGATTTCTACGAGGCAGAGGTAATCATGATCATGGGACAAAACCCAGGTACCAATCATCCCAGGATGCTGACAGCCCTCCAGAAGGCAAAGAAAAACGGTGCACGCATCATTGCGGTGAATCCCTTAAAGGAAACCGGATTGCTGAAATTCAGGCATCCTCAACATCCCGTTGACCTGATCGGTCCGGCTACGCAAATTACCGACCTGTACCTGCAGGTACGCATCAACGGCGATGTGGCCCTGCTCAAGGCCTTAATGAAGATCCTGCTTGACCTGGATGAACAATCCGGAGGCAAGGTGCTTGACCATTCCTTCATTGCCGATAAAACCACCGGATTCAGTGAACTGTTGAAAGACCTGGGAAATTATTCGCTTGACGAACTGGCCGGTCTGTCCGGAGTACCGGTTTCGCAGATCCGAGAAGCAGCCAATCTGCTGGCTGAAAATAAAAAGATTATTGTTTGCTGGGCCATGGGACTTACCCAGCATCGCAATGCGGTCGATAATATTCGTGAAGTGGTCAATCTTTTGCTCATGAAAGGCAGCATAGGAAAGCCGGGAGCCGGAACATGTCCGGTCAGGGGCCACAGCAATGTACAGGGTGATCGTACGGTTGGGATCTGGGAGCGGCTCAAACCTGCATTCGGAGATGCACTGGAAAGGGAATTTGGGTTTAGTCCGCCAAGAAAAGAGGGCTATGATACGATCCATGCCATCAGGGCGATGCACGAGGGAAAAGTCAGGGTCTTCATGGCTATGGGTGGCAATTTTCTTTCTGCAGCACCGGATACCGAGCTTACGGCTAAAGGACTTATGAGTTGCGACCTCACTGTACATGTTTCAACCAAGCTCAACCGTTCGCACCTGACCCATGGCCGGACGTCCTATATCCTGCCTTGCCTGGGTCGTACCGAGCGCGATATGCAGGAGGGGGAATGGCAATTTGTAACGGTGGAAAACAGTACCGGCGTGGTGCATCAGTCCCGTGGCGGCAAAGACCCGGTATCCGCACAGCTCATGAGCGAACCGAAAATTGTAGCCCAGCTGGCAAAGGCTACACTGGGGAACAAAAGTAAAGTTAAATGGGATTATCTCACTTCAAACTATGACCGTATCCGGGAAGCAATTGAACGGACCATCCCCGGGTTTGAACAATACAATGCCCGGGTAAGGGAGCCGGGCGGATTCTACCTTCCCAATGGTGCCCGGGAAGGGAAGTTTACTACCCGGACCGGTAAAGCCCATTTTACATCCAACCAGCTTCCGGATCATTCGCTCAGGGAAGGGGAATACCTCATGATGACCATCCGAAGCCATGATCAGTATAATACCACCATATACGGCCTCCATGACCGGTACCGCGGGATTCATAACGAAAGGCGTGTCGTGCTTATGAATGAGAATGATATGAAAGAAGCCGGACTGGAAAAGCTGCAGGCGGTTGACCTGGTCAGTGATTATGATGGCACCGAGCGCCGTGCCCTTTCATTCCTTGTGGTTCCTTATGATATCCCCTCCGGCTGCCTGGCGACTTATTTTCCGGAGGCCAACGCCGTTGTCCCTTCCGGGAGGGCCGCACGTATCAGCAATACTCCTATTTCCAAATCCGTGGTAGTCCGACTGGAGAAAGCTGAACTTTCCGAACTGAAAGAAGGTTAATTGAACATGAAAAAGTCTGCGTGGTTGCTGTTAATTCTTACCCTGCCTGTATTTACGGCGCATTCTCAGGAACGTTCACTCCTGGATTCAGGATATCTTCTGTATGATGAAGGAGAATATATGAAGGCTATTGCTGTTTTTGAAAAGGCGGCTGAAGCCACTCCTGATAATCCGGAGATATATTACCTGATGGGTGTTTGCCGATCGCTGACGGGCGACAATTATACCGCCCTGCAGGAATATGATAAGGCTATTGCGCTATCCCCGGATTATGCGGAGGCCTATTACGAGAAGGGTTATGCCAATTACCTCATGGGCAAGCTCGAAAAAGCGGAGAGCGCCTTTGATAAAGCCATCGAACTGCGTGCAAATTATGCTGAGGCATACGTCAACCGAGGCAGCCTCCGGTGTATGCAGGGCGATGCAGAAGGGGCTGAAAAGGACTGGGACAAGGCAGCCTCCCTGGGTGCAGCCCTGCCCGTCAGAGAGTGTAATTAATCCCGTTTCCGGGCCGCATCCATTTTTTGACGAATTTCTTCCGTACACAGGTTCCCAATACTTCCCTCGTGGGTGTGACGGACCTCCTTCAAAGGTTTGAAGGTGCCCTGTTGAACTTGTGAGCCCACTTTCTTATACGCATCCCGGAAGGACAGTCCATCCAGCACTTCCTTATTGACATTCTCCACGGAATAGAGATAATCATACCTGGGATCATCAAGAATATCCTTGTTTATACGAATGTGCTTTAGCATATATTCACTGATCTCCAGGCAGTCTGACAGCGACCGGAGCGCTGGGAACAAGGGTTCTTTCAACAGCTGGAAATCACGGTGATATCCACTCGGGAGATTATTTGTCAGCAACATTATTTCATTCGGCAGTCCCTGGATCATATTGCACCGACCCCTTACCAGTTCGAATACATCCGGGTTTTTCTTATGCGGCATGATACTCGAGCCGGTGGTGAGTTCATCCGGAAAGGAAATAAACCCAAAGTTCTGACTGTTGTATAGGCAGACATCCATGGCGAATTTACTCAGGGTACCTGCCACCGAAGAAAGCGCAAACGCCGTTGTCTTTTCAAGCTTTCCGCGGCTCATCTGTGCCGCCACGACATTGTATTTCATGGTTCGGAACTGAAGTTCATTGGTTGTCTGTTGCCGGTTGATAGGAAAGGAACTGCCGTATCCGGCGGCAGATCCCAGCGGATTCTGATCGCTGATCCGGCGCGCAGCCCGCAGCATCTCCACATCATCTATTAACGCTTCGGCGTAGGCGCCGAACCAGAGGCCAAAGGAAGACGGCATGGCGATTTGAAAATGGGTATATCCCGGGATCAGAACAGCTTTGTGGGCTTCAGAGAGTTCCAGGAGCTGGTTGAAAAGCCGGAACACCTTTTCTTCAATATTATTGAGAGCATCCTTTACATAGAGGTGCAGATCAACCAGCACCTGGTCGTTTCTGGATCGCGCCGTATGGATCTTTTTACCTGCTTCTCCCACCCGCTGGGTAAGAAGGAATTCAACTTTGCTGTGTATGTCTTCAAATTCCGGCTCGATCTGAAAATCACCTGCCTCAATTTCTTCCAGGATCTGGTTCAGGGCCTGATCAAGGTCTTCGGCTTC
Source organism: uncultured Roseivirgaceae bacterium (assembly GCA_964563925.1). Lineage (GTDB taxonomy): Bacteria > Bacteroidota > Bacteroidia > Cytophagales > Cyclobacteriaceae > JAUILA01. Next base: position 15,357 of record CAZLZD010000014.1, on the reverse strand, counting down.
TTTGGATGTAATCAGTCCGGTATCCCTGAGCATATGCATATGCGCAAGGGAGCCCAGCACATCGTAGCGTGCCAGTTCGAGGTCATATTCCAGGTCATCACCAACCGTGAATTGAGTGATTTTCTTTTCGATGTTGTATCCTTTGTCCCAAATTTTCATAGCGTATACATTTAAATCAGCCCGGATAATTCCTTTAAAATACGGAGGTACAATGAGAACCCCGCTTCCACTTCGCCGACCCGGATAAACTCATCGGCCGAGTGTGACCGGGCTGAATCCCCCGGACCGATCTTGAGTGACGGGCACGACAGCAAAGCCTGGTCAGACAGGGTAGGGGATCCGAATTTTTCGATTTCCAGCTTGTCCACCGTGCGGTAAAGCGGGTGTGTGACCGGAAGGCCGGAGGGACGTAGCCTCAGTGACCGCGGCGTGACACTGCTCTTCACATGCTTCCTGATCAGATCCAGGATTTCTTCCGGTGTATAGGCATCGGTGGTTCGCACGTCCACCACAAACCGGCAGCGGTCGGGTACCACGTTGTGTTGCTTCCCGGCTTCGATCACCGTTACATTCATCCTGACCGGACCCAGTTGCTCAGATTCTTTCGGAAATGTAAAACTCCTGAACCATTCAATATCTCCGACAGCCTTGTAAATGGCATTCTCCCCCTCATTTCGCGCCGCATGACCGGGTCTACCGTGAGCCTCGCAGTCCAGCACCATTAATCCCTTTTCGGCCACCGCAGCCTTCAGGAGCGTTGGTTCACCCACGATGGCCATGTCAACCGGCGGCAACTCGGGCAGGATGCTTTCAATACCATTGGCCCCGCTGATCTCTTCTTCGGCAGTGGCAGCCAGGACCAGGTTAAACCCCTGAAGCTTACCGGAGTACAGGGTAAGGAAGGCGCCGATCAAAGACACAAGAGGTCCGCCGGCGTCATTGCTGCCCAGTCCGAATAATTTTCCGTCAATAATTTCTGCCTGGTGGGGGTCCCGCGTATAGGATTCATTGGGCCTGACGGTGTCATGATGGGAGTTAAGCAGCAGGGTTGGCCGGTTAGCGTCAAAATCGGGGTGTACCGACCAGACATTATTTCCTTCGCGCCGCGTTATGGCCCCGTGATGCTGCAGGAATTCCTGGATGTGGTCGGCGGTCCTGTTTTCTTCCCGGGAGAATGAAGGGATGCTGATGAGCTCTTTTAACAGGTTTATGAGAATGGTTGAGGTCAAGGGTCTGTCAGTTTGGTGCCTTCAAATTGTGAGAGGTTTGTCACATTTCCGATTACGACACGTTCAACGCCGGCATGAAGTGCATTAAACGCATTGTCAAGTTTCGGAATCATTCCATCGGCAATAATCTTTTTTTCTTTCAGGTCCTGGTACGCATCAAAGCTAAGCTCGGGAATATGCACATCATTCTCCAGGTCAAGCAGCACACCGGACTTTTCAAAACAATAATACAGGGAAACATGATGGTCGGGGGACAGGGCGGAGGCAATTCCTGCCGCCAGCGTATCCGCATTCGTATTCAGTAATGAACCCTGCTGGTCATGGGTGAGGGCACAGAATACAGGTACCACATCATTGTTTATCAGCCAGTTCAGCTTTTCCGTGTTGATTTCATGGATATGAAAGTCTCCTACATAGCCATAATCGATGGTCGGGTGTTTACGCTTCACAGCCGGCACCAGGTTCAGGTCTGCACCGGTCACACCGAGGGCGTCAAGGCCCAGAGCCTGTAATGCGCTTACAAGGTTCTTATTGATGAGTCCGGCGTACACCATGGTCACAATTTCAAGGGTAGCGGCATCGGTAATGCGCCGCCCGTCAATCATCGTAGATTCCACTCCAAGCTGTCGTGAAAGCTCAGTGGCCCGTCTGCCGCCGCCATGCACGAGGATTTTCTTCCCGGGCAGGCTCTTGAAGGAATTCAGAAACTGCTTAAGTTCCCGGGAGTCATTAAGGACATTTCCGCCGATTTTTATTACGGATATGTGTTCCTTCATACCCGGCACAGTTTATCCAGCACCGCCTGGGCCGCGTACACGCGGTTAGCTGCCTGCTGGTAGATGACCGAATGATGTTCGAGGACTTCGTCAGTGGCGATCACGTTTCTGCGGATGGGCAGGCAGTGCATAAATTTGCCATTCCGGGTGGTCTTCATTTTATCCGCTGTGATAGTCCAGTCCTCCTGCACCGGCAATCGTTCGCCGTAATGCAGGTAGCTTGACCAGTTTTTGGCGTAAATGATATCTGCTTCTCTAAACGCTTCTCCCTGGTTATGTGTAATTTGTATGCCGGTCGTAAACTCTTCGGCAAGTTCGTATCCTTTCGGACAGGCCAGGATGATCTCCGCATCAGTAGCTTTTACCCATTCCAGGAAGGAATTAGGTACTGCCTGCGGAAGTGCCCTTGGGTGGGGTGCCCAGCTCAGGACCACCTTTGGCCTGACCAGTCCGAGCTCGCGGATAGTAACCACGTCGGCCAGTGATTGCAACGGATGCCTGATGGCTGATTCCAGGGACAGGACAGGCTTCGTGGAATATTTAAGTACCGAACTCAATACTTTTTCAGCATAATCTTCCTCACGGTTTTTTAATCCCGGAAACGTCCTTACCCCGATGATATCCACATATTCACAGATTACACGGACGGCATCACTGATGTGTTCCTGTGTATCGCCGTCCATCACCACGCCATCTTCCAATTCAAGTTTCCATCCGTCTGCATTGGCGTTCATCACCATGACATGCATTCCAAGGTTTGAAGCCGCCTTTTGTGTACTAAGCCTGGTGCGCAAACTGGGGTTTAGGAAGAGCAGACCCAGGGTCTTCCTGTCGCCGGACCGGGAAGAAAAAGGGTCATTCTTGAATCGCAGGGCAGTTTCAATCAGTTCGTCTACCGGTCCTGCATCCTGAAGGCGGGTAAAATTTTTCATTGGTTTATAAAGATGCTTCAAAACATGCAACAAATCGCTCGGCTTCACTTTCCTGCAGGGAAAGCGGCGGCAGCAGCCTGATCATATTAGGGTTTGATGCCACCCCTGTGAGGATATGATGTTTTTCAAGAAGCTTTTGTCTTATTTCTTTTACGGGTTCGTATAATTCAATTCCTATCATTAATCCTTTTCCGCGTACTTCACGTACACCGGATAGAGAAAGTAAGGCATCCATCCACTGGTTGCCAAGCCTTCCGGCGTGAGCAGTAAGTTCTTCTGCCTTTAACACCTCAAGAACGGCCAGTCCGGCAGCGCTCGCCAGGTGATTTCCCCCGAAAGTGGTTCCCAGCATTCCGTGAAATGCAGAGATAGCCGGTGAAATCAGGACTCCTGCAATCGGGTAGCCATTACCCATCCCTTTTGCCACAGTGACCAGGTCTGCTTCGATCCCGGCGTACTGGTGGGCGAAGAATTTACCGGTACGTCCGTAGCCTGACTGAATTTCATCCAGTATCAGGAGTGCGTCATAGTCGGTGCATAATTTACGTAAATCTTTCAGGAAATTAATGGAAGGGATGTTTATGCCCCCGACACCCTGGATGCCTTCCACGATCACAGCGGCCACATCACCCCCTGACAAGTGCTCCTTTACCCCTTCAGAGTCTTCGAGAGCAAGGAATGTCACGTTGTCGTACGCATCCATTGGGGAGCGATATTTGGGAGAATCGGTCACCGATAGGGTTCTGGAAGTCCGTCCGTGAAAGGCCTTCTTAAATGCGATTAATTTTTTACGTCCCGTATGGAAAGAGGAAATTTTCAGGGCATTGTCGTTGGCCTCTGCCCCGGAATTACACAGGAAAAGGTTGTGTGAGGTGTAACCTGACTGTTTGCCTAATTCAGCAGCCAGTTTTTCCTGAAGGCTGTTAATCACCGAATTGCTGTAATACGGAAGCTTATGCAGCTGTTCGGATACGCGTTCGTTGAATACGGGATGATTGTGGCCGATGGATATTACGGCATGTCCGCCGTACAAGTCGAGGTATTCATTGCCACTGCGATCGAACACATGCGTGCCTTTGCCATATACCAGCTCAAGAGGTTGTAATGGATATACGTCAAAGAGATTCATTGGGATGTTTCATTTGATTAATACGGTTAAAGGATGTGACCAGGCCTTTGATCAGTGCGGAACTTAGCCCGTGGTGTTCCATTTCATTTAATCCGGCAATTGTGCATCCCTGCGGGGTAGTTACTTTGTCAATTTCCTGTTCAGGATGCGTGTGCTCCTGCATCAGCAGCGAAGCAGCACCCATACAGGTCTGTACGGCAATTTTTTGTGCGTCGCCGGCATCAAATCCCAGCTGGACACCGCCCTGGGTGGTGGCACGGATAAAACGCATCCAGAAGGCAATTCCGCTGGCACCAACCACAGTCGCCGCCTGCATCAGTGCTTCTTCAATTTCCAGGGTTTGCCCGACACAGTTAAAAATAGATTGGGCATCCGCAAAAACTCCTTTTTCCACCCCGTTATGCGCCATACAGGTCATCGACTGCCGGGCAGCCACGGCGGTATTGGGCATGGCACGGATTATCCGGAAAGGTCCTTCGAGCTGGGCGGAGATATCCGCAATAGACACGGCGGTGATGACCGAAATAATCACATGCTGCTCCGGGTCAAGCACAGGCCTGATCTCATCCAGCAGCAGGCTTAACTGGGCAGGCTGTACCGCCAGAATGAGTATTTTACTGGCTTTGACCGCTTCCCGGTTATCAGAAGTCACCCGGATATTCTCCGAGGCAAGGGATTGCAGCAGCTCCGGCTTTCTCCGGGTAAGGGTCAGGGACCTGGATTCGAGGGATCCCGAATCACGCAGCCCTTTTGCGATGGCAATGCCGAGGTTACCGGCACCAAGTATGGCAATGTTGTTGGGTATGTCCATGACTAGAAGTAACTTGATTTAAGGGACAATCCTGTTGTTTCGGGCAGCCCGAACATAAGGTTCATGTTCTGTACCGCTTGTCCGGATGCACCCTTAAGCAGATTGTCAATGATACTGGTCACAAGCAGAATGTCACCGTGTTTTTCCAGGTGAAGCAGGCATTTATTTGTATTCACTGCCTGTTTCAGGTGGAGAGGTTCGGCCGACACATGCGTAAACGGATGGTCTTTATAGTATCCATCGTAAAGGGCCCGGGCTTCTTCGGCAGATCCGTCAAAGCGGGTGTGGGCCGAGATATAGATGCCCCGGGCAAAGTCTCCCCGGATCGGGATAAATATCAATTCTCCGGTATGGTGGGAGAATGCATACAAGGTTTCCCTGATTTCCGTCAGATGCTGATGGGTGAATGTTTTGTAGGCCGAAATATTATTATTTCTCCAGCTGAAATGGGACGTCGGGGAAGGGGCCTGTCCGGCGCCGGTTGACCCGGTAATTCCATGGATATGCACATCTTCCCGTAGCCTGCCTTCAGCCGCGAGAGGCAGCAGTGCCAGCTCAATGGCCGTGGCAAAACATCCCGGATTGGCAATGTTCCGGCTGTTGTGGATACGGGACCTGTTGGCCTCAGGGAGCCCGTAGACAAATTCACGTTTTTTTATGGATGCATTTTCCTTGTGACGAAAGTCCTGGCTGAGGTCCACGATCCGGATATGTTCCGGGGGCATGGTATTCTCCAGGAATTGCCGGCTCTGCTGGTGTCCCATGCACAGAAACCAGACATCTTCCTCGCCATCCGGGGCACTTGAAAATACCATGTTGGTATCACCCAGGAGATCATCATGAACGGAAGCCACAGGCTTTCCTGACTGGCTGTTGCTGACCACGCAGGAGAGTTCGGCTTCCGGATGTTGCAGGAGAATCCGGATCAGCTCACCGGCCGTATATCCTCCGCCTCCGATAATGGCCGCACGGATCATTTCGCCTCCTCCTTTTCCTCTGTCTGATGTACGGCGTAATAGATTTTAAGGGGATTGGAAAGAATTTTTGTAAATCCGCGAACGTCGTCGCCCGACCAGTTCTTATTCATTTCACCGTATTCTCCGAAACTTGATTTCATCAGGTCGTATTCCGAGTTAATTCCTTCCAGGCTGAAGCGGTACGGGCTGAGCTCCACTCCGACGGTTCCTGTGATGAACGTTTGAGTGGATTCCAGGAATGTTTCTATGTTTCGCATCACCGGATCGAGGTACTGGCCTTCATGGAGCATCATGCCATACCAGTTGGCCAGTTGCTCTTTCCAGTGTTGCTGCCACTTGGTCAGGTTGTGTTTTTCAAGCAGGTGATGGGCTTTGATGATAATCAGGGGGGCGGCTGCTTCGAAACCTACCCGTCCCTTGATTCCGATAATGGTATCGCCGACGTGGATATCGCGCCCGATGGCGAAGGCTGATGCCCGTTCATTGAGCGTGCGTATCGCATCCACGGAATCCATGTGCTTCCCGTCGATCCCGACGAGTTCACCTTTTTCGAAAGATAAAGTGATCGTTTCCGGCTCTTCTTTCTGTAACTGACTCGGATAGGCAGAAGACGGCAAATTTTTGTGCGAGGTTAAAGTTTCTGCACCGCCCACACTGGTACCCCAGAGGCCCTTATTGATGGAGTATTTGGCTTTTTCCCAGTTCATGGAGACGCCGTGCTGCTTCAGGAATTCGATTTCTTCCTGTCTGGACAGCTTTTGGTCACGGATTGGGGTGAGAATTTCAGTGTCCGGGAGCATGATCTGGAAAATAAGGTCAAAACGAACCTGGTCATTCCCTGCGCCGGTACTGCCGTGGGCAACGTATGAGGCCCCGATTTCGCGGGCATACCGGGCTACGGATTCTGCCTGGAAGATACGTTCAGCACTGACAGAAAGGGGATAGGTATTGTTTTTAAGGATGTTTCCGAAAATAAGATAGCGGATGGCACGGGAATAGAATTCCTGTTCCAGTTCGATCGTTTCATGATGCACAACACCCAGGTCATAGGCACGTACCTCGATTTCACGGGTTTCTTCTTCAGAAAAGCCCCCGGTATTGATCAGTACACTATGAACCTCCAGGTTCTTCTCATGCATCAGGTATTTAACACAATAGGACGTGTCGAGTCCGCCGCTGAAGGCAAGTACCACCTTGTTGTTTTTACTCATAACTAAAAGATAAAAGCTTTAAGGGTATCAGATATTTTCTTACGGGCTTTCCATTCCTTGACGGAGAGGAAACGCTTAAAACGCATCCAGCGCTGTTCCTTATCCGGTGTCGGCTCTTCCTTTTTTTGTTTTTCAGGATCGTACATCATTCCTGTACACAGGCAGTGCGACCGGTTGGTCCGGGTCAGGATATCATAATTCCGACAACTCTGGCAACCATTCCAGAAAGCCTCATCGGTGGTAAGCTCCGAAAAGGTTACGGGTTTGTATCCGAGCTCGGCATTGATTTTCATCACGGCCAGGCTCGTGGTGATCCCAAACAGACGGGCATCCGGGTATTTTTTCCGGGAAAGTTTAAAAATCTCCTTTTTAATAAGTTTTCCAAGGCCCTTGCCACGATAGTCGGGGTGAACGATCAGCCCGGAGTTGGCCACGTACTTTTCGTGGCTCCAGGTCTCAATATAACAAAAGCCAATCATTTCCTCACCTTCAAAGGCGATCACGGCCTTGCCCTCACGTATTTTCATACGCAAATAATCAGGAGACCGGCGGGCAATTCCGGTACCGCGCTGCTCTGCAGCTTCCTGCATATACTGACAAATTATTTCGGCGTAATGAAGATGATCTTCATTAGCAACCGTAACGATAAAGTTCATTACTGATAGATTAAATAAGATTAGTCTGGAAAAAAGATAGCGGAGAATAACCGCGGGCGTACCACGGCCGGTTTTGTCTTACCCCACCTGGGGCCTGAATGACCTGATCCTGAGCACAGGAGTTGCCGGTCGGACAGGGGATGTCCGCGGAGTGTGCAAAGAGGATATGTTTGTCAGATCATTCATTTGTTTGGACAAAGGTATAAACTATTTTGACAATTATCCCAAAGAACAGGACGAATAATTATTAATAAAAATCCGGCCGGCTGTACGAACTCCCTTCAAGTGTGGTACAATCGATGCAATAACGGTTATATTGTTCGGCGGGTTTCCCCGGCTCATATTCACATTCTGTGGAGGGCACGCTGAAGGAAAAATCATCCCGGGTTACCTGAATACGCTCAAATTCCACGGAGGCTGCATCGAAATACCCCAGGATTTCCTCTTCTGCATTCTCCACGTTGTACAGGTTGCCGGGAATGGCAGAAGGCGGGGTATCAAACAGTGAACCGGTATTGTTGAGTGTAATTCCCACTTTGCGGTAGAATTCATAGGCCTCTGCCGTTTGAGAGAAAGTTTTAACCGTTATCACATTTTTGTTATTGAATGCATAATCGATTTCAATGCGGCCAAGGAGCTGACGCGGAATAACATCCCCTGAAAATCCGGCTGTAGAAAATACCGGAATACGCTGAGGCTGAACCTGGCGGTTCACATAGCAGGAAGGAGGGACACTACTGAACGGATCGGGAAAATCGGTTGGGTTCAGACGGAATGTCTGAATAGTCACCCATCGCAAATAGTAATTTTCACTGGGATTAACAAGTACCGTTTGCCCGTATACATCCATGACATTCCGTGTCACAATTGAACCGGCACTCCCGGCATTGACGGTGATCTGTTTGAATTCAGCGGAGATTTGAGGAATGGCACGTTGTAATGGAACACGTTCAGGGTGCGATTCATATACTTGTCCGCCCGCCGTACGTATCCTGAGCCGGTAGCTTCGTCCCGGGATAATGCGCAAACTCTCCTTGTCATATATCCACAACCCGTCTTCAGCGGTACGTCGGTAGATTCCCTCATTCCCCTGGTCATCCAGGAGCGTCACCCGGGCACCTACTTCCGGGATATACTGATAGGGGAGGTCGCTTGTCCGGCTGATTTGCACGTAAAAATCATCCGGACCATTATCAATATGCCCGGATACCACCAGCTGTCCGAGTTTACGATCGGCTTCAAGGTCAATCAGTTCGCGACAACCTGACGCAAAACAAACGATCAATACCAGGTAAACCAAATTCCGTATCATAGCTTCAGGGTATAGGTTACAGAAGGGAAGGCAGATCCCAGGACGGAAAGTTTGTAAGCCTGGGGTATGGGTTCGCCATCCGGTCGCTGGTAAAAAATAGAGTACGCATTTTTGCGTCCAAGCAGGTTATACACCGAGATATTCAGTTTATCGTCAAACCGGTTCAGGATGTTTCCTACAGTGAACGAGACATCAAACCGCAGATAGTTAGGAATCCGGTATTCGTTCCTGTCTGAGTAATGCGGAATTACCAGGTTGCCCATCCGGTAATCAGATTCCAGGGCTGTTATAGGCCTGCCGGTATTGTACACCACGTTGACAGCAAAGCTGCCTCTTTTGCCCAACCTGAGGTCGGAAACAAATTTGAAGGAATGGGGCTGGTCAAAATATGCCGGAAACCATTCTCCATCATTAATTTCGCCCGATGCTTCGCTGATCTGCACCTCCGACCGCGTATACACATAGGATATCCAGCTGTTCCATTTGGGTGTCAGGTGCTTCAGGAACAATTCCACACCATAGGCCCGCCCCTTGCCGATCAGTAATTCCCCTTCCATATTCTCCTGCGCAATCAGTTCGGCGAAATCCCTGTATTCCACCACATTACGCTGGTCTTTATAGAATACCTCCAGGGACGTTACCCATTTGTCGTTATTCAGGTTTTTGTAGACCCCGGCGGAATAATTGTCCGAGGACGTCGGTGGAATATACCGGGTGCTGACCTGCCACTGATCGACCGGTGTGGGCGCAGTGGTATTGGAAATAAGATGGAGATACTGGTAGGTTCGGTTGTAGCTTGCTTTTACCGATGTGGTGGTATTAAGCTGATACCTGAGGGCCAACCGGGGGGCAAGCTGCGCAAAGGAGCTGACCACCTCGCCCTGGGAATAGAATGTGCTGTCGGTAATAAACTCATCACGGGGGATGTCATTTTCATAGATGTATTCCCTGGCGTATCCCAGGTGCTGGTATACATTAAGGCGCAACCCGGCAGAAAGATCAAAATCATCGGAGAATGAATAGGTATCTTCAAAATACGCCGCCATCTCACGACCGCGTGAACGATTGACCGCCCGTGGGGAAACACTGCTGGCGGCATTGAGCGGATACAGTCTTTCGACCGGCGGGTCAAATAATATTGCCTCCACACCGGTTTGTATGTCATGCTTTTCGGGCGTGAAATGAATATTGGCGCGCGCCTGCCATTTGTCCATGCCGTTATCCAGCCGGCTCTCCAGTCCTTCCGTGTAATCGGCCAGGCTACTGAAATAACGCAGGAAATTAGCAGTTACATCCAGCCTTGTACGCGGAGAGACCTGGAAATCATAATGCAGGTTGAATCCGTTATTGCTCCATTCAAATCCGAAATCCCCGGCAAAATTAAAGTTGTCATTGCTGTGCAGTGCCGACACCATCAGGTGGTGCTTGTCATTGAAGAAATAGTCGGCGCGCAGGAACCCGTCCCGGAAGTCGGCCCTGCTGTTGCGGACGTCAAGGTCCTTTACCTGTCGCAGGATCCAGTCAGAATACGTGATCCTTCCCGCGCCAATAATACTCAGTTTATCGGTCACCGGTCCGTCGATGGTCAGCCTCGTGGAAAAAGTACCAACCCCTGCGGTGGCTCCCCATTTCTGTTTATTACCCTGCAGGCTGTTGACATCCAGGACCGATGAGACGCGCCCGCCGAACTGTGCGGGAATATGGCCTTTATACAAACTGAAATCGCGGGTGGCATCGGGGTGGAAGATGGAGAAAAATCCCAGGACGTGGGAGGTATTGAAAAGCTGCATTCCGTCAATGAGTACAAGGTTCTGGTCAATACTGCCCCCGCGTACATTGAACCCTGAGGAGCCTTCCCCGACCGTGGTAACGCCTGGCAGCAGGGTGATGGACTTAATGACATCTGTTTCCCCCAGGAAAGCCGGTATGTTCTGGATATTTTTCATGGACAGGCGTGTGAGGCCGGTTGTCGTGATTCGCAGGTTGTCCTGGGGATCAGAGTCACTGATGATCACCTCGCTGAGATTGACTGTTTCGGGCTGCATGGTGATCCTGATGTATTCCGCGGAGCTGAAGGTATGTGTGATCTCCCGGTTTATATGACTGATATGGGTAAGCAGAAAGGTATAGGTGCCCGCCGGCATTTCGATCCTGAATTTCCCGTTGCGATCGGTAATGGCATGGACTGTCCCGTCGTTCGTCAGAAATGTGACGCCTTCTATGGGAACACGCTGCGGATCGGTCACTTCTCCGTCAAGGACCACGCGGGTCTGGGCAAAGACAAACAGGTAGGGGGCCAGCAGGAAACAGGCCAGGAAGACTTGTTTTTTCATGCAGGCCGGGTTTGAACCTGCCAGTGTTCCAGCCGTGGATTCATGATCCTGAACCAGAGGGCGGGCACAAGTGAGAGAATGACCATCGTCGAATAACCCGCCGGGAGTTGCGGACTCTCATCATAATGATTCAGGACCTGATATCGCTTGATGGCATTGGCATGATGATCCGAATGTCGCTGCAACTGGAACAGAAAAAAATTACTGACAATGTGACTTGCGTTCCAGGAGTGCAGGGGAGTGACACGCTCATACCTGCCCGGACTGACTTCCCGTCGTCGTATCCCATAATGCTCAATGTAATTTACCTGTTCAAGCAGCGTAAATGCCACCACACTCTGGGCAAAGAAGAAGACGGGTACCTGCCAGACAAACTGGCCCGCCAGGATACTGAATCCAACCGTGACCAATGCAATGAATAACAATGGAAGGAGAGCGTACCAGATCATCATGTTTCGCGCGGACAGCGGGTGATACCCTGATCGTTTCAGGCGGCCGGCCTCCAGCTTCCAGGCATGGGCATACCCCTGAAACACACTTCGAAACCAGAAGGCATAAAACGTTTCATTTTTGCGGGAGGTGGCCGGGTCTTCGGGCGTAGCCACGGTGACATGGTGGCCTTTGTTATGTTCTATGTAGAAATGCATGTAACATACCGTCATCAGTAATGCCTGGCTGTAAAAACGTTCAAGGCCGGATTTCTTATGCCCGAGTTCATGAGCCACGGTAATGCCAATCCCACCGGTCACAATCCCGGCACCCAGCGTAAAACCGACCCATTCCACGGGAGAGGTAAGGTTTCCGAAGGTCACTATGTAGAAGCACCAGGCAAGGAAACCATACTGAAACCAGGCCCAGACATAGGTAACAAACCGGTAGTAAAAATCCCCTTCCACACGCTTCACCTGTTGTTCCGGAACATTAAAGACGGACGTACCAACAAGATAATCCATCACCGGGATGAGCACAAAGGCGACGGCAAGTGCGAGAAAATTCCAGGCATTTCCAAGATAATAACCGGCAATCACAGCTGCCGGAATTATAAACGCTGTAAAAAAACCTATTTTCCGAATCGGATTCATAGTTACCTTCTTCTTCCTTCTATTAAGTTACACAAATACCATTATATTGAAGACTGATTACGCCGGATTTCCCACAGGAGCATGATTAATTGCCTTGGCCGGTTATTTTTACAATTATCCAAAATTCTCCCGACAATGCGCAATCTGATGCTCATCCTTCCCTGCCTGATGATCATTTCCTGTTCTTCCGGGCCTTCCGCACAACAAATCATTGATCGTTCAATTTCGTTTCATGATCCCGGGGGCCATTGGGACTCGTATGCAGGCACTCTTTCCTTTGAGGAGACCAGGCCCGGCGGACCTGACCGCAACACCCGGATATGGATTGATAATTCACGTTCGTTCTTCAGGATAAACCGAAACGGCACCGAAGTTCACGGAATGGCCGGGGATAGCTGTTTCGTGGAAATGGGAGAGGCAGATTGTGAACGAGTGTCGACCATGCGTAATTATTATACCTACCTGTGGGGGCTGCCCATGAAGCTTAAAGATCCCGGGACCCAGCCGGATGCCGATGTACAGGTAGTATCCTTACATGGCAGGCAGGTGTATCGCGTGGAGGTACCTTATGAAAAAGATACCTGGCACTTCTACTTTTCAAAGAATACCTATGAGTTGCTTGCCTATGACTTCATCAAGAAAGATGGAAGCGGAGAATACATTATTCCGGAAGGAGTGTATTCAGCAGGAGGGATGCGCTTGCTGAACAACCGGTCCTGGTACACGCTTGACAGTACCTTGATAGGGAAGGACCGGCTTGTATCCGATGGGGACTTTTAAACCGGTTTAAACTGTTCGAATGTTTCCCGGCAATTGTTGCAGTAATGAATGGATCGGCACGCTGTCGGGCCGAACGGGTTTTTCAGCACCGTGTCTTCGCTCCCGCACACCGGGCATTCGGCCTGCTGGAGAATGCCGATATCCACAATCAGGTCATGTTTGGCGGGGGGAGCAAGTCCGAATTCACGCAACTGCTTTCGGCCGCGTTCGGTAATCATGTTGGAGTTCCAGGCACTGTCGAAAGATATGTTTACATTCACGTTTGAGATGCCATGCTTATGAAGTACATCTATTACGTCCTGCTGCATGTAATCCATTGCCGGACACCCCACAAAGGTTGGTGTCATTTCAACCTCAACCTGGTCATTACCAATTCGGATGTCCCTGATCACCCCCAGGTCGACCAGTGAGATCACCGGGATTTCAGGGTCTTTGACTTCGTCAAGCCATTCAAGGATTTGCTCTTTACTTACTACATCTTCCATACCAGTAAAACCAATATTTTGTCCAGATGGTTTACCATTCGGCCGCAGGGTCGGTCCGGAAAACTTCAGCCATTTCATCCAGGAGTGGCTGCAGGTGTTCGGTATGATCTCCGTTTCGGCCTCCGTACAACGGTTTGATCTTCTGCAATTCAGGCATGACCAGTGAGGTTTTGCCAATTTCTTCCGAGACCATAGCCGTCCATTTTTCCTTAAGTACCTGCTCACCCTCGAAAATGCCGTCAGATTTTAGCTGGTCCTCAAAGGGTGAGGGTTCGAATATTCCAAGGGCATAAGGAAGGGCATCCTGCAGTGATCGCTGCAGCCGGGAAATGCTTTCGTCACTGGCAGAGCCCAGCTGGTTGATCCACGTGGTGGCGTGCATAACGTGGTACCGGATTTCCCCGCGGATTTTAACCGCCAGTTTGGCGAGAGGTTCGTACGAGGAATTCGTCAGCATTTCAAAACGAAGATATTCACTCATATCAAAGAGAAAGTGCCTTATCAGGCTGAAGTCATATTCGCCAATGGGAAGCTCCACAAACTGGCAATTGTGAAACTGGGCCGCGTTACGGGTAAATGCTACGATATCAGGCTCATTTTCTCCCAGCTTCTGCAATAACTGGTACAGGGCATAGCTTTGTCCCACTTTATCCTGTGCCATCGAGGAGAAAGCGATATCTTCCTCCAGCAACGGCCCAAGACCTGTCCATTCGCTGTTCCGGTGGCCTATAATCAGCTGATCATCGGCCATTTTATACAGTAGTTCCTTAAGGGCCTGATTATCCATTCTTGTTATCTTTTTTTTCTTTAAACGCTTTTAATTTATCCGACGCTTTATAAGCAATGGCATCCCTGAATTGTTTTTCCGGAAGGGTACTCCAAAGAATTTTATCTTCTTCATTACTGAATAGGATGTCCTGTTGTTTAACGACCCAGATATTGTAGACGGGTTTTTCCCCGATGAATTCAGGTTTGGCCAGGACCAGGGCATGCTCATAACTGGCGGCTTCGACCGAGCCGATATGTTCATGCTGTTTACCGCGCTTCATCATATGGAATATCTCGAAATTCTCCCGGTGGTCATCCACCTCCACTTCGTCAGGCACCAGCTGATAAACGCTTTCAGAACCCTCGGTGGTCGGCGAGGCAAATACATTGCGGGTGTCCACTACAAACAATCCCGTGCAGGTCTGGCGCCGGCTGAACTGTTCTTTGGCGAACAAAAAAGCCATTTCTTTATTCGGGGCATGAACATTACCGGTATGCAGGAATGGTTTGTCTTCTTTGAGCTGGGTGAAAACCTCGTAGGTCCCAAACTGGTCCATGGGCGCTTTGGGTTGCAGCATATCTTTCTGAAGCTGCAGGCGGTTGATGCGCGGATCTAGCGAATTCATGGGTCAAAGATGCGGTTTTCCCGTCGTCTTTGCAATCGTTTCCGGGGCAGGCTAGCGGCAAGAAAAATTCAAGGGTAATGATTTATTTGACAGCTAAAAAATTCTCCTTAATTCTCCGCATATAAAATATCAATCTCACTTTCCGTCAAAACACGATTATATATCCTTATGTCATCGATTTTTCCAGGGAAACCTATATCCAGTCTTAAATTATTTCCAATGGTAAAAGAATCGTGATTTTTTGTTTTTT
>CAZLZD010000013.1:49167-89544 GCA_964563925.1 uncultured Roseivirgaceae bacterium | reverse complement strand
AAAATAATTAATATATTATTTGAATTGAAGTCAGAAATTATATTTTTGCAGCAAAATTTTTAAAGGCAATTTCATAGAAGACATACTATGTACTGGACATTAGAACTTGCATCCTATCTTGAAGATGCGCCCTGGCCGGCCACCAAGGACGAGCTGATTGACTATTCTATCAGAACGGGCGCCCCCCTTGAGGTGGTCGAAAACCTTCAGGAATTAGAAGATGACGGCCAACCTTATGAGAATATTGAGGAAATCTGGCCCGATTATCCCACCAAGGAAGACTTCTTTTTCAACGAAGACGAATACTGAGGTATTTGTCTGAACCCTTTCAGGCTGACGCTTACCACATAGGTGTCAGCTTTTGCTTTTTCTCTCCTCCAGCAATGCCCGGGCGACAATCAGGTCCTCCGGAGTGGTTATTTTTATATTTTCATAGCTTCCCTCGAACAGGGAGATTTTATGCCCGGCCTTCTCGGCCACACTTGCATCGTCGGTAAGATCAGGTGTTTCCCTGATGTCATACGCTTTTTTCAGCAGTGCCAGGTCAAAGGTTTGTGGTGTTTGAATCATCCTGAACTGAGAGCGGTCAACTGCACGTGTCGTATCCTGATCGGTAATCCGGATTGATTCCTTTAGCCTTACCGAAGCAACCGCACTCCGGTGAACTGCCGCCAGCCTGAATGACGCACCGATAATATCTGAATCGACCAGCGGACGTACCCCGTCGTGAACAGCTACAAGTCCGTTTTCTTCATCGATCGCTTGTAATCCGTTTCTGACTGATTGAAACCGGGTAGATCCTCCCGGAGTAAGTTTTACATCCGGGTGGTAATCATGATCCCTGCAAATCACCTCCCAGCTGGCCATTTCGTCAGCAGGCAGCACCAGGACAATGCGAATGTCCCGGCTGTAAGCACGGAAAGCCTCAATGGTATGGGCAAGTACAGGCTTCCCCAGCAGCGTCATGAACTGTTTGGGGACCGCTGAATGCATACGGGTGCCTTTTCCCCCGGCTACAATGATGGCATATTCCTGGCGTGGCATGAAAGTGCCGTTGGTTTGTGTTACAGAATGAGCATGGCATCCCCGTAGGTGAGGAAGCGATACTTCTCTTTTTTGGCTATTTCATATGCGTTCATAATCAGGTCATATCCACCGAATGCACACGCCATCATTAACAGCGTAGATTCCGGCATATGGAAATTGGTGATCATGGCATTGCATATCTTGAATTCGTACGGAGGGAAAATGAATTTGTCCGTCCAGCCTTCTTTTTCCTTGAGGCGCCCGCTGGCTGAAACCGCTGACTCCAGGGCTCGCATGGAAGTGGTTCCCACTGCGCAAACCCGGCGCTTTTCATCAAGCGCGTTGTTTACCATCCGGGCGGTTTCACTGGTTACCCGGAAATTCTCCGAGTCCATTTTATGCTTGGTGAGATCTTCCACATCTACCGGACGGAAAGTACCCAATCCGATGTGAAGCGTGATATTGGTACGGTCGACTCCCTTAATAACCAGTCGCTTAAGCAGCTGTTCGGTAAAGTGCATTCCGGCGGTGGGTGCCGCCACTGCTCCTTTATGTTCCGCGTAGATGGTCTGAAACCGCTCGCGGTCTTCAGGTTCAGCCTGCCTTTTGATGTATTTGGGAAGAGGGGTTTCACCCAGGGTGTCAATGGTTTTGTAAAACTCCTCATCCGTACCGTCAAAAAGAAAACGGATGGTACGTCCCCTGCTTGTTGTATTATCAATGACTTCTGCCACCAGGTCGCCTTCCCCGAAATAGAGTTTGTTTCCTACCCTGATTTTCCGGGCGGGATCCACAAGTACATCCCACAGGTGAAGTTCTTCGTTTAATTCCCGAAGCAGGAATACTTCGATTTTAGCCCCGGTCTTTTCCTTATTGCCGTACAGACGGGCTGGAAAAACCATGGTGTCGTTTCCGACGAGGACATCGCCCTCCTCGAAATAATTCACTACATCCTTGAATATTTTATGCTCGATTTCGCCGGTATCGCGATGGATTACCATGAGCCGGGATTCATCCCGGTTTTCAACCGGATACAATGGAATTAGCCCACTAGGGAGCTCGAACTTGAATTCTGATAGTTTCATATTTAATATTACGGTATTAAATAACCTGTTAGCGTGAGAAATTAGCTTGCAAAAATATAGATAACTTTGAATTTATTCAGAGTTATTAACGAATTGTTTTAATTACCCATGGAAGTACTCAAGTTAATACTGGAAAGCTTTCGCTTTGCCTGGTCGGCACTCCGCACAAATATTCTGCGTACGGTGCTGTCGTTACTCGGTGTAACGGTGGGTATTTTCCTGATCATATCGGTTTTCACCTTCGTGGATTCGCTGGAACGGAATATCAAGGACAGCCTCAGTTTCCTGGGAAGCGATATCCTTTACCTTACCCGTCAGCCGTTCACCCCTGATGCCGACGGAGTGTACCGATGGTGGGAATTCATTAACCGCCCCAATGTCAGCTACTTTGAATACCGGGTGCTGGAAGACAACCTTCAGCATGCCTCTGCTATAAGTATCGGTGCCAGCCGCGGCAATATGATTCTCAAAACAGGAAATAACAGTATGTCCGATGTAATTCTGACCGGGGTCAGTTACAGCAACCTCAATACCGGCGAGCTGATAATTGACTATGGCAGGTATTTTACCCCGGCCGAAGCGGATGCAGGACATAATGTTGTGGTGATAGGTGACCGTATTGCCCGGGATCTGTTCAGGACCCCTGAGCGTGCCCTGGGTCAAACCGTCAAGATTAAAAACCTGAAGTTTGTCATTGTCGGGGTATTTGAATTTGAGGGGGAAGGACTGTTTGGTCCTACAAAAGACCTGACCGCCATGATTCCCTACAACGCGTTCCGGAAAATGTACCAGACAGGTACCGGAAGCCCGGATGAGCTGGGATCATACGTGGCGCTGAAAGGCATGGTGTCTGATGAGGGTTTTATCGAACTGGAGAATGAAGTTACGGGTATCATGCGAAACCTGCGGACCTTACGGCCTTCAGAAAAAGAGAATTTTGCCATCAACAGGCCCGAGGCGCTCGGTAAAATCGTGGAGGGGATATTTAACGTACTCGGTCTCGCCGGCACGTTTATCGGTGGCTTTGCGATCCTGATCGGAGGGTTTGGCATTGCCAATATAATGTTTGTGACCGTGAAGGAACGTACTTCCATAATCGGGTTGCAGAAATCACTGGGGGCGAAAAATTATTTCATCCTCTTCCAGTTTCTTTTTGAGTCCATTTTCCTCAGCGTGATTGGTGGAATTGCCGGACTGTCCCTGGTCTACCTGGCCACGTTCATTCCATTGGGCAGCCTTGAGATCGCCCTGACCTTACGGAATATACTGATAGGGCTTGGCGTGTCCATGGCCATAGGTACCATATCCGGAATCATCCCGGCGGCCAATGCGGCCCGGCTGGATCCTGTGATTGCCATTCGGGCATAAAAAAATCACCCCGCTGTGTAACGGGGTGATCATCAATTACGGATAATTGGTGCGTATACTCCTGAACAGCTACTCCTGGGCAGGAATAGGTTCTTCCAGATCCTCACCTTTAATTTTCGCCTTGATCTTTCCTTCAACCTCTTCCATGAGTTCCGGATTATCTTCAAGTAAACTCTTCACCGCGTCACGACCCTGCCCAAGCTTGTTTTCGCCATAGCTGAACCATGATCCGGCTTTCTTAATAATATCCAATTCGACCCCAATGTCAATGATCTCACCGACTTTGGAGATTCCCTTGCCGTACATGATGTCAAATTCGACCACTTTGAAGGGCGGCGCAACTTTATTCTTCACCACCTTTACCCGTGTACGGTTGCCGGTCACATCATTCGCACCCTCCTTAATCTGCCCGATACGACGAATATCAAGGCGAACCGAAGCATAGAATTTCAGGGCATTACCGCCGGTGGTCGTTTCAGGGTTACCAAACATCACCCCGATCTTTTCGCGCAGCTGGTTGATAAAAATACAGGAGCAACCTGTCTTGTTGATGGTACCGGTGAGTTTGCGTAAGGCCTGGGACATAAGCCTCGCCTGGAGACCCATCTTGCTTTCTCCCATCTCGCCTTCCAGCTCGCCTTTCGGAACCAGTGCTGCCACCGAGTCAATAACAATAATGTCAATGGCACCGGAACGGATCAGGTGTTCGGCGATCTCAAGCGCTTGCTCCCCGTTGTCAGGCTGTGAAATGAGCAGGTTCTCAGTGTCAATACCCAGTTTCTCAGCGTATATTTTGTCAAATGCGTGTTCCGCATCAATAAACGCGGCGAGTCCGCCGGCCCGCTGTGCCTCCGCAATACAATGCATCGACAGCGTTGTCTTACCCGAGGATTCCGGCCCGTAAATCTCAATCACCCGGCCCCTCGGAATACCCCCGACGCCCAGGGCAATGTCAAGCCCGAGCGATCCGGTGGAAATGGCAGGAACATCAATCACCCGCTCATCACTCAGTTTCATTACGGCACCCTTGCCGTAGGTCTTTTCCAGTTTATCAATGGTTAGCTGTAATGCCTTTAACTTTTCATCCTTTTCGGCCATGTGCGTCTTATTAATTGTGCAAGAATATTTCTGCGGTGAAGTTACTAATTAGTCCTCATAATCCGTTTAAAATTTTGCTAAAATATTTAGGAATTGTCCGCCGTTAGGCAGACACTTCCTATATTGCAGCTCCTATGAGGCGATTTACAATAGTATTCATTCTCACGGTCATATACTTTCCGGGGATGGGTCAGCTCGACAACCGGTCCCTGGAATGGAACCGCGTACAGGAATCTGCAGATTCCGGACGGTTTTACGGCGGCTTCCGGACCCTTGGATACCTGAGGAACAATGAATATTTCAATGAGGTACTGGACGGGTACACGCTATTCGGGTATCAGGTGAATCCTTACCTGGCCTGGCAGGCGGGCAACTATGTACGCATCGAAGGCGGTGTTTATCTGAGTCAGGATTTTGGTGCGGATGATTTTACTGAAGTTTTACCGACCTTTTCCCTGATGTATGCCCGCAATGGCCACCGGCTGCTGTTTGGCACCCTGCAGGGAAGCATTTCTCACCGTCTGATTGAACCCTTGTATGATTTTGAGAATCTGCTTGATGCTGACCGGCTTGAATACGGCATTCAATACCGTTATCAGAAAGGCTCTTTTTTTGGTGATGTGTGGCTGGACTGGAGAAATGTGATTCATCCCGGTGACAGCGCCCAGGAGGAGTTGCTTAGTGGCGTTTCGGCTGAGTATCGCTGGCTGGACCTGGAGAATGCGGGTTTTTCCACGTTGCTCCAGGCAACGATATTCCACCGGGGAGGCCAGATCAATGAATCTGAACTGCCGCTGCAAACCTATGTCAACACGGCATTCGGACTGAAAGGATGGGTTCACCCCGGTTCCCTGCAGCTTACTGCCGACCTTTATTACGTCTCGTTCAGTGACAACTCAGGCACTTCACTGCTGCCTTTTGACGGGGGCGACGGATTATATGCCAATGCCTTTGTCAAATTCCCTTTTCCACTGGGTATTATGATTTCCTACTGGCGGGCCGACTCCTACTATTCCCCGGTTGGCGGGAGGCTTTACCAGAATTTTTCGTATGTCCCATCCAGGCAGGGGGAGGAACAAAATACCCGTGAACTTTTGTTCTTCCGGTTCCTGTACGATGCTCCCCTGGCCGACGGCCTCCAGCTGGGGATTCGGGGTGAACCCTACTGGGACCTGGAGTCGGGTGATGCGGAGTGGTCTGCAGGAATTTACCTGACGTATCAAATGGAATTTGCCTTGGGAAAAAAGAGATAAAATGATCAGGAAGATTTTGTTGATTACAGGCGTGGCCCTGCTCATACTCATTGTCTGGTACCGCGACCTGGTGGTATACGGACTCCGTCAGGGAAAAGGCCAGCTTCATATTGTCTGGAATGCCCGTCCGGTGAGTGAGTATTTATCCGATCCGATGACCCCTGACAGCATAAAGCAGAAACTCCGATTTATCGGGGAGGTTCGCCGGTATGCCATAGACTCCCTGGGTCTGAACGACACCGAGAATTACACAACCATGTATGATCAGCAGGGGAAGCCTGTGCTTTGGGTGGTGACCGGCAGCAGGCCCTATGCTTTCATCCCCAAGGAGTGGGAATTTCCGGTTGTTGGCACCGTACCCTACAAGGGTTTCTTTGATCCGGATCTGGCCTTGAGTGAAGCGGAAAAGGTAAAGCAGGAAGGGTTTGAAACCGGTATCCGGACGGTGGGCGGGTGGTCGACGCTGGGGTGGTTCACCGATCCGATATTAAGTAATATGCTTAACCGCTCCTACGGTGACCTGGCCAACCTGATCATCCATGAAATGTCACATGCCACAATCTTTGTAAAGGATAGTGTTACCTTTAATGAAAATCTGGCCTCGTTTATAGGGGACGAAGGAGCACGTCTTTTTCTTAACGATGTATATGGTGAGCACTCCGCGGAGCTTGAGGCATATGTCAGGGAACAGGAAGACGAGCGTATCTACTACCAGCATGTACTGCGCGGAGCCGACAGCCTCCAGCTTTTTTACCAGCAACTGGTGCCCGGCGGTGATACCGTTGCCTGGGAGAATGAAAAGCAGCGGATTATAGGTAAGGTAATCGAAACACTTGATACCTTGTCATTTTCCTTCCCCTACCAGGTCAGGCAAAAAATTGGAAATGAATTGCCTAATAATACCTTTTTTATGAGCTTCATGCGTTACAGGGAGAAACAGCAAAATCTGGAAGATCTTTACAACTCCCATTACAACGGAAATATTAAGATCATGATCCATGAATTAAAGCAAAAACATCCGTTTCTTTAAGGCGTGTTTTACACCTATATATATATTTGGTTCCTGCTATTGGTTGCTCCCTCTCCCCCGGAAGCTCCCGTGGACGACAACCATCATATCACCTTCGGGCCCGGAGAGGTTATTCGTTACAAAGTACATTACGGGTTTGTGAATGCTGCCAATGCCAAGATGGTCATCGCAGACAAAATCCACAACATGAATGGAAAATCCTGTTTCAAGATTGATATCTACGGGGAATCTATCGGGATGTTTGATTTATTCCTTCGTATTCGTGACAACTGGGGGACCTACCTGGATACCAGCCTGGTGGAACCACAACGATTTTACCGCCACATTGAAGAAGGGAAATACCGTAAACATGAGATCGTCGATTTCAATCATCCAAATAATACGGCCAGTGTCAGGGTATTCAGTAATGGCGAGCAGAAATGGAAGCCCGCCGAAAAATTTCCTGTACCGGGAAATGTCCAGGACCTGGTAAGCGGGTACTACTATTTGCGTACCCTCGATTTCAGTAAACTGAAGGCTGGCGACATCATTCACCTGAATGCATTCTTCGATAAGGAGATTTATGATTTTAAAATCCGGATCGTGGGAAGGGAGGAGGTTAAAACCAAGCTGGGGGTGATCCGCTCCATTGTCCTGTCGCCCATCATGCCCGAAAACAGCCTGTTTGACGGGGAAAATTCCATTCGGGTCTGGATATCGGATGACGTGAACAAAGTACCGCTCAAAATTAAAGCACAGATGTTTGTCGGAGCCGTGGAAGTGGATATTGAAACCTTTGAAAAAGGGAAGGTTAATTAATTGTTAAATGTCTGCAATCACTTTTTATACGGCTATTTTCTCAATAGCTTTAAATTTTGTTAATTACACTTAGGAAAGTTATAAACCGCAAACTCTTATGGGAAGCAAGCAGAGCCAACGTGTGCTTGTAGTAGATGACGAGGAATCCATTCTTGAACTTCTCAAATACAATCTTGAAAAACAGGGCTACGAAGTGAAAACAGCCCTGGATGGTGAAAAAGCCATCCAGATCGCTAAAAAATTTCATCCTGACCTGATCCTGCTGGATATCATGATGCCGAAACAGGACGGCGTGGAAACCTGCAGGCAGATACGGGAAATCCCTGAGCTGGCTCAGACATTTATTATTTTCCTTACTGCCCGGTCGGAAGAATATTCGGAGGTCGCTGCCTTCGATGTCGGGGCCGACGATTATATCACCAAACCGATTAAGCCCAGGGCACTGATGAGCAGAATCAATGCACTTTTCCGCCGGGACAAGAAAAAGAAATCGGTAAGTAATCAGATTAATGCAGGGGATATGGTGATTGACCGTGCCAGCTACACCATTCGCCTTAACGGTGAGGAGATCACCCTGCCCAAGAAGGAATTCGAACTGATTTATTTTCTTGCCCAAAACCCGAATAAAGTGTTTGGCCGTGATGAACTGCTCCAGAATATCTGGGGGTCTGACGTCTATGTACTCGCCCGAACCGTGGATGTGCACGTCCGAAAAGTACGTGAGAAGATCGGTGACGAATATATCAAGACCGTCAAAGGGGTAGGCTATAAGTTTAATGTCGTGTAAGGCATGATCAAGAGTCCCCGCGTGATCGCCGTGCTGCTGGCAATCTGTATTGCTGCGGTGACGACTGCATTCCTGTCTTTGCTCAACGATGTTTCTTCCAATGCCCTGATCGTAGCCTTCTTTATTGCGCTTTCCGCATCCTATATTATGATCTATGTGGTCCTGGAATTCCTCATTTTCAGGGAAATCAATAAGATCTACAACCTGTTCCACCGTCTCAGGCAGGGGCCGGCCGGACTGGATGACGATCCGCCAAGTCCGCTAAACCCACTTAAACAGATCAATGACGACATCCGTCAGTTTGTTCAGCTCAAGCAGAAGGAGATTGACGAGCTTCGTAAAATGGAGGCTTTCCGTAAAGAATTCATTGCCGATGTGAGCCATGAACTGAAAACACCCATATTCGCGGCCCAGGGGTTTGTGCACACGCTGCTTGACGGGGCCGTAAAGGACAAGAATGTCCGTACCCGGTTTCTGAAGAAGGCAGCCAAGAGCCTGGATGGCCTTGATATGCTGGTTCAGGACCTCTTAACCCTTTCTCAGATCGAGACCGGGGAAATTAAAATGCATTTTGAAGACTTTGATATAAAGGCGCTGACCGAGGAGGTGATCGAGCAATTTGAGAATAAGGCTGAAAAGAAAAAGATCCGGATCCTTTTCCGGAAGAATACCCCCGATGAGGTGATCGTTCACGGTGACTGGCAGCGTATTAACCAGGTGATGACCAACCTGATCAGCAACGCGGTTAAATACAGCAATGATAAAAGTACCATTACCGTAGGGTTCCGGGTCGACGAGAAATACGTGGAGACAACGGTAGAGGATACCGGGGAGGGGATCCCGGCCAAGGATGTACATCGTATCTTCGAACGTTTTTACCGGGTTGACAAAAGCCGATCCCGTGAAAAAGGCGGAACCGGACTCGGTCTGGCCATCGTGAAGCATATTATGGAAGGACATAATTCACGTGTAACCGTTAAAAGCGAACCGGGCAAAGGCAGTGAGTTCAGCTTTAAGCTCCCCCGTAAGGCACCTCCGAGAATGGTCCTTGAATAATAGTCTTCCCCGTTATTTTGTGATGGCATGAATTGCCTATCTTTGCGCCATGGCGCGACGTACCTCCTTTAAGGATCTCATTCTCCGTGAAACGGATGACTACCTGATCATCAACAAACCGCCATTGGTTTCCACCCTGGAAGACCGGTCAAGCAGTGACAACATTCTGCAGATGGCCAGGGAGTACGACGAGAATGCCCAGGTATGTCACCGGCTGGACAAGGAAACATCCGGGGTTCTTGTGATTGCCAGGCACCCGGAAGCCTACCGGCATATGTCACTTCAGCTTCAGGAACGCAGTGTGGAAAAAGTATATCATGCCGTGGTCGACGGTATCCATGATTTCCGTCAAAAAGTGGTGGATGCACCGATCAGGAAAAATTCCAGCGGCGGTGTCAATATAGATTACCGGGAAGGTAAAGAAGCAGAAACCAGTTTTCAGACCCTTGATGTATTCCGTAACCATACCCTGCTGGAATGTCGCCCGGTGACCGGGAGAATGCACCAGATACGAATCCATTTGTCCTGGCTGAAGGCACCGATCATCGCTGACCACAGTTACGGGGGAACCGATTTCTACCTTTCCTCTGTAAAGCGGCATTTTAATGTGCGTAAAGGACAGGAGGAATCTCCGCTGATCAGGCGCATTGCCCTGCACGCTTTTTCCATTGCGTTTGATGCGCCGGATGGCAATAAACTGGTTGTAGAGGCACCCTATCCGAAAGACTTCAAAGTCCTTATTACCCAACTGGGCAAAAATCGTTGAGGAGATGCCTTTTAAGAGCAAATATTTAAGGTGTCTTGTTGTTTTTAAAAATATATAAATCTATCTTTGTGCCCCTCTTTGAGGGGGAAGTAAAGAATATTGTCAATAATAAAGCGTAATAGGCGTGGATACTTTAAGTTATAAAACCATTTCTGAGAACAAGGGAACCGTGCAGAAAGAGTGGGTTGTCGTGGATGCGGAAGGCAAGGTGCTTGGTCGCCTCGCGAGCGAGGTTGCGAAGGTAATTCGTGGCAAGCACAAAGCAAGCTACACCCCACATGTGGACTGTGGCGATAATGTGATTGTAGTCAATGCGGATAAGGTACGGATGACCGGAAAAAAATGGTCTGACAAGCAGTATGTGTCACACACCGGTTATCCCGGCGGACAGCGTACAGAGACTCCGCTTGAGGTGAAGCGCAAGAAGTCTTCTACCATATTGGTGGAGCGTGCGGTTCGGGGTATGTTGCCCAAGAATCGTCTGGGACGGGCTTTATTCCAAAATCTTTATGTATACGAAGGTGCTGAGCATCCGCATGAGGCGCAGCAACCCAAAGAAATCAACTTATAATTAATGGAAGTTATCAGTTCAATCGGAAGAAGGAAGACATCGGTGGCCAGGATATACCTGACCCCGGGTAAAGGAGAAATTACAGTCAATGACCGTGCATTTGAGGAGTACTTCCCCTCAGATATTCTCCGGACAATCGTGAGTCAGCCGTTGGCTACGGTAAATGAAGAAGGTACGTACGACATCTCTGTCAATGTAGACGGAGGCGGTCCGAAAGGACAGGCAGAAGCAGTTCGCCTGGCAATTTCACGTGCTTTGGTGGAGGTGAATGATGAGCACAGGCCTCCTTTGAAAAAGGAAGGTTTCCTTACCAGGGACCCCCGAATGGTGGAGAGAAAGAAATACGGACGCAGGAAAGCCCGCAGAAGATTCCAGTTCTCGAAACGTTAATCAAACTGGTACACAAAGAGAAAACAGTATATAATGGCAGATAAATTAACAACCAAGGACTTACTGGATGCTGGTGTTCACTTCGGACACTTGACGAGAAAGTGGGATCCCAAAATGGCTCCTTATATTTTCATGGAGAAGAACGGGATTCACATTATCGACCTGAATAAAACCCTTGAGCGCCTCGAAAAAGCATCCTATGCGCTTAAGAACATCGTAAGATCAGGCAGAAAAGTATTATTTGTTGCAACCAAGAAGCAGGCACAGGACGTAGTGGCCGAAGAGGCACGTCGTTTGAATATGCCATATGTCACTGAGCGCTGGCTGGGTGGTATGCTTACCAATTTTGCAACGATTCGTAAATCACTCAAGAAGATGAGTTCCATCGAGAAACTCATGAAAGATGAGTCGTACCAAAACCTCGCAAAGCGGGAGAGACTCATGATCACCCGTGAAAAGGAAAAACTGGAGCGTGTGCTGGGTGGTATTGCGGATCTGAACCGTCTTCCTGCAGCCCTTTTCGTCATTGACGTAAAGCGTGAGCACATTGCAGTAAAAGAGGCTCAGAAACTGAATATTCCGGTATTTGGCATGGTGGATACCAATTCGGATCCTACCGGAGTGGATTTCCCGATCCCGGCTAATGATGATGCTTTCAAATCCATCTCACTGATCACCAATTATATTGGCAAGCAGGTGGAGGAAGCGTTGATGGAGCGTAAGAAGGATAAGGAAGAAGCTGCTCTTAAGAAGGAAGAGGAAGCCAAGAAAAAGGCAGACGAGAAAGAGACGGTAGAATAAAAATACCCGCGTTACTGCGTACTGAAATTAAAATTGAACATCGGGGTAACGGTGTTCAATTTTTTTTAGAGGACACTGAACTAGATCATCAACATTTAAATACTATAACTATGGCTATTACGGCAAAAGATGTTAATAAGCTTAGACAAATGACCGGTGCAGGCATGATGGACTGCAAGAAAGCGCTGACTGAAGCGGAGGGTGATTTTGAAAAGGCGATTGAAATTCTCCGTAAAAAAGGACAAAAAGTTTCTGCTTCCAGGGCAGATCGTGAAACCACTGAAGGGTCGGTCTTTGTGCGTACAAATGACGACAACACAACAGGCGTGATGATCGCCCTGAATTGTGAAACGGATTTCGTGGCAAAGAATGAGGAATTTCAAAAGCTGGGAGAGGATATCGTAACGGTGGCTTTCGATAAGAAACCCGCTGATGTGGATTCCCTGAAAGGTGAAAAGATCGGAGACCTGACCATCTCAGAGAAAATAACTGAACTGGTGGGAAAGATCGGTGAGAAAATTGAGATCAGTGAATACGTGATTCTCAATGGTGAGGCTGTGGTGCCTTATATTCACGCCGGAAGCAAACTGGGTGTCCTGGTGGCATTATCCGGTACCAACGGAACCGAGGTGCTTGAAGCAGGTAAAGACGTGGGCATGCAGGTTGCTGCCATGAACCCTGTGGCTGTGGATGAGTCAGGTGTGGATTCTGAAACCGTGCAGAAGGAGCTTGAAATCGGGAAAGAGCAGGCACGTGCTGAAGGAAAACCTGAAAATATCATTGAGAAGATTGCAGAAGGTAAACTGAAGAAGTTCTTCAAGGACAATACACTCCTGCACCAGCAATTTGTGAAAGATAACTCTAAGTCAGTGGCAGCGTACCTGGATAGTGTTTCCAAGGGCCTGACTGTCACGGAATTTAAAAGGGTATCTATCGGATAATTTTGTATCCAACCCATTGAAAAGCCCTGCAGAATTCTGCAGGGCTTTTTTTATGCGTTGGTATCCGTTTCTTTCTTTTTGGTGAAGGCGGCGTCAAATGCTTTTCTTAATTCTTTACCCGCCGCTTCGAGGCGATCCTCAACCTCGTCAAATCGTTCCTTATGCCTCTCCCTGAATTCGTCGATTTCCGACTGGATCTTATCCCGGCCCCGTTTCAAATCATTTATCTGGTCAGCATATTCGACCTTCGCCTTATCTTTGGCTTCATGCAAATCCCTGATCAACTCATCAATCCGGTGACCGAGGTCCTTAAGCATTTTTTCTGCACTTCCCTGAGGATTTCTGCTCATGGTACTTTAAGTTTGATTTTGTTAAATTCTATTAATAAATACGAATTTTTTATAGACAGGTTCCTGAAATCCAAGAATAATGCCTGAATCCCAGAATCCGTTGCATCATATCACTGAGTTGATCGACACTAAATGTTCGGTCAAACAACAGACCTACCGAAACCTTCAGGAGCTGTTTACGGAAATGCGGGAGGCGGCGCGCGGCCTGATCACCCAGATTCTGGAACATGCCAGGAATACCGACCGGGACATCACGCTGGAACTTTCCGTGGAAAATGAGAATGAATTTCACCTGAAGGTAGCCGGTGACATGCTGGTTTTCCTGTTACACAGTAACATCGTCATTCTCCCGGATAAACACGGGTACAATACCTCAAAGCACGTACTTGCCAACCCGATGAGAAAATACCTCGGCCAGATCAATGTGTATAATTTCATGGCGGATTCGTTTAAATATAAACGGGGCAATGACCCGGGCTACCTGATTGCACGCCTCTTTATCAACCATGACCGGCATTTCCTGGTGGAAGGGGACGGTCAGATGAATTTTCTTTTTGAGCCGGTCTCACCCAACCCGGTGACACAGGCTGATATCAGTATTTTCCTGCAGCTGGCGATCTCACAGGCCATGGACAACGACCTGGTTACGCCGCCGTTCCCTACCATTCGCCAGATAACCCTGAACCAGAAAATGGAACGTTCTGCCAATATGGGCATGGGGGCGAAGATAGGTTTTCAGATGTCCTGGAGTAAGGATCAGGAACCACAGTGAGTTTAATTTGTTGATATGTTGAACAAAAGGAAATACATGGTACTTTGTCTGGTTGTGCTGATGCTGGCCGGATGCGCCTCTTCGCAACAACGACAAGGTAAACTAAAGAAGGGTAAACCAATTCCCTGCCCCACGAAGGATTGCTGATGCGAAAAATCATTATTGCCATCGACGGATATTCAGCCTGCGGTAAGAGCAGCACTGCTAAAAAAGTGGCGGAAACGCTGGGGTATATCTACATTGACTCCGGGGCTATGTACCGGGCAGTCACCCTGTTTTTTCTTGAACATCATGTGACCCTTACCAATGCGCGTGAAGTGAAAGAGGCGCTTGATAAAATCCGGATTGAATTCAAGATCCATGAGGAGGGCACGGTTACGTATCTCAACGGGCTCAATGTCGAACAGGAAATCAGGAAAATGTACATTTCCAACCAGGTGAGTGAGGTGAGTACCCTGCCACAGGTCAGGCAGCGTATGGTTGCCCAGCAACAGCAACTGGGAAAGGGAAGGGGAGTGGTCATGGACGGACGGGATATTGGGACCGTCGTTTTTCCGGAAGCCGAATTGAAAATATTTATGATGGCTGAAATGACCGTGCGCGCTCACCGGAGGCAGCAGGAACTACTTGCCCGTAAACAATTGCTGAATCTGAACAAGATAATTGACAATCTGGAAAAGCGGGACCATATTGACAGCACCAGGGAAGAAAGTCCGCTTACACAGGCCCCTGATGCCCTCATACTGGATACGACAAATCTCACGCTGGAAGAACAGGTGGATATTGTGGTTCAGCTTGCTCTTGAACGTATATTGAATCCATCGGAAAATGTAGTTTAAACGTAAAAAACACCAATTTTAAATAGTGACTTTGAATTTTAATTGTGTGAAAATTTGTTAATTTTGCCACGATTTTATTGGATAGACCAGAATCTTATTTCTAACGCATGTCTGAAGCAATCAAGCTAAAAAAAGGGTTTGATATCAACCTGGCCGGTAAGGCCGAAAAAAAATTCGCCGACGCGGCTCAGCCTGAAACATTTGCGTACAAACCGGACAGCTTTCACGGGATACTCCGTCCGAAAGTGATTGTCGAGGTTGGCGATAATGTAAAGGCCGGTACGCCCATACTTTTTGATAAGAAAAATCCGAAAGTGAAACACGTGGCTCCGGTGAGCGGAGAAGTCGTGGAAATCCGCAGGGGAGAGAAACGGAAGTTGCTGGAAATTGTCATCCTTGCCGATAAGGAAATTGAATTCGAAAAGTATACACCCCAGGAACACATTGACACCATGACGCGTGAAGAGGTTCTGGATAACCTGCTCAAAGGGGGAACATGGCTGAATCTGGTTCAGCGTCCCTACGGGGTTATTGCCGATCCTGAAGAAACGCCCAAGGCAATTTTCATTTCCGGATTTGATACGCATCCCCTGGCCCCTGACATGAATATGCTGTTCAAGGGAGAAGAGGAAAAGTATTTTCTGGCGGGCATCGAGGTCATGAAAAAACTGACACCGGGCAGTGTACACATGAGTATCCCGGCCGATGATGAGGTGCCGGCCATGTTTACAAAAGCCAAAGGCATTGAGGTTCATAAATTTTCCGGTCCGCATCCGGCAGGAAACGTGGGTGTTCAGATCCATCATATCGACCCGGTGAATAAGGGAGACGTGGTCTGGACGGTTAATCCGTTTGGGGTACTTCAGATAGGAAAATTCTTTCTTAACGGAACCTATGATTCACAGAAGGTAGTGGCCCTGGCGGGTTCTGAAGTAAAGGAGCCACAGTATTATAAAACCTATTCCGGCGCCAGCATTAAAAGCATGGTGGATGGGAACATTTCGTCAAACAATGTGCGTTACATCTCAGGCAACGTACTGACGGGTAAAAAAATAGATTCTGACGGACATATCGGATATTATGATCACCTGGTAACGGTCATTCCTGAAGGGGATCATTATGAAATGTTTGGCTGGATCAAACCAACAACCAACAAATTAAGTTTTCAGCGCGCATTCGGTTTGCTGTCTTTCCTTAACCCCAATAAGGAATTCGTAGTTGATACCAACACCAAAGGCGAGCCCCGGGCATTTGTCCAGACAGGTATTTTTGAACGTGTCACTCCAATGGACATCCTGCCTACCTACTTACTGAAAGCGATACTGGATGAGGATTACGATGACATTGAAGCACTCGGAATTTATGAAGTGATCGAGGAAGACATGGCTCTTTGTGAGTTCGTGGATGTCTCCAAGCATGAAATCCAGGCTATCGTTCGTGAAGGACTTGATTTGATGAATTACAGTTAGAAAATTATACCCCTGCTATGAAGTTTTTAAGAGACGCATTGGACAAGGTAAAACCCCATTTTGAAAAAGGAGGGAAGTGGGAGAAGTTTTACTATGTCTACGAGGCGCATGACACCTTACTGTTTGCGCCCAATCACACTACTGGTGCCAAGGGCGTGCAGATCCGTGATGCAATTGATATGAAGCGCCTGATGATGACAGTGATCATTGCGCTTATTCCCTGCCTGCTTTTTGGGATTTATAATGTGGGACTTCAGCATTTCCTGGCTCTTGGCCAGCCGGATGCCGCCCTGCTTGACATTCTCTGGATAGGTGCGGTACAGGTGATCCCGATTGTGGCAGTTTCCTACATCGCGGGTCTGAGTACTGAATTTACCTTTGCCACCATACGCAGGCACCCCATCAACGAAGGGTTCCTGGTGACCGGAATGCTTATTCCGCTTGTGATGCCGCCGGATATTCCGTTGTGGCAGGTGGCCATCGCTACAATATTTGCGGTAATCATCGCCAAAGAGGCCTTCGGAGGCACAGGAATGAACATTCTGAACGTAGCACTTACCGCCAGGGCATTTCTTTATTTTGCGTATCCCGGACAGATTTCCGGGGATGTCTGGACGTATATCGGCGAAGGAAACGAGGCAGTTGCCGGGTTTTCGGGAGCCACACCCCTTTCTATCGGGGCGGAAACCCTGATCAACGGCAATAATGTCGAACAGGCTCTGTCCTCCTTTAATTACGGAGGCGTGGCAGAAGGTATATATTCCGTTGAGAATCTTTTCCTCGGATTTTATCCCGGCTCGATCGGTGCCACTTCGGTGCTGATGTGCCTGATCGGTGCGTTTATTCTTATTGCCACCGGTGTGGGAAGCTGGAAGATTATTGTATCCGTATTTGCCGGAGCCTACGGCATGGGCTGGTTGTTTAACCTGATCGGTGCCAATCCTTTTATGGAGATGGATCCGTTTTATCACCTGATTATAGGCGGACTCGCCTTTGGGGCGGTATATATGGCTACTGACCCGGTATCGGCGGCCCAGACGGAAACCGGTAAATGGATTTACGGACTAATGATTGGAATTCTCACCGTGCTGATCCGCGTACTTAATCCGGCCTATCCGGAGGGGATCATGCTGGCCATTCTCTTTATGAATGTCTTCGCTCCCCTTATCGATCACTATGTTGTAATTGCAAACAAGAAAAGGAGGTTATCCCGTGCGACAGTCTAATACCTATATTCTCATATTCACCGCTGCCATGACCGTTGTGGTGGGCGGGTTGTTATCCCTGGCAAGCCAGGCCCTGGCCCCTGCCCAGAAAAGGTCTATTGAACTGGATACGAAGAGTGCGATCCTGGCGTCTGTTATGGATCTTGAGTCCATGAATCTGGAAGGTGAGCAGATTTTGAACCTTTATGATGAGCGGATTGAGTCACTCGTGGTAGACATCGAGGGAAATCCTGTGGAAACCGATGAAGACGGTGCGCCAATTGTAGCGGAGAATGTGGATATTCTCAAGAATTATAAGAAGGACCCTGAGGAGCGTCTTTACCCTGTGTTTAAGTATATGAGTGAGGAGTCGGAAGGTGAGGTAAGTTCATACATCCTCCCGGTATACGGCGCAGGTCTGTGGAACAGTATCTGGGGGTATGTGGCACTGGATAAGACCTTTAAGGAAATCGTGGGGGTATCTTACGGACATGCCCAGGAAACTCCCGGTCTCGGTGCACGTATTGCCACCCCGGAAATCCAGGACCGCTACAAGGGCAAGGAGATTTTTGACGAATCCGGCAACCTGGTTTCCGTGACCATGCTTAAAGGGGAAGGTAATGCCGATCTCGGACCCCATGAGGTTGACGGAATGTCAGGCGCCACCCTTACGGGCCGAGGAGTCAATGCGATGCTTGAGAACTATTTTTCTTATTACAAAGCTTACATGGAAAAAACGGCCGGCAATGGCTCAATGGCAACTGCCGGTTTGTAAATAAAAAAATCAGAGAAGTATGAGTACTGAAACGTTAGAAAAAGATAATCAACAGGTTGTTGAAGCCCCGAGTGAGGAATTACTCTCCAAACGGCGTAAGCGACTGATAACTGATCCGCTGAATGAGGACAACCCGATAACGGTTCAGGTTCTTGGGATCTGTTCTGCACTCGCAATTACCGTGCAGATGGAGCCTACCCTGATCATGTCAATTGCGGTGGTGTTTGTGATCGTATTCTCCAACCTGATTATTTCACTGCTCCGTAACCTGATCCCTAACCGGGTAAGGATTATTGTGCAACTGGCCGTAATCGCAACCCTTGTGACCCTCGTTAGTGAGGTGCTGAAAGCGTACAGCTATGAAATGTATAAGATACTGGGCGCATTTGTGGGTCTGATCATTACCAACTGTATTGTGATGGGAAGACTTGAGGCCTTTGCGATGGGAAATAAGCCGTATGACTCATTGCTCGATGGTTTGGGCAGCGGCTTCGGGTACGCCTGGATCATTCTCGTGGTAGCCTTCTTCCGGGAGTTGCTGGGATCCGCCTCCATTTTCGGATTCAAGATATTCGAAATGGCTGGAATCAGTAATTTTCCTACCAACGGACTGATGGTGGATTCCATTGGCGCCTTCATGGTGCTGGGTGTCCTGATTTGGGTACAACGATCAAAAACAGGTTACGTAGAACATTAATCATCAACAGCTATGGATTTAGTTAGTCTAGGAATCAAATCAATATTTATCGAGAACATGATCTTTGCCTACTTTCTTGGCATGTGTTCATTTCTCGCTGTTTCGAAGAAGGTATCTACAGCCATCGGGCTGGGCGCTGCGGTGATCTTCGTACTCACCATAACAGTGCCTACCAACTGGTTGCTGCAGGAATACATTCTGCGGGAAGGTGCGCTTGCCTGGCTGGGACCATCATTTGCTGAAGTGAATCTTGAATTTCTTCAGTTCATCATGTTCATTGCCATTATCGCAGCGATGGTACAGCTTGTTGAGATGATCATTGAGAAATTCTCGCCGGCACTATATGGCTCACTGGGTATTTTCCTGCCCCTGATCGCGGTGAACTGTGCGATCCTTGGATCTTCCCTGTTTATGGTGCAGCGTGATTACCAGCTGGCAGAAGCGACCGTCTTCGGGTTTGGTTCAGGAATTGGCTGGATGCTCGCGATTGTTGCCCTGGCAGCCATTCGTGAGAAGCTGAAGTATTCCAACGTACCCGATGGCCTGAAAGGACTTGGGATCACCATGCTCATAACCGGGCTGATGGGGATCGCCTTTAAATCCTTTATCGGGATCGCAATCTGATCAAAAATTACTTGAAACATGAAACCCCGATAATCTCGGGGTTTTTTTATCTCTGTATGCCATGAACCATATTACCTTTAAACGACTGATAGCCTACTTCTTCAGGGGGCTGCTTTTTGTGGTGCCTTTTGCACTTACCCTGTATATAATTTATCAGATCCTGGAGTGGCTCGACGGGCTCATTCCGGTAAAAGTTCCGGGACTCGGACTGGTCATCATGATCGCGGCCATCACATTACTGGGATACCTTGCTTCCTTTTTTATTACCCGGCCGTTTTTTGAATTGTTTGACCGGTATGTGACACGGATACCCATTGTGAATATCCTTTATTCATCCATTAAGGACCTGATCGGCGCATTCGTTGGCGATCAGAAAAAATTCAATGTACCCGTTACCGTTGCCCTGGACGCAAACAAGCAGGTCCGTAAAGTCGGTTTTATCACCCGTCATGATCTTGGTGCCATTGATATGCCCGGATTCATTTCTGTCTATCTTCCTCACAGTTATAATTTCTCAGGCAACCACTTCCTGGTGGATAAATCCCTGGTAAATCCATTGCATATGAACAGTTCGGATGCAATGAAATTTGTTGTTTCCGGAGGTGTTTCCGGACTGGGTGATGACAAGGTGGATGAAGATTTTCCCGGCCAGTTACAGTAATATTTCAGGAAACGCTCAACTGAAGTCAGGAGATCACTCCTGATCCTATCAATTCCTCATTTTTATACCATGCGGCAAACTGGCCCCTGGCAATAGCCTTCTGCGGCTGGTCGAAAATAATGTATAAGCCGTCTTCCAGCATGAAAAGTGTTGCCTTCTCCAACGGCTGACGATAACGGATGCGCACCTCGTATTCGGCTGATTGATTCACCTCAAGCCTGAGGTCTTCCCTGACCCAGTGGATATCTTCCGGTGGAATGCACAGGCCCGGACGGTAAAGGCCCGGGTGATCATCCCCCTGCCCGGTGAAAATGATATTTTCGTCCGTATCTGTTTCCAGCACAAACAGCGGTTTCGGTGTTCCTCCGATATGTAATCCTTTACGTTGTCCGATGGTGTAGAAATGTGCACCATTATGTTCTCCCACCAACGCTCCGTCATTCTCCGAATAATTGAAAGGCCGGGCAAGGGCCCGGAGCATTTCGGGATCATTCCCGCTGGGTATTCGCCCCTGGGGAATTTGATCAAAAACGGGAGCACCAGCGGGTACTTCCAGAACCTTGCCTTTGCGGGGAGCCAGCTTTTGCTGCAGGAATTCCGGAAGGCGAACCTTTCCGATAAAACACAACCCCTGGGAGTCCTTTTTATCCGCGGTGACCAGGTTCTGCTCCCTGGCAATCTGGCGCACCTCGGGCTTGGTAAGTTCGCCTACCGGGAAAAGTGCACGTGATAACTGATCCTGGGTAAGCTGACACAGAAAATAACTCTGATCCTTGTTCCGGTCGGTACCTGACAACAGGCGATAGATTTTTTTCCCGTTTACTTCGGTCTCCTCCCGGCGGCAATAGTGGCCGGTGGCAATATAATCCGCCTTTAATTTCAGGGCAGCCTTAAGGAATATGTCGAATTTGATCTCACGGTTGCACAGAACATCCGGATTGGGTGTCCGTCCTTTCTGGTATTCATCAAACATGTAGTCTACAATGCGCTCCTTGTAGTCTTTACTCAGATCTATGGCCTGGAAAGGGATACCGAGCTTCTGAGCGACAATCATGGCATCGTGGCTGTCCTCCAGCCAGGGACACTCCTTGCTGATCGTCACACTGTCGTCATGCCAGTTCTTCATGAACAGACCGATGACTTCATATCCCTGCTTCTTCAGGAGATAGGCAGCCACACTGCTGTCCACGCCGCCGGACATGCCGACTACAACCCGCTTTTTTATCCTTTCACTCATGACACTGCAAAATTAATGAAAACCACATCAATTAAAGTTATACGGAACCGATTTGGTTCCCGTGACGACAAACTGATAAGGTCATGCACAGCGTGCTCCTGGTCAGAGCTCCTCTACGGACTTGAGCATGGTGGGTATGAGTTCGGATACCGTCGGGTGAATATGCACAGCATCACGTATCACCTGATAGGATACCCCGGCGTACATAATGTCGAGAACGCTGTGAATAACTTCATCGCAACCAGTTCCCAGCATGGTGGCGCCGGTAATCCGGTCATTTTCCGGATTGATATATATCTCCATGAATCCGTCTGTTTCACCCTTCTCCTTTGCCCGTGATACCTTGTCCATCGGCAGGTGCGCGACCAGCATTTTTTTCTCTGCCGCCTCAGGCCGGCTGATTCCGATACGGGCGAGTGGAGGATCGGTATACAGGCTGTAACACTGAATGCGGTCTGAAGCCCGGCGATTCTTCGAACCATACAACTGATCGAATACAATCTCATAATCATTGTAGGCAACGTGGGTAAATGCAGCGTTTCCGTTACAATCCCCGAGCGCCCAAATATGCGGGGCGGTGGTCTTAAGGGTGTCATCTACCCGGATGTATCCGCGTTCATCGGTTTTTACGGACGTTTCTTCAAGACCTATGTCATCTGTATTAGGCACCCGTCCGATTGCCAGCAGGACATGCGTGGCTTCAATAACCGGGGCACCACTCTCACAGTCAATATGCACCTGAAAGTTATTGCCAGACCGGGTGGTGTGGATACATTCTGCCCCGAGGCGAAACCTGACTCCCTCTCGGGTCATGAATGAATGGATAGCCCTGCTTGTTTTTTCATCCTCCTGGTGAAGAATCCTGTCGCCTTTTTCAACAATTGTCACCCTTGCCCCGAACCGACGGAACATCTGGCCAAATTCAAGGCCGATATAGCTACCACCTACTATCACAAGGTGTTCGGGAACCTCAGACAGCTCCATCACACTTTTATTGGTAAGGTAGGGTATAGTATCTGCATCATCCATGAGACGGGGGCGCCCTCCCGAATTGATAAAAAATTTTTCTGCCTTTAGTAATTCGTTCCCCACCATCACTTGCTGGTTATCAGTAAACCTGGCATGTCCCATGATCAACGACAGGCCACTGGTATTCTCCATCCAGTTGACCAGGCCATTCCGGCTTTCCTTCACAATTTGGTCTTTGCGTTCCCTGATCCTTTTCATATTCGCTCGGATAGTGCCATCCACCTGAAAGCCATACTCCGCACCCTGTTGTGCCATCCATATGGCCCGGGCACTGGCCACCATTGTCTTGGTGGGGGTGCAACCGGTATTTACGCAGGTTCCTCCCGGTAAATTACGTTCGATGAGGGCTACCTTTTCGCCTTTGTCCGCCAGGGATGCGGCAAGGGAGGGGCCAGCCTGCCCCGCGCCTATTATTACCGAATCAAATTCTTTCATAACATTTCCTCATGATATTTTAAACACGCCCGCCATTCCTAACGGAGACCCAACAGCCTTTGAGTGCAATGAACAGACATTTATCCTGGGACTGCCAGGTGAGGCGATTCCATGGATTATCAGTTCGGCTGGGTCTTTAACCAATAAACACATTTCACCCTGTTCCCTGCAAGTACATTCTCCTAAAACCCGGAAAAAATGGCCTGAACATGATGCCTGTATAACCAGCATCCCTGTGATCATAGCAGGGGAGTAACAAGGGATGCGGGGTAATGTTACCCGTCTCCTTGTCCTGCAAGGAAGTTAAAGCGGTGTGCCTGAAAATTAGGTCAGCTTCCTTACATTAGAAGAAATATTAATCCAGGATGGACAGGAGTAATGTGTTTTCCCAGATACGGGTGCT
The DNA here is from genome assembly GCA_964563925.1 of uncultured Roseivirgaceae bacterium. Lineage (GTDB taxonomy): Bacteria > Bacteroidota > Bacteroidia > Cytophagales > Cyclobacteriaceae > JAUILA01. The sequence continues at coordinate 66,078 of CAZLZD010000013.1, read as the reverse complement.
GGAGCTTGCTTCCGTACTTGCCGGTCCGGCTGTTGGTCAGTTCTTCGCCGAGCTCGGAGCGGATGTAGTGAAGGTAGAGCCGCGAGGAACAGGTGATGTCACCAGGACATGGAGAATGGCCGATGAGAAACAGGATATGTCCGCCTATTTCACGGCAGTCAACTGGGGCAAACGCTCGGTCGCACTCGACCTGAGAGATCCGGCGGATATGAACTTCCTTCACCGCCTCATTGGAAAGTCCGATATACTCATATCCAGTTTCAGACCAGGCGTTTCTGAAAATCTAGGTCTCGATTATGCATCGGTTTCCGTAAAGCACCCCAAACTGCTTTACGGACAGATCACCGGCTATGGCCTTGATAATCCAAGGGCAGGATACGATGCGGTCCTGCAGGCCGAATCCGGATTTATGTTTCTCAATAGCAATTCACCCGGACTTCCTCAAAAAATGCCTGTCGCACTGATTGATCTTCTCGCCGGACACCAGCTGAAAGAGGCCCTGCTGGTAGCTCTGATCCGGCGCATGAATACCGGAAGGGGAGCCCATGTGTCGGTTTCATTACTGGATGCCGCGGTTAGTTCGCTTGCCAATCAGGGGGCCAATTACCTGGTCGCAGGGTCTGATCCGGCCCCGACTGGTTCCCTTCACCCAAATATTGCTCCCTATGGTGAAATTGTGACCACCCGCGATGGTCTACAGGTTATCCTGGCTATTGGCAATGACCGGCAGTTTCAGGCGCTGACCGGTTTGAACGGACTGGAATCGCTGGCTTCCGATGATCGGTTTGCCACCAACCGCATGCGTGTCGCACACCGCGCGGAGCTGTTCCCCATTCTTCAGCAGGCAGCAGCTTCCCGCACCCGGGCCGCACTTCTTGAATATTTTCATAATCACCACATCCCTGCCGGCGAAATTCGTACAGCAGGTGAAGCCATAGAGGCCAGTCGGGCCATCCACCTGAATGACGAAACACTCCGTGGAATACGCACATTTATCGCGTCAGGCCTGGAGCTTCCAGGCCACATAAGCCGTCCTCCGCAGCTCAATGAACATGCGGCTGAGATCAGGAAGGACTGGCTGGAAGACAGCTGAACAGAACCTGCCACTTTCCTCCACTTTAGCTTACATTTTCCTGTTAATCCCTCCCATCGGCACGATTTACCCCGGGCCGAATGGAATAGAATTGCTATTAAATAGCAGTAAAATGAGGTAAATGGAACTCTGGGGAAAAAAGTGGTGAAAAGTGGGAGGATGTGGTGGAAAATGTCAGATATTTTTATATGTTTGTTTATTAGAAAAGAAGCACTTGAGCCGTTGTGACATTCCTCGCCAGCAAATATGACTGTAAAATTGATGCGAAAGGGCGCCTTGTATTGCCCTCAAGGATCAAGGGATCTTTCCCGGAAGATGCTGGTAATGAGGTGGTTCTGAGAATGGCTTTTGAGCCTTGCCTGATTCTGTATCCCATGGTCGAGTTCAAAAAGACCTATCAGAAGATTGCAGGGCTGAATGAATTCAACAAGGAGCACCGCATGTTGCAGCGCAATTTCTTCAGCAGCGTCGCGCAGGTGGAAATTGACGGTAGCGGGCGCATTTTGCTGCCTAAGCCGATGATGGAATATGCCGGGCTTGAGAAGGAAGCGCTGGTAGTGGGAACAGGGTTACGGGTGGAGATCTGGAATCCTGAACGATACACGGATCAGACCATTGACGATCCTGACGAGTTGTCAAAACTCGCGGAAAAGTACCTGATGGACTGACGCTGCATGGAGACATCAGGCAGCGAATATCATGTTCCTGTCATGCTGGAAGAGTGCATGGAGGGGCTCAATATAAATCCGGAAGGGATTTATGTCGACGTGACATTCGGAGGAGGCGGTCACAGCAAAGCTATTCTGGAAAGGTTGACAACAGGCAAATTGTTTGCTTTCGACCAGGATGCAGATGCGGTCCGGAATGCCTCCGGAATCACAAATCGTTCTTTCACATTAATTGAAGCAAATTTCAGGTTCCTTCATCGTTTCCTGAAGATGTACGGGGTAAGCCGGATAGACGGACTGCTTGCTGACCTGGGGGTATCCTCCCACCAGATCAACGAAGCTGACCGTGGATTCAGTACGCGGTTCGACGCTGGCCTGGATATGCGAATGGATCGCAACCTCGCCCGAACGGCTGCCGATGTGCTGAATACCAGTGAGGAAAAAGAGCTGCATCGGATCCTGGGCATGTACGGAGAGGTCCGGAATGCCAAAACCCTCGCAGCAGCGCTGGTGGCGGCACGAGCCCGGAAGCCATTTGAAACGATAAGCGAATTAAAGGACGTACTCGGTCGATTTGCAAAACGGGGACGGGAGAACCGGTACTATGCCCAGGTGTTCCAGGCCTTGCGGATCGAAGTTAACGAAGAGCTGGTGGCGCTGGAGGAAGTACTCGAGCAAACGCCGGGTCTGATGAATGAAGGCGGACGGTTGGTCGTCATGTCCTATCATTCCCTTGAAGACCGGATTGTGAAGAATTTCATAAATACCGGCAATGTGAAGGGGAACCTGGAGAAAGATTTTTACGGTAACGTGATCAGGCCGTTTGAGCCACTGACCCGTAAACCTTTGACTGCTTCAGAGGAAGAAATACAAAGAAACAACAGGGCACGAAGTGCCAAACTTAGAATAGCGGAAAAGAAATAGACGATGGCAACAAACACATATAAAGTATCAAATAAGGCTACCGGGCGAAAGAGCATTTTCACCCGGATCGAGGAAGCCTTGAGGATTCCCGTGGTGTTTGAGAGCGGGGTTCCCGTCAAGTATGTCCCTTATGTGCTTTTCCTGACTGTCCTGGGCATATTCTATATAGGAAACTCGCATTATGCTGAAAAGACAGTCCGCAAGATTGACCGTCTCAAAGTGGAAGTCGAAGATCTTCGGGCTGATTATACCACGCTGAAAAGCGATTATATGTTTGCCAGCAAGCAGTCAGAGGTGGCAAAAAGTGTCCGTAAGAGGGGGATTGTGGAAAGTGTGATTCCACCCGAAAAAATTGTGATCGAAGAAGGTGAATATTAAGAAGTCCATATTACTGCGCAGCCGCCTGGCTTTCCTGATGGTGGTCCTCTTTGCGACGGCCATCATATACAGGGTGAGTCATATCCAGTTTGCAGAGGGTGAACGTTGGTCCGAAATGGCGGATCAGATTGCGTATTCCAACAAAACGATCAAGGCCACAAGAGGGAATATTTATTCGGACAACGGCAGTCTTCTGGCCACTTCGCTGCCTTTCTACAGGGTTGGCTTCGATGCCACGAGGGCATCTGAAGAGACTTTTCAAAAAGGGCTGGATTCACTGGCCCTTTTGCTTTCCCGTCATTTCGGGGATATGAGCCGTGAATCCTACAAGACAAAGCTGAAAAATGCCCGGGCAGAAGGCCGTCAGTATCTCCTGGTGAGCCGGCAGCAAGTCGGGTACCAGGATAAGAAAAAAATGGAAAAATGGCCTGTCTTTCGTGAAGGCAGACTGGGCGGCGGGGTCATCTTTGAAAAAGTGGATAAGCGGTTCCATCCGTTTAATAACCTCAGCAAGCGGACAATCGGATTTATCAATGAGAATAAGCGGGGAGCCGGACTGGAGTACAGCTTCGATAATTACCTGGCAGGCAAAGACGGACAGGCCCTCTACCAGAAAATAGCCGGTGGCAGCTGGCGTCCGGTTTATGATGGTACGGAAATTCGCACGGAGAATGGGTATGATATCGAAACAACCATCGACATCAACCTGCAGGATGTATCGGAAACAGCCCTGTTGCGCGCCCTGGAGTATCATTCAGCAGATTATGGTACGGTGGTGGTGACCGAGGTGGCTACCGGTGAGATTAAGGCGATCTCCAACCTGAGCCGGAGTGATGAGGGATATTATTACGAAAGGTACAATTATGCGGTGGGTGGCCTCAGGGAGCCCGGTTCCACCTTTAAGCTGGTGACCATGCTGGCCCTCCTGGAAGAGACGAATATCAGCCTGGAAGACAGTGTGGATACCGGAGACGGAACGTACCAGTTTTATAATAACGTGGTGAAGGATCATGATGCGGGCGGATACGGCATGATCACCATCAGGGAGGCATTTGAAAAATCCTCCAATGTGGCAATGGCCAAGCTGATGGATAAATATTTCGGACTAAATCCTGACCGGTTCCTTCACTATGTGGACGAACTCGGGCTTTCGTCGCCCCTGGGCATGCAGATCAAGGGGGAGGGAATTCCCAAAATCAAGCGCCCGAAAGACAAAGACTGGAGCGGTATAACTCTCCCCTGGATGGCGTATGGCTACGGGCTTGAGCTTACCCCCCTTCAGACGCTTTCGGTCTACAATGCCGTGGCCAACGACGGTAAGATGGTTCGTCCTTACCTGGTGAAGCGAATAAGGAATGCAGACCGCATAATAGAAGAATTCAAACCGCAGGTTATCAACCGGAAGATATGTTCGACCGAAACCCTCGAAAAACTTCAGGAGATCCTTGAGGGCGTGGTGGAACGGGGTACTGCCATGAATATCAAAAACGAGCATTATGCCATTGCAGGCAAGACCGGGACCGCTCAGGTGCTGGAGAATGGCCGCTATACCCGCAAGTACCTCACCTCATTTGCCGGCTATTTTCCAGCCGACAATCCAAAATACAGCGCGATCGTGGTGATTAAGAACCCCAGGGGCTGGAGACAATACGGTTCCAATGTGGCCGCCCCTGTCTTCAGGGAGATTGCCGATAATATCTATGCCCGGGATATTGAGCTGCATGACCCCGTAGTCCTGGAAGAGGAAGGGGACGGGACCTTTCCCGTTATCCGCGCCGGATTATACAAGGAACTCGATTTGCTTTGCGAGGAACTTGATATACCACAGCGTCCTGAGAACCTGGATGGGTGGGTGCGTACGCAGGTGGAGCAGGATACGATTACCTGGGAAGAGCAGCCGGAGAATGAGTTGCAGGTTCCCAATGTGACCGGGATGACCCTTCGCGATGCGATTTACCTGCTGGAAAGCCGGGGAATGCGTGTGAGGTATCGTGGCAAGGGACGCGTGAAGAGACAATCCACACTCCCGGGCGTGACCATCCGAAAAGGAAGTGAAATTTTGATTGAACTGAGTTAATGCCTGTACTAAAAGACATATTGTACAAAGTTTCCCTGATCTCAGCCTCCGGTGATATGAGCCGCGAGATCAGTGAAATTGTCTTTGACTCAAGGAAAGTGGAAGAGGATTCTGTCTTCGTAGCGGTACGAGGAACCCAGGCAGACGGTCACCGGTTTATTCCGGCCGCCATTGCCGACGGTGCCACCGCCATTGTTTGCGAAGAGCTTCCTCTGGAAATGCAGGAAGGTATCACTTATGTGGCTGTCCGCGACAGTGCCGAGGCACTCAGCCTGATGGCAAGTAATTTCTACGGGAACCCGGCCGCCTCGCTGAAGCTGGTGGGTGTTACCGGTACCAATGGCAAGACTACGGTCGCCACAGTATTGTATAACCTGTTCACCAACATGGGATATAAGTCCGGCTTGCTATCCACCGTAGTGAACAGGATCGGTGATGAGACCGCAGAGGCCACTCATACCACCCCGGACGCATTAAGTATCAACCAGCTACTTCGGAAGATGGTTGATGAGGGCTGTACCCATGCTTTCATGGAGGTGTCTTCCCATGCCCTCGATCAGAAAAGGGTATTCGGCGTTTCGTTTACCGGGGCCATTTTCACCAATATCACGCATGACCACCTCGATTACCACAAAACATTCGATCATTACATAGCCAGCAAGAAGCTGCTCTTTGATCATTTAACTTCCGAGGCGTTTGCACTGACCAATGTGGATGACAAGCGCGGACGGGTAATGCTGCAGAATACCCGGGCCAGCAAGCATACCTATGCCCTGAGAAGTCCGGCCGAGTTCAAGGCAAAATTATTATCCAACTCGTTGCAGGGACTCGAACTTGATATTGACGGGAGGCAGGCCTGGTTCAGGCTGATCGGTGATTTCAATGCCTACAATTTACTGGCGGCATATGCGGCCGGCATTCTCCTGGATGAGGAGGCAGATGAGATACTGCGCCAGCTTACCCTCACCGAAGGAGCCCCCGGACGCTTTGAACAGGTAATCTCCGATACGCGGATCACCGCCCTGGTTGATTACGCCCATACTCCGGACGCGCTGCAGAATGTACTGGAAACGATTCGCGAATTCCGAACCGGGAATGAGCAGGTGATCACCGTGGTGGGATGCGGAGGAAACCGGGATAAGGGAAAACGTCCGCTGATGGCCTCCATTGCGTGCAAATTCAGTGACAAGATCATTCTTACCTCGGATAATCCCCGGTTTGAAGATCCGATTGAGATAATAAAAGATATGCAAGCCGGGGTGAGTCCGGCAGACTATAAGAAAACCCTCGTGGTGGCTGACCGCGAGGAAGCCATAAAAACTGCCTGCATGATGGGAAAGGCAGGGGATATCATTTTAGTGGCCGGAAAGGGACACGAAAAATACCAGGAAATCGAAGGGGTGAGGCATCCCTTCGACGACAAAGAAGTTTTGAGCCGTATGTTGAATTTATTGGCGAGTTAACGCATGCTGTACTACCTGTTTGATTATTTGGAAAGAGAATTTGACCTGATCGGGGCGAGTGTATTTCAGTACATCTCCTTCCGGGCGGGTATGGCTGCATTCCTGTCCCTGTTCATAGCTGTTCTTATCGGTCGCCGGATCATTAATTTTCTCCGCCGTCAGCAGGTAGGCGAAAGTATCCGTGACCTTGGCCTGGAAGGCCAGATGGAGAAAAAAGGTACGCCGACAATGGGCGGACTTATAATCATCGCGGCCATCCTCATTCCCGTCCTGCTCTTCGCCCGGGTAGATAATGTATATGTGGTCCTGCTGGTGATTACCACCATCTGGCTGGGTACCATAGGCTTTCTGGATGATTATATCAAAGTATTCCTTAAGAATAAAAAGGGCCTGGCCGGGAAATTTAAGATAGTCGGACAAATCGGAATCGGGATCATTGTCGGGGTTACCCTCTATTTCAACGACGACGTGATCGTTCGTGAATACAGCGGTGAAACCAGGCTTGTGGACAATGAAATTGTCCGGTCTTACGAAGATGTAAAATCTTCCAAGACCACTGTTCCTTTTGTGAAAAACAACGAGCTGGACTATGACAAGATCCTGCCCTTTGTGGATGACGGGTTTACCTGGATCATTTATGTACTCATTGTAATATTTATCATCACAGCCGTGAGCAACGGGGCAAATATTACTGACGGAATTGACGGCCTGGCGGCGGGGACATCGGCCATCATCGGTCTCACGCTTGCCATTTTTGCCTACCTCTCCGGACGGGTCGATTTTAGCCAGTACCTCAATATAATGCACATACCGAACCTGAGTGAAGTCGTAATTTTTTGCAGCGCCTTTGTTGGGGCCTGCCTCGGCTTTCTCTGGTATAATTCATATCCCGCCCAGGTATTTATGGGAGATACGGGCAGTCTCACACTCGGTGGTATCATCGCAGTCATCGCATTCAGTATTCGCAAGGAATTATTGATCCCCGTAATGTGCGGGGTATTCCTGATTGAAAACCTGTCGGTAATTCTTCAGGTAAGCTATTTCAAATATACGAAGCGCAAGTACGGGGAAGGACGGCGGATTTTCCGAATGTCCCCTCTCCATCATCACTATCAGATGAAGAATTTACACGAATCCAAGATCGTTACCCGGTTTTGGATGGTGGGTATCCTGTTAGCCATTTTGAGTTTAGCAACCTTAAAACTACGATGATCAACAGCTGTGACATATTGATGATGATACTGAACTGGGCAGAGAGGGAGAGCATGAAGGGACTTAAAAAAATTATGGGTTTGGTCAAGCGACCAGACCATCAAAACCAAAAAATGGAGTGGAATAAGTGAATCCAAGGATCGTCATATTAGGCGCGGGCGAAAGCGGAACCGGAGCGGCACTCCTTGCCAGGCGGAAAGGATATGGTGTGTTCGTTTCAGAACATGGCCGGATTTCCCCGGAGAGGAAGAAGCAGCTTGACGACAGCGGGATTGACTATGAAGAAGGCGGCCACACCGAATCTGCCGTGTTGAACGCCGGGCTTATTATCAAGAGTCCGGGCATCCCGTTTACGCAGTCCCTGGTTAAACAGGCGCTGGACCGCGGCATTGAGGTTATCGATGAGCTTGAATTTGGTTACCGTTTTACGTCCGGAAAGATCATTGCCATAACCGGTACGAACGGAAAGACTACCACCACCCTGCTGACCTACCACCTGCTGCGTGAAGCCGGTTTTGATGTCGGACTGGCAGGAAATGTAGGGAAAAGCTTGGCCGGACAGCTTCTGGAAGGGGATAAGGCCTACTGGGTTGTGGAAATAAGCAGCTTCCAGTTGGACGGAATCCGCACTTTCAGGCCGCATATTGCCATTCTTCTGAACATTACCCCCGACCACCTGGACCGGTATGATAATTCCCTTCAGAAATATATAGACAGCAAATTCAGGATTACCCGGAACCAGGCACCCGAAGAATACTGCATCGCAAATACCGACAGTGCCCCTGTGGCTGAACGCAGTCATGGGGTGCGGGCTCATCTGAAAGAAGTGTCCGTTCTGGATACGGAGGGCAAGTCAGCCTGGTGGGAAGAGGGTGTCATGCATTTTGACGGATTCTCGATTGCCCAGGAGGAAACGGTTCTCCGGGGAATGCACAATGCAGTCAATATGCTTTGCGCCATAGAGGCTGCCCGCCTCTGCGGTGTGGATGAACAGTCACTGAGGGAGTCACTCAAAACATTCCGCAACGCCCCGCACCGTCTTGAATACGTGGGGACCATTAATGATGTCCGCTTTTTCAATGATTCCAAAGCCACTAATGTGGATGCGGTCCGTTACGCGCTGGGGAGTTTTCACGAACCGCTGGTATGGATTGCCGGTGGAATTGACAAGGGTAATGAGTATGACCTCATCATGGATGAAGTGCGCCAGAAAGTAAAGGCACTGGTCTGCCTTGGCAGGGACAACAGCAAACTGAAGAAGGCTTTCGGTCACCAGGTCGCCGATCTGATGGAGACCGAGGATGTCCGCGAGGCTGTGCGGGGTGCACTCGATTATGCAGAGAGCCATGATGTTGTCCTGCTTTCGCCGGCATGCGCCAGTTTTGATCTGTTCAAAAACTATGAAGACCGGGGTGATCAGTTCAGGCAGGCTGTGAGGGAGTTGAAAAATGATTTGGAGAATAAACCGCAAATGCCATGATGACAAAAGTAAAAACGTGGGCTGACAAGCATATGCAGGGAGACCCGGTCATCTGGGCCGTGGTCATAGCGCTTTCACTGATTTCCATTCTGGTGGTGTACAGCGCAACCGGAACGCTGGCATTTAAGCGCATGTCACACCCTGAGACATACCTCTTTAAGCATACCCTGCTCGTGGGCCTGGGTTTCCTGGCCATGTGGGTTGCACATAAGATCGACTATCGCTATTACTATAAGCTTTCAAAACTGGCCCTTTGGGTCAGTGTACCGTTGCTGATCTATACCTTCCGAAACGGAATGACCATTAACGAAGCCAGCCGTTGGATTACCATTCCGGTACTCAATGCTTCGTTCCAGCCTTCCGATCTGGCAAGTCTTGCCCTGATCATGAACCTGGCCGGTATGCTGTCACGTCGCCAGCAGAATATCCAGAATATACGGGAATCCCTTATACCTATGCTGATCTGGTGCGGGCTGATCTGCGGACTCATTGCCCTGACCAATCTTTCATCAGCACTCCTGTTATTCCTGACCTGTATGCTGATCCTGTTTATTGGCAGGGTACCGGTTAAATACCTGGCCATGCTGGTGGTTGTCGGCGTGATTGCGGGGGTGGGGGCGTTGCAATTCGGCGTCCGGGCTGATACGGCACGTGCCCGAATCGAAAGCTTTCTGGACGAAGACGATTTACACTTTCATGCACAGCATGCACGCATTGCGGTGGCTACCGGCGGGCTCACCGGGAAGGGGCCCGGTAACAGCCAGGAACGAAATATTCTCCCGCATCCCTATTCCGATTTCGTCTATGCCATCATTATTGAAGAATACGGTATGGCCGGCGGAGCAATTGTCCTGGTCCTGTACCTGGTCCTGCTTTACCGTGGTATGCGCGCGGTGGATATGAGTCAGCGGGCCTATGGGGGACTGTTGTCGGCCGGGCTCAGTTTTGCCATTGTCATGCAGGCGATGGTGCACATGGGTGTGGTGGTAGGCCTTGGGCCAGTGACCGGATTGCCTCTGCCCATGGTGAGTATGGGGGGAACATCCCTGCTCTTTACCGGAATATCCCTGGGCATTATCCTGAGTGTGAGCCGGGGCGAGACCGATCCGGCATTTATGACAAAAAGTGAATCAAACCATAAAATGGCCAAAGCAGCATAGTGAGCGCGGAACGACCATATCGAATTATAATTAGCGGAGGAGGCACAGGAGGTCATATTTATCCTGCCCTGGCAGTTGCACAGGAAATAAGGGCGCGATACCCCGATGCAGACGTTCTTTTTGTGGGGGCCGAAGGCAAAATGGAAATGACCAAGGTGCCGGAAGCCGGTTTTGCCATACGCGGCCTGTGGATCAGCGGACTGCAGCGCCGTCTCACCTGGAAGAACTTCCTGTTCCCATTTAAACTCATTCACAGCCTGGTGGCAGCACGCAGGATTTTGCGCAAATTCAAACCGCATGCCGTGCTTGGTTTCGGCGGTTTTGCCAGCGGTCCGATTATGCTGGCCGCTACCGGGAAGGGGATACCTTCAATGATCCAGGAGCAGAACAGCCACGCCGGAATTACCAACAAACGCCTGGGCCAGAAGGTTGACCGGGTGTGTGTCGCCTACGAAGGCATGGAAAAATACTTTCCTGCTGACAAGATTACCTTCACCGGGAACCCGGTTCGCCAGGACATCCTGGATATGTCTGACAAGCGCAGCAAAGGCCTGACTCATTTCAGGCTTGCTTCAGACAAACCGGTGGTCCTGATATTGGGCGGAAGCCTCGGAGCCCGTTCTGTGAACAACTGTATAAGCGATGGCCTGTCACGGTTTATTGACGCCCGGGTTCAGGTAATCTGGCAAACCGGAAAACTTTATTACGAGGAGATGAATCAGCGGGCGGACAGCAAGGACCTCGAATCCATACGCATTCTTGAATTTATTCGTGAAATGGACCTCGCCTATGCGGCTGCAGACGTGGTGATTTCACGAGCCGGTGCCTTGTCGATTTCCGAGCTGTGTATTGCAGGTAAGGCGGTGGTTTTTGTTCCTTCCGCCAATGTGGCTGAAGACCACCAGACCAAGAATGCCCGGGCACTCGTGGAAAAGGATGCGGCAAGAATGGTCAGCGATGCGGAAGCACCGGCCAGGCTGGTGGATACCGCACTGGAACTTGTGGAAGATGTGAATGAACGTAAAAGACTTGCAGCAAACATCCGGAAAATGGGTCGTCCGGATGCTACCAGGGATATTGTTAATGAAATGGAAAAAATAATCAGGTGAGGATCGATCAGTACCATAATATCTACTTCATCGGAATCGGAGGAATCGGAATGAGTGCCCTTGCACGCTGGTTCAACGCCAACGGATTCCAGGTGGCGGGGTATGATCGTACGCCTTCGTCCCTGACCCGTGCACTGGAGGAAGAAAATATCCGGATTCACTATGAAGACGATCCGGGGCTGATTCCCGATTCCTTTACAGGGGACATCCACCGGCTGATGGTTATTTATACACCTGCGGTTCCGGCCACGCACCGGGAAATGAATTACCTGCGCAACCTTGGATGTACGCTTTACAAACGATCACAGGTTCTGGGTAAGATCACCGAAGGTATGTTTACGGTGGCGGTAGCAGGGACCCACGGCAAGACCACCACTTCTTCCATGATTGCCCACCTGTTAAAAGAAGGAGGGAAAGACATTGTGGCCTTCCTCGGCGGGATCAGTGTAAACGCCGGAGGTAACTTCATTGGCAACGAAGGCGATTTGCATCAGGCCATTGCCGTGGTGGAAGCTGATGAATACGACCGTTCATTCCTTACGCTGCATCCGAATGTGGCCGTCGTAACATCCGCGGATGCAGACCATCTTGACATTTATGGGGATGACTCTTCCCTGAAGGAGTCTTTTAAAACATTTATCCGACAAATTGACGAAAAAGGACAGCTGTTTATACAGGAACGGATTGCAGACCAACTGGCAGATCCTTCACTGCGTGTAAACCGCTGCGAATATGGAATAAACCGGGGGCAATTTTTTGCCGATAATATTACCATTGAAAATGGGTTTTTTGTTTTCGACTATACAGACAGCGATACCCGCATTGCGGGTATACGTCTCGGTGTCTCCGGTTTTCATAATGTCGAAAATGCGGTGGCCGCCATTGCGGTGGCGCTGCACCTGGGAATTCACCAGGACGTTGTGAAAACCGGACTGGAAAATTACCGCGGGGTAAAACGGCGATTTGAATTTATTGTCCGTACCGAAGACAAGGTGCTTGTGGATGATTACGCCCATCACCCCGCCGAGATCAGCGCTTTCCTTACCTCCCTTAAAGCACTTTTCGAAGGAAAAAAGGTCACAGTCATCTTCCAGCCTCACCTGTTCAGCCGTACGCGTGACTTTGCCGCCGGGTTCGCGGAAAGCCTTGCCATTGCCGACGAAATCATTCTCCTTCCGATTTACCCGGCCCGGGAGGAACCTGTCGAAGGGGTCGATTCACGTATGCTTCTTGACCTGATTGACTCGGAGAATAAGTACCTGACCGATAAAGACCATTTGATGGACCTGCTGGAAGAATTATCGCCTTCCCTGGTGGCCGTGGTCGGTGCCGGGGATATTGACAGGCTGGTTGAACCGGTTAAACATTTTATGGAGGGCGCATCATGAACTGGAAAAAAATACATATCAGCAAAACACTAAAGGTCCTGTTTTTTGCAGCCTGTGTGCTTGGAGCCATCGGATTTGCCGAACGAAGCGATTCTGGTGATTACTGTGCAGCCATTGTGGTGGAAATCCGTAACCAGCATGAAAATTACTTTATCGATGAACAGGATGTCATCAAACTGATCACCGATAACAGTCAGAAGATCGTACAGGGCGCGCCATTCTCCGAACTGAACCTCAAAGAAATGGAGACCAGGCTGAAAGAAGAATATTTTATTGGTGAGGCGGAGATATACAAGGATTTGAAGGGAAACCTGCTGGCCAATGTGGAATTGCAACGGCCGATGGCCAGGATCATACGAAATGACGGTCCGCATGCCTATGTGGCGGAAGACGGATCAATCCTGCCGGTGACAGAAAAGTTTACAGCGCGTACGATGCTAATTTCCGGTGACGTGACCGGCCTTTTGAAAGCCCCGTTATGGGAAAGTCCGGAAGGGGAGCAGCTTTATACCATGCTGAAGTTTATTTACAACGATCCTTTCTGGAAGGCGCAGATCGCCCAGATTGAGATTGGAAAAGATATGGATTTGATCCTGTATCCGCAGGTGACCCGACAGTTCATAGAATTCGGACAGCCTGAAGACCTGGAGGCGAAATTCAGGAAGCTCAGGATATTTTATGAAGAGATCCTTCCGGCCAGGGGCTGGAATTCCTACGAGCGGGTGAATGTAAAATATCAGGATCAGATAATAGCAGAATAGAATAAAAACAACCACTAACAAATTAAAAGTACAACCATGGAAAATGAAAAGATCGTAGTTGGGTTGGATATCGGCACAACCAAAATTTGTGCGATTGTCGGACGCAAAAATGAATTTGGAAAGCTGGAGGTCCTGGGAATGGGTAAGGCCGAGTCGGATGGGGTTATCCGCGGTATTGTGACCAATATCGACAAAACCGTTAATGCCATTGAGAAGGCCGTAAGGGAGGCCGAGGATCATTCCGGTATTGATATCAATGTAGTAAATGTCGGAATAGCCGGTCAGCACATTAAGAGCTCCATCCACCACGGGAGCATTACGCGGTCAAGCAACGACGACGAAATCACCATTGAGGATATCAACCGGCTCAACAGCGACATGTATCGCATCGTCATTCCCCCGGGCAGTGAGATCATTCATGTAATGCCGCAGGATTATACGGTGGATTACGAGGAAGGGATCAAAGATCCCGTCGGGATGTCAGGGGTTAAACTGGAGGCTGATTTCCATGTGATCACCGCCCAGACCAATGCCATCAATAACATCAACAAGTGCGTACGCCGTGCCGGACTGGAAATAGAAAACCTTATCCTGGAACCTTTGGCCAGCAGCCTTGCAGTCCTGAGTGATGAGGAGAAGGAGGCTGGTATTTGCCTGGTGGATATAGGCGGCGGAACGACGGATATTGCCATTTTCCATGACAACATAATCCGCCACACGGCTGTCATCCCCTTCGGCGGAAATATAATTACTTCCGACATCAAGCAGGGATGTATGGTGATGCAACATCAGGCCGAATTACTCAAAACGAAGTTTGGCAAAGCTATCGCCGAAGAGGCAAGTCCGAACGAAATTGTTTCCATCCCCGGTATACGCAACCGTGCCCCCAAGGAAATATCCATCAAAAACCTGGCACACATCATCGAGGCCCGTATGGAGGAGATTTTTGAGCTTGTACATGCAGAAATCATCACTTCGGGGTATGAGAACCGCCTGGCCGGAGGAATCGTCATTACCGGCGGTGGCTCCCAACTGAGCAGTCTCAAGCAGCTGGTCGAATACATGACCGGTATGGATGCGCGAATAGGTTATCCAAACGAGCACCTGGGAAGAAGTAAGGTGGATGCAGTGAAGAGCCCCATGTTTGCGACTTCGGTCGGATTGGTGCTTTCGGGTTTCCGTGCCCTGGACGAACGGGAGAATCGTTACCAGCAGGCAAGGGAACACGGCCGTCCGGACAGGAAGGTCCGTACCACCGGCGGGGATTTTTTCTCCAAGATACTTAACAAGACCAAGGGATTGTTAATCGACGATATGGATAAAGGCGATTACTGATTCCTGAGAACGAATAAATAGAACAACCACTAAATATTTCTAATATCATGCAAGAAAACACATATAAGTTTGATTTGCCGAAGCATCACAAGTCAATCATCAAGGTGATTGGCGTGGGCGGAGGCGGAAGCAATGCCGTAAACCACATGTTCAGCCAGGGAATCAAGGACGTTGAATTTGTGGTATGTAATACCGATTCACAAGCCCTTAAGATCAGTCACGTTCCCAATAAACTGCAGATTGGTGTGAACCTCACCGAAGGACTGGGAGCAGGGGCAAACCCTGAAGTAGGAAAAAATGCTGCCATTGAGAGCAAGGAAGATATCCGGGACTTGCTGGGCAACGACACCAAAATGGTTTTTATCACTGCCGGAATGGGTGGAGGTACCGGAACCGGCGCTGCCCCGGTCATTGCCCGCATCGCCAAGGAAATGGACATACTGACAGTAGGAATCGTTACGGCCCCCTTCATCTTTGAAGGCAAAAAGAAATTCTCCCAGGCCCAGAAAGGGATCGAGGAACTTAAGGAATCATGTGATACCGTACTCGTCATTCTCAATGATAAACTACGCGAAATATACGGCAACCTGTCAATTGGAAATGCATTCGGACAAGCCGACAACATTCTGACAACAGCTGCCAAGGGCATTGCTGAAATCATTACCGTGGCCGGCTATGTCAATGTTGATTTCCAGGATGTGCGCACGGTAATGCATAATGCAGGAGCCGCCGTGATGGGAAGCGCTCAGACCAAAGGTGAAAACAGGGCCCGCAAAGCTGCTGAAGAGGCGCTGGCCTCCCCTTTGCTTGACAACCGCGATATTCTCGGGGCTCAGAAAATTCTGCTGTCCATTATCTCCGGCGAGCAGGCTGAGCTTCAGATGGATGAGCTCTCAGAAATTACCGAATATATCCAGGAGCAGGCCGGTGACGATGCGGAGGTGATCTTCGGACATGGTGTGGATGCCGAACTGGAAGACTATATCCGGGTTACCGTGATAGCCACGGGTTTTGACCGATCACAAAGTGGTGCAACCGGGCCCCGGCTTCAGGAGGAGGATGACCGCAGGGTTTTCGACCTGGAGCGGCCCCGTCAGGCTGAATTGTTTGAACGCGATAACAGTGTGAATGAAGCCTCGTCACAGGAGATGACAAGCAGAACGGTTCCGGAAGAAAAACCGGCTCCGCAACCTGCACCCGAGCCTACCTATTCCTTTGTCAGGCCGGTAAACCGCCTTGACGAGGATGAGGAAGAGGATGACCTGTTCCGTGCTGAAGATGATGAATTTGATATCACCGATGAAGATCACACTGATCAGATCATCAATGATGAGGGAATGATGGAAATTCATGACACACGTGACAGGCTCCGTCAGGCTTCCCAGGAACGTGTAGATCGGCTGAAGCGGGCGGGAAGGCATGAGCTGAATGCCCATGATCTTAAGGAGCGACTGGATGTACCGGCGTACCTGCGCAGGGATATTAACCTGCAGAGTGTGCCGCATTCGTCAGAGCCCCATGTATCGAAGTATAACCTGAATGATGACAACCAGATACTGGGCAATAACAGATTTCTGCATGATAATGTAGACTGATTTTTCGGACATACAGAAACGAGGCCGGCTTATTTCCAATTTTGTAGTGGTTGTTGGTTGTAATTTTTTAGCAGGCTCTGTACGTCATTTTTTAATCGACACCTCCCGGATGCGTCCGGGAGGTTTTTTTTTGAGAGAATGGGAATGGGCAGTTTGCGTGTCATTAAGGTCCCGGCCAGACTCCGTGATTCCACGGAGGTTTGCCGGGATGACGATCATTGGTGATGTTTGCCGGGATGACGATCATTGGTGAGGTTTGCCGGGATGA
>CAZLZD010000013.1:0-49067 GCA_964563925.1 uncultured Roseivirgaceae bacterium | reverse complement strand
TTTGCCGGGATGACGATCATTGGTGAGGTTTGCCGGCCTGCCTGCCGGCAGGCAGGGATGACGATCGCTGTACGGATGACGCGCTCGTTGGTAGGTACTACAGATTAATAAGCTCTTTGGCACTTTCCCGCGCATGGGAGGAAGGCGTGTTGCCGCCGATCATTTTCGCGATCTCTTCGATACGCTCCTGGGGGGAAAGTACCCTGATCTTGCTGATCGAAGCTTTAGGTCCGGTTTCCTTGTAAACAAAATAATGCTTATCGGCGCGGGCGGCCATCTGCGGGAGATGGCTGATTGTAATGAGCTGGTGACGTGATGCCATAAATTTCATCATTTCACCCATTTTCAGGGCGATCTCACCGGAGACCCCGGTATCGATCTCATCAAAAATGATGGTTGGCAATGAGATTTTTTCAGCAAGGATTCGTTTGATGCAAAACATCAGCCGGGAGAATTCACCGCCGG
The DNA here is from genome assembly GCA_964563925.1 of uncultured Roseivirgaceae bacterium. Classification (GTDB taxonomy): domain Bacteria; phylum Bacteroidota; class Bacteroidia; order Cytophagales; family Cyclobacteriaceae; genus JAUILA01. Next base: position 48,602 of record CAZLZD010000013.1, on the reverse strand, counting down.
AGGCAACTTTCATTAATGGCTGGGGCGCCACTCCTTTATTGGCCGAGAAAAGAAGGTCAACCGAATCCTGGCCATAGGGATTCAGTTCGCCTTGAACCACCCTTACCCTGAAGGCAGCTTCCGGGATTCCCACCTTTTTGAGGAGTGCGGTCATTTCTTCTTCCAGTGCAGGAACCGACAAACTCCGTTTTTTGCTCAGCGTCTGGGACTGGTTTTGAGCCTCTTCCCTGAGTTTCCTGCAGGCCTCGGCAGATCGCTCAATGCTGCTGTCAAGATCATGATAATGGAGCGTATCCTGTTCCAGGCGGTCGCGTATGTCAAGGAGTTCCTTGACCGAACCCACATGGTGCTTTTTCTCGAGCTGGTAAATCAGGCTCAGGCGGCTTTGCATCGTCTCCGTTTTTTCCGGATCAAACTCCACATTCTCCCCGGCGCGCTGTAACTCGGCATTCAGATCATCCAGTTCAATCAGGGCGCTGTTAAGGCGTTCGAATAACTCCCGGTATTGTTCACCATACCGCATTATATTCTGGAGGAGTGATTTCACCTGCCGGATGGCGCCAAGTGCCGGTGCCTCCCCATCGGTCAGCAGGTAGGCGGCTTCATTCAGGCTGGTTTTAATTTCTTCCGCATTCTCCAGTACCTGCAGTTCATTCTCCAGGGTCTCCTGTTCGCCCTCCGACAAATCAGCCTTATACAGCTCATCAAAAATAAATTGCTGGTAATCTGCTTCTTTTTCGAGGTTTTCCTTTTCCTCCTTTAATCCGGCAAGAATTTTTTCTTCCTTTCGAAGCCGGGCAAATGTCTCCTGGTATGTCTTTCTGCTATCCATACAACCGGCATAGCTGTCCAGGAGGGTTAACTGAAAGTTGGATTTGCCGAGCAGAAGTGATTCATGCTGGGAATGAATATCCATAAGACGGCTACCCAGGCTTTTAAGTGTATCCAGCCTGACGGGCGTGTCATTGATAAATGCACGGGATTTTCCGGCAGGATTGATCTCTCTGCGGATGATTGTTTCCTCGTCGTAATCCAGCTCTTCGCGCTGAAAGAAATCCCTGAGTTCGTAGGCCCCGATCCCGAACGTGCCTTCAATGATACATTTGTTTTCCGAATCAAATAGAACCGACGTATCAGCCCGGTTGCCAAGCAGGAGCCCAACCGCCCCAAGCAGGATGGATTTGCCAGCCCCGGTTTCACCGGTGATCACATTGAGTCCGCCCGTAGGCTGAATCTCAAGATGTTCAATCAGTGCATAATTACGTATGTGCAGATTTTTAAGCATGCGAGTCAATAATGAGTTCGCGGATAGCCGACGGCCCCAGCTTCACCCGGCCTCCCCGGGTGTTCTCCACGGTAATATTCGTTCTTTCCACGGAAATAAGTTTTACAAAAATAACGCTGTTGTCGGTCTTCACAAGACTGAAGGCTGCGTTTATTAGTGAATTCAGCGAGGAAGGAAATTCAGTGCCAATCCCGATACGCCGTTGACGCTTTGCCATTAATTCAGGATTTTTTGGAATTGGGTCCTCTTGGAAGGGTCAAGGGCAGTCATGATTTCAAAAGCCCTCCGGCGGGTATTCAGATCGCCGTCTGAGAATATTTTTATGAGCTCATCGGTCTTGGCGTCGAGGAAGGTGATCACCAGAATCGAGTTGGGATAAGTACGTTTTACACCTTGCAGTTTTTCGAGTACACCCAGCATAACCTCCCTGCTCTGGTCGGGGTCTTCCTCAAACTGGTCGAGGGCAAGGCGGTGATAGTCATAAATTCCATCCCGGATCGACTGCATTTGCTGGTTGGTAAGATTTTCAATCAGCCAGTACCGGTTTCGGGTGCTTCCCAGCGCATCCCAACCTGGCCGGTTGGATGTCTGTGCATTGTTTACAACCTGCAGGGCATTTTGTAAATAGGGTGTTCCTGACAGTTTTCCAAAGGAATCATAATCCATGCCCAGGATCAGGTAGGCATAAAAAGCCAGCAGCGACGTCAGGTTGGTGGTATAGGTATTGTCATTGAAATTAAGCGGCTGGGATTCCACATAATCGAATTGCCAGTCACGGTCGGCGTAATTCAGCAGGATGGATTCGTAGTTGGAATTGTACACAGGCCTGGCGGTCTGTACCTGGGCGGTCCCGGTAAAATTTCCCAGGGTCTGGGTATTCTGCAGGGTGATGATGATATTGCAGTTTATTCGTTCGAACCCCTCAAACGCATCGGGAGACCATTGTGTATCATTTAAAAAATCCTCAAAGGCGTTTTCCATATCCTCAAAAATCCGCCGGTCCGAGGTTTGTACCTGCTCGGCATTGATGGTCACGTCACAATTGAGCTCCTGGCCCTGAACCCCCGAAAGAAGGCTAACAAAAAGAAGGATCAATACGGAATGTTTCATTCAATTCTCTTTTCCACCTGGTTCACAATGTCATTGGCTACACGGCCTTTATCCTTTAACTCAAAATGGAGGATATTATTTTCTTTGTCAAGCAATGTTACTTTATTCGTATCGTGGCCGAAACCAGCGCCTGCATCATTGAGTGAATTAAGCACAATCAGGTCAAAATCTTTCTTTTTCAGTTTTTCCCGTGCATTTGCCTCTTCGTTTTCCGTTTCCAGGGCGAATCCCACAATATACTGATGAGCCTTCTGTTTACCCAGGGCGGCCGCAATATCCACGGTTTTTTCCAGCTGGATCTGCATTTCTCCGGTGAGTTTTTTTATTTTCTGGGCAGCCACTGTCTTTGGTCTGTAGTCTGCAACGGCGGCGGCAAGCACGGCAATATCTGCATCGCTGAAATAGGAGGATGCAGCCTCAAACATTTCGGCCGCAGTTTGTACCGGTATACGAAGGACATCAGGATGGGGCAGGGGGAGGGAAGTAGGCCCGCTTACCAGGGTAACGCGTGCACCCCGGATGGCAAATTCCCGGGCCAGTGCGTAACCCATTTTACCGGAGGAATGATTGCCGATAAAACGGACCGGATCAATGGATTCGTAAGTTGGCCCGGCCGTAATGAGAACGTGTTTATCCGTCAGCCGGCTTTTTTTTTTGAACCAATCCCCGAGCCGGGCAAGGATAGTCTCCGGTTCCGCCATACGGCCGGTACCCGTGAGTCCGCTGGCCAGCTCACCGTGTTCGGCGTCAATTAAATGGTTACCAAAGGACTGAAGTCGTTCAAGGTTCTGACGGGTGGCGGGATGCTGATACATATCCAGGTCCATGGCCGGTGCAAGGAAGACCGGACACCTGGCAGACAGATAAACCGCGGTCAGCAGGTTATCGCATAAACCGTTCGCGATTTTGGCCAGCGTATTGCCTGTGGCAGGGGCTATTACCATGGCATCTGCCCATAAGCCAAGTTCCACGTGGTTATTCCATTCTCCCGAATCTTCCCGTTCAAAATTTGTAAAAACAGGATTCCTGGAAACCGTGGAAAGAGTGAGGGGGGTAATAAATGAGTGAGCCGATGGGGTCATGACTACTTTCACTTCCGCACCGGCTTTTATTAATCCCCGGACAAGCACTGCAGATTTATAGGCCGCAATGCTGCCGGTAATTCCTACCAGGATTTTTTTCCCCTCAAGCATATGCCTGATTAAAGTTCGAGTTCCGCGGTCGGATCTTCATCACGCTCCCGGAACATTACCTTCTTGTCGAGGTATTCGTCGATCGCAATGCTCGTAGGTTTGGGCATTCGCTCATAAAAACGGGAAATTTCGATTTGCTCCCGGTTTTCGAAAATTTCTTCCAGGTTGTCCACTGTGGAAGCAAATTCCGCTAGTTTGCTATTCAATTCCTCCTTTACATTTACGGCAATCTGACGGGCACGCTTGGAAATAACCGCTACTGCTTCGTAGACGTTTCCGGTTTGCTCCGACATCTTGTCCATGTCGTAGGTAATAATTGATGACTGAGGTACCATATATATTAAATTATAATTTTGCTAATTCAGAAACTCGTTCCATGCTGTCCCGGTAACGCTTTTCGGCGTCTTTGATCAGGTTACTCTCGGGGTACTTATCAAGGAATTCGAGATAAAATTTATTTGCTTCCCTGAATCGTTCAAGCTGCCTGGAATATATGCTCTTCAATGCATATTGATACTGGGCAATGAACTTCAGGTAAGCAGCTTCTTCGTTGTATTCGGAATCCGGAAAATTGTTGCTGAAGCTTTTGAAAGCTACGACAGCCGCATTGTAATTCTCCAGCTTATAATACTGCTTGGCATTTTCATATCCTTTTTTCTCCAGTTTCTCCTGGATTTCATCCACCACGCCCGATGCTTCGTCAACCAGTTCGCTGTTGGGATACCTGTTCAGGAACATCTGCATGGCCAGTACGGCCTCCTGGCTGTTGCTCTGGTCCAGGTTGTAAGCCGGAGAATCAGCGTACAGTGAGTAGGCATACATGAAATAGGCCTCCTCGGCAAATTCACTCCGACCGTATGTTTCGTAAAATGTCTTGAAGTGATGGGCGGCCAGTGTATACATTCCCTGGTTATACTGGGCATAGGCATACCTGAACTGAACCTTTTCGCCTTCGGGCATCCCCCGGACAATAGGTAATATTTGTTCGAATAATACAGAAGCCTTGTAGTATTCTTCCTCCTCGTAATACTGCATAGCTGCTTCGTACTTCACACGCCAGTCTTCACTTCGCTCTATTTTCCTGAATTTTCCGCACGACAACATGGTTGTTCCGGCAAGGATCAGGATAAAAAGGCCACGTATTAACTCAGGTTTACGCATAAGGGTGCAAATATAGGTGAGACGTCATTAATAAGCACCGTATAAACCCTTTCCAAGTTGCAGGGAGTGAGAAAAAGAGTCGTAAGGCAGCAATTACTTTCTGACGATAAGCTTTCGCGTCATTACCCCGTCGTTATCCAGGTAAAGCGTGTAGAAATAAACCCCGGCATTGTAATCACTGGTCTGAATCTTGACTTTGTTTTCCAGGTAAGGCAATTCGTATTCAGCCATAATACTTCCCAGGACATTATGAATTACCACCTTGGCCTTCACATCCCGGTCGAGAAGGTTGTAATCCACGACTGCATAATCGGTTACGGGATTGGGATAAACGTCGTTAAGACGGATGGTCCGGGATTCGAAAATGAGGTCACGGCTGCGTCGCTCCTCAATGTGAAAGGTGATTTCATATTCAATCACATCCATTGGATTGTCCCGGTCGTAAATCTGGTAGGTAACGGTGCTGAAGCCTGCATTCAATCCTGTTTCCAGTATGATCTTAAACTGATCAGAGGCGGTCCTGGCTGCTACTTTCTTGGAAACGGGCATTCTTTCGGTATCCTCCGCATAACAATCGGAACCCCAGCAGAAATAATTCGACTGTCCGGTTCCAAGAATCCGGTCGGCCCGTCGTACGATCAGCTGAAGCGGACGGTCTGTGGTATTCCGAATGGTCACAGGAACCACCACGCGTTCCCCGATAGCCACGTTCATGGATGAGGGGGCATCCACAAGTACGAAACTCTGTGCCCTTGCACCAACGAGGGAGATCGATAGGAAAAGAATGACACAGTAAAGTTTCTTCATACGCAGATACAATAAAATATATCTATAAATCGTTACGGACTGTTCTTATATGAAGTTACGAAATAAAGGCTATTCTTTTGACTAATTTTCGCATAATTTTCATGGATGTAATATCCTGCCGGGGATTTGAGTGTAATTATTCTTGCTCACCCGGAGGGTTCCCCTCCGCGTCATTTTCAGGGATTGTTTCCCGGTTCAGAACCTCTGATTTTGTTGGGCGTTCTGAACCCCGCCAGGCAAATCCGGGCAATTGTTTCTGAGAAGCCTGCAACTCATGCGGCGGTATGAAGTCGGCAGCGGGCTCCACATAAAATGAGATGTTGTCTGCCCGGTTTTGACGAAAATTAATGCGCATATTACTGCTGATGCTCTTGTTTACGCCCACCAGGTAGCTATTGGTATCGTCCAGGGCATAAAAAATACTTTCAGCATTTCCCTCCACATCCACATGATGCATGGCTCGGTTCCTGAAATAGGCGGTCATGTCGCGCCCCTTGATCTGGTTGTAATTACTCAGGCTGTCTTCCGATACCACAAAGGAATTGAGTGTCATAATCATTTTGTCAATGGTGTTGTCACGGATCAGGACCTGGATCGAATCGGCAGACATCTGGTTGACCCCGGTCCACAATACCGGATCACGGTAAAAATAGAGCAGGCTGTCGGCGGAGAAATAAGCCAGGGAATCAGCCCGCCCCTGCAGGTCTGATTTGAAAATTTTCACATTCCGGTAGGCCAGCAGCCTTTCCCGCGCGGGGTCCACGTGCTCAACGGCCAGGAGTGTATCGGCCGACAAAAAGAGCGTATCATTCTCCATCACCTTCCTCATTACCGGGTTGCCGAATATTTTTATAACACCGGTCTTTTTATCATACCGGCCGTCTTCCCCGGTGATAATAATATCATTATCCTTTCCCAGGATGATCACATTACCTCTGGCCCGTGCGGTTTTCCTGGCGTCGTCGGAAGTCATCCGGTCCCCCGTGATCTTGTAGGAAATGGTCTGTACCTCGCCGATCTTAAGATCGGAACGCTTGATCCGGGTATTGTACTGGCCTTCGGTCATATTGACCACCGCCCCTTCGGAGTCCTCGATTTCTGTGGGCCCTCGGAAATACACGATATTGGTGCGGGTGTGGTACTGAAGGGTGTCTGATTTCAGGGTATAATCCGGGTTGACCAGCTTAACATTTCTCTTGAATGAGGCCATATTGGATTGTACATCGTAATAGCCCCTTTCGCTGGTCAGGACGTTCGTGCTGTCGACCAGCCGGCCCCCTCTGAAATACCGCGCCTCCTGCTGCTGCCGGTAATAATCAAGGTTATCGGTATACAGGGTTCCCCGGTCCAGCTTCCTGAAAATCACATTATCCCGTAACCGGGCTATTTTTTCATTTCCGTCGTAGGCCAGGCGATCGGCGGTAATCCGGATGGAGTCGCCGTCGGTAATGACGACATTCCGGAAGAATTCCATCTGGTTAGTCTTGCGGTACCAGGTGGCGCTGTCACTGTAGATGGTCGTTTCATTCTGGGAGATCACCACATTTCCGATAATATGGGTGAGCTCACCTTCCGGACGCCTTACGGTGTAGAGCGAGTCACCATCGACATCGGCCTGGCGGATTTGCTGTGAATCCTGTGCCGCCGCCGAAAAAGCGGTAACTAAGTAGAGAATGATTATTTTTACGAGATGGCTGTTCATATCAGATGTCCAAAGTTACATAAATTAGCCCTGTTGCATGCTTCCGGAATCTTTTTTAGATCTTATTAAGGAACGAAACCTGATCCGGCCCGGTGACAGCCTTTTGCTTGCGGTCAGCGGCGGTATGGATTCCGTGGTACTGGTCGACCTGGTGGCACGTATGTCGTACCCGTTCGCCATCGCCCATTGCAACTTTGAACTTCGCGGTAATGAATCTGACCAGGATGAGGAATTCGTCCGCAGCCTGGCAGCCAGGCATGGCGTGGACTTTTTCGTTCAGCACTTCAACACCAAATATTATGCCGCGAAAGGCGGGGTGTCTACCCAAATGGCGGCAAGAAGCCTGCGGTATACGTGGTTTGAACGGGTGCGCAAGCAGGAGAAGATGACCCGGATTGTAACGGCCCATCATTTGTCCGATTCCCTGGAAACAGCGCTGATAAATTTCATTCGCGGATCGGGAGTCCGTGGTCTCCGGGGAATCAAGGCCTCTTCGGGCAAGGTGATCAGGCCACTGCTGACCACGACCCGGGAGGCCATTGAGTCGTATGCACGGGAGAATGAGCTGCAATGGCGGGAAGATTCCTCCAATCAGCAGGATGTCTATACCCGAAATTATATACGTCAGCATATTATCCCGGAAATGAAAAAGCTGAATCCGGCGATAGAAGAGTCTTACGATATCACCAGCCGCCGCCTGAGGGATGCCGACCTGCTCATCATGGAAAAGGCAGAGCGGATCATGAGAGATCATGCCAGCCGGCACGGGAAGGACTGGTTTATTTCGCGCAAGGCGCTGTTGCCGGCCAACCTTTCCGTGGCGGAGGAAGTATTCAGGCCGTTCGGACTTAATGTGTACCAGGTAATGGATCTGTTATCGCACCTTCCCGAAAAAGGTGGTTCCCAATTGTTTCTTTCGGAATCCCACCAGGTCAACCTGGACCGGAAATACGTGATCGTTTCCGAACGTGAAAATGAAACCCCCGAAGACGTGGTGATCGATCAGCCACAATCCACCGTGTCGCATTACCTGGGTACGTTCACGTTCCGTGAAGCCCGTTATACAGGCTTTTTTCACCGCAACCCCGAAGCCATTACGGTCGATGCCGACATGCTGGAATATCCGGTAACCATTCGTAAGTGGAGGGAAGGAGATACCTTCAGGCCCCTGGGCATGCAGGGCAAAAAAAAGATTAGCGACTTTATGATAGATGCAAAAATTCCGTTAAACTTGAAAGAGCGCGTATGTGTCATGGAGTCGGGCGGCTGCATTTTTTGGGTGATCGGATATCGCCTGGATGAACGCTTTAAGGCAAGACCCGAGACACAGCGAGTTGTACACATTTCCCTCGAAAATGATCAATCCTTTTAAAAAGACCTATACCACATATGAACTGCGCCTGTTCAATTTCCTTTCCGGAATACGGTTGTTCAAGTCGCTCAGTTACAAGGAAATGTCCTATTTCATTCCTTACCTCCATGAACGAAGCTATGAGCAGGACGAGGTGGTTTTCTTTCGCGACGACCCGAGTCATGCCCTTTACCTTCTCAAAAGAGGGGAAGTCACACTGACAATCGACGTGAATGAAGGCTTTGAAACGGTGACCAAGACAGGGGCCGGCAGTGCCCTTGGCGAAAGCTGCCTGCTGGATCATACCAAACGGGTACTCAATGCATTTGTGAGTTCGTCGGGCGCCTCTTTTTATGTGATCCCCCAGGACAATATCTTCTCCATATTCGAAAGCCACGAAAAAGTAAAGCTGAAAATGCTGGAGGCCCTTGCCCAGATTTACAGTGAATACAATGCCAACCTGTTTAAGGCCTATCGTTCCTCATTCGGCTTTTTTCACCTGGGCCAGTTGTATAAGCAGGACTAAAATCTCTCGCCATATTTAGAGAGAAATCCTCATTTCGTTACCTTTGTAAAGGCCGTAAGGCGAATTTCATTCTCAATCAAAATCAAAGTCAAAATATTATGAAAATTACTGTAGTAGGGGCTGGTAATGTCGGTGCCACCTGTGCGGATGTACTTGCATACCGTGAAATTGCCAATGAGATTGTTTTGGTGGATATCAAGGAAGGTATTGCCGAAGGCAAGGCACTGGATATCTGGGAAAAGTCCCCGATCAACCTCTATGATTCCCGTACCATCGGTTCAACCAATGACTACGCCAAAACGGCTGGTTCGGACGTGGTGGTGATCACATCCGGGTTGCCCCGGAAGCCGGGCATGAGCCGGGACGACCTGATCGAAACCAATGCGGGCATTGTCAAGTCGGTAACCGATAATGTGGTGAAGCATTCCCCGGAAGCCGTAATCATCGTGGTTTCCAATCCGCTCGATGTAATGACCTACCAGGCCCACATTACCTCGGGATTTCCCCGGACTAAGGTCATGGGCATGGCAGGTATACTTGATACGGCGCGTTATCGTTCTTTCCTCGCGGAAGCGCTTAATGTATCACCCAAAGATATTCAGGCGGTATTAATGGGCGGACACGGCGATACCATGGTACCGTTGCCCAGATATACCACGGTGGGCGGAATACCGGTTACCGAACTCATCGGGGAAGAGGAGCTTAATGCCATTATCGAACGAACCAAGACAGGCGGCGGTGAACTCGTTAAGCTTATGGGTACCTCGGCCTGGTATGCGCCGGGATCGGCAGCTGCCCAGATGGCTGAAGCCATCGTTAAGGATCAGCGACGCGTTTTCCCGGTCTGTGTCAAACTCGAGGGAGAATACGGCATCGATAACTGCTACCTCGGCGTACCGGTAGTGCTCGGAAAGAATGGTATTGAGAAGATCATTGAACTCGAGCTGAATGAGGAAGAGAAAAAACTTCTGGAGGTCTCGAGAGATCATGTGAAAGAAGTAATGGAAGTGCTGGATAAAATTAACGGATAATGGAAGTGCCCCTTGTACGTGTACAGGGGGCCTTTATATCTGATCATCAAAAACGTATAGGAAAGTCAATGGCAGGATACTCAAATACACCTTTGCATAAAAAACTTGGAATTAAGGAGGATATGACGGTTTGGATCATCAATGCGCCTCCCAGCGTACGGAAAGAACTGGATTATGCAGGTAAACTCAACTGGAATGACGGACAGGAACCATCAGATTTTATTCATCTGTTTGCAACCAGCCAGGAGGTTTTGCTGGAAATGCTCCCATTATTGCGGGAGAATATGAAGAAGGACGGCATGTTATGGATATCCTGGCCCAAACGGATTTCCAGTGTCCCGACAGACCTGGACCGCGAAACGGTGCGGGAAAATGTAATGGGGCATGAACTGGTGGACATCAAGGTGTGTGCGGTGGATGACGTCTGGTCAGGATTGAAATTTGTCATCCCGAAAGACAAGCGCTGACAGTTACCGCTTTTCATTCTGGAGTTCCTTCCGCTTGCGCAACTGACGTTCCAGTTTGTCAACCGTTTCAATAATTGATTCCCGGAAGCTTTCTCCCTGAAAATCGGCATACAAAGAGGGGCCGGGCAGGAATACTTTGATTTCCGCTATTTTGGTCTCCTCCTCATCATGGCGTACCGATTTCAGGTACACATCGATCCCGGTTATTCCATCGTAATACTTGTGCAGACGATCAATCCGGTCATTCACAAATGCCATTAGGTCATCATTGGCCTCAAAGCCTACCGTTTGTATATCCGTTTTCATAATCTTTCTTTTACACATGCCTGTACTACTATTGTGCCACCTTTCTGTGCATGATTTCAGCCGTTTAAGTGGTAAAATGGCGGCACAACGTGTAGATTTATGTGGGAATAATTTCCCGTAATTCCACAGCCCTATGAATAAGTACTGCATGCTCAACGGAGCGCTTATGCCGGAGCAGGAAGCGTTCCTCCAGATCAATGACCTTTCCATACGCCGTGGGTACGGAATTTTTGACTTCTTTCGGGTGCATGATGGCCAGCCGCTTTATATGGACCGCCACCTTCAGCGTTTTTATAACGGGGCAAAAGCTACCTATATGGATCCTGGCTTTCCGGTCAATGTGCTTGCCGACCAGGTAAAGGCGCTGATCCGGGCCAATAACGGGATGCCCGGGCACGCTGCGGTCAGAATGGTCCTCACAGGCGGGTACAATGCCTGGGAGCCGGTATCTCCCAACCTGATGATCACCTGCGAAATGCTCAAAGGCTACGACGAGTCATTCTATACCGGGGGCGCCAGGGTGATCAGTCATTCGTTCATGCGCGAACTGCCCACGGTAAAAACGATCTCCTACATGACCGCCGTGGTACTGACCCCGCGCATGAAAAAGGAATCAGCCCTGGAGGTTCTCTACCACATGAACGGCCTGGTGCATGAATTCAGCCGGAGCAATATTTTCATTGTCCGCAATGGTAATTTATACACCCCGTCGGAGAATGTGCTGCCCGGCGTGACGCGAAATATCACCCTGGAGCTGGCACGTACCCAAATGCCTGTGCAGGAGAAGTCACTGACCCTGCAGGAGGTACTGGAAGCCGATGAGGTATTTATGACCAGTACGATAAAACGAATTATTCCGGTGATACAGATAGATCAGAACAGGATTGCAGAAGGAAAGCCGGGGGGAGTAACCAGGACATTAATGCAACTGCTCGCAACCCGTGACCAGCAGGAAGCCGCCCTTGATTTGACGGAAGAGGGCTGATAGTTCAATAATCACAACAACATTTATGAAAAAAGAAGAAATTTCAATTGTCACATGGAATGTCAACGGCATCAGGGCCATTATCAAGAAGGATTTTGAAGAGAGTGTAAGGGCCCTGAACCCGGATGTGCTCATGCTGCAGGAAACCAAGGCTACTGTAGAGGAAGTGGAGACAGCCTTGTCGGGGTTATCGGGAGAATATGCCATTCATGCCAATGAGTCCAAGACCAGGAAAGGCTATTCGGGAACGGCCATCCTTACAAGGCATGCTCCCCTGGCAGTGGAAAGCGACATGGAAATGGACGAACATGACCAGGAAGGCAGGGTACTTACGGCTGAGTTTGATCTTTTTTATGTAGTCAACGTCTATACGCCAAACAGCGGTGCCGGTCTTAAACGTCTTGAATACCGGCAAAAATGGGACAAGGATTTTCTTTCCTACCTGGAGAGCCTGTCAGATAAACCGGTACTGGTCGGTGGAGACCTGAATGTAGCCCATCAGCCCATAGACCTCGCCCGTCCCAAATCCAATTACAATAAAACATCCGGCTATACGCAGGTGGAGATTGACGGACTTTCCAATATCCTTGCGGCGGGTTATCACGACGTATTTCGGGTCACCCATCCTGACAAACAGCAGTTCACCTATTGGAACTACATGTTCAATGCCCGGGCCAGGGATGTTGGCTGGAGGATTGATTATTTTCTGGCAAGGGATCCGTTGCTGGACAAGGTGGAAGAGATCACGATTCACAACCAGTATATGGGTTCCGATCATTGCCCGGTGGAGGTGGTGCTTAAGAATGAGTGATGGAGAATGCTGTGCCCCGTTCAGAAGCTGATCAGTTTTTCAGCCTGCTGACGGAGCAGGTCCCGGTATAATTTATTCACGATCCGTCCGTCTTCAAAGTGCGTGTCAATATGGCTGAGTTTGGGTTTTAATGCCAGCACCGTGGTACCGCAATAATGAAAAATGTCGGTAAGGTGACTCAGGGCGAGTCCCGCCCCCTGAATACCGGAGGATAATCCCACCAGGGCGCATTTCTTGTCCCGGAAGGTCCCGGGATATTTGAGTCCGTCAATAAACGTTTTCAGAATTCCGGGAAACGACCCGTTGTATTCGGGTACAATAAAAACGAACTTCCGGCCTTTCTCCATAATATCCCGAAAGGCGTTGAAGCGAGGGTTTGTGCCTGCCTTCTCATATAATGCCGTATAGGCGAAGTCAGCCGGAAGCTCTTTCAGGTCGATCAGGGTGCTCTCAGTATCCAGTTCCCGCAGCAACTCCTGATATATTACGGCCAGCTGATAGGATACAGATTCATTGCGGTTGGTTCCGCTTATAATCACATAATCTTCCATGAATGTATTGGTTTTACCTGTCCTTCATTCGCAAATATTCGGCGCGTGCCCGTTCCAGGTCTTCCTGTGTATCAATACCAAACGACCTGATGTCGGTTTCTTCCACCCTGATCCTGAATCCGGCTTCCAGCCACCGCAGTTGTTCAAGTGATTCGGCCTTTTCCAGGCTGCCCTGGGGAAGCTGCGAAATATTCTCCAGGACATCAGACCGGTAAGCATACATCCCGATGTGCTTAAAGTACCGGGTAGCCTCCAGCCACTGTTCCGCCGGCAGGTCCCTGTGGGCCGGTATGGTCGCCCGGCTGAAGTAAAGAGCTTCCCTGCGCCGGTTAATAACCACCTTAACCACATTCGGGTTAAAAAGTTCGGCTTCATCCACAACCGGCTGAATGAGCGTGGCAATTTCCGTTTCACCTGCACACATCTCTGCCAGGAGGTCGATTTGTGCAGGATCAATAAACGGTTCGTCGCCCTGGATATTGATTACAAAGTCAGCCGGTGTCCCGATGGTGGCCAGCGCCTCACGGCAACGGTCCGTACCACTCTGGTGTGCAGTTGAGGTCATGACCACCTTTCCTCCGAATTCCCTGACTTCTCTTTCAATGTCGGGGTGGTCTGTGGCTACCCACACCTCTGACAGTCGTTCTGCCCGGGAAGCACGGTCAAACACGCGCTGTATCATGGTGTGGTCGCCGATTTTGGCAAGCGCTTTTCCCGGAAGCCGGGAAGAGCCGTGCCGCGCAGGAATTATTCCGATAATCTTCATGGATTCACCTTCCTGACCTTGAGTGAGGTACCTTCTTCGCTGATCACCTCCACCTCCACTCCCGGGTCAATATAGTCGCCCCGGGTATAGGCATCATAGATTTCACCTTCAATCTCAATGCGGCCGCTCGGCCGGAGGACGGTCCGGGTAACCCCCCTTCTTCCAACCATGGATTTATAAAAACTTGAGGTATATCCTTCCTGCCGGCTCATGGTATCGGTAAGCGCAACCCTGGAAAACGCCTTCGACTCGGTCAGCCGAACGCCGCCGACAAAAAGGGCCACCACAGCCCCCAGGACCCCCAGAAGTACGGCAAGCACCGCCTGGACAATTGCACCAATTCCGACGAAAGAGAAATCAAATACATCATTGTTCAGCATGACGAGGATCAGCGAGCCTCCCATCAGGACAATTCCCGAGATGCCGGCCACACCAAATCCGGGGATGACAAATATTTCCAGCATGAGCAGGATAATCCCCAGGAAGAAAACAATGATCTCCCAGTTTTCGGCCAGTCCGTTCAGGTAGTAAGGCGTAAAATAAAGTATAGCGGCCAGTACGGCTGCGGCCAGCGGAAACCCCACCCCCGGTGTTTGTAATTCAAACCAGATGCCTCCCATGATCACCAGTATCAGGATACCGCTGATCACAGGGTTGAGGAAGAAGGCAATGATTTTTTCAGTGGTACCCAGTGTAAAGGTCCTTATTTCGTAATTGCTCACCCCGTTTCTTTCCATGATTTCATCAATGGAATTCACCCTGGCTTCGCAGAAACCATGTTCCAGTGCTTCCAGTGTGGAGAATGTAATTACCTCACCTTCCTCAGTGACTCCTTCAATGGCAATGTTTTCGTCTACCATGGCTTCGGCAATCCGGGGGTCACGGCCGGTTTCCTCGGCCACCGATCGCATGGTGCTGCGCATATACGACTGGTATTTGTCAGGCGCGGCAGCCCCGTCGGCTGTCACCACCGTAGCGGCCCCGATACTGGCCCCCGGGGTCATATAAATGCTGTCACAGGCGATGGAGATCAGCGCCCCGGCGGATGCTGCATCCTTGTCAATAAAGACCCAGACGGGAATTTCCGTATTGAGAATGTTTTCCACTATGTCTTTTGCATCAATGACTGCGCCGCCGTACGTATCCATATGGATTACGATATAATCGGCTTCCGAATCCCGTGCCTCCTGCAGGCCCATCTCCACATACCGGTTCATGGACGGATCGATGTCATCGCGGATTTCAAGCACCAGCACATCGGGTTTATCCTGCGCGGGCAGAACGTTCAGCGTAAATAATGAAAAAATCAGCAACGGGAAGATGATACGCATAGCAAATCAGTAAATTAGACTAAAGAAACGAATATTTGAGGGATTGAAGAAGCTTCATAAAATTTTTTCACATTCATTTCCGCACCGGATATGGCGGATAGTACCCGGAAGGGGGATTGACGAACTTGCCATTGAGGAACGTAATGATCAGACTTCAGCGATCCGGTTATACCGTTATCGTAGCGGAAAGGAACTTCAGCCGGTACCTGCACCTGATATGCCGTGGTGGAGTACCCTTGTTTCTTTTCACAGCGGGATTTTCCTGATCCGGTCTTACGGGTCAGAAGGCAACGCGTCCGGCCAGAGCCTGGCAGGGCTGGATGCACAGACCGGGAAAAAGGTATGGGAAAAGGAGAATGTTCAGATACTTGAAGAAGAACCGGGCAGGATCCGTCTGACTGGTTCCGGACCGTCATGGCTGGATGTACGCTCGGGTGAGCCGGGTGATGATGCAGCCATGAATGAGACAGTCAGTGAAAATAAAGAGGTGGTTTTTCCGTTTCGTTATACGAAGGAGTCGCCGTATTTTCAGACGGTATCGCGGTTCTTGCAAAAACAGGGATTGCCGGAACCGGGGCATGCCATTGATTATCTGGAATTTGACCATTTTCTGCTGATGGCAGGCTACACGGGTGAAGGAAATCATCTGGATTGCGACCTGCAGGTTTTTACCCTGGAGGGAAAACACGTGTTTGGCCGGAAAATTGGTGAGGATCTGCCAGGAATTAGTGACAATACATTCTTCATTTATGGAGGGAATCTTATCTTTGTTACCAGTCGGAATGATTTTTTTGAATATACGTTAAGGACATGAAATTTTTTATTCTTTCGGCAGTATGGTTGTGCAGCTGTGTTTCGGCAGTAAGCGGAGCCATATTCCCCGCAGATTCAGTTGGTATGGAGAAGGTGGACGGCCAGGTGTTCGTCCTGCATCAGGTAGAGCAGAAAGAAACTCTCTATTCCTTGTCCAAAAGATATGGCACTTCGATCGCCTCGATTACCTCGGCGAATCCGGGTTCGGAAAACGGACTGGCCATAGGCCAGATACTTCGGATCCCCTACCTGTCCCCGGTAAATGACCGATCAGATCGTATTCTGCACGAAGTGAAGCCGCAGGAAACCCTTTATTCCATTGCCCGGAAATACAAGGTTACCGTGGAGGATATCAAGAAGTGGAACAATATGAGCATGAACCTGCTGGATATCGGACAGAAAATAACTATTTATCCTCCTGAAGAACCTTCGGACCTTCCTGTCATCCCTGTCAGCAATACCCGCGAAGAGGTGGATGTGACGCGGCACACGGTATCTGCCGGAGAAACGTTGTACAGCCTGTCAAGGAAATACGGTACCTCGCTGGAAGACCTGAGGAAATGGAACGGGCTTGAATACAATGACATAAGTGTTGGACAGCAGATCATCGTAAAAAAGACAGCCACGCAGGTGAAGCCGGCCCCGGCCGTTAATCCCGGGACGGGAGTACAGGAAAACAGGCCCGTGCAGACCGGGTCGCTTACCCGTGGGGAGACACCCGATACTACAAATCCGTCACAGGGCAATGCCTCACCACCGGTTACTAACGGAGATTCGTCCGGCCCGGCAACGGTCACGGTACGTGACAGTGTCCCTGAGAGGAATTCGGATGTCGTGTACAACCTGGAGGAAAAGAAGCCATTAGCGCGGGAGAACAGCAATTACGAGGAGGTGGAGGAAGACGGGTTAGCCGAACTGATCGACGGTTCGGGTAACAACCGCAAGTACCTGGCGCTCCATCGGACCGCCACGGTCGGAACCATCATGCGCGTCCGGAATGAAATGAACGGACAGGAGGTATTTGTGAGAATAATTGGTAAACTCCCGGATACCGGCGCCAACCGGAATGTGCTGATAAAAATCAGCAAGGCGGCCTTCGAGCAGCTTGGCGCAATCGATAACCGGTTCAGGGTCACCGTGTCCTATATTCCTTAGCATTTTATTCCAACCAAATAACCAAATCGGGCGTCTTCCTGATATATGAGAAAGATACTGATTCCCTTATTAATTCTGATGACAGCAGGGTGTAAGGACGATGCACCGGAAAGTGGTTTGGTCGGAGAATGGCAATGGGCTCAATCGTCCGGTGGGTTTGCCGGCGTTACGTACACCCCTGCGAGTACGGGTGAAACCCGGACATTGGTAATTACGGCCGACAGCCTGATATTCCGGACCGACGGACAGCGTACCCTTGCGCTCAAATACAGAACGGTCATGCAGTCCTCCATCTATTCTACCGAAGAGACGTTACAGCTTGAGACCCCCGGTGTGGTAAATTTTACGGTGGAACTTGACGGCGATCTTATCCTTAAGGATGAATGTTTTGATTGTTTTGTTCACCGCTATACCCCAAAGGTTGGAGGAATTGGACAACTTTGATGCATGACGCATCAGAATCTCCGGGAGCTGCTCGAAGAAAAAGCCTCGTATTACAATCAACCCGCCTTCATTGAGGATGACCCGGTGGCTATCCCGCATGCCTACAGCCTGCGCCAGGATATTGAGATCACAGGGTTATGGGTTGCAGTACTTGCGTGGGGTCAGCGCAAGACCATTTTAAACAAGGCCCGGGAATTGTTTGCCCGGATGGACCACAGCCCCTATGAATTTGTCCTGAATCACACGGAGGCTGACCTTAAACCCTTCCTGACCTTTAAGCACCGGACATTCAATGCAGAGGACACGCTCTATTTTATCGAGTTTTTCCGCCGATTTTATCAATCCCACGGTTCTCTCGAAGATGCGTTTACCCAGGGAATGAAACCCGGGGATGAAACGGTTGAAAACGGATTGCGGGAATTCCACCGGATTTTCTTTGACCTGCCCTATGCTCCGTCCAGGACAAGGAAACACATAGCCACTCCGGCCAGAAATTCCGCCTGCAAAAGGCTTAATATGTTTCTCCGATGGATGGTCAGGAAGGACCGGAATGGGGTGGATTTTGGGCTTTGGGAAAAGATATCTCCTTCCCAGCTGGTCTGTCCCTGTGATGTGCATGTGGACCGTGTGGCCCGAAGGCTCGGTTTAATCAGCCGCAGACAGACCGACTGGCAGACCGCCCTGGAGCTTACGGCCAACCTGCGTGAATTTGATCCCGAAGATCCGGTGCGATACGATTTTGCCTTGTTTGGTATGGGCCTGGAAGACCGCTGGGGGTAATATCTGCAGGGGTTGTGCAGAAATCCGGAATATTGCTAGCTTTGCTCGCTGCTAATGAATCCGGATAGTATTATCACCCTCATCATAATCGCAGGAGCGATTATCCTGTTTGCTACCGAACTGGTTTCCGTGGACGTGGTGGCATTGCTTATCATTCTCAGCCTGGTACTCACCGGGGTGATCAGCCCGGAAGAAGGAGTCGCCGGATTCAGCAACAGTGCGACGATTACCGTGGCCTTTATGTTTGTCCTGAGTGCCGCGCTCTTAAAAACGGGTGCCCTCCAGGTGCTGGCACATCGCCTTTCGGCAGTCTTCAGGGAGCATTTTGTACGAGGAATGGTCCTGATGATGTTGCTGATCGCGGTAATTTCAGCCTTTGTGAATAATACGCCGGTGGTGGCTGTCTTCATACCCGTGGTAATCCAGGTAGCCTATGCGTCAGGTCAATCACCAATGCGCATGCTTATCCCGTTGTCTTTTGCTTCCATACTGGGAGGTATGTGCACCCTCATCGGTACTTCCACCAATATTCTCGTGAGCGGGATCGTGGCCAAAGCCGGCCTGCCCGCAATCGGTATGTTTGAAACCACGCCGGTCGGTCTGATTTTGCTGGCGGCCGGATTGATTTATATGGCGGTAGTAGGATTGCGGTTGCTTCCGCGCCGAATACCGGAGAAAGACCTTTCCCGAAAATTCGGAATGCATGATTACATCACGGAAATTGAGATTATGCCGGGATCTTCGGTAGCCGGGCAGAAGATTATGGATTCTCCGATGGTGAAGGAGCTTGAGATGGATATTATTGAGGTCCGCCGGAATGGGTCGAACTTCATCCTGCCTGCCGGTGATTTCAGACTGCAGGGCGGAGATATTCTCAAGGTACGCTGTGATGTGGAAAAGATCCGGAACCTGAAGGATTATGCCCGGGTTCAGGTTGCCCCGATGGTCCGTATTGGTGAAAACGATTTGAAAGGGAAGGAGTCAACCCTGGTGGAGCTGGTCGTAACGGCCAATTCGTACTTTCATGGCAAAACGCTCAAGGATCTTGATTTCCGGCGCAGGTACCGGGGCGTTCCCCTGGCAATCCGGCACCGGGAGGATGTGGTGCATGAGAATCTTTATCAGGTGGAACTCCGTTCCGGGGATGTGATTCTGGCTGAAATCAAAAGCCATTTTATCCGTGAGCTGAAAGGCCGGGAGAATGAGCCTGACTCACCCTTTGTAATGCTCTCGGCGGAAAGTGTGATGGATTTTAACCGGAAACGCTTCATGCTGGTAATAGGAATTATTGCCCTGGTGGTCATACTGGCCTCTGTCGGATGGGTTAATATTATGGTTGGAGCCATCAGTGGAGTGGTTGCGCTCGTTCTGCTTCGTTCGCTGACGATGCAGGAAGCTTATGAGGCGATCAACTGGAGGGTGATCTTTCTGCTGGCCGGGGCTCTGTCACTGGGTACCGCCATGCAGAATACAGGCCTGGACAAACAAATGGCGGAGCTGCTCATCAATTATACCGGAACCATCGGACCCATTGCCGTTGTTTCCCTGCTGTATTTCAGCACCTCGATGCTCACCGAGATGATGTCAAATAACGCTACGGCCGCACTGATGACCCCTATTGCCTTGTCGGCTGCCTCAGCCCTTGGATTGTCGCCCACCCCCTTCATTATGGCCGTACTTTTTGCCGCTTCTGCGAGTTTTATGACCCCCATTGGTTATCAGACAAATACCATGGTTTACAGCGCCGGACAATATAATTTCAGGGACTTCCTAAAGGTGGGTACCTTGCTTAATTTAATATGCTGGTTGCTTGCGACCTTTTTAATACCTCTCCTTTACCCGTTTTAACTCATACCATTCCAGGCCGCGGGATTTTTCCGCCATTCCTGAAGAGACTCTAGCTGCTCATCCTTTATGATTCCACGGCGCAGGGCTTCCTGCAGCATGGTATTATAATCAGACAGGCAGATGAGCGAAATGCCAGCGGCTTCAAAATTCTTTAAAGCCAGGTCAAAACCATAGGTAAAGATGGCGGCCATCCCGAGAACTTCCATTCCATTCTCCCTGAGGGCTTCAGCGGCCTTTAGTGAGCTTCCCCCGGTGCTTACCAGGTCTTCCACAAGTACCACTTTCTTGCCGGGCATGACCTTGCCTTCAATCAGGTTTTCCATCCCGTGCCCCTTTGGTTTACTCCGTACATAAAGAAAGGGTAAGGATAATTCTTCTGCCACCAGCGCTCCCTGCGGGATGCCGGCGGTGGCGACCCCTGCTATGGCTTCAGCGCCCGGGTAGGCATAGGATATTGAATTGGAAAGATAATGCTTGATGCGGGTCCGCAGGTCGGGATAGGACAATGACAGCCGGTTGTCGCAGTATATGGGAGACTTCCATCCTGAACTCCACGTGAACGGTTCTTCCGGCCTGAGCCGGATGGCACCGATATCCAGGAGGGATGAAGCAATGTCGCCGGCGATTTCTGTTTGGGCACTCATGCCGCTAAATTATCTATTAAAAAACGGAATATCTATTGGTGGGATAACATAATTTCTTTTCATTTGTGAGATAACATTTGGCCATTCTCTGGATGAATCTCTTCATCAATGACATTCCGGTAACCATTTTGCCATCGGCTCATAAAATCCAGAAAAAGGATTTTAACCTGGTGATCAATGCGGCAACCGAGCCCATCACGCCCCCTAAGCTGCTCAACAGGGTCTGGATCCGCCATGCCCGTACGGAAGATATGGACCTTCTGCTGGATCTCCTCGATCATACGACCCCGCAGGGCTTGCTGATGCTGACGGTGACCGTGGATGACTACCAGCTGATCCGGAAGTTTCTCAAGAAAAAATTCAAGATCATAAAGGCAGCGGGCGGACTTGTCAGGAAGGGAGAAAAAGCCCTCATGATTTACCGCATGAAAAAGTGGGATCTGCCAAAGGGAAAACTGGAGAAGAAGGAAAAAAACCGCGTTGCAGCCAAGCGGGAAGTGGAGGAAGAGTGCAATATCAAAGTCAATTTACAGCATAAGATCTGCACGACCTGGCATACCTATACCATGAAGCGCAAAAAAATCCTGAAAAAGACGGTGTGGTTTGCCATGGATATCGTGAAGGACAATAAAATGAAGCCCCAGCTGGAGGAAGATATCGAGGAAGTCCGGTGGATGACACCGAAGGAAGTGTACCATGCCTTACAGCATTCCTATAAATCGATTGCCTTTGTTTTTGACATGTATTACCGAAAGGAGAAAGAAACAGCCGAAGCCGGCGAAAACTAATCCAGGGAATAGGGAAGAAAAGGGGCCACATCCCCGCCATACCGGTGCACTTCCCGGATGATTGTCGAACTAATCGCCGCAAATTCAGGGGAAGTTATAAGGAATACCGATTCAAGGGATTCGTTGAGGTATTTGTTAACCTGTGAAATACTGTTCTCATACTCAAAATCCGTGGTATTGCGAAGTCCGCGGAGCAGAAAGCGGGCGCCCAGCTTGCGGGCCAGATCGGCAGTCAGTTCGTTATAAAGCTTTACCGAAACCCGGTCGTTTCCTTCGAAAGCTGATTCGATACAGCTAACCATTTTATCGATTTCGAAGTAGCGGTTATGCTTACTGGAATTATGGCCGATGGCAATGATTACCTCATCAAACAGTTCCAGGCCTCGTAATACGATATCCTCATGGCCTTTTGTGAAGGGGTCGAATGAACCGGGAAAAATTGCAATGCGTGCCATGCGTCAGTCGCAAAGATGCATACTGTACAGGTCGAAATACTGGTGGTCCTGGATCTCGTCAAACACATAACCGTATTTCAGGTACCCGGGACGGTCACCAAATGAGAGGTTCTGAATGTACCGGTGAAACTCACGAAAATGCGCTGATTCTCGGCCTATATATCCCCACAAGGCAACTTTCGATTTGTTCTGATCCCGGTGGAGCCCTTTCAGTACCAGCATGATGTACTTGATGTAATCGTTAAACTCCTTAATGACAAACTGGTTGTAATATTCGAGTTTCTGATCGCGCAATGTAACCACATGAAGCTTAAAGCGGTCAATATAAATGAACATGCTGTCGTTGCGGTGGTTCGCGCCATAATTTATTACTCCTTCAATGATGGCACTGCTCTGGTGGATAAATCCGACCTCCGCATTGGGGTAGAGTCCTTCAAGCCAGTCATAGAGTACCTTATGGACGGCAAATACACAAATGGCGTCGGTATGAATATGCTTGTAATAGAGAATTTTTTCCCGGTCTTCATTTACCTGGCTGTTCAGTGACAGGTAATCTTTCAGGGCATCCTTAACAAACAGGGGTGCCGGTACAAGGGAGAATTTATTATTCTTGATGGCAATACGTACCTTTTTCCAGAAACCCGCGGTAAGCAGCTGATGCGAGTCAAAAATCGTGGTCAGCAGTTCCTTGAGTTCCTGGTAGGATGACACGCTGGCCAGGATGTAATCTTCAAGCAACAAACACCGGTTGGTTTCATTATCCACCACCGCGAGTTGAAGATCCCTGGGGCCAATGGCCATGTGAAGGTTGTAGTGATGAAGCTGATCTACATCAAACTTATCATCTTTAACCTTGTGTACAAGTTTGTAATTGGCTTTGGCTGTGGCTTTTTCCAATTCTTATTCCCAGTTTCCAGAGGTTGTAACATTAGTTCTTGAACCGAATCGCAGCGGACGCCTGTTGGCGAATTCGCTGTCCTCAGAACGTGTCCGGTCAAAAGGCTCGGGGTTCTTTACTTCGATTACGTCCACGAATACGTTACCTTTTTCGATCTCGTTTGCGTAAATCTCAAACTTAACATTTTCCTTGCCGGGTACATAGGCGATACGGCTCAGATCAATATTCGGATTGAATTTAGTGTCTTCAAGGGTCATGAGAAAATCACCTTTTTCCACGCTCTCCCCGCGGGAAATATCCACAGTGGACGTTACGGTGCCGCCGTCCTTAAATTTATGCCCAACGATTTTACCATTCTGGTTCAGTTCGTAGGCCACATCTCCCCGGTTTACCTTGTCACCCACATTGGCTTTGAATTCCACAAACGTCCCGTCATTGGCTGCGTTCACGTTGTAGGAAGCTTTAAAAATCCTTTCTTTGGCGGAGATGATTTCCAGTGTATCGTAGGTGACGATAACACTGTCTGCACCATAACTCAGGGTGATAATCGTTTCTTTTTTCTCCACAATGGGGAAACTGCCGTTCTGGATAAAATTGATCAATGAATCCCAGTTATCCGTATAGTTTCCTTTTACTTCCTGGTATACAATTTCTGCTTCGCGGATAAACATAAGCTTGTTGATGACCGCTTGCTCACGCTCGGAAATCAATTCACGCTCGTCGATCGTTTCCTTAATGTTGGAACCGAGATAAAAGGCAAGCCCAATACTGCCAGCCAGGAAAATTATCGAAAGGATTTTGGTCAGGTTCATTATTTCAGCAAATTTTTATGTGCAATAATAAAGATTTTGAGAGGTAAAACATAATGAATGAAGAGGCTATTTTACACAAATGGTCTCAGAATTTAAAATATCCGGAGAGATTTAAAAGTGCGTCAAGACTACGTGTGTGCCTGAGGATTTCATGTTTCACCTCATTCTCCATAAGCCGGATTTTGTCAAAAGTCACAAATTTTACTTCCTGAAGATACTGCGACTCATCGGGTAGTTCAGGATCTTTCCCGGTAGCCAGGCTGCCGCCCTTTATTTCCACTCTGAAATAGATTTCCACAGCGTGGAGAGGCTTTTTGATGAATTCGTACACAAACATCTGTTTGCCTGCGGATACCTCAAGTCCGGTTTCTTCAAGGAATTCCCTCTCCAGTGCATTCTCCAGGCTTTCACCAAACTCCACCCCGCCCCCGGGAAAGCTCCACAGTTCGTTGGATTCTCCCAGCCCTTTATGTCGTACCAGCAGCACACTGTTTTGATGAACGGCAATACCGCAGGCCCTTATGCGTACTTTGTTTCCGTAAATTGTTCGCAGTTCGTTCATGTCACCCTCGTGGCTTTTCATATTTTTGTGAGCAAATTAACGGATCGATGGAAATAAGCAATACGCAATACCGTAAGCGGGTGGAGGAATTCTTAAAGCGTCAGCATTTTATGCACCTCATTGGATTCTCGCTGGACCGCGTTGAATACGGACGAACGGAAGGGCGCATGCCGATCCGTCAGGAACATAAGCAGCAAAAGGGCCTTGTACATGGCGGAGTGATTGCCACACTGGCTGATATTGTAGCCGGTTTCGCCGCGTATACAGTGGTTCCGGATGATCACCACGTAGTGACCGGCGAGATAAAGGTCTCCTATTTTCACCCCGGTGCGGGCGATGAAATCATTGCCAAAGGCTATGTGGTGAAACCCGGAAAGAAACTGCAGTTCTGTGAAGCAGAGATCTATACCGCATCGGCGGGTGTTGAAACCCTGATCGCCAAGGCCACCACCACGATGGTCACAATTTTCCCTTCCCGGGCTCAATGAGGCTTTCTGCCTCCATAGCACGAAGATTTCCCTTTGAGCCTACGGAAGGACAGCAAACCTTTTTTCACGCACTCGATAAATTTATTGATTCGCCGCACCCGCGGACGGTGCTTCTCCTGCGCGGCTACGCAGGGACCGGGAAAACCACCCTGGTAAGTACCCTGGTCAGGGTATTACCTGATTTCGGGGCAGATTATGTACTCATGGCTCCCACCGGCCGTGCCGCAAAGGTCATGTCACAGTATGCCGGCAGGATGGCATTCACCATACATAAGCGCATCTACCGCCTGGTATCCGATACTGGGGACCGGCCGTCTTTTGAGGTCATTAACACCAAAAAAGATAACCTGATCGCCATCATTGATGAAGCATCCATGATTTACGAATCACAGGGATTTGGGGCAGCCGGATTGCTGAAGGATGTTTTTTCCTATCTGTTCGCCTCCGGTTCATCCAATAAGCTCATTCTTATCGGAGATAATGCGCAACTGCCCCCGGTGGGACAGGAAAGAAGTGTGGCACTGGATAAGGAGTATCTCACCCGCAGCATGGGTGCGCATGTGATCGAGGTTACCCTTACCGAGGTCATGAGGCAGGAAATGGGATCCGGAATTCTCATGAATGCCACCCGCTTAAGGCAGTTGCTGTCGCAAAAAACACCTGAAATCAGCCTGCACACCGGCGGATACCCGGATATTTTCCGCATGACCGGCGAACGCCTGGAGGAAGGCCTGCGGTATGCCTATGACAAATTCGGACCGGAGCAAACCATTCTCATATGCCGCTCCAATCGATCGGCCAACCAATACAATCAGTATATTCGTCACCAGATTCATTTCTATGAGAATGAAATTGAGGCCGGCGAATTGCTCATGGTGGTCCGTAATAACTATCTCTATGCACCGGGGGAAGGGAAAAACCGATTTATTGCCAATGGCGATTTTGCCGAGGTCATGAAGATCGTAACCACCGAGGAAATGTACGGACTCAGGTATGCCACCCTCAGACTACGGTTGCTTGATTATCCGGACGAGGAGCCTTTTGAAGCCAATGTGATGCTGGATACACTGCACAGCCCGGGGCCGGCACTCTCAGAAGAAGAGGACCGCCGTCTTTATCGTGAGGTATCGGAATCTTATGCTGATGCCGGTTCCAAAACGGAACGGAGAGAAATGATCAGGAAGGATAAGTACCTGAATGCCCTCCAGGTGAAGTTTGCCTACGCCCTGACCTGTCATAAGTCACAGGGAGGGCAATGGCCGGCGGTGTTCGTGGATCAGGGTTACTTAACGGAAGAAAACGGAATCAATCAATCGTACGTTAAATGGTTATATACGGCCATAACTCGTGCGACGAAGGAACTTTTTTTAGTGAATTTTCATGCAAAGTTCTTCCGGTGAACTCTTCAAAGTTGATCGGGGTTATGGATGAAAGGAAATTATCAATTATATTTGACAGATAAACCAGAGGCTTATGAAAACTTTTGCTACGTTACTTTTTGGCATTTTTGTGATGTTCAGTGCCTACGCCCAGGAAACCACCGTAGAGGTAAAAAATGGCCCGGTGATGACTTTCGAGGAAGATGAGTTTGATTTCGGCGATATTCACCAGGGTGACAAGGTAAAGCATACCTTCACATTTGAAAATACGGGAAATGAACCGCTGCTGATCACCAATGTCCAGGTGACTTGCGGATGTACCGCCAGCGAATGGCCAAGGGAACCCATCGCACCCGGTGAAGAAGCGTCCATCACCATCCTGTTTAACAGTGCCGGAAAGATGGGACGTCAGAATAAAATTATCACAATTGTCTCCAATGCAGTGAATCCAAGAAACCGGATTACCATTGTGACCAATGTGCTTCCCAAAGAGGACGACACAGAATAAAAATACTATTCAACCTAAATGCAGAGCCGGTCAGAAATGTCCGGCTTTTTTTATGGCACCTGCTGCCAGGGCTATCCATGCACCGATAAAACAGGCTCCCCCCAGCGGTGTGACTGCCCCCAGCCAGGTCAGCTCCGTAAGGCAAAGTACATACAGCGAACCACTGAACACAGCGATACCCACCGCAGCCAGCGAGGCAGAAATGCGAAGGTATTTCCTGTGGATTCGCCCTTCAAGAGCTGCCAGCCCGAGCAGGAGCAGGGTGTGATAAAAGTGGTACCTGACGGCTGTTTCAAACGTATCAAGCCGGCCGGCCAACCGCAACATGGGTTCAAGTCCGTGAGCGCCGAATGCACCCAACCCGACGGCAATCGCCCCTGAAATCCCCGCTATAATCAGTATTTGACGGTTGTTCATAACGATCAGTTTCTGGCCCCGAATATGGCGCTGCCTACCCGGACCATATTGCTGCCCAGGTCCAGTGCAATTTCATAATCTCCACTCATTCCCATAGAGAGTACTTCCATTTTCACATTCTCCGGCAAATTTCTTTCTTTCAGGCGCCTGAACAATTGTGCGAGCGTTTCAAATTCACGGCGGATTTTAGTCTGGTCATCGGTAAATGTGGCCATTCCCATCAGCCCCCGTACCTCAACGAAGGGAAGGTCTTCGAAGATACCTTCATCCAGCAGCGCGGTGATTTCCCCTTCATCAAACCCGTATTTTGATTCTTCTTCGGCGATATGTACCTGAAGCAGGCAGGGTATTTTTCGGTCTGCCTTCCGGCCTTCCTTATTTATGGCTCGCAACAGCCGGGGACTGTCGACCGAATGGATCAATGCAACGAATCCGGCGATGTATTTTACCTTGTTGCGCTGCAGGTGCCCGATCATATGCCATTCAATGTCTTTAGGCAGTTGCTCGTATTTATCGGTAAGCTCCTGAACCTTATTCTCCCCGAACACCCGGTGACCCGTCTCATAGGCCTGCTCTATGTCTGATACCGGCTTTGTTTTGCTCACTGCCACCAGTATACAGTCTTTCCCTTCCAGCTGTTTTTTAAACTCCGCTATGTTATCCGATATATTCTTAGTCATAGTCATAGTCATAGTCTTAGTCTCCCTAATCATACAGGACATTGGTTATGAATGTCGATTTAAGGAGGAGCCACAACAAAAAGAGGCACACGGCCCAATACATATACACCCGGTAAAAGTCAGACGTATCCCGGTACCGTGTTTCCTGAATTTCGGCTTTTTCGTATTCATCGATCAGCTGGAAAACACGGTTAAGCGCCTCGTTATCCGATACGCGGAAAAACTCTCCCGATCCGATACGGGCTATTTCTCTCAGCGTGGTTTCGTCCATCGTGTTTTCCACCATCCTGGGGCGGCCAAAGAAATCCTTTCCAAAAGGCACCTTGCCTTCTTTGCCAATGGCGATGGTGTAGAGCTTGATGCCGTAGGCTGAAGCAATATTTGCCGCTGTGACAGGGTCAATGTTTCCCGCGGTATTGTCCCCGTCACTAAGCAGGATCACCACCTTGGAGGCACTTTCAGATTCCCGCATACGGTTGGTGGCCACGGCCAGCGCTGATCCGATTGCCGTACCCCGGTTTTCAATCATGTCAAAATTGATGTCCTGGATATAGTTTTTCAATAGTTCGTAATCGGTAGTGAGCGGAGATAGTGAATAGGCATCCCCGGAAAAGATGACCATCCCGATCCGGTCCTGGAACCGCCCGTCGATAAACTGTTCGGCTACATCCTTGGCCGCCTCCAGGCGGTTGGGTTTGAAATCCTCGATCTGCATGGATTGGGAAATATCAATGACCAGCATGATGTCAATGCCTTCAGTCCATTGTTCCACCTTCTCATTCGTTTTCTGAGGGCGGGCGAGGGCTACGGTAAGGAGCGCCAGGAACAGGATCATCAGTATATCGGGAATGAAGCGGATCAGGGTCAGTACATCACCACGCAATTTCGAGCTCTTTACCGCTATGGGCAGTTTTTGCCTGGAGAATGCCCGGTAGATCCACTTGACCAGCAGAAACAGGGGGATCAGGATCAGAAGATACAGGACCCACCGGTTTTCCCAGGTAAACTGGGAGATGGTATTCCATGAAAACCATTCGGTTGAATACCAGGGAATATCTGACAACTGCTCATCCATGGGTCAGCTTGTTTAATTTACGGGTATAGCGCTCAGTGGCAAAATCCTTCAGCTGGCTGTAGCTTTCTGCCGGCAGGGTGGTAACCCTCGGGCTGTATATGGCCCGGTCAATGGCGTGCATGGCATCCTCGAGTTCGGGGGCATGATCCGTAGTAAGTAATTCACGTGTCGTTAACGTGCGGTACGGGTAAGGCTCCAGCCTCTCCAGGTAATTCTTCCAGAGGATGATCACCTGCTCGGCATGGCTCCGGATACTTTCGTATTCCTTATTTATGAGGCTGTCAAAAGAGGCCATGAATTCGCGGTGCTGTTTGCGGAGCCTGTAAGCCCGGTACCGGTCCATGATTGTTTTACCAAAAAAGATAATTACCGCAGCCACCAGGATAATCACTACGGTCAGTCCGATAAGGAAATAGGGATAGTTAAATTCATAATCAACCCTCAGGTAATCGGTATTCTCCCGCAGGGGCATGGCCTCGACTGCGACCGAATCAGGAATTTCGGTGACCATCTGTTTGAGGAAAATGGAATCAACGGCCGGCCGGAGCACGATGCTGTCATTCCGTGTGATGCGGAACACAGGCAGGCTCAGCGTTTGTACCGTGTCAATCTCAAAGGAAAGGAGATGGTATACCGCGCTGTCGTAACTAATGCCGGCCCTGGTCCGCGTGGGAAAATATTCCTTGTGGTCGAGTTCAAAAGGACTGAAATTATAGAGGCTGTCGGGAAAAACCACATCAATTTCCCGCGAATACTCAATGGCCAGGGTATATCGTACAGGTTGACCGATCTTCAGGCTGTCTTCCATAAACCCGCCCCTGGGCTCAGGCGACTGCGCTGAGGCCAACTGCATACTTCCGAGAAACAGACTCCCGGCCAAGAGAAAACAACGCCTAAACACTTTTCAATGATTTATTCCTGATCCTGAATAATTTGAGGAGCAAGGGGACATAATCCTGGCTCGTATCCACCGATATGAAATTTATCTGGTGCTTGCGGGCAAACCGGTCCAGTTCCTCCTCATTTTTTGAATAGTTGTCCTTCAGGCTTTTCCGGAACGAACCAAAAGAGGTATTGACCCAAACGGTCTGGTTACTTTCCTTGTCAAGCAGAGGTACGATACCCAGTTTTGGCAAATCCGTTTCCCTTCTGTCTGTAATACGGATCATCACCAGGTCGTGTTTTTTGGCGAGCCCCTTGAGGTTGTGGTAGTAATTCTCATCGATGAAATCGGAAATGAAAATCATCACACTTCTGCGCTTTACCGTGTTGAGGGTGAGAAGAATGGCTTTTGCCAGGTCGGTCTTTTTGGATTCGGGCCGGAGCGAAACCAGGGTGTGTACAATTTCATACGCCTGTTTAGGTCCCTTGGCGGGCTTGACATATTTTTCTTTTTGGTCAGAATAACACATCAGCCCTACCTGGCTGCCCTCTTTGGCTGCCGATAAGGCCAGCACGCCGCAAATTTCCTTGCCAATATCGACTTTTCGTTTGCCCGGTGAACCGATGTCCTGTGAGCCGCTCACGTCCATGATAAAGAAAACGGTCTGTTCTTTCTCTTCCTTGAAGGTTTTCACGAAGGTTCCATGCCCCTTGGCACTCACATTCCAGTCGATCGTCCGGATGTCGTCTCCGTACTGGTAGGCACGTACATCGTCAAACTCCAGTCCGGATCCTTTAAAAATGGAATGAAAATCTCCCTGCATCTGGCTATTGATAGCCTTTCTGATCTGGATTTCGTATTTTCGTAACTTTTTAAGAAGGTCTTTCATTGGCCCGGTTTTCGCAGTGGCTTACGTACAAAGTTGTACAATATATCGGTGAGGAAAAAACGGTCACTTCTTATTGGGATATTTTCATTATAAACGGTCTGAAGCCATTATGTTTATGCGCGTTATTGTATTTATTTTTCTTGCAGTGATCCCCCTGAGCTGTGCCGAACGGGACCCGTCGCCCCCGGAAAATGTCATGTCCAGGGAAGAAATGGTGGCACTCCTGCAGGAAATTTACCTGGCTGAGTCAAAGATCAGCAAGCTGTCGCTTCCGTTTGACAGCAGCAAGGCCATGTACACTATCGTGGAAAGTGAATTATTTCGCCGTAATGATGTAACTGACAGCCTGTATGAACGGAGCATGAACTGGTATTATGAACATCCTGAAAAACTCATAGAAGTATACGAAGTACTTGTGGACAGTCTGATGGTTCTTGAAAAACGGAATCAGGAATCAGAGAGTCTCTACGGTCAGGAGGAAGAAGGTAACACGGGTGATCCACGCGAATGACGTATCCTGAGGATATCGAACAAAAGCTCGGGGTTGACAAGCTGAGGGCCCTGCTCAGGGAAAAATGCCTTTCTGTACCCGGACAGGAGGAGGTGGCGCAAATGGATTTTTCCAGTGATCCGGATAGGGTGGAAAAGAGACTGGTACTTACCTATGAATTCCATAAATTGCTGGCGTCGGGCGAGCCCTTTCCCTCCAATCATTTTCATGATGTACGCAACGCCCTGAAAAAGGCACGAACGCGGGGCGCATTTCTTGAGCCCTCCCAACTGCTGGAAATCAGAAACTCCCTGGAGACCATGCTAAAGATCACGGATTTCTTCGGAAAGCGTGACGAGGAGTATCCACAGCTGGCCCTCCTTGCCTCGGATGTGGAGATAGACCCTGCGCTGCCGGCGGAGATTCTCAGGGTCATCGATGATGACGGGCAGGTCAGGGATTCAGCCAGTGACACGCTGTCATCGCTTCGACGGTCCCTGCGTCAGCAACAGCAGCAATTGAGAAAATCCATCGACGCTATTTTCCGTGAGGCCAGCCGGGAAGGATATGTACCCGACGGGGCAAGTATCACGGTACGGGACGGGAGAATGGTCATTCCCATTCTGGCCGAGTTCAAACGAAGAATTAAAGGGTTTATTCACGACGAATCTGCCACCGGTCAGACGGTATACCTGGAACCGGCCCGTGTGCTGGAGGGGAATAATGCCATTAAGGAATTACAGTACGCCGAATCCCGTGAAATTATCCGCATACTCACCCGCGTGACAGACAGCGTGCGGGCGCATCTTCCGGCCCTGACCAGGGCGTATTCCTGGA
Organism: uncultured Roseivirgaceae bacterium; assembly: GCA_964563925.1. GTDB lineage: Bacteria > Bacteroidota > Bacteroidia > Cytophagales > Cyclobacteriaceae > JAUILA01. The sequence continues at coordinate 16,374 of CAZLZD010000013.1, read as the reverse complement.
TGAGCCATATAGACTTCATCCGGGCCAAAGCGCGGCTGGCCGCCGATATGGATGCCACTATGCCTTCCATGAGTAAGCGGCCTGAGGTGAACCTGATCAATGCACGCCACCCGTTGCTATATCTCAATTACCGTAAGTCTGGCCGGGAGGTTATTCCCTTGAACCTTTCCCTGGATGACAAGCAACGGCTGATTGTAATTTCCGGTCCGAATGCAGGAGGTAAATCCGTTTGCCTGAAGACGGTGGGAATGCTGCAATACCTGTGGCAGCTGGGTATGCTGGTGCCTGCTTCGGAGGAAAGTGTACTTGGGATATTTGAGGATATATTCATAGATATTGGTGATGAGCAGTCTATTGAGAATGACCTGAGTACCTACAGCTCGCACCTTACCTTTATGAAATTCTTTCTTCAGCAGGCAGGGGCGAAGTCAATGATCCTGATTGATGAATTCGGGACCGGAACCGACCCTTTATTCGGAGGAGCAATTGCCGAATCAATGATGGAACGCTTCACCGGGCTGAATGCACGCGGAATCGTGACCACTCATTACAGCAACATAAAGAAATACGCCGAGAAAACAGAAGGTGTGATCAACGGGGCCATGAAGTATGATATCCGGGCCCTTGAGCCTCTCTATGTGCTTCAGCTGGGTAAGCCCGGAAGTTCTTTCTCCTTTGAGGTTGCCCGAAAGATCGGGCTTCCGGGAAGCATTATTGACCACGCACGTGAATTGCTTGGGAAGGAGCAGATAAGTGCCGAAGACCTGATTGTCAGGCTCGAAAAACGTGAACAGCGGATTCAGACCCTCGAAAAAGAAATGAAGGCCAATGAGAAGGAGGCCAATACGTTGCGGGAAAAGTATGAAAAGCTTTATTCCGAACTGGAATCCGAGAAAAAGGACATTCTGAAAAAGGCAAAGGAAGAGGCCTCAACCCTTTTGCAGCGAACCAACCGGGAGATAGAAAAGACCATCCGGCATATCAAGGAGAACAAGGCGGAGAAGAAGGAAACGCGGCGTATCAGGGAGCGGCTCGAAGAGTTAAAGGAGGAGGTGAAAGTACCCGCTTCGCCCGGGAACAAAGCCACGGATGATCAGGTGGTTATCCGGGAAGGGGATTCCGTACGTATTCTGGGCCAGGAGGTGACCGGTGAGGTATTGGAGGTCAGGGGAAAAGATGCGGAGGTACAGATCGGCGGACTCAAAACGGTTATTAAGCTTTCCCGCCTTGAAAAAATTTCACGTGGGGAGAAGAAAAAGCAGGACCGGTCGGGTGGCGGCCGCACGGTTTCTGCCAATATCGACCTTAACAGCAAACTGGCTGATTTCAACAGCACCCTGGACATACGTGGTTTCCGCGGGGAGGAGTCAGTTCAGCGGGTGGAGCGGTTCCTTGATGATGCAATTTTGTTCGGGGTGGACGAGGTACGAATTCTGCACGGCAAAGGCGACGGCATTCTACGCCGGCTGGTCAGGGACCAGCTCAAAAGGCATCCGCAGGTGGCCGGATATGAAGACGAGCATGTTGAGCGGGGAGGGGCAGGAATAACCGTGATTACCCTCAAATAAAAAAAGCCTGCAAATAGTAATCTGCAGGCTCATTATTTCGTTTGAACTTTTTTACTGCTGCTTGGTAAGATTAAAGACCCAGTTTCCTTCTACGCTGAGAACCTTTGCGCCAAGTTTGTCCTCGGCAGCCAGGGTAAAAGACATGGTCATAGAAGTGCCGCTGATCGTTACATTGGCTGTTTCTGCAGGGTCATTATTAAATTCAAGTGTAAACGTATTCACCTGGTCACCCATTATCTCATATTGAGAAACCTGGAAAATATCCACTTCATTCGTCGGGTCATCACCGGTTACTGACACATCCCCCTGGTTTGTAAAAGTAATGCTAAAATTACTCCAGTCTCCTGGTGCATCCGCACTGTTCAGCTTTACATCACTGCCGCTGTTGGTCACCCAAGTGCCCACCAGAGCGGCACGCTGCTGCTCGGCGATAGTCGGACCATCCGGATCGTCACCACCACAACCCATAACAGCTAAAAAAGAGACAAGGACTCCAAGAGTCAGTAAATAATTAAGCGTTTTCATGAATCAAAATATTAATTTGGGCTTTTCACAGCTTGAAAGATATGTAAAAATGTATTTATTCGAGCACTAATCTTGCTAGAAAAAGCGATTTTCTTATCACGTGTACAAAATAAGTTTGTTTTGTAATGCTTTCTAAACTTCTAGTGAAAAGCAATGTTCGCAGAAACTGTATTCGTGTTCCTGGTTGGATGCCACCAGGATTGTGGTGTCTGACAACTTCGAAACCTGGTCGTGGTACCAGCTGATTCCGCTTTCATCAAGATTCGTGGTAGGCTCATCGAGGAGGAGAAGGGGGGTGTGAGAATAGAAGGCAAGAAGTAATTTCAATCGCTGTTTCATGCCTGAGGAAAAGTTCCTGACATATTTAAATTTTGACTTCTCGAAGTACCCGATCTTCAGGAGGTCCTCCCGGGAAATGCCGGAACGAAGCGTCTTAAACTTAAAATGAAACTCAATCGCTTCCTGCAGGGTAAACTCTTCGATCAGCTCCAGGTACGGGGCTGTGATTGACAGGTGCCTGAAGATGTCTTCTGCAGGGATATCCTGCTGATCGTGCTCATAACGAATCCGTCCGGAGGATGGCAGCTGGTTGCCGGCTATTAATTGGATCAGGGTGGATTTTCCACTTCCGTTCGGACCGGTTATGGCGTAGCGTTCCCCGTGCCGGAAGGTATAATGAATATCCCTGAAGAGCCATTCGTGACTAAACTTTTTACCCACATTCTCCAGGTGGATCGTCATAGTCAGTAAGAATATCCTTTCATCACTCCGCGGTCAGAGTTACGGATAAAATTAATGATCTCGTCACGTTCCTTGCTCGGAGGCAGTTCCACTTCAATCAGGTCCAGGGCCTTTGAGTTATTCAGTCCCTTCATGAACAGATACCGGTAAATCTCCTGGATCTCACTGATTTTGTCGGAGTTGAATCCCCTCCGGCGCAATCCGATCGAGTTGATGCCACAATAGGTCAGCGGCTCCCTGGCGGCTTTTGTATAGGGAGGTACATCTTTACGAACCAGCGACCCGCCGGAAATCATCACGTGCGCGCCCACTTTTACGAACTGATGCAGGGCGCTCGATCCGCCGATAATGGCATGGTCTTCCACGGTTACATGTCCGGCCATCTGCACCGCATTGGCCAGGATACAGTTATTTCCCACCACACAGTCATGTGCAATGTGCACATAGGCCATCAGTAAGCAGTTTTTACCGATAACGGTTTTCCACTTGTCGTCGGTACCCCGGCTGACGGTCACATATTCGCGAATGACAGTATTATCTCCGATGAACGTTTCTGTATCTTCACCCTTGTACTTCAGGTCCTGGGGAACGGAGGAAATGGAAGCCCCGGGGTAGATCTTTACGTTCTTGCCGATCCGGGCTCCTTCAAAAATGGTCACATTCGGACCTATCCAGGTTCCCTCATCGATCTCTACATTCTTATGAATGGTGGAAAATGGTTCAATTACTACGTTCCGCGCGATCTTAGCCTGCGGGTGTATATAAGCTAATGGCTGATTCATGAGTCTTTTTTAACAATGCTTGCAGTCATGGTCCCTTCGCACACCAACGTATTACCTACATAGGCCCTTCCTGACATCTTGGCGATGCCGCGTTTGATGGGTGCCAGGAGATCGCACTTGATCACAAGCGTGTCGCCCGGGAGAACCATTTTACGGAATCTGAAATTTTCTATTCCCAGGAAGTAAGTCCAGTAATTTTCGGGGTCTGGTACGGTGTTAAGAACCAGGATTCCGCCAATCTGTGCCATGGCCTCCACTTGTAAGACGCCTGGCATTACCGGGTTTCCGGGGAAATGTCCAAGGAAAAAGTGCTCGTCAAAGGTAACGTTCTTTACCCCGGCCACGCTTTCTTCATCCAGGTGAATTATCTTGTCAATCAGCAGGAATGGATAGCGGTGGGGGAGAATATTTATGATCTGGTTAATATCCAGGACCGGGGGCAGGCTTGGGTTGTACCGGGGTACGTTTTTCTTGGAGTCTGCCTGCATCGCTTTCTTCAGTTTTTTTGCGAAGGCGACGTTGGCCGCATGGCCCGGGCGTGCCGCCAGGATCTGCGCCTTGATGGGACGTCCTGCCAGGGCGAGGTCTCCCATTACGTCCAGCAGTTTATGGCGTGCCGGTTCGTTTTTATACCGAAGTTCAACGTTGTTGAGAATGCCTTCTTTCTTGACCTCAACTTTCTGTTTGTTAAACAATTTGGCAATGCTGGCCAGCTCATGGTCTTCGACCACCCTGTCCACCACCACAATCGCATTGTTGAGGTCACCGCCCCGCACAAGGTTGTTCTTGTGGAGCATTTCCAGTTCGTGCAGGAAGCAAAATGTCCGGCAGGCTGCAATTTCCTTTTCAAACTGGGAGATATCGGTCAATGAGGCATGTTGGCTGCCGAGCACCGGTGAGTTATAATCGATCATCACGGTAACCCTGTAATCATCCAGCGGGAGTGCCGCAATCTCCACATCCCGCGAAGCATCCCGGTAGAAAATACTGTCCTGCACCTCGTAAAAATCACGGAGGGCATTTTGTTCTTCCGAACCCGCTTCCTTGAGAATATCCACAAACTGCCTGGAACTACCATCCATGATCGGTGCTTCCGGTCCGTCGAGCTGGATAAGTACATTGTCGATCTCCATGCCCACCAGTGCGGCCAGCGTATGCTCTACCGTGGAAACCCGTGCCCCACTTTGCTCAATAGTGGTTCCCCGGCTGAGGTCCACCACATTGTCCACATCGGCATCCACGATCGGTTGTCCTTCCAGGTCGATCCGTTGGAACTTAATTCCATGCTCCGGCTTTGCCGGCAAAAAAGTCATATTTGTTTCCACCCCGGTATGAAGCCCAACACCGGAAAGGGTAACGGATTTTTTGATTGTATGCTGTTTGATATTCATGTTCTTAACGCAGGATAAAAATCTGGTTTGCCTATGGATTGCCGCCCCGGGTCATCCGTAAGTGACCTGGTATTTTCCCGGCTTTACGTTTTCGTGGTGCAAATATATCAATAATTATTGCCAAGTTGCGAAAATCGGAGGGCAAGATTGAGGGGGGATTCTGTGTGGCTACAGGGGAACTTACCGGGTTTCTGCCTTTTGTTCGACCTTGTTCTCCAGCTCCTTCAGCCGCCGGCTGAGGTCTGGAAGATTCCGGAATACGGCGTAGGCCCTGAAATAGTCCTTGATAGGCATGGCAGGCGCTCCCATCAGGTCGATATTTCCGTCCGGCTGTGATTTCAGAATACCTGATTTGGCGGCGATACGTGTTTTGTTGCCCAGGACGAGATGCCCCGCCACGCCCACCTGCCCGGCGATCGTCACATTCTCCCCGATCTTGGATGATCCGCTGATTCCGGTCTGGGCAGCCACTACGGTATTACTGCCTATTTCGACATTATGAGCTATCTGGATCAGGTTGTCCAGTTTGACTCCGCTTCCGACCACCGTGGCATCGCCATGCATGGTGGCACAGTCGATCACGGTATTGGCGCCGATATCCACACGGTCCCCGATGATCACATGCCCCATCTGCGGGATCGTCTTGTAGGTCCCGTCGGCCTGCGGCGCAAACCCAAACCCGTCACTGCCGATCACCACCCCGGAATGGATCACACAGTGTGATCCGATGACGGAGTCAGCGTAAATTTTAACCCCGGGATGGATGATCGTGTAATCGCCGATTTTAACATTGTCGCCGATATACGCATGCGGATATATCTTCACCTCCTTGCCAATCCTGACATTTTGCCCGATGTAGCTGAAGGCACCGCGGTATATATTCTCGCCGGTCTCGGAATTCTCTCCCAGGAAACTAGGTGTTTCCACACCGCTTTTCTGAAATGACAGGAATTTGTGATATTCTTCCAGTAACAGGGTAAAGCTGTTATACGGGTCTTCCACCCTGATCAGGGTGGGGTCTACGTTTTCACGGGGCACGAAATCCTTCCCGACAATGACTGCAGAAGCCCTGGTCGTATAGAGGTATTGCTCATACTTGATGTTGGCCAGAAACGAAATCTGGCCCTCCTTCGCATCCTGGATTTTGGCGAGCATGCTGATGGGCGCATCACCATTTCCCTCTACCTGCCCACCAATCAGGCTTGCGATCTGATTTACGGTAAATTGCATGCAGTTTATCGTGGGATTAGTATTTCTGAAATTGGCTACAAAGATACATTTTTAGGGGAGCATAGATAATATTTTTTGACAATTTTGCTGATAGCCTTAATGTTTGGGAGGTCCGCTGCCTCAGCCACATCGATCACCTCGCCGCGCTTCGTAAGTATGTTGATTTTCTGGCTTGTATCAATGTACGCCTTATTGGTCAGTTCCCCGTGAGAGATCAGGTACCGGGCTTCAGCCCGCAGTAAACCCAGCTCATCGGCGATCTTATGACGCATTTCCCGGATCTCCTCCTTGGTGAGTGGCTCGCTGTTTAACTGAATTCTGAACAGTTTCCGTTCGAGGAGCATACGGCTCAGCATGCGCAGGATATGGTCGTCGGCAAACTGCCAGCTCTTGACAGATCCCCATATGTCATAGTCATCCAGGTTGCCGTAGGCTTCCAGTACCCCGGCATCGTCCTGAAAATCTTCCAGCCGGTGCCTTTTCCTGAGAAAACGGCCCAGGACCGGTGAGCAGGGCAGGTCTTCCCCCGATTCGGTAAGGTCCCTGGCCCTTGTGATGAGGTTGATCAGCATTTTTTCCGCACTCACCGAGGTCTTGTGCAGGTAAACCTGCCAGTACATGAGGCGTCGTGCATTCAGAAAATTTTCGATACTGTAGAGGCCCTTTTCCTCCACCACGATGTTGTCGTCCACCACATTCAGCATGGTAACAATCCGTTCCAGTCCGATTGATCCTTCCGATACACCGGTAAAGAAGCTGTCGCGCTTAAGGTAATCCAGCCGGTCGATATCCAGCTGGCTTGAAATAAGCTGATGAAAGAACGTGCGTTCATAGGTATTCTGAAACATCCGTAGGGTCAGCGCGAGCTCCTGGCCGAGCTCCCGGTTCAGGTGTTTCATGATCAGGAAAGAAAGGCTTTCGTGCCTGATCCCCTGCATGAGGGTAAATTCGAGGGCATGGGAGAATGGGCCGTGGCCTACATCATGCAGCAGGATTGCGGCCTGGGCCGCTGTTTTCTCTTCTTCAGAAATCTCCGTCCCTTTGCTGCGGAGAACGTCCAGGGCCCGTCCCATAAGGTGCATCGCCCCCACTGCATGATGAAAACGCGTGTGAAGGGCACCGGGGTACACCATGTCGGTCAGCCCGAGCTGCTTGATCCGGCGGAGCCGCTGTACCATGGGATGATCGATCAGTTCCATGATCAGTTTACCGGGAATCGGAATGAAGCCGTAGACGGGGTCGTTAAATATTTTTCGTTTACTCAATCTCTTTGTATGATTATTGCGGAGACTTCTGGCAGTTTGTGTAAGTTTAATCTGGAATCCAACGAATATGCAAAGATATAATATTTTATGGGCGGACGATGAGATCGATTTGCTGAAGCCCCACATCCTGTTTCTTGAGAATAAGGGATACGACATCACCCCTGTAAACAGTGGTACCGATGCCCTGGAGAAAGTCGAACAGTCACCCTATGATGTTGTATTTCTCGACGAGAATATGCCGGGTATGTCTGGCCTGGAGGCACTCAACCAGATTAAATCGCTCAGGCCGGGAATGCCTGTGATCATGATCACCAAGAACGAGGAAGAGCTGATCATGGAGGAGGCTATCGGCGCGAAGATCGCCGATTACCTGATCAAACCCCTCAACCCTTCCCAGATTCTCCTTTCGGTAAAAAAGATCCTTGACAACAAACGGCTCATAACGGAAAAAACAAACCTGGGTTATCAGCAGGACTTCCGTAACATCAGCATGGCCTTCTCTGATGACCTTGATCACGAGGAGTGGGCTGAAATATACAAGAAGCTGGTCTATTGGGAGCTGGAAATTGATGATACTGAAAATAAAAGCATGGCCGAAGTCTTTAACATGCAAAAGGACGAGGCCAATAACCGATTCTCAAAATTCATCAAGGAAAATTACGAATCCTGGCTCAATGATCCGGAAGCGGACAAACCGCTGATGTCTCACCAGCTGATTAAGAAAAAAGTTCTCCCGGAAGTTGGCAAGGGCACGCCGTTATTCCTGCTGATCATCGACAATCTTCGCTTTGACCAGTGGAAAACGATCGAGCCGGTAATCAGTGAGTACTTTAATGTCGAGTGGGAAGAACCCTACTATTCCATTCTCCCGACAACCACGGCCTATTCACGAAATGCCATAATGAGCGGGCTGCTTCCTTCCGAAATGGCGGAGAAATATCCGTACCTGTGGGTGGGAGAAGACCAGGAAGATGGGAAAAACAATGCAGAGGATAAGTTCCTGGAGAAACAGCTGCAGCGTCTCAATCAAAAGATCAAATTCAGCTACCACAAGATCAAGCGGGTTCAGGAGGGTAAGGCCCTGGTGGATAATATCCGTAACCTGATGAATAATGACCTGAATGTGATCATTTATAATTTTGTCGATATGTTGTCACATGCACGTACCGACATGGCCATGATCCGCGAACTGGCGCCCGATGAGTCGGCCTACCGTTCGATCACCCGTTCCTGGATAGATCACTCCCCCCTGCTGGAAGCACTTCGTTCCATTGCGGAACTGGGAGGTAAATTAATGATTACCACCGACCACGGAACGATTCGGGTGAAGCGGGCATTCAAAATCATCGGTGACCGTAATACCAACACCAACCTGCGGTACAAGCAGGGAAAGAACCTTGGTTATTCCGACGAAGATAAGGTAATGCAGGTGATGAAACCCGACCGGCTTTTCCTGCCCCGCACCAATGTTTCCACGACCTATGTTTTCGCCATTGAAGATCAGTTTTTTGCCTATCCCAACAATTACAACTACTACGTGAATTATTACAAGGATACCTTTCAGCATGGCGGCGTCTCCATGGAGGAAATGATTATTCCGATAATTTCACTAAATTCGAAACATGGAAGATAGTGGCGGGGAGCTAAAAACATGGGATCATGTTTCTCTTTCCGACCTGCCCCGGTTAGCCGGGGAGCTCATTTCCGCAGCCGGTGATCACACGATCTGGGTTTTCAAAGGGGAGATGGGGGCTGGTAAAACCACGCTGATCAAAGCCATCGGGGAAGCCCTGGGATTTGTAGACCAGGTGCAGAGTCCGACCTTCGGTCTGGTAAATGAGTACCAGGACAGCAATGGTGTGAGCTACTATCATTTCGATTTTTACCGGATTGAGGACGAGGAGGAAGCCGAGGATATAGGTGTTTCGGAATATTTTTACTCCGGGCACCTCTGTTTTATTGAATGGGCTTCGCGCATCCCCAACCTGATTCCGGATCACTATTTACTGGTTGAAATTGCGTTAAGCGCATCAGATAAAAGACAGATTACTGTCACCAAGTATGACTAAGAGAGAGACCTCAGGTTTTGCTCAGTTGGCCAAGGAGACCACTTTTTATCCGCAGGAGAAGCTTTACCCCCTGTCACGCAGTAAACAATCGTTTCTGATAGGCATCCCCAATGAGATTTCGCTGGAAGAGCGCCGCGTGTCGCTTACCCCCGATGCCGTGGCCCTGCTGGTTAATCACGGACATGAAATTTGGATTGAGACCAAGGCCGGAGCGGGTTCCAAATTCTCCGATAAGGATTACAGCGAAGCCGGTGCCAAAATAATGAAAACGGCGGCAGAGGTCTACCAGGCCAATGCCATTCTGAAGATTGAGCCTCCAACCCTGGATGAAATTGGGATGATGAAGAAAGGCCAGACCCTGATATCGGCCGTTCAGATTGGCAACCAGTCTCCCGATTATATCAAGGCGTTGAATCAGCAGGGGGTTACCGCCCTTGCCTATGAGTTCATAGAGGATAAGGCAGGCGGCATGCCGATCATCCGGGCGATGAGTGAAATTGCCGGCAATACGGTTATGGCCATCGCCTCGGAATACCTGAGCTGCAGTAATTCAGGCAAAGGCGTGATCCTGGGAGGCATCACAGGGGTTCCACCCACCAGGGTCGTGATCATCGGTGCCGGAACGGTGGCAGAATATGCGGCCCGGGCCGCACTCGGACTTGGCGCTGATGTCCAGATCTTTGACAATCACATCTATAAACTTCGCCGGATTAAACATGCCCTGGGGCACCCAATCTACACGAGTACAATCGATACGGTAACACTGGCTGAGTGCCTGCGTCATGCCGATGTGGTCATAGGTGCGCTCAGGGCTGAAAAAGGGCGTAACCGCTTTGTTGTTTCTGAAGAAATGGTGGCCGCCATGAAGCCCGATTCCGTTATCATTGATCTGAGCATTGACCAGGGCGGTATCATCGAAACGTCTGAATTACGAACACTCAGTGATCCGGCCTTTCGCCGGCACGAAGTGATCCACTACTGTGTGCCCAACATCGCGTCACGTGTGGCCCATACGGCCACCACGGCCCTTAGTAATATCTTTACTCCAACCATTCTCAGGGCAGCCGATGAAGGAGGGATCGAGGAAATGATCTTTGCACACAAATGGTTTATGAAAGGCGTCTACACCTATAAAGGGAGTTTGACCAACGAACATATCGCCAGGAAATTCGGCATGAAGCACAAAGACCTTGGCCTGCTGATGGCCGCCCGGTTTTAGGTCAGCGAACCTATTCGTTCTTCCAGCGCACTGATCTTCGCTTCCGCGTCTGCCTGTTTTTTACGCTCCATGTCCACCACCTGGGCCGGTGCATTATTCACAAACCGGTCATTCTCCAGTTTCTTACGAACACCCTGGAGGAATCCACGGGTGTATTCCAGTTCCTTGTGAAGCTCCTCAAGTTCTTTTTCTGTGTCGATTGCCCCGTCGGTTGGAATAAAGAACGAATCTCCCTGGAGTACGAAACTGGAAGCATTTTCCACCGCCTGTTCGACCGACTCAAATGTACTCAGATTGGCCAGTTTGCGGATGACACCGGCAAACGGGATGTACGCATCAAAATGCTCGGTTTGCACGAACAATTTCAGTGGTTCTTTCGGTGATATCTGCTTACTGTTGCGGAAGTTACGCACGTGGCTGATCAATTCGAATGCCACATCTCCCGATCGCAGCAGCGAAGCATCATAAGGGCCGTGCTGCGGCCAGTCAGCCACTATTACACAATCCTTCTCATCTCGCTCGCGCAGTTCGTGCCAGAGCTCTTCGGTAAGAAAAGGCATGAACGGATGCAGGAGTTTCATCAGGATCTCAAAGAAATCCCGGGTGGCCTCATAGGTTTTCCTGTCCACCGGTTGCTCAAAACCCGGTTTGACCATCTCCAGGTACCACGAACAGAAATCATTCCAGGTCAGCTTGTACGCAGACATCAGGGCATCCGAAATGCGGAATTTCGTAAAGTGATCTTCCATCTCCTCCTGCGTTGCATGCAATTTAGCTTCAAACCACCGGATGGCGACCGCATTCTCATCGGTGTCAAGTGCGTCATCTACCTGCCAGCCATCCATAAGCCGATAGGCATTCCAGATTTTATTGGCAAAATTTCTTCCCTGCTCGCAGAGTTTGATGTCAAACAGGAGATCGTTGCCGGCCGGACTTGAGAACAGCATGCCTGTACGAACCCCGTCGGCCCCGTACTGCCGGATCAATTCCAGCGGGTCCGGCGAATTTCCGAGGGATTTCGACATTTTCCTTCCCTGTTTGTCACGGACGATGCCGGTCAGGTACACATTGCTGAAAGGCTTTTCGCCCATAAATTCATAACCGGCTATGATCATTCTCGCTACCCAGAAAAACAGGATCTCCGGGGCGGTCACCAGGTCATTGGTTGGGTAGTAATAGCGTATGTCTTCATTTCCGGGGTCTTCCAGCCCGTCAAATACCGTGATGGGCCAGAGCCAGGAAGAAAACCAGGTATCCAGCACATCTTCATCCTGACGGAGATCGTCCATAGTTAGTGAATCATCCTTCTCACGTGCTTTCTGCAAGGCTTCCTCTGCGTTGAGGGCAACGACGATTGAATTATCAGGCAGGTACCAGGCGGGTATCTGGTGGCCCCACCAGAGTTGCCGGCTGATGCACCAGTCCCTGACATTCTCCATCCAGTGCCGGTAGGTATTCTTGAATTTAGGCGGGATCAGCCGGACGGTATCATCCATTACATGCCTGTACGCAGGCTTGGTGATCTCGTCCATCTTGACGAACCACTGCATGGAAAGCCGTGGCTCGATGACCGCATCCGTACGCTCGGAAAAACCGACATTGTTGGTATAATCCTCTACCTTGACCAGCTGCCCCGCTTTTTCAAGTTCGACAGCAATTTTCTTACGAACGACAAATCGGTCTTCGCCCGGAAACAACCCTGCCTTTTCATTCAGCGTTCCGTCATCGTTAAGGATGTCAATGGATTCCAGCCCGTGCTTCTGCCCGAGCTCGTAGTCATTCAGGTCATGAGCCGGCGTGATTTTCAGGCACCCGGTACCAAATTCCATGCTCACGTATTCGTCTGTGATGATGGGTACCGACCGGTTAATAAGCGGAACCAGGGCCCGCTTGCCGTGAAGGTGCTTGTAGCGCTCATCGTCAGGGTGTACACATACGGCGGTGTCTCCGAGAATGGTTTCCGGACGAGTGGTCGCGATGGTCAGGGTATCGTCTTCGCCTTCAATCTGATAATGTACGTAATAGAGCTTGCTTTGAATCTCTTTGTGGATCACCTCATCATCGGAAAGGGCTGTTTTTCCGGCCGGGTCCCAGTTGACCATGCGTATGCCGCGGTAGATCAGGCCTTTGTCGTACAGCCGGTTGAATACTTCAATGACGGAATTCGACAGACTTTCCTCCATTGTATACCGCGTACGGTCCCAGTCACAGGACGCGCCGAGATGCTTTAATTGCTGGAGAATAATACCCCCGTATTTCTCCTTCCACTCTTTGGCATAATTTACGAATTCCTCCCGCGAAATATCTTTTTTCCCGATGCCTCTTTCCTTGAGCATCGCTACCACCTTTGCTTCGGTGGCTATGGAGGCGTGGTCGGTACCCGGTACCCAGCAGGCTTCCCGTCCTTCCATGCGTGCCTTCCGGATCAGTACATCCTGTATGGTATTGTTCAGCATGTGGCCCATGTGGAGGACACCGGTCACGTTCGGAGGTGGGATCACGATCGTATAAGGTTGTTTGTCCGGGTTGGGGGTAGACCGGAAAAATTTCTGATCCATCCAGTGCTGGTACCATTTGCCTTCTACCGATACGGGATCATATTTCGTGGATAACGCCATAAGAGGGTGTCAATTAGTATAATTCAAGAGGGCAAAATTACCGAAATAACCGCAAGGGGACAATCTGCGACCGGGCTATTTTTCATTTCAAGGGGAGAATCCTACCTTTGGTAAAAATCCGATTCTATGAAGGTTAATGCCAATAATCCGTCGCTAAAAAGCTGGGTTGAAGTCCCGGAAGGAAGTGATTTTCCCATTCAGAATCTGCCATTTGGTATTTTCCGGACCTCCTACCTGGAGCCGGGTGCCGGTGTGGCCATCGGCGAGGCAGTACTCGACCTGACCTATCTTCATGAGAATGGTTTTTTTGAAGGGATGAACCTGCCTCAGGGAGTGTTCAACCAGAAATACCTCAATGATTTTATTGCCCTGGGAAGAGAAAAAACCGGACGGCTCAGGAATCGCATTGCGGAATTGCTTTGGGAGGAAAACAGTGAGTTGCGCGACAATAAACCGGGCCGCGAACTGGCACTGGTGCCCATGGAGGAAGCGGAGATGATGATGCCGGTCAGGGTGCCCAACTACACCGATTTTTACAGCAGTGTGGAACATGCCACGAATGTCGGAACGATGTTCCGGGACCCGGAGAATGCGCTATTGCCCAACTGGAAGCACCTACCGGTAGGTTATCACGGCCGGGCCTCTTCCATCGTGCCGTCGGGGGTAGCCATACACCGGCCCAAAGGCCAGACGAAAGGACCCGACCAGGATACCCCTCAGTTCGGCCCCACCAAACGGCTGGATTTCGAACTGGAGATGGCGTTTATTACCGGTAAGAGCAACCGGTTGGGAAATCCGGTTTCCACCCAGGAGGCAGAAGAATATATTTTCGGTTTCGTCCTGTTTAATGACTGGTCTGCCCGGGATATCCAGGTATGGGAATATGTGCCGCTGGGGCCGTTTCTTGCCAAGAACTTCGCCTCATCCGTTTCTCCCTGGATCGTTACCCTGGATGCCCTGGAACCATTCCGTGTACAGGGCCCGACGCAGGACCCGGCCGTATTGCCATACCTGCAGATACAGGGCAAGAGGAATTTTGATATCGACCTGGAAGTGGCAATCCGGCCCGGTGAAACCGAAGAAACCGTGGTCAGCCGTACGAACTTCAAATACATGTACTGGAACATCAACCAGCAGCTGGCTCATCATACGGTAAATGGCTGCAATCTTCAGGTAGGGGATATGTATGCATCCGGGACGATCAGCGGACCGGATCCCTCTTCGTATGGAAGCATGCTCGAACTGGCCTGGAAAGGCACCCGGCCGGTTTCACTAAGCGATGGAGCCGAACGTGTATTTATCGAGGATGGCGACGAGGTGATCATGCGTGGGAGTGCATCCAGGGAAGGCGTGAGAATTGGGTTTGGCGAAGTCCGTACCCGGGTATTACCTGCTAAATGATCCTGTAATGAGCGTACTGACCGTTAATCCTGAGGAAATTTCAACCGGAACCCTTCACAGTTATTTACTGGGAGCAGTGGCACCCCGGCCCATCGCATTTGCGAGCACGGTGGATGCACAGGGAAACATAAACCTGAGTCCTTTCAGTTATTTCAATTGCTTCGGGGCGAATCCGCCAATCCTTATATTCTCCCCGGCCAGAAGGGGCAGGGACAATACGACCAAACATACCTATGAGAATGTGAAGGAAGTACCCGAGGTGGTCATTAACATGGTCAGCTATTCCATGGTCGAGCAGATGTCCCTTGCCAGTACGGAATATGACAAGGGCATTAATGAATTTGTGAAGGCAGGGCTTACAGCAGTGGATTCGGAGATCGTAGCCCCGCCGCGGGTGGGTGAGTCGCTGGTGGCCTTTGAATGCAAGGTGATCGAGGTAAAGGAAACCGGAGAGGAAGGCGGCGCAGGAAACCTGGTTATTTGCGAGGTAGTCAGGATACATATTCATGAAGAGGTTCTGGATGAATCCGGACAGATCGATCCGCTTCGGCTCGATGCGGTAGGGCGCATGGGGGGCAACTGGTACTGCCGTGCCCAAGGGGATTCATTATTTGAAATACCCAAGCCGTTGCGTACCCTTGGTATGGGTATTGATCAGCTACCGGCAGCCATACGAAACAGCGAGGTCCTCACCGGGAATAACCTGGCCCGCCTGGCTAATGTGGAAAGAATTCCCGACAAAAAACCCTTACCGGAACCCGAAGCCACGTTTGTGAGGGAAGCGATCGACCGAAGGGCAGTACATGCATTTGCACAAAAACTATTAGCAGAAGGCGATACCGAACTTGCCTGGCAGGTTTTGCTTGACAGGGCGGAATCTGACGGATAAAACAACAATTTGTCCTGACGGCGTCTAACTCTGGCGCGATATATGCGTTAATTAGAGTAAAATAAATTAACTACTGACACAATGAAACACATTAAACTAGTTTTTACTCTCCTGTTGGCTTTCGGAATTGCAGGTTTGGCACAGGCTCAGAAAAATCAGCCGAGTCCACCAGCTACCGCTACCGGAACAATTGGTGCCGCAGATGTTGAGATCAGCTATCATGCACCTTCGGCACGCGGCCGCACCGTGATGGGCGAACTGGTCCCGTATGGCAGTGTATGGCGTACGGGTGCTAATAATGCAACCACCATTTCCTTTAGTTCGGATGTAACCGTGGAAGGCAAAGCCCTACCGGCCGGAAAATACGCACTGTTCACTATACCCGGTGAAGACGAATGGGTAATCATTTTCAATAAGGTAACCGAACAATGGGGAGCCTTCAATTATGATGAAGGCGAAGATGTGCTTCGCGTATCGGTAGCCCCTTCCGCTTCGTCGGATTTTGTGGAAACCTTCAAAATTGATGTGGTGGATGACGGCGTTGAGATGGCATGGGAAAACACCACCGTAAAATTTGACGTGGAGTAATTTCAGGTCAGAAACCATGAATAAAGGTACCGGAAAACCGGTACCTTTTTAATTTACCATATATTTGGTATATAGTATAGCCAGATTT
>CAZLZD010000012.1:2261-92003 GCA_964563925.1 uncultured Roseivirgaceae bacterium | reverse complement strand
CATTGCCTGGTATCGTAATTATGGCAGGGAAATTTTAAACAGGTAAAGGCTGAGCCTGAACACCTGTCCCAAAATATAGGATAATCAGGGATCCTGAGACGGACTATTTCTACTCATCCCTGCAAACTCCCACGGAATCTTCCCATCAAATTTGTAATTTAGCAACTGTCCCAAAACGCAGTACATATGACCTTGTATGATGAAATTCCCTCTCTTGACCTGGCCAAATTCAGGAATGGCAGCCCGGTAGAGCGCCAGACCTTTGTCAATGCCCTGGGCGACGCCTATGAGAATATCGGCTTTGTGGCCATCCGTAATCATTACCTGACCGACGAGCTTACCCAACGGCTTTACCGTGTGGTAAAGGAATTTTTCGCATTGCCGGAAGAGGTTAAGACAAAATACGAGATTGAAGGACTGGCCGGACAGCGCGGATATATCGGTAAAGGGAAGGAACATGCCAAGGGCCGTACAACCGGCGACCTGAAGGAATTCTATCACGTCGGACAGGAAGTGACCGACGGAGATCCTATCAAAGAAGAATATCCTGACAATGTCTGGCCTGATGAAATTCCTGAATTTAAGGAAGTCGCTCTTGAGGTGTACCAGCGGCTGGAACAAACCGGTCGTGAGATGTTACGGGCCATAGCGTTGCACCTTGACCTTGATGAGGGCTATTTTGAAGCCCGTGTACACAACGGAAACAGTATTCTGAGGCCGATACACTATTTCCCTATAGAAGACCCTCAGAGCATCCCTGAAGACGCTGTGCGGGCTGCAGAGCATGGCGATATCAACCTGATCACCCTGTTGATGGGTGCCAGTGCCGATGGACTCCAGGTATTGCGACGGGATGGCGAATGGATTCCAATCACTGCTCTTCCCGAGCAGCTCGTGGTGAATGTAGGCGACATGCTCGAAAGGCTGACCAATAAAAAGCTAAAATCCACCATTCACCGGGTAGTTAATCCGCCACGCGAACAGATGGGCACCTCCCGGTATTCCATTCCGTTTTTCATGCATCCCCGTTCCGATATGGACCTGACCTGCCTGGCGAATTGCGTGGGGGAGGAGAATCCGAAACAATTCAAAGACACCACCGCGGGAGAATTTTTAAACGAACGATTAGCAGAAATCGGATTGAAGAAGTAATTTGAAAATTACTGATTGATCCGCCGAGTCCGTTATATCATCTTTCTGCGGGATGTCCTGCTTATCTCCTTGTCTGCATTCGGCGGACCGCAGGCTCATCTTGCCATGCTTTTTGAAATTATGGTCCGCAAACGGGCCTATCTGAATGAAGAAGAGCTGATCGAACTCAATGCGCTGTGCCAGATCCTGCCAGGCCCTACATCCACCCAGACCATTACCGCCATTGGATTCAGGATTGGCGGACCGAATCTCGCCTATCTGACCCTGCTGGTATGGATTCTGCCGGCCGTGACCCTGATGACGATTGCCGGCATTCTCATATCCAACTTCCAGGAACAGAATAATTCGCTTGACTTCGCCCGTTTCATTCAGCCCATGGCGGTCGGCTTTGTGGCGTTTGCCGCATTCAAAATAATCTATCGCGTCGTCCGGAGTAAAACCGCATTTATAATCATGGGTGGGTCGGCGGTAATTTCCTTCCTGGCCAATTCTCCCTATGCCTTTCCAAGTATTCTGCTGGCGGCCGGACTGCTCACCGCATTCAAATACAAGCGGCATGATATTGAAGAAAAGGAAGGAATTCGAATTCAATGGGCAAACTTTCTGCTGTGGGCGGGGGTCTTTATCCTGGCGGCCGTATTGGGAGGGATAACCCAATTCAGGCCGCTGCTGCTGTTTGAGAACTTTTACCGCAGTGGCAGCCTGATATTTGGTGGCGGGCAAGTACTCATTCCTTTTCTCTACACAGAATTTGTCGAATTGAAGGCCTATCTCAGTTCGGAAGAATTTCTCACCGGTTACGCTGTGGGCCAATCTGTTCCGGGCCCCGTCTTTTCCTTTTGCGCCTATATCGGATCGCTGTCCATGCGTGACGAAGGGCTTAGTGGAGAATTGCTGGGGAGTATAGCAGCCACCGGAGGGATATTTCTGCCCGGCACATTCCTGATATTCTTCGTGATACGGTTTTGGGAACAGCTGAAACGATACCGCATCGTTCGTGCTTCCCTGGAAGGGATCAATGCGGCCAGTTCGGGAATGGTTGTCTCTGCCGCCGTCCTGATGTTCCTGCCTCTCACGCCCAATGTACTGAACTTTTCACTCACCATTGGCACCTTCCTGCTGCTGCAGTTCACCAAGGTGCCCGCCCCGCTGATTATCCTGGGAGGTATCCTTGCCGGGGTGTTGATTTGATTTTGAGACTAGGACTAAGACTAGGACTAAGACTAAGACCGGAAAGGAGAAGGAGTCCAGGATGAGAGAGGGAGAAGAAGAATGCGTGCAGGATGAGAGAGGGAGAAGAAGAATGAGTGCAGGATGAGAGAGGGATATTTCGTCCCGCGTCATCCCCGACTGAATTTTTGAATGGGAATGCCATGCTACCGATCGGGGATCACGCTATCGTGGACGAATGTTAGAAGAAGGGATCCCCGATCGGAGGTATCCTGTCCTGATCAACTTATCGGTCGGGGATGACGGTGCTTACCTATTCCCTGTTAAGATATGAGTCCTGGTCTTAGTCTCCTAAAAACAAAAAACCCCCGCCATGCGGCGAGGGTCCTTCTTATCATGAAAACTCAGGTCTTTATCCTAACTGGAATACGATAGGAACAATAATCCGTTGTTTTACGGGTTTACCGCGCTGTTTCGGAGGGCTCCATTTGGGGGCGCCTTTAATTACACGAACAGCTTCTTCGTCACAACCGGCACCGATACCTTTAACGGCCTGTACTTCGGTCAATGATCCGTCTTTATCCACAACGAACTGTACAAATACTTTTCCTTCAATTCCCATGCGACGTGCCTGCGCAGGGTACTTCAGGTTTTTGGAGATATACTCATAAAAGGCCGGGTATCCGCCTGGCGGCAGGGCCGGGTCTTCCACCACGAGGAATACCTCGTCGGCAGTTTCCTCTTCAGGAGCTTCATCTACAATAATTTCTTCGATGACGGTCTCCTCGGTAATTTCCACATCAAGATCCACTTCGATCTCCTCCTCAATTTCTTCTTCATCCGGTACCTCAATAATTTCAGGCTGCTGGATTTTAGGTGGGGGCGGCGGGGGTTGCTCCGTCGGCGGGATCTCTAATAATTCTTCAAAATCACTGTCTGTTGCTGCGAAATCCACGAATTCTTCATCATAATCCTTGTAGTTGAATGCAAAAACAACGATCAGCATGGTCGTGAAAAGACCAATATTGAAGAATAAACCCGTTTTTTTCCGGAGATTCGCTTTATCTGACTTTTTTGGCTCCATTGTATTCCAGGTCTAAGTTTTACTATTATTTACACACGTAATATCAAATATACAGAAAGTCACACACTTTCGGTATTTTTTTTTCTATTCACTAATATAAACAGGATAAGGGCTAAAAAAGATCCGACCGTATTGGCGAGCGCGTCAAAAAGCTCCATTCCACGGTCAGGGATAAGGTTTTGCATAAATTCAATGCCCAATCCATACACCACCGCCAGCCCGAAGCCGGTCCACATCGACCAGGTACGGCTATGCTTTCCCGACCGGTAAAATGCAAACATCAGCAATACGGCTAATATGCAGAATATACCGGCATGTCCCAGTTTATCGTAACTGAACAGCGTGGTATTCGGTACATACTTGCCCGGGGTCAGGGTCAGCACCAGGATGATTCCGGCCCAGATAACCGCTGATACCGTATAAAACGTGCTGCTGAACCTGTTAAGCACCGATCACTTCCTGATAGGCGGCCGCATCTAAAAGGCTGTCTCCGGCACCTGCCGACATTTTGATTTTTATCATCCAGCCTTTTCCGTACGGATCCTCATTCACGAGCTCAGGAGAATTCTCCAGCTCTTCATTTACTTCGGTGATCGTGCCGGCTACCGGCATGAACAGATCTGAAACGGTTTTCACCGCTTCGACCGTCCCAAAAACCTCGCCTTCTTCGATTTCTTCACCTTCAGTCTCAATTTCAACATACACGATATCCCCCAGTTCGCCCTGGGCAAAATCCGTGATACCGACGGTGGCAATGTCCCCGTCGATTTTAATCCATTCGTGGTCGCTGGTGTACTTTAGTGATTCAGGTACGTTCATAATGATTCAATTTTATGACCCCAAAAATACATTCTTTTTGGAAATGCCACCATCCGGCGGGAGAATGTTTATTGGTCAAGGGCAAATCTCACCTGGAATCCGGCGCGGGTGGTCGACCGCCGCGGGGTACTGGAGATTTTGGGCTCATTAATGGTACGTTCAAAATAGGCCTGAATGGACAATCGCTGGCTGAGCACATAGGAAATGTTGGGCCGGAGCTGGAAGTTCCAGGTACCGTTGGTCACCGTGTTCAGCTCGTCTATCTTCCGCTGAATAGTCTGGGTATCCCGGATGGTCAGATCAAGCCGGAACCGAAGGTCGTTTTTCAAAACAATGGTACGTCCCTTGGATCGGAATGGCAGCGTCATATTGGCCTTGGTGAATCCCACCCCGATCTGGACATCGTAATTTTTCACCTCAGTGACCTGGGAGTTATTGATATTTAACACCAGGTCCCGTTTGGTTTTATAGGCCATATTTGCCTCCACCCTGCTCTTTGTCCGCAGGTTGATCCCGATCAGCGGGGCAAACTGTTCACTGATCACCACCTGGTTGATCGTATAAAGCGGGACCCGTTCGTCTTCAGAGATAATCCCGAAATACGACTCGTTATATTCCTCAAGCCTGGAATCAAGGCCGATATTATCGGTGTACTGCAGGCTGGTCGTATAGTTGTTTACCGAGTAATTGCTCTGGTACCCGTGGGTCAGGCTGATGCTGGAGAATATCTCGCTGAGCCCGCCCAGTTGCTGAAGTCCGGTATATTCGACCCGCCAGTTCGGAATGGGTGTTTTGGGGAATGGACTCAGTCCGACATCGCCCGGATCCTGTCCACTGTAGGCAGCGATAAATGCCGGGATCAGGACATCCTGGCTGTTGGTGTCATAGGCCACGCCGGTCCGTTCCTCAAACCGACGCAGGATCTCATACCGGTATTCTTCAAAATTGTTAAATGCTTCCGAATTGTTCTGGTCATCGGTCCCTTCAAAAGCGGTTTTGATGGTCATGAAAGAGATGGCATAGGTACCGGTGCGGTTCGGACTTTCCGATACATAGACATCCGGGTCGGTTTCACTGGCATGGAACAATTCCTGGTAGTTTGACATCTTCGCCTTTCTCATATCGAGCTGTACGGTCAGGTTCTTTGCCGGTTCGAGGTTGGCCCGGATGTTATAATCCTGCAGCTGGTTCTGAACAAACGGCTGGGTCAGGTTTGGATTACTGGTGATGTGTCCTTCCCTGGCCAGGTCCTGGAGAATGCTGGCGTCCTGGGAACCGAGGATGAAGGGAAGTCCGGGCGAACTGAATGCACTGTCCATACCAAACAGGAAGGCCCGTGGCGTATAACCGGGCAAAATGGTCCCTTCCCTGAGGGTGTAGGTTCCGTTGACCGACCTCAGCATCATCAGGAAGCGGCTGATCGCTTTCAGCCCCTTATTCTCCGATTTTTGTTTTACCGTATCGGCCTGGGTGGTGTTGGTAAGCGAACTCCTCCGGTTTCGCTGACTCGGGCTGTTGATTTCCCGAAGGAACCCGACCTTGTTGTACAGGGCCACCATATCCACTTTTCCCGTAATGGAGTTGTCCCGGCTGTTCTGGATCGTATTCCCAAAATCCAGTGAATCGCGCCGTCCGGCATCACTGTAGAACGGTCCGGCCCGCCAGTTGAAACCGGCCTCATACCGGTATTCGGCGTTCAGCCAGTCGGTGAGCGGGATTTTGTCCAGGGGCAGCTGGTAATTCGCAGACAGTCGCTGGTCAAAATTCTTCATCCGGCCCAAATGCTTCAGGTTGCTCCAGATGGAGTCCCGTTTTTCCTCATTATTGATCCGTCCTTCAGGTTCGTCAATGATCGCATTTGCCCGGGCGGTATAATCCACGCGCAGGTTCCGGGTCAGGTTCCAGTTCACGTTGTACACCCGGTCCATGGTAAAGAATTTCTCAAAACGGGCCACATCGTTGTTGGGCACATTTATTTCATTCCGGTAAACGGTTTCCTCAAAACGGCGCCTCATGTCTACGCGCACCGATACATTGGCAGGTACCGGATTGAAATTGAAGTCTTTGATCAGTTTGAGGAACGGGGAATTCATGGATTCCCAGTTGGCAAAGGGCTCCCAGGGCTTACTCTGTGGGGCGTAATTATAGGCTATGGAGGCGTCATGGGTAACACGCCGGTATTGCTGCAGGTTGAAATTGGTGCGGGTTCGTTCGCTGAAGGCATAACTCAGACTGATGTTCTCAATATCATAGAAGTGATTCTTGGCATCTTCTTTCGTTTTTGTTTTCCGGACATTGCTGAAATTCAGGCTTCGGGTCGTTGTCTCGTCCGTGACTATCTGCCTGTATTCATCCCGTTCACTTTCCGTCGGGAATGACAGGAGGGAGGCCTCCAGCGAAATATCGGGATTTGCCGGATCAAAGAACGGCTTGACCAGGTCTTTCTGGTAGCTGACGTACATCGGGATTTTCAATCCGAATGATTCGGGGAATAGCTTATCCACCGCCACGTTGGCCGAGATGTCATAGGAAGTGGCTTCTTCGCGTGTCCGTTCGGCAATACGTGACTGGATCCCTCCAAACCCGAAGGTGGAGTGACGCACGTTGGCGGTCACATTGGCAAAGTCGGCCAGCTTCGCA
This sequence comes from uncultured Roseivirgaceae bacterium, assembly GCA_964563925.1. GTDB lineage: Bacteria > Bacteroidota > Bacteroidia > Cytophagales > Cyclobacteriaceae > JAUILA01. Next base: position 85,138 of record CAZLZD010000012.1, on the reverse strand, counting down.
TTCAGGGTGGCATTGGCCGCCCATCCCCGGGTATCATTAAAATCAGTAACACGTAATTCATTGGCCCAGATACAGGCGCTGTGGCTTGACCCGTCGTCACGGGGGTTCCTCACCCCGATGGTCAGCCAGGTTACCGCACTCATATCCGGATTACCCCGGAGTCGAAGTTTATACCCTGCCTGTTCGTCAATATCGGTGGAGAAGAACAACTGGCTCTTCGGAATACTTTCGCGGTCACGCAGCGTCTTGAGGCTGTACAGGAAATTCAGGTCCAGGTCGATCTCATTTTCCTTCGGCCAGATATCTTCCGGAGAAACTGCCGACGGATCGGTCATTTTCAGCGGCACCTCGATCTCATAGTAGTTGGAATCCACATCAGACCCCATTCGCAGGAATGCCGTCAGTTCTTCGTCCTCTGCTTCTCCATCGGCGTGCAGGAACATTTTCACCCGGCCGTAGTTGATCAGGTCAAGGCCTACCTGCTTATAGATTGCGCGGGCGTCGCCGTCCTCAAGCTGGTCCACGCAAACCTGGATGGATTGCTCATTAAGCCGGCGCTCTACTGCGGCGGTATTGTCGCGGTCACGGGAGAATCCGGGAGGAAGCACATACGGCGGACGGTTTTCGGTAGGTGTTCCGTTTTCCTCGATGTTTACAGTGGAAACGGTGAAATTGTCAAAGTCATCGGGCTCGGGGATCACATCGAAGCCGGGTTCATCCAACTGGTTCAGGTAACGTCTCCACCGGCTGGCCACCAGGCGGAAATTCGTCATACGCAGCACCACCGGTTCCGAAAAATTGGTCAGGTACATGCGGATGTACTTGATACTTTTAAACCCGTTGATGTTACCGATCTTATTGTCAAACTGACGGATCGGTATCCGGAACAGGTACCAGGTAACTTCCTCGCCACTGTCATTGCTGGTAATCTCATCGACCACGTATTTATTGTCTGACAGCCGTCCGGGGCGAAGAGGCACACGGTATTCATAGTATTCCTCCAGCTCGTTCAGGGTATTGTCGGCATTTAAATCTTCATTGTCCGGGATGATCGTAGCCGACGGTACAAACAGATCATTGTTGTCACTCACCACCGGCGAATTATTCTCCAGGCCATTAAAATTCTTGTATCGCCTGAGTACCCCTGCATTTTCCTGGTCCAGTGATGACCCGAGGAAATACTGAAAGTCATCGGCACTCGGATCAGGATTTGCACTGTAGGCAGGGAACAGCTGGGCCTCCTGGTCATTCTTGGCTCCGTCGAGTCCGACATCCTGGTTGGGACGGGCCGCAGGGTCATTGTCAAAGGCGGGGGTCAGGAATTGCTGCCTGGTTACATATCCCCAATCGTTCTGTACCACGGCATCCTGGTTATTTTCCACACCGGTAGGGGGGAGCCCGTTCTCAAAAGCGTGGCGGCTGTCACGCATGACATCCTCGCTGATACTTCCCAGGTTAAAATAGATATCGCCGCCGGTGGTATTTGGTTTCACATTACCCCGGCCGTCGTCGATCTGTCCGCGCGGCGTGGTAATGAACGGATCCATCACCCAGAATTCAATGTATTCGACGTTGGCTTTGTCAAAGTCGATCTCCGATCGGATCGCATTGGTGACCCCCGCCCAGTTGGACCGCGGGTCAGGAAGCAGGTCATTCAGTCCGTTGGGATTGTAGTTATACTGTCCCCGTTCTTCCGGATAATAAGCCAGGTTGAAGATCTGCTGGAAGTTAATGATATTCTGGTCCAGGTTAGGGAAGATCTCCTGCGGCCTCACAAAACGCACGTAGTGATCCTGCATTTCCTCCTCGGTCACGTTATCCGGTCGGCGTCGGTCGTCGCGGTAAAACAGGTTGTCGATCTGGTACCAGGCCAGCTTCGCACGCTTGTAGGCAAATGACAGGTCCCGGCTGCTTCCGTTATACCGGTCATCCGGGGTCTGGGGGGTGGAAGCCAGGCGCCAGCTGGTCGGGTTGCCCAGGGTGAACGGGGTAGTCGAACTTTCAAAATCATCGATATACGAGGTGCCCTCTCCGTCCACGATATTGGAAGTACCGGGGATCAGCTGGGCAAACTCGGCATTGAAGGCAATACTTGACGGTTCCTTGGTCTGAATCAGCGGGATTTTGTCGATCAGCTTGGTCATCAGCCGGCTGTCTTTCCGGATATTCACGTCAAATCCGTACTTGGTGTTCTTGGTCGGTTCGTTCCCCACGCTGATCCGGGAGATGAGCGGACGTTCAAAGTGATGCAGCAGGGTAGCCCCCAGGTTGATCCCGTCATCCACCACGTAATCCAACCGAGTACCCAGTAATGTCCTGGACTGGAAATTGAACAGGTCTGCCTTTTCATAGCGTACCGTTATGTCCTTGCCTGAGTTGAGTACCCCTTCATTGATAATGTTTACTTTCCCAAACGTATAATCGACCTGGTAATCGACACCTTCCACCAGCGGGGCCCCGCCGGCGTAGACCTGTACCGATCCTTCTGAAATATTGAATCCCGGGATGACGATCTCGTTGGCCGAACCGGACTGGAACCGGCCGGTCAGGAAGTATTTGTTCTTACTGGATACGAGTTCGGCATCATTCTGCGTCTCATTATACAGCTCTTCGTACACGTATTTTTCGATCAGGTCGTCCCGGTTTGGATCCTGGGCAAAGGCATTCCGCAGCTGATTCTCAAACGGCTGCAGGTTTGGAAAGATGATGATTCCCAGTTCGGGTTTAATGGTAATCCCCTCCACGAAATCGAAATTACCATCCGGTTGGGGGTCATTGTTGGGGTTCAGTTTATCGAGTCCGACCAGCTCAATGAGCGGGGTTACGCCTGCGATCACACCTTCCTGCAGCTGCGGGTTGTCAATACCGGTACGGTCATCGCGGTAGATGATCCGGAGGCTGAAATTCTCTCTTTCCAGGTTGGTGGCATTGAGACTGTAGATGTTTTTCATCATCAGGTCCCAGGTGGGAATACGTTCCCCTGAATTATCCCGGATATTAATTTTACGGGGACGCAGCAGCTTCAGGAAAATCACTTCATTTTCATCCCGGCCATTGTAATCCTCGGCCATTTCACCCACTTTGAAGACCCGTCCCTGGTAGGTATACTGGTACGATACGGCCAGTGCTTCGTCATTCTGCAGTTTGCGCTGAAGGGTGATATACCCGAGTTGCGGATCAAAGGTGTATTCGTTCGGCTCAAGCTTCCGGGCACTGGTGATTTTTTCGAAGTCCACCCCGTTCTCGAACCCGAGCCCCTCAAGCTGCGCATTGACATCATCCGCCTCTCGGCTGAGCCCGTCCAGGATGTCAAACATATTGTTGGCATCGTTGGTGGCCGCATCATTGAATACCGGATTCGGCGTGATGAGGTTGTCACGATAAATATTCTCCGGTTTAGCCTCGGCCATATCCATCATACCCAGCACATTCCGCAGGGACTGCGTGTCATTGCTTCGGTTGACCACATACACTTCGACCCGGGTGACGTTGACGCTGGACTGTACAAACGGAATGGAGTTCAGCCACCGGGCATAGTTGTCGCGGAAGAAATGGCTCAGAAAGAAGTGCCGGTTCTCGTCATAGTTTGCGGCGGAAATCTCAAATTCCCGTCCCTGAACCCCGCCGCCGTCCACGGTGATCGACTCTGCCTTCCCGCGTTGTGTGGAAGCCACCGTGGTCACATAGAGGTCGCCGAACTGCATCTGGGCTTTCACCCCGAACAGGTTCTGGGCACCGGTGATCAGGCTGTTGTTGATTGGCAGGCTTACGTTACCAATCTCGAGTTTCTGGAGAATATCCTCTTCGAAGCCGGTATATTCCACCTTCAGGTTATTCTCAAAGTCGAAGGAGTTGTTATTGTCAAAGTTGGCCGTTACCTGCAGCTTTTCTCCAATCTTTCCCACGACATTCATCTGGATCTGCTGATCGAATTCAAACCCTCCATTACGTTGTTGCCGTATGGACCGGTCAGGGCTGGCGATGCGCTGCCAGCGACCCCCGAAGTCAAGTGTCACAAATCCGCGGGGGGTGATCTCCACATAGCTTCCGCCAAAGATCCGGTCAAATACCGGGCTGATGTAGATGGGCGGAATAAGGCTTCGGCCTCCAACCGCACTTTCCCCGTCCAGGCCTTCTGATCGCGCCCGCCAGTATTCGGAAAGTTGCTGACGCTGCTGATACTGCTGGAACTCTTCGAAAGAAAGGTTTGCCGGGGGGCGGTAATCGAGGTCGCCCATGCGTTCGTAGATGGTATAATTCAGGGCGGTATCGATCTCCAGGTCCAGGTTCAGGTTGGAGGGTTCGGGCAATAGGGGATTGTATCCATACAGTGAACTGCTGAAGGGGTCGCCGAACCTGTAGTTCGGAACAAACACCGGGGCTCTCGTAGGACTGTATGGTATTCTTACGCTATCTGTTCTGACCGTGTCCTGTTTGGTCGTATCAGCCGCTACCTGCCACATCCGGCTGGTTGATGCCGTAGATGGATCCGTTGCAGCCAGAGTAAGAATGAAACTTAACAGTAATGCCGAAAAAAATGGTGTTTTAGCGCCTTTTAAAAATTTAAAAATCAAAACACTCCGGTTTGTCAGGTATTTTTTAAAGCGAGTTTAATCAATTCTTCCAAAGTAACGGTATTTCCCGAATTTTTCAGGATGCGGTCAACACTTTTTTCCGCCGCCTGCTTGTTAATTCCAAGGGTAAATAATGCGGATAACGCTTCATTCCGCAGGGTATTGCTCGAATGTATTAAATTCTGCTTTTCCGTGGCAATTCCGCCATCTTTAGCCATTTTATCCTTAAGCTCAAGGATGATCCGTTGTGCTGTTTTCGCCCCAATCCCTTTGACCGACTGGATCGTACGGACATCGTCGGTCAGAATGGCCTCGCGGAGTTCCGAGGCGGTAAGCGACGACTGTACCATCAGTCCGGTGCTTGGGCCCACACCGCTTATCGAGATGAGGGAAAGAAACATGGCCCGGGACACCTCATCATGGAAGCCGTAGAGGGTATGGGAATCCTCCTTGACATGAAGGTAGGTGTGGAGCTTGCATTGTTCCTGGTCCTTAATGGCAGAGTAGGTGGTCAGGGCGATGTGTACTTCATAGCCTATTCCATGGATGTCGATAATTACATGTGTGGGTTCCTTGCGTACGAGACGCCCGTTGAGATAGGAGATCATTTGCTGCGTTCGGTATAAAGTTGGGCATCCACCACAGCGATGGCGGCCATGTTTATGATGTCTCGTACACTGCTTCCCAGCTGGAGAATATGGACCGGCTTTCTCATTCCCAGCAGGACCGGACCCACTGCTTCCGCGCCACCGATCTCCATGACCAGCTTATAGGCGATGTTGCCGGAGGCCAGGTCAGGAAAGATGAGCGTATTGGCCCCTTTATCGGCCAGCGCACTGAACGGATAATTCTCTTTTTGAATCTCGGTATTCAATGCCACATTGGCCTGAATATCTCCTTCAATCAGCATATCGGGGTATTTTTCCTTCGCCAGCTGAACAGTCTTCATGGCTTTTTCAGGAATATATCCCTTGCTCGAGCCAAAATTGGAGTAGGACATGACCGCGATACGGGGCTCCACATCAAAAAGCCTGACCACCCTGGAAGTCATTCCTATAATGTCTACCAGCTGCTCGGGGGTCGGGTCTACATTCACCGTGGTATCGGCGAAAAAATACGTTCCCCGTTTACTGTTGATCAGGTACATTCCGGCTACCCGGCGTACCCTGGGTTCCATTCCGATGATCTGAAGTGCCGGGAGAATGGTCTTCGGATAGTCTTTGGTAAGACCGCTGATCAGGGCGTCGGCCTCATCATGTTCGACAAGCATTGACCCGAAGTAATTCCGGTCGCGCATAACTTTGTGCGATTCATACGGGGTAACTCCCTTCCGTTTGCGCTTTTCGTAATAGTGTTCGGCAAACCGGTGGAGGCGGTCTTTTTCTTCCGGACTGAACGGATCGATGATCGGGCAATCGCCCAGGTCGAGCTGGTGCTCATTAAGCAGGTCATTGATAATTTTCTGGTTACCCAGCAGAATGGGGCGGGCGATTTTTTCCTCGTACAGGGTCTGGGCAGCCTTCAGGACTTTAAGGTCATGGGCTTCAGCAAATACAATTCGTTTTGGATCCCGTTTGGCCCGGTTGATGATGCGGTTCATCATCTTGTCATCTATGCCAATACGTTGCTGCAAGACGGTATGATACTGCTCCCAGTCGGTAATTTCTGACCTCGCCACACCCGACTCCATGGCGGCTTTTGCCACTGCCGGTGAGATATGGGTGATCAGCCGCGTATCCAGTGGTTTCGGGATCAGGTATTCCTTACCGAACTGGATCTTTACGTCGTCATACGCCTTGGTGACCAGGTCGGGGACAGGCTGTTTTGCCAGGTCGGCCAGGGCATAGACGGCTGCCAGCTTCATTTCTTCGTTAATTGCGGTAGCCCGCACATCCAGGGCGCCCCGGAAGATGTATGGAAATCCCAGCACGTTATTCACCTGGTTGGGGTGATCTGAGCGGCCGGTAGCCATAATGATATCCTTGCGGGCCTTCATGGCAAGGTCATAGTCTATCTCCGGCTGCGGGTTAGCCAGGGCGAATACGATGGGATGATCGGCCATTTTTTGTATATCCTCCTGGCTCAGCACATCTGCCACCGACAGACCGAGAAAGAAGTCGGCTCCTTCCATGGCATCAGACAGCGACTCGAGGTTTTTATCGGTTGCATACCTGGCCTTGGTCTCGTCAAGATTGCCGCGGTCTTTCCGGATAACCCCCTTGCTGTCACACATGATTATATTTTCCTTTTTGGCTCCCAGGGAAATGTATATGTCCGTGCAGGCAATGGCTGCGGCTCCCGCTCCATTGACAACGATTTTCAGGTTTTCAATTTTCTTGTTCCCGATAAGCTCCAGTGCATTCAGCAGCGCAGCGGCTGAAATAATGGCTGTCCCGTGCTGGTCATCATGCATGACCGGGATATTCATTTCCTTTTTCAGGGTTTCCTCGATCTCAAAGCATTCGGGGGCTTTGATATCTTCCAGGTTAATACCCCCGAAGGTTGGCTCAAGGGACTTGACGATCTCAATAAATTTTTTCGGATCCTTTTCATTGATCTCGATATCAAACACGTCAATCCCGGCAAATTTTTTAAACAGGACACCTTTTCCTTCCATGACCGGCTTGGAGGCCTGGGCACCGATGTCGCCCAGACCGAGAACGGCGGTTCCATTGGAAATAACACCTACCAGGTTTCCCTTGGAGGTATATTTATAGGCATCTTCTTCGTTTTTTTCGATTTCCTTGCAGGGTTCTGCCACACCGGGAGAATAGGCAAGGGCCAGGTCCAGCTGTGAACTGACTGATTTGGTGGGTACTACTTCAATTTTTCCGGGTTGCCCATCCTGGTGATAAGCCAAAGCATCCTGCTTGCGGATTTTAATACTCATGTGATCGTGTTCTCAATAAAAAAATGTCTGAACGAAGATACGAAAAGTATCTTTCGCGCACCTAATTTACCACATGTATGAAGGGATTAATCGACCCTGTTATTCCGCTTCCGGGGGAGTGTCTCCGTTGCCCGACTGCTCTCCGAGGGTATTGAAGGTATGCAGGACCACATCCATTTCACGGATATATTCACGCTGGTCTTTCCCCGGGCTGTATACAAACCCTTCGATGTAATAGAACCGGTTGAGGGATTCATCCACCATCGCATACCCGAGAAAGGGCCCGCCCATAGATTTATTAAAGGTGCGCCAGAGGCCCCTGAGCTCCATGGCGTATTTGTCATTGAAAGTCTCCTGGGTGGCGGTAACCGGGATGTATGGCACCGTGGTTTCGGTGAGCATATAGGTGGTGTTAGGCAGATCAGGATCGCCGAAGAGTTGTTCTTGGGCAATCGAGTCCCTCAGGTTAATCAGGTTTTCCTTCGTGAACAGCTGTTCACTGATATACGGGCGATAGGTAATGAAGATGTTCTTGTCATTGTCATCATTCATTTGCCTGAACCATACAAAACCGCGCTGTCCGTTTGCCTCGCTTACCACAAGCTGGTACCCGACCGGCAGGGTCATCGTGCATTCATGCTCCTTCTCCAGGATGTCGGTGAGTCCTGACATTTTCTTGCCCTTGAATACGGTATTTTCCAGGCGGCTGAACTCTGCGTTATTGAAGAAATCCTGAAGTGCCCCGCGGTTTTCCCGGATATGTTTGATGAGCTGCTCCTCGCTGTTGCCAAACAGATACATGACCTGCTGGCCCTTGGAGAATTCGTTTTCTGCCGTATAGACAAACAGGTCATCATTCTCCCGGATACGTTGAAGGGTCTCCTGGGTGAAGTAGCTCCTTATTCGCCTGGAGGCTGAGGATTTGTCATCCATTGTCACCACAAAAAGAAGGTTTCGCACCTGCTTTAATAATGAATTCAGCTTTTGGGGATCAACCTGGTTGATCTTGAACATCTTCTCTTCGCGGGGTAGCCCGCTCACCTCAGCGGCAAAGGTTTCCCTGACCTCGCGGCCCAGGACATTCTTCCATTGTGCGGAATCCATAACCACGATCATTTCACCCGGGCTACCGCTTGCGGGAGGCAGTAATCCTTCACTGGTTTTGCCGTTGCCGGAACAGGAAAAGAGGAAAATAATAATGGAAAATGTGAAAATAAGGTTCTTGAATTTCATGTATAAGGGGCTATTGTACCAGGTATAATCACGAATGACTATTTGGTCACCGGTGTTACTGTTATATTAACCCTTTAAAATTATCGATTGTTTGCTCATTTTCCAATGATGAGTTCCTGGCCGGGTTTGATGCTGTTGGAGGTCAGGGAGTTCATTTTCTTCAGATCCTCGATGCTGACCCCTGATAGTTTTCGGGAAATATCCCACAGGGTATCCCCGGGTTGTACCACATACATGCGGGTCCCGTTGGCTGCGGTTTTGATGACCGGTTCGCTTTTTGCCACCGGGGCGGAGGAAGGATTGGTGTAAATAACCAGGTTTTGTCCGACCCTGATCATGGATCCGCGGATGTTATTCCACTGCCGCAGGTTGCTCAGGGATACATGGTGGCGTTCAGCAATTTTTCCCAGCACATCACCGCTGCGTACACGGTACACGATACGCTCACGGCCGTAGGTGCTTCCCGGAGCATTCCGGGCCAGTTTTTCTAGTTCTGTTTTACCCACTTTCATTGCCGAATCCAGGATGGCCACCCGGTTGGTATTCAGGACGGGTTTGATATCGGCCGGCATCTTAAGCATATAACCACCCGAAGTTTCCGGGACCATATCATACCTGAGGCTGGGGTTCAGCGCCTTAAGGTCATCCAGGCAAAGATTAAGCTGGCTGGCCAGTGTTGCCAGGTGTAAATGGTCTTTGACCAGGAGGGTATCTGCCTCCATAGGATACTGGATATCCTCCACCTGGAAATTATGTTCGTCTGCATAATTCATCACGTACATGATGGCAACAAACTGAGGGAGGTAGGAACGTGTTTCCCGGTACAGATAGGGGTATACTTCCCAAAAAGTATCCTTGTAACCTGATTTGCGGATTGCTTTACGTACATTTCCCGGGCCGGTATTATAGGCGGATATGGCAAACTCCCAGTCACCGAACATCCCGTACAGCTGTTTGAGGTACTTGCAGGCGGCTTCGGTGGATTTCTCAGGATCCATACGGTCATCGATAAACGTATCGTTTTGCAGTCCGAAATGGCGTCCGGTGTAGGACATGAACTGCCATAAGCCCACTGCCCGGGCCGAGGAAACGGCCGTCGGATTAAGGCCTGATTCCACGATGGACAGATACTTCAGCTCATCCGGGAGCCCGTATTTTTTCAGGTATTTTTCAAAAAGCGGGAAATAAAGATTCTTTCGCTGGATCATCAGCCTCGTGTATTCCCGGTCTTTGACCGCAAAATAATTCACAAAGGCATGCACCCGCTCGTGGTAGTTAAGCGGAATTTCATTCTCAATGCAGCTCAGCCGGTCTTCAATCAGTTCATAATCTGCTTCGGCCGGGACATATTCCAGGTCAGAGGCAGGATAAAAAACATCTTCCGCCGGCGGTTCCTGCCCCCGGGACAGGTAAACGCTGCAGAGAATCGCTATGGTAAAAAATATCCTCATACAAGATCCATAATTTCATTACTGAAGGCAAGCAGCCTTTCTTCTTCAAAGTCATCCGCGATAACCTGGAAACCTATGGGCAGTCCTTCTCTATCATATCCATTCGGTACAGAGACAGCAGGTAACCCCGATACACTGGCCTGAACTGTAAAAAGATCGGCCAAATACATCTCCAGGGGGTCAGCACGATGAGCGCCCAGACGAAAAGCGGTAGTAGGTGTAACGGGTAAAACAATAAAATCATATTCAGTCAGGATATTTTTTGTCATATCCCTGATCAATCGACGGGCTTTCTGGGCTTTCGTGTAATAGGCGTCGTAATAACTTGCACTAAGCACAAAAGTGCCAAGCATGATCCGTCGCTTCACTTCTGTCCCGAAACCTTCGGCCCGTGTTTTTTTGTACATCTGCTCCAGGCCCGACACCTCAGGAGTACGGTATCCGTAACGGACACCGTCGTACCTGGAAAGGTTGGAGCTGGCCTCGGCAGTGGTCAGAATATAATAGGTAGGGAGAATATATTCCAGCAGGGGAAAGGTTACTTCCTCCACCTCGTGGCCTGCTTCCCTTAGTTTTTGGATGGTCTCCTTTGTTGCTTCCCTTATTTCTTCCTGCAGTCCTTCGGAGTTCAGGGTTTCCGAGATCACCGCAATTTTGCGCCGTACTTTTTGGTTGATTCCCTGTGTATATCCGGGAACCGGGGAGCGGGAAACCGTACTGTCATATTCATCCGGACCGGCGATCACCTCCAGCACAACTGCCATATCTTCCACGTTCCTGGAAAAGATGCCAATGCAGTCAAAGGAAGATCCGTAGGCGATCAGGCCGTGTCGTGAAATCCTGGAATAGGTTGGCTTCAGGCCAAGGATACCGCAAAATGCCGCAGGCTGGCGAACAGACCCGCCTGTATCGGAACCAAGTGAAACCAGGCACATATCGGCCTGAACGGCGACCGCCGAGCCTCCTGATGATCCACCGGGGACGCGGGTGTTATCGGCATCATTCAGCACTGGTCCGAAAAAGGAATTCTCATTGGATGAACCCATGGCGAATTCGTCACAGTTATTTCTGCCGATTATAATTGCATCTTCATCAAGCAGGCGCTGAACCACTGTCGCATTGTACTGCGCTTCAAAGTTCTCAAGTATTTTGCTGCCACCCTGTAATCCGTGATCCTGGTGGGAGAATACGTCTTTCAATCCGACCACCAGCCCGGCCAGGCGGCCAGCGTTACCGTTTTTAATTTTTTCGTCTACCCTGGCGGCATGCTCCAGGGCTTCAACAGAATACACCTCAACGAATGCGTTGAGGTGTTTCTTTTCTTCAATGTTCTTTAAATAGTAGTTTACAAGGTCGACACAGGAAGTGCGACCTTCATCCAGATCAGACTGAATGCTCTTGAGGGAGGTATAGGGATTCAATCCTGATTATCTTTTCTCTTCTTCGATCTTGGCAGACTCTTCAATGTCGTTCTTGATCTCCTTGGTGGCATCCTTGAATTCACGGATTCCTTTACCAAGTCCACGGGCCAGTTCAGGTATTTTTTTGGCACCAAAGAAAATCAAAATCACCAACAGGATCAGGAGAATTTCCTGTCCTCCCAGTCCACCGCCAAAAAATGCAAATAAAGTATTCATGTTTTCTTTCGTTTTAGAAGGAAATGTAAAGATAGCTATTTAAATGGCAACGAAAAAAAGCAATTTCACGTTCAAAATTACTTTTATATCTTTTTAATTATTTCGCAGCCATTGCTGCGGGTCCAGCGCATTGGCGCTTTTACGGATCTCAAACTTGAGTTCTGATACACCGTCCTTATTGGTCAGGATGCTGCCTATTTCCTGATTGGTCGTTACTTTCTGTCCTGATTTGACATAGACTTCCTTTAAGCCTGCGTACACCGAAAAGTAATCCCCGTGATTTATGATAACGGTATTACCCAAAAGCGGGACAAAAGCCACACGGGTAATCTCGCCGTTAAAGACAGTTTTGACCTTTTCAGCCTGTTTGGTCTGAATAGTAATTGAATGGCTGTCAATGATTACATTTTTAAAGACCGGATGCTGCTGTTTACCGAATTTCTGCACGACAAACCCGGTAACCGGCCACGGAAGTTTGGTTTTGTTCGAGGCGAAATCACTCGACAGCCGTGCGGTTGCTTCCACAGTAGCCGATTCGGCGCGTCTTGCGCGCTCGATTTCTGCCCGGATTATGTCGTTGATCATTTTATCCAGGCGTGCCACCGCTTTTTTTGAATCTTCCAGTTCCCTGCGAATGTCCTTCTCGCGTTTTTGCAGCGAGGAGACAATCTGCCCCTGGTTGTTTTTCAAGTCGGCAAGCCGCCGGTTTTCGGCAAGTTGTTCGCCAAGCAGCATATTCTTCTCAGACATTTTGGTTTCAATAACCAGTACTTGTCCGGCCAGTGTTTCCTGCACCCGCTGAATCTGCTCGGTTTGTTTTTTTCGTACGTCACCATATTGTTCCATATACTGTAACCGCATGAGGAACTGGTTAAATGATTCGGCCGAAAAGAGAAAGGTGAGTTTATTAAAGCCTTTGTTGGCCTTGTAAGTGGCATAGATCATGGCCCCGTATTCTTCCTTGAGGCTGGCAATGTCTTCCTCAAGGGATTCGATGATCATGTTATTTTCCTCTATCTCGTCATTGAGAAGGTTGATCTCATTCCGGATGCCCTGGATCAGGTCTTCCTGGGCTTTTATCCGCTGGTTCAGCGCATTGAGCTGACCGATGGTATTCTGTTTTTTCCCGGCTGTTTCAGCCAGGATTTTTTCCGCCTGCTCGATCTTTTTCAGGTTGGCCTGCTTTTCCTGTTCAAGCTGTTCCCTGGACTTTTGTCCGTAAGAAACGAGGCCTGCCATGATGAATAAGAGGAAAAATGCTCCAGAGAGTCTCTTATTTCCGCACATATTTTTTTGGGATATTGAATGGAAACTTTAATTCCTTGTCCTCTATCTCTGCTTTGTTATATTCCATTTCAATGACCGTATTCAGCTTTTTCGCCCCTTCCGTATAAAAAATTGACAGGATGGCCGAATACGGGAAAGCAGTATGTTCCACCATCTGGAAATCATAATACCGGATGACCGCGGTATTCTTCGATGGATTCTCCAGCATTTCGACCCGTTCAATCTTCATGGTTTTCGGGTTTACAAAATTGCTCACGGCCACGTTGCCCGATTGCTGCTTGAGAATGTAGACGCTCTCTTCTTTTTCCACCTGATCCTTTCGAGTCCTGTCGATGATCAGGTTGCCCAGTGCTGCTGCCTGGATCACATCATAATTCACCTCAAAATTGAACTGCTTGCTGAGTGAATCATAATTGAATACATAATATTCCTTTTTAACCAGGTTCAATATGGTTATAGAATCCTTGTTGATCAGGCAACGTGCACCCTGGATGCCCACACTGGAAAAGGAGATCCAGATGACACTGTCTTTGCGCATGCGGACATTCGCCCGTGCCTTAATATCCAACTCGTCATCCTTATAGTTTATTTTCGCCTTGCCCGAAAAATATTCAAAGCTGGCTTCCTGAACATCGAGTCTGTTCTTGTCTGAGAAATTCCATGTGATGCCGGACGTTTTTTGACTGCAGGAGAACAGGATTAGTGGAAAACATACGACGAGAAGCAGACGCTTATTCATAGAGTGTTTTTTCGGCGATTTTGCGTTCTATTTCTTTTGATCCGGGCGATAGTTCCAGCGCCTTTTTCCACTGGCTCACAGCCTTTTCAACTTCGCCCAATTTAAACAAAATATCACCATAATGTTCATAATGTACGGCAGAAACGTTTCCGGCCTTAAATACTTTTTCCATCACCCGGGCGGCATCCTTGTATTTGTTCCGGTTAAAAAGCACCCAGGCGTAGGTATCCAGAAACTGAATATTATCCGGATTCTTCTTTACGGCCAGTTCAGATAATGATTCTGCCCGATCCAGTTTTTCACCACGAAGCGCCAGGAAGTAGCTGTAATTGTTCATGACGGAATAATTTTCCGGATCATTCTCCAGGGTAGCTTCAAAGGCACGGTCTGATTTTTCAAATTCTCCGGTACCGTTGTATGCTTCGCCCAGCAGCCCGTTGAAGACCGCAATCAGCTGGAGGTTGGATCCTGAAAGCCGCTTTCCCTGTTCCAGCACGTACGTGGCTTCTTCATATTGTCGTTTCCGCAGCAGGCCCAGGCCATTGTAATAATAAATTACGGCCTGATTGGGATATACCTCAAGGGCTTCTTCTGCAATCAGCAGTACGCTGTCGGGACGGTTTAGCTCGGTCAGCAGCTGCAGGCTGTTTTGCCAGAGTTGCAGGTTGCCTGGTTCAAATTCCAGTGCTTTGACGTAGGCGTCCTTTGCCTTTGCCTTCTCACCGACTGCCTGATAGATATCACCTCTGACCGCCCAGGCGGCTCCTGATCTGGGATGTACCTGGGTTAGCAGCCGGGCCAGTTTGATGCCGTTCTCTCCCAGGTCGGTGGTGGGAACATTCTGACGGTACTCGGCCAGCATGGCGACCTTGGTGCCCACATCCACATCGGGGTCGGCGAAGGCCTGTTCCATATTCTCCATCCCCTCTACAGCCTGTCCGGAGTTATTTTCCATCTGCATGCGCGACAAGGCCAGGCGCACAGTGCCGCTGTTGTTGTAATTTTCCAGGAAATCATTTGCGAGCGAGCGTGCGGCGTCTTCACGGCCATTGTCCGTGAGCAATTCCATTTGGCGGAGCACATAGCGCTCCTCGCCGGGGAACTCCTCTATCAGCCGGGCGCCTTCGGCCAGGGCCTCGTCGATTTTATCCTCTTCGAGGTATACTGTTTGTTTCTGTACCACCAGCTCCTCACTGATCCCGTAGGCCTCTTCAATTTCATTGTAGGTATCTATGGCCTTGTCATAGTCCTGCTGGTAGAGATAAATAGCGGCAAGTTCGAAGAGGTATTCGTCGGTCCCGTCCAGGTTACTGATCATGTAGCGGTAGATCTCCGCGGCTTTTTCAAATTCGTTCAGCCGGGCAAACATACTAGCTTTCTGGGCCTGGTAATATTTATTGTCGGGACGGAGGTCTGTGGCAATGATGCTATTCTCCAGGGCATCGACCAGGTTACCCATTTTTTCATTGACCTGGGAGATCTTGAAATGGGCGGCTGCATTCAGGCGGTCAACCTCGGCCGCTTTCTTAAAGAGGACCAGTGCCTTGGCATAGTCTTCAAGTATGTAGAATTTCTCCCCTTCGGTGAAATAGAATTCAGATTCGCGCCGTAGCTGAGCGGTGTCTTTTTCAGATTTTTTTCGTTGGGCATGGGACGGCATGGCGGTCAGCGACAGCAGCAAAACAAAAAATATGCACGTCAGACGATGGGTCATAAGCTGTTAATTTACGGGAGAATTGCCCTTACGTCAAGAAATTAGTTCTTCAAAGGTAACGCAATTTCCAAAAATCAAGTTTTTCGGGAGGGCAATATTTATAATTAATGCCGGAAATGGCCATAAAGTCAGCGTGCGACCGTGCTTTTTTGCAGCATTTTTCGCTCGCGCAGGACGATCAGGCCTAAAATAACCAGGGAAGCCACAACACGCAGGATAGAATCAATCCAGAAATCAGGATGGTGTACTTCAAGTGAGATAATAACAAGCACCACACTGATAAGGGCATAGCCCAGTAATTTATCAAACCGGTACGGGATCGGGTAATATTTCTGACCGTAGTAATAGCAGATGCCGCACATGACGAAGTAACACGCCACCGATGTCCAGGCGCTGCCCAGGAAACCAATAACCGGGATAAGGAGCACGTTACCAATAATGGTTATCATGGCGCCGAAAAGACTGAAATACGTGCCGTACCTTGTCTTGTCGGTAAGCTTAAACCAGATACTCAGATTCATGTAAATACCATAGAAAAGCTTGCCGGCAAGGAGAATCGGGACGATATAAAGGGCCACCCTGAACTCCGCATTCCTTAGGAATATGAATGCAATCAGGTCTACATTGACGGTGACAAGGACCAGTACCAGCAGGCAGGCAATAATGAAGTAATGCATTACGCGGGCAAAGAGCTCGGGTGCATTTTTGTCTTCGGCCCTGCTAAAGAAGAAAGGCTCTCCCGCATACCGGAATGCCTGGATTCCCAGCATCATGAAGATACTAAGTTTAAAAAGTTGTCCGTATACCCCCGCAGCTTCCAGAGCATCCGAGTCGGCATAAAAGTCCTCGGGCAGCAGGTTATTAATAAGAATCTTGTCCAGTTGTTCGTTCATAATTCCGGCCAGTCCGGTGATCATGATAGGAGTGGCATACAGCAGCATGGGTCTGAAATCTTTCCAGTCAGGTATGCTGAGACGGATTCTGGCGATCCACTTGCGAAGAATGACCAGGAGTACCAGGTTGGAGATCAGGTTGGTCAGGAATATCCAGCCGATGCCCAGGTCGGGCACACGATCAAGCCAGGTAACCCCTTTTTCCTGCAGCCAGGGTATAAAAAGAAGAAAGAAGACCTGCAGCCCTACGGTAAGAAAAATATTGATAATCTTTGTTGTGGCAAAGACCTTTGCCTTGTTCTCCTGGCGCATCAATGCAAAGGGGATGGAAAGTATTGCATCGATACAGAGTGCGAGGGCCAGCCACTGGATATACCGTGGAGAGCCTGGAATATCCTCCAGGCCGGAAAGTGAATTTGCGCTAAAAAGAAGCAGAATGGTAAGAATACAGCTTAGCGCAATGACGAATGTGCCGGTCTGGTTAAGGGTGGATTTTTTATCTCCTTTGTTGGCAAAGCGAAAAAAGGTTGTTTCCATGCCGAACGTATAAAGTACCATCAGCATTGCCACGTATCCGTACAGGACGGTAACTGTTCCCATTTCTGCCTTGCCGAACAGGGAGGTATGAAGGGGAACCAGGGCATAGGTGAGCATCCTGCCCAGGATACTGCTGACTCCGTACACAGCGGTCTGGGAGGCAAGACTTCGGAGTTGGCTCATGGAGTGCAGCGTTAAACGCCCTTGAAATGCGGCTTACGTTTTTCGATAAAAGCAGAGGTGCCTTCCTCGAAATCTTCAGTGCTGACACAATGGGAGAAGCTGTTTGATTCGGTCTGATACCCATTCTCCTCGTCGGAGAAATACGCATTGACACAATTAACGATCATGCCAATGGCCAGCGGGGCTTTGCTGGCAACTTTTCGGATGATTTTTTCGGCCAGTTGCAGCAGGGCCTGCTTGTCGCTGACCACATGATTAACCAGTCCCAGTGACTTGGCCTCCTGGGCACCGATCATATCGCCGGTCATCATAAGTTCCATTGCCTTGCCTTTGCCGATAAGCTGGGTAAGGCGCTGGGTCCCTCCGTAGCCCGGAATGATGCCCAGGTTTACTTCCGGCTGACCAAATTTGGCATTTTCACTGGCTACGCGCATATGACAGGCCATGGCCAGTTCGCACCCGCCGCCCAGGGCAAATCCGTTCACGGCAGCGATAACCGGCTTTTCACTGTTTTCGATCAGTGAGAATACTTCCTGACCGTTTTCAGCGAATTTTCGGGCATTGAGCTCATTCAGTGCGGCGATTTCCTTAATATCAGCACCGGCCACAAAGGCCTTCTCCCCGGATCCTGTAATGATCACCCCCTTAATGCTTTTATCGTCATAGACCTTTTGCATTATCTCACGAAGCTCGTCAATGGTCTCCGTGTTCAGGGCGTTAAGGCTTTCCGGCCGTTCAATGGAAAGGAAAAGGATTCCTTCCTTAAGATCCTCGCTGATATTCATGGTATCATTCGGTAGTTGATGTGGGTAAAAATATATATAAAGAATCCAAAATAAAAACGGGTGACTGCCAACCATCGTATAGGTTACCAGCTATTAAAATTTGGCATTAATAAGGAGAATGTAAGAAATCTGTAATAATTGGCTTTTTCCGTATTGATGAAATTACTACCATTACGAGATATTTTTTTGAATATACTGTTAAACAGGAAGTTATTTTTTAATCTGACCATCATGACACCTTACAGTTTGGTCCGGACTGCTTTGTTCAGTCTGGCTTCCCTTATATACATTATTCCCGCCGGTGCCCAGTGTACAGTGAGCGGGTCCGGTAATGTGAATTTCAGTGCCATTATCTGCCTGGAGACCGGCAGTGCACCGGTTGCAGGTGACGAAATTATTATCCCGAACGGGGTAACCTTACTATCAGAATCGAATAACCAGAATTTCGGAGCGCACGATATTCGTATCGAATCAGGAGGTACGCTGCAAGTTGATCATAATTCTGTCCAGATGGATGGTAATATCTTCATTGAGAGCGGAGGGACCCTTCAGATCAACGGTAAAATTGAAATGACCTGTGGTTCGGCCATCAGCAATGAAGGCGGAGGTACCATCATCACGGGATCTTCTTCAGGAGCCAGTGATAAACTGTCCATTTGCGGGAATACCATTCTCCAGGGGGGCGGAGGCTGTACGGAAGCGGATGGCGGACCGGATTCTTCACCGCCCTATTGTGCGGGTTCCGGAATTACCATTGAGACCAGTTTTGATGAAACCGGGGAAGCACCAGGTGTTTTACCAATTGTGCTCCTTTCTTTTACGGCAGAGAAGCAGGCCGCCGGAGTACGACTCCATTGGTCTACGGCTATTGAAGAGCGTAACGCCTATTTTGAACTGGAGAATTCACGCGATGGACAGGCTTATCAGCCGGTTGCCCAACTGGAGGGAGCCGGAAATTCAACCTCCATTAAACGATATTCCTATTTGCATGAGGCCCCGTTGGCGGGAGTATCTTACTACCGGTTGGTCCAGGTCGATACCGACGATACACGGACCGTTTATGGTCCGGTCAGGGTGGACATGACCACCATCGGTGAAATGGCGATCTATCCGAATCCGGTGGTATCCGGACAGGAAATAACGGTTCAGCGGAACGGGTTTGGTGAAGGCGAACTGGCCATTTCGATGATGGACCTGCAGGGCCGGGTGTTGCAACGCTGGAAAATGGACGACACATCCAGCATGAAACTGGCAATCCCTGCGAGCATGGACCGTGGCATTTACCTGCTTGAAATCTCAGGAGGAGGTAAGAAAAAGCTACATCGACTGGTTCTCCAGTGATTCACGGATACCCCGGAGCATAGTCTGGCACAGTTTTTCCAGGTCATAGGCGTGGGACCAGTTCCAGTCTTCACGAGCGGCGGAATCATCCACCGAGGAAGGCCAGGAAGCTGCAATCTTTTGCCTGAAATCCGGGTTGTAGGAAATTTCAAAATCATTGATATGACGGGATATCTCCGCGGCGATCTCATCGGGGGTGAAGCTCATGGCGCCCAGGTTATATCCTGACCGCACCGAGAGCTGATCAGGGTTGGCATCCATTAGCTCGATGGTGCCCCGTACCGCATCGTCAATATACATCATGGGAAGCCGCTGATCATTCTCCAGGAAACACTCGTAACGGCCCTGGTGCAATGCCTGGATAAAAATATCAATCGCATAATCGGTCGTTCCGCCGCCTGGTTCGGCCTTATAGCTTATAATTCCCGGGTAGCGGATACTTCTGACATCCACCCCGAATTTCTCATTGTAGTATTCACACCAGCGCTCACCGGCAAGTTTACTGATTCCATATACGGTGTTCGGGTCCATCACGGTATGTTGCGGGGTATTGTCTTTCGGGGTCGTAGGTCCGAAAACGGCGATGGAGCTCGGCCAGAAAACTTTACCGATCTTTTCCTGAACGGCCACATCCAGGACATTCAGCAGGCTGTTCATATTCAGTTGCCACGCACCCTGCGGATTTTTTTCACCTTTCGCGGAAAGAATGGCCGCCAGGTGATAGACCTGATCAATCTTTTCAGCACGTACCAGCCGGCTCAGCGCTTCCTTGTCCATGACATCCAGAATTTCAAATCTGTAGTCAGGCATTTTGCCCGGCTTGCGGATATCCGTAGCGATAACGGCATCTTTGCCATGCTTGTCGGCAAGAGCCTGGGTCAGTTCTGACCCCAATTGTCCGAGTGCACCTATTACCAATATTTTTGCCATGAATGGTAGGATTGAAATGAGAATGCGAAATTAGTAATTTCAATCCATCTATACCAAACCACACTGTACAGCTGAATATACTATATTTGTGGAGGATGGAATATTCGGAATACCTCGAATCGAAAAAGATAGATGAAGCCAGGTTCAGGGAGGATGACCCGGACACCTGGGAATCGTTCCGACGGTTGTTCGGTCAAATGCATCCTGACAGTTTCACCAGGCAGAAGCTGTACCTGATAAACGGAATTCGTCGCCGGTATCCACTGCCGCGTGAAGCCACACCTGCCGCCAGAAAACCTGCCGCCGCCAGACCAAAAATGCCGGTACGCAAAACCGGTCCGGCCCCGGAAAAGCCTTCTCCTGAAGCCGGTTCAGGTAAGGTGCGTCCGGTGCTCAAGCCAAGACCCCTGGTCCCGAAAAAGCCATCCACACCAGGGGATGACAAGGGGGCCTCACAGCCTGGTCGTGCCGCCCCGAAAAAGCCGGTAATGAAGCCTCGGAAACCTGCGGACCCACAGAAGACAGAGTCGGCCGGAGCAGCCCGTCCCAAACCGGTCATGCGACCCCGCAAACCAGAAGACAGCAAGGAGGAAGAATCAGCCGAAAAGGCCCGACCCAAGCCGGTCATGCGCCCGCGCCAAGCGGAAGACAGCAAGGAGGAGGGGTCCGCCAAAAAGGCCCGCCCCAAACCGGTCATGCGCCCGCGGAAAAAGGAGGACGACTCCGGAACCTCCGCACATTCAGGACCAAAACCCGTGATACGACCGCGGAATACCGGGGACCAGGGTGACACCGGGGCAGAAAAGCAGGATGCAACGAGTTCTGCTGCCGGTAATCCGTCAGACCAGCAAAAAAAGAAAGCGCCCAGGCCGGTAATCCGGCCCCGAACTTCCACCCCACCGGAAGAGGGGCCATCCTCCGGGGAGGACAAGCCGGATGAGTCCGAAAAGCCAAAGAAATTCAAGAAACCGATCATTAAACCCAGAAAAAAGAACGATTAACATGTATACCTTAAAAGAAAAGCTCTCCAGTGAATTGGAAACATTGAAAGAGAATGGCCTTTATAAGAAGGAACGGGTGATAGTAACGCCTCAAGGCGCTGAGATACGAACAGATTCCGGTAAGGAGGTCATCAATTTCTGCGCAAACAACTACCTGGGCCTTTCGTCTCACCCGAAGGTGACAGAGGCGGCAAAGGCGTCGATCGACAGTCACGGTTATGGCATGTCGTCGGTGCGGTTTATTTGCGGGACCCAGGACATACATAAAACGCTGGAAAGAAAAATATCCGAATTTCTCGGCATGGAGGATACGATTCTGTATGCTGCCGCCTTTGATGCCAACGGCGGTGTATTCGAACCGTTACTGGGGCCGGAGGATGCGATCATTTCTGATGCACTGAACCATGCATCCATTATTGACGGGGTAAGGTTGTGCAAGGCCATGAGGTACCGGTATGCGCACAATGACATGCTTGATCTTGAAAACAGGCTGAAGGAGGCTCGTGCCGCCGGTGCAAAGAATATCATTATTGTGACCGATGGGGTATTCTCCATGGATGGTACGATCGCCCAGCTGAATAAGATCTGTGACCTCGCCGAGAAATACGAGGCCATGGTAATGAGTGACGAGTGTCACTCCACCGGGTTTATGGGAAAAACCGGACGGGGCGTGCACGAATACCATAATGTAATGGGCCGCGTGGATATCATCACCGGTACGCTGGGCAAGGCGCTGGGTGGTGCGTCAGGAGGATTCACCTCGGCGCGCAAGGAAATCGTGGAGATGCTCAGGCAGAAATCCCGCCCCTACCTGTTTTCGAATACCCTTGCGCCCTCCATCACCGGTGCATCCATTGCGGTAATTGATTTGCTGAGCGAGACTACCGAATTACGGGATAAGCTCGAGGAGAATACCTTATACTTCAGGAAGGCTATGACCGATGCGGGTTTTGATATTAAGCCGGGTACGCACGCCATTGTCCCGATCATGCTTTACGATGCGGCCCTTTCCCAGAAATTTGCCGATGCCTTACTGGAGAGGGGCATATATGTGATCGGTTTTTTCTATCCGGTAGTTCCTAAGGGGCAGGCACGCATCCGGGTTCAGCTCTCGGCTGCCCACGAAAAGAGCCACCTTGACACTGCCATCAATGCGTTTACCGAAATCGGGAAAGATTTAGGAGTTATAAGCTGATTTGGGATACCGGGGGGATCAGGCCTCCCCGGTAATTACTGACGTCTTCTCCACGGTGCTTTCCGAAGTTGCTTCGGTGTTTTGCGGTTGCTCATCGGCCAGGTATTCATTTATGCCTTTACGCAATTCCTGGGTGGAGAGATTATGTTCCAGGTTGCCGTTACGGGCGAGTGAAAACTGTCCGGTCTCCTCCGAGACAACCAGTACGGCCGTATCGGTTACTTCGGACATACCGAGGGCGGCCCGGTGACGCAGGCCAAACTGGGCCGGAAGGTTTTCGCTTTCCGATACCGGCAGCACACATCGTGCGGCTTTTATTTTGCCTTTATAAACGATCACAGCCCCGTCGTGGAGGGGACTGCTTTTGTTGAAGATGGAGACCAGGAGTCGCTTACTCAGTACGGCATCTATCTCGTCTCCTGATTCGGCATAAAATTTCAATGCGGAGTCACGGGAGAATACGATCAGCGCGCCTGTATTTGTTCCGCCGAGTGATTTGATTGCTTCAATCACCGGGGTGATATTAAAACCTGCCTCCCGGTTTCCCTTTTTAAACCGGAAAAACGTGCGGAAGGAGTTCATTTTACCGAAGTCCGTTGTCTTGCCGATCAGCAGGAGGAATTTTCGTATTTCGGGCTGGAAGAGAATAATGGCTGCGAGCACACCATAACCCATGAATTGCCCGAGAATGGAGCCCAGAAGTTCCATTTGGGCTGCACGGACAATCAGGTAGATCAAATACAGGGAAAGAACGCCCAGGAAAATTTTAACCGCCACAGACCCGCGCATGAGCTTATATACCTGGTACAGGAGTATGCTCACCAGCATGATATCGATCATGTCGACCCAGCTGATTTCCAGGAACCCTATGCTAAACAAGTATATCAACCTCTGCTATTCCTTAAAAAATTTGTTAATTCAATTACCTCCCGTGCCTGTCGTACATCATGTACCCTGAGTATTCCCGCTCCCTTCCGCACGGCAATGGTATTCAGTACGGAAGAGCCGTTAACCGCCTCTTCAGGTGCAATTTTTAGCCGCTTATAGATAAGCGACTTACGGGATAATCCTACCATTAAAGGTAGGCCTAAACTGTGAAAATAGCTTAAATTTTCCAGTATATAATAATTCTGATCGATGGTTTTGGCAAATCCAAATCCAGGATCAAGGATTATTTCGGTGATTCCGCAATCCCGCGCTTCCTGTATGCGATCACGAAAGTAGCTCCATAAGGATAACAGAATATTTCCGTACTCCGTTTCCTTTTGCATCGTTGCGGGGGTTCCGCGCATGTGCATCATGATATACGGACAACCCAGCCGGCCCACGGTTTCAAACATTTTCGGGTCCATTTGTCCGCCCGAAACATCATTCACCAGGCTGGCACCCGCCTCTACTGCCTTCTCTGCAACCACCGACCGGAAGGTGTCCACCGAGATCAGCGAATCCGGAAATTTTTCACGGATGAGCCGGATTACCGGGATGACGCGTGCGGCCTCGGCATCCGGGGAAACATCTTTGGCTCCCGGCCGGGTGGAATAACCCCCGACGTCGATGATCGAAGCTCCTTCCTGCAGCATCCCGGCGGCCCGGGCCAGGGCAGTTTCCGGGTCTGTAAACCGACCTGCGTCGCTGAAGGAGTCGGGCGTGACGTTAAGAATTCCCATGATGACCGGCGGGCTTAACCGCAGGATTTTATCCCCGGCCCGCAGTGTATTTTTCCCGTAAAAAAATGTATCTTGGCCCACCTCTGACGCATCCATATGTTAAAAAGATAAGGATAAAAATTGATAGACAAAACCGTTAGCGAATATAGGTCAGTCATCCGTAAATGCCGGGATCTGTTTGAAAAAAAGACCCATGATTACGGTACGGCCTGGAGAATTTTAAGACTGCCTTCGATTACCGACCAGATATTCATCAAGGCGCAGCGAATCCGTTCGATTCAGGAAAAAGGAGCGCAGAAGGTGGGTGATGATATACAGGGTGAATTTGTGGGTATCATCAATTATTGTGTGATTGCCCTCATTCAGCTCGGGCTGAGCCCGGATGACCCCCAGGAAATGACTTTTGAGGAGGTGGCCCCGAGGTATGATAAAGCCGTGGAGGAAACCCTGGCATTGCTCACCCAGAAAAACCATGATTACGATGAGGCCTGGCGGGACATGCGCATCAGTTCGATTACAGATATCATCCTGATGAAACTGTACCGGGTCAAGCAGATTGAGGACAACCAGGGAGCCACGCTGGTATCGGAAGGGATTGGCGCCAATTACCAGGACATGATCAACTATGCGGTTTTTTGCCTGATCAAATTAAATTTCACAGCTCATGAAGAATAAATTCATAGATCATTTTTCACGGATCTTTGTTGGGGTGTTGTTTATCTTTTCCGGACTGGTGAAGATTAATGATCCGGTGGGTACCCAGATCAAAATGGAAGAATACTTCACGGTATTCGCTGATTCCTTTGCTTCTTTTTTTGCACTGCTTGTTCCCTATGCATTACCAATCGCCATGTTCCTGATCGTCCTGGAACTCGTACTGGGGGTGGCAGTGCTCCTCCAGTATCGTATGAAGCTGACGGCTTCGGTGTTGCTGGCACTCATGATTTTCTTTACCCTGCTGACGTTTTATTCTGCCTATACAGGCAAAGTGACGGATTGCGGGTGCTTCGGGGATGCCATTCCGCTCACTCCCTGGGAATCCTTCTTTAAGGACGTTATCCTGATGGTATTTGTCCTGCATCTTTTCTGGCACCGAAAACGGCTTGGTCCGCTCGTGTCAGCCTCTATGGGAACCACGCTGGTTGGCCTGACGGTCATTATCGGTACCGGTATTGGCTGGTATGCCATAGCGCACCTGCCCTATATTGATTTTCGTCCGTATAAGGTCGGCAACAGTATTCCTGAGAATATGCTTCCCGCCGAGGAACCAATCATTGAATATGTATTTACCCGGGACGGTGAGGAGGTTACTTCGCAAAAGTGGCTGACCGAGGAAGAGGGGTATGAATATTTGGAATCCTACACTGTCAACGAGGAGGAGTCGACCCCAAAGATCACTGACTACCAGGTGGTGGACCCGGATGGCAACGACATGACGGAAATGACCTTCCAGGGCACAAGGCTGGTGTATGTGTTTTACAGTGTGGAGAAGGCCGATACGGATTCCATGGAAGAAATGGCCAGCCTGGCGAATGCGGCACAGGGAATGGACGTCATGGCCTTTACCGCATCCTCCGGTGATGCCTTTGAGAATTTTCGCCATGAGTACCAGCTCGGCATTCCCTATTATTTTGTCGATGGTACTGTACTGAAGGCCATGATACGCTCTAACCCGGGGATTATTCTTCTTCACAATGGAGTGGTCCTGGGCAAGTGGCATAATAACGACGTTCCAACCATTGAAGAGATTCGTGACCGACTCTAGAAACATTTACCTGACGGGAATGCCGGGTGCGGGAAAGTCCACACTGGGCAAGGCGCTGGCGGCCGAACTTGGCCGGAATTATCTTGACCTTGATGATGTGATTGAGGAGCAAATGGATATGTCAGTCTCCTCCATTTTTTCGGAACTGGGTGAATCACAGTTTCGTATAGCGGAAAGGCGTGCGCTTGAATCCTTACTAAATGAGAAGGACCTTGTCATTGCGGTGGGAGGAGGTGCTCCTTGTTTCTTTGAGAATATGAAAAAAATGAAGGCTAATGGAATAACCCTGTTCCTGGATCCTCCCCGGGAAGTGCTGGTGGAACGGATCAGTAAGGATTTAAAGGAGCGCCCGAAACTTGCCGGTTCTTCTTCACTGATCGATCTTCTTCGCAAGACATACGAGGAGAGAAAAGAGTTTTACGAACAGGCACATTACAGGCTGACCCTTTCAAACCCCGGGGTTGACGATCTGTTGCTTTTGTTAAAAGGTGAATCCGAGGGTTAGAGACGCACGGGTTGTCTGACTGTCAATCCGGGCAACATCGGAAGTGGGGAACGGACTTACGTTAAACCGGTTTTCGATACCCGTGACAATGCCGAGATCTACGTAAAAGGTAGGAGTTTTAATTCCTGCCCCAAAGGTGAACTGGTCATCCGCATTATCAACAGAATCATCTGTGGGATCATCAAAGTGGGCGAATCCGGCCCGGAACCTGAACATATCCATACGGGCTTCTGCGCCAATCCGGAAATTCAGTGCTGAATTATAGGCGGAAATCAGTTGATTGTCAAAGTTGAAGTTTCCGTCTGAGGGACGTCGCAGGCTGGCATTGGAATAATCGACAGACTCCACTTCCCCGGTGATAAAGCCATGTTTGCCCAAAAAGAAAGTGGCGCCGGCTTTCAATCTGCCGGGAGTTTTAATATCGTATTGGAAGGAAGGATACAGAAACCCGTCGGAATAGAATTCTCCATCATTATAAAGGGTCGCCAGGGATAGCTCACGTGTTTGTTCCAGGGCGAAGATGGATGGCGTTGTATAGGAAAGTCCCACAAGCAGCGGACTTACCGGTCTTACGATCACACCGAAGGTTCCGTTGATCCCGCCCCCTTCAATCGTGTAGCGGTCACGGAGCGACATACGGGTCAGGTCTGCGCCTGAAGGCTCCTCAATGTATTCGCGGTCAACGTCCTGGTTCATAAAGAAGAGGCCGAGTCCGGCGCCAAAATATATTTTGTCGTCATAATTGGCTCCGTAGGAGATGGAGGTCTGGTAGACAGCCCCTCGCGTCCGGATGTTTTCGTACTGATAGGTGGGGTCATCTTCCGTCGGAAACCCGAGATCATCGCCCCGGTATGTATTCCTGTCGTAGAAAAGAAAATCACCGTTATCCACGTC
Organism: uncultured Roseivirgaceae bacterium; assembly: GCA_964563925.1. Classification (GTDB taxonomy): domain Bacteria; phylum Bacteroidota; class Bacteroidia; order Cytophagales; family Cyclobacteriaceae; genus JAUILA01. The sequence goes on along the minus strand of CAZLZD010000012.1, from coordinate 57,917 downwards.
AAGCAGGTCGGTGGAGCGTGGAATACCATTTATAAATATTTCAGACTGGCCTTCATTCGGAACCGAAAAAAGATCAATCAGTCCGACGTTATATGCGAGGAGTGAAAAATCATCCGGGGTAAGTCCGTCAAAACCATTCTCCGCATTTACGGCATAGTCTACAAAATCATACTGCGGGTTAAAACCTTCATAGGCATATTCATTCTGAAAGCTGGCCACCCGGTTCACAGCGATACCAAAGCTTCCGCCCTTGAAACCTTCCGTATTTTGCCGGGACTTGTTAATGACGACCCCGAAATTGGCCATGTTGAAGTTGGTCCGGCTGGTATTCACCTGGCCGTCCAGGTACCGGCCATCAGAGCTCAGGAAGTTAAATGAAGGAGTAAAGCTTACGTCACTGCGGTTGTAAAATCCGAGTCCTGCCGGATTCAGGGAAGCGCTGCTGATATCACCGCCGAGGGCAGTTCCTGCACCACCTATCGCCTGGATACGGGCGCTGCCACCAGGATAAAGGGTCATCAGGTCCAGTGCGGTCTGGCTGAAGTTGGTGGCATCCTGTGCCACTCCGGCGAAGGGAAGGCACAGCGCTGCCAGGCCTATGATTATAAGCTTTTTCATCATTGTATAAAGCGTTAAAGGTTACTCCTGCTTAACGGTATCAGTTACCACGTTTGCTGCTTCCTGAAGAGGAACGGCTTGCTCCTCCGCTTGACCGGCTTCCGCTTGAGCTTCCGCTGGACGAACGGCTCGGGCTGTACGAGCGGCTGCTTCCTGAAGAAGAACGGCTCGGGGTATAAGACCGGCTGCCGGACGAACGGCTTGGAGTATACGAACGGCTTCCTGAGGAGCGGCTCGGAGTATACGAACGGCTTCCTGAAGAAGAGCGGCTCGGCGTGTACGAACGACTACCGGAAGAGCTTCTTCCGTTATACACCGGCGATGTTCTTCGGTTGTATGAAGAATTCGGAGTGTACGCCCTGGACGTCGAACCAGTATTCGAATACGACTGACGTGAGCGAGGTGTGTAGTTCGAATTTGTCGAAACGTTACTTCGGCTTCTTGACGTCAGGTCACGTGACGAATAGGTCGAATTTGCAGAGGCGGTACGAGTCCTTCGGTAATAATTACTCTGGCTGTCAGCCGTCCGGCTGGTGCGCGAAGAATAATCTGTACGGGCCGTACGTCCTGAATAGTCCGAACGCGAGGCGGTGCGTGAAGTCTGCACACTGCGGTCAGTGGCAGTACGTCCGTAGCTGCTTCCTGAAACTGAATTCCTGCGAGGGGTGATTCCATTGGATCCGCGTGACGGTCCGGCTCCCCTGCGTACATTGTTTGCGTATTCAGGATTGTTAATAATGATGGTGTTACCCCATCCATATCCGGGATATCCCCATCCGTAACCGGGATAACCCCAGCCACCATAGTAAGGACGTCCCCATCCATATCCATAATAACCTCCGGCAAAGCCTCCGTAGAAGGGATCATACCCCCAGAAAGGATCATAGAACCCGGCGCCCCATCCGTAAGGACGGCCCCAGCCATAATACGGACGACCCCAGCCCCATGAGCCCCATCCGAATCCAAACCCTATCCCAATGGATACGTTCCACCCACGGTTAAAACCATACGGTGAATAAAATGAACCCGGGTAGCCATAGCCACCACCGGCAAATCCACCGTAGTTATAGTAGTTATTCACCACGGGCACCTGGTAATCGGATGCCTGAGCGTCTTCCGGACGGGTATCGGTATAATATTCATCCTCATTGTAGGAGGATTCATCTCCGGTCTGGGTGACGCCATAGCGCGAGATATACTCAGGATTTACATTCTGTTCCGAATAACTACCTTCGTTATTCTTCACATACTCCTGAGCCTTTTCGGCATTGGCTTCCACATTCTCAACCAAAACAGCCGTTTCAGCCTTCACTTTACGGTCTTTTTTGGTGAAATACATATCATCGTACTCCTTGTCCTGGGAAATACCCGGAACTGCAAAACCTACCATGAGGCCGAGAAGTACTGCGGTGAATTTAAATGGGGCTTTCATAATGTATTCGTTTTATACTATAAACTTAATTCTTTAAACGTCAAAACCCAAAAAATGGATTTGTCTATATTTGCCGTTGAACGGTATTTTCACAAAAAGAATCAAAAACTATACCAATTTTATCATGGGCAAAGGATTACCTAAAAGAAGCGAAGATTATTCACAATGGTATAATGAACTGGTCAAAAAGGCTGATTTAGCCGAACACAGCCCGGTAAGGGGGTGTATGATCATCAAACCTTATGGGTTCAGCATATGGGAAAAAATGCAGTCAGCCATTGACGGAATGTTCAAAGCAACCGGTCATTCTAACGCATATTTTCCATTATTTGTTCCTAAATCGTACCTGAGCCGGGAGGCGGCCCACGTGGAGGGCTTTGCCAAGGAGTGCGCGGTGGTCACTCATTACCGTCTTAAAAACGCCGAAGACGGCAGCGGGGTGATTGTGGACCCTGAAGCCAGGCTGGAGGAGGAGCTCATAATCCGTCCCACATCCGAAACCGTTATCTGGAATACGTACAAAAACTGGATTCAGTCATACCGTGACCTCCCGCTGCTGTTGAATCAATGGGCGAATGTCGTCCGCTGGGAGATGCGCACGCGCCTTTTCCTGCGCACCGCGGAATTCCTCTGGCAGGAAGGCCATACTGCGCATGCCACCAAACAGGAAGCGGTGGATGAAACCCTTCAGATGCTCGATGTATATGCTACGTTTGCAGAGGAATGGATGGCCATGCCGGTCATTAAGGGGGTCAAAACCGAAAACGAACGCTTTCCCGGGGCGGTGGATACGTATTGCATAGAAGCACTGATGCAGGATGGCAAGGCGCTGCAATCGGGAACTTCCCATTTCCTGGGACAGAATTTTGCCCGCGCCTTCGACGTGAAATTTGCCGACCGGGAGGGTAATCTCGAGTATGTTTGGGGCACTTCATGGGGGGTCAGCACGCGATTGATGGGTGCCTTGATCATGGCCCATTCCGACGACGAAGGGTTGGTGCTTCCTCCCCGGCTTGCGCCCATTCAGGTGGTCATCGTGCCGATATTCAAGTCAGAAGAACAGCTTCAGGCGGTGATCAGCAAGGTTACGCCGGTTGTCGAGGAGCTTCGTGCCAGGGGGATTTCGGTGAAGCTGGATGATCGTGACACGAATTCTCCCGGCTGGAAATTCGCTGAATATGAGATGAAAGGGGTTCCTGTGAGGCTGGCGGTGGGTCCGCGTGACCTGGAGAATAATACGATAGAGGTAGCCAGACGGGATACGAAGGAGAAGAACGTTGTTTCCATGGACGGGATCACCGGCCACGTGGAAAAGTTACTGGAGGACATACAGGCTTCCATCTATCAGCGTGCACTTGATTACCGTTCGTCCCGGACCACCACGGTGGATGATTATGCCACTTTCAAGGAGGTACTTGATGATAAAGGCGGGTTTGTACTTGCCCATTGGGATGGGACCTCTGAGACGGAAGAAAAGATCAAGGAGGAAACCAAGGCGACGATTCGCTGCATCCCGCTCGACCAGGAGGCGGAGGAAGGCGTTTGTATTTATTCCGGAAAGCCTTCAAAAGGAAGGGTTGTTTTTGCACGTGCCTATTAATCCGCTTCTTTGTCGCTTGGCTGACGCACCTTCTTTGGCGGTCATCCGTTATTGATCTGATATGTCAGAACATAAAGTGTTTGTGGTTATCCCGGCTTTTAATGAAGAACGCAGTATATCCAGCGTGATCAGGGAAATTCCCGTGCCTCCGGTCACGGAAACCGTGGTGGTCAACAATGGCTCTACCGACCAGACCAGGTCGGTGGCCATGTCGGCTGGAGCCTCGGTGCTTGACGAACCCAGGCAGGGATACGGACAAGCCTGTCTGACCGGGATCGCATACGTAATGGAAAAGGCAGCGCCTGACGATATAATCGTATTTCTGGATGGGGATTATTCTGATTATCCGGAAGAACTGGTTGGGATCATAGCCCCAATTCGGGAAAATCGTGCCGATATGGTCATTGGTTCACGAGCCCTGGGAAACCGGGAACCGGGTTCCATGACACCCCAGCAGGTTTTCGGAAACAAACTGGCTACCTGGCTGTTGCGAAAACTGTATGGCGCGGAGTTTACCGACCTCGGGCCTTTCAGGGCGATCCGGGTGGAAGCCCTGAACCGACTGGGAATGAAAGACAGGAATTACGGATGGACGGTGGAAATGCAGCTCAAAGCGGTGAAAAATAAACTATCTTACATGGAGGTTCCGGTCAATTACCGAAAACGCATAGGGTTCAGCAAGGTGTCGGGCACCGTAAAGGGAACGGTAATGGCCGGATACAAGATAATCTGGACGCTGATTAAATATACATGATGCTCGAGTGGATCGTAATCATAGGGTACGCTGGATTTCTGCTGTTCATTTTTTTGTTCAGCCTGGGACAGCTTCACCTTACGTGGCACTATCTGCGGGCACGGAAAAAAAGGCGGAAAGACCCCCCGGTGCTGTCTTCGTATCCGAATGTCACGGTTCAGCTTCCCCTCTTCAATGAGAAGTATGTGGCGGAGAGGCTCATAGATCACATGTGCCGGCTGGATTATCCGGCGGAGATGCTTGAAATACAGGTGCTCGACGATTCAACCGATGAAACCGTTGGAATTGTCGCCGGGAGGGTGGATAAATGGCGAGCACAGGGCATTGACATACGTCACATCCGGCGATCAGACCGGGAAGGCTTTAAGGCCGGCGCCCTGGCATACGGACTTAAAGAGGCACGGGGTTCCTTCATTGCCATCTTTGATGCCGATTTTCTTCCTGATCAGGATTTTCTTAAAAAGACATTACCCTGTTTTGAGGAGGATACGGGAGTCGTCCAGACACGCTGGGGTCACCTGAACCGTGATTATTCAATGCTTACCAGGTTGCAGGCGTTCGGACTGGATGCTCATTTTTCGGTCGAACAAACCGGGCGGAATCACGCAGGCAGTTTTATTAATTTTAACGGGACCGGGGGTATCTGGCGAAAGGAATGTATTGAAGACGCCGGGGGCTGGTCGGCAGACACCCTCACCGAAGACCTTGATCTCAGCTATCGCGCGCAGCTCAGGGGATGGAAATTCAAATTCCTGGAAGACCAGGTCTCCCCTGCTGAATTGCCGGTGATCATGCCAGCCATAAAATCGCAGCAGTACCGCTGGAATAAAGGAGCCGCTGAGACCGCCCGCAAGAACCTCCGGCAAGTTTTCAGGTCTAACCTCTCACTTACCGGAAAGATCCACGCCTTTTTCCATCTGTTAAACAGTTCGGTCTTCATCTGCCTGTTTCTCGCCGCGTTGCTCAGCGTGCCCGCACTGAGTATAAAAGTCTGGAATCCTGGCTTCATCCCGTTTTTCCATGCGGGGGTGATATTCATGATCGGGTTTTTAGCTATTGCCTGGTTTTACTGGGTATCCGTAAAGCATACATATACCGGTAAACATCCTTTCCTTTATTTCCTGAAGACCTTCCCCATGTTCCTGGTCGTGAGCATGGGCTTGTCCCTTCACAACGGCATGGCGGTTATGGAAGGGTTACTTGGGATTCGCAGCCCGTTTATCAGGACACCCAAGTTCAATATCCTTGGCAAGAAGGGCCGTTGGGAGGAAAACACCTACATAAAGCCTGAAATTACCCTTTCCACATGGCTGGAGGGACTTCTTGCCCTTTATTTTGTGGCAGCCATAGTCGCGGGTATTATCTGGAATGATTACGGGCTTCTCCTGTTCCACGTAATGCTTGCCCTTGGCTTCGGCCTGGTTTTTTACTATTCTGTCAGACCAGTACGAAGTGATGCCGGCTAATAGCTCACGTGGCTGGTGGGCGGTCTGGATCGTACTCCTGGCCGCGGTGATTTATGGCGGGTATGGGCTGGAACGTTCCCGCACCCTCTGGCTGATCGCTACCTTCACGATTTCATTCGGAGCCTATGCCTGGCTTGCCTGGCAGGACAGGCTGGTTGCCCCGAACTCCCACTTCCTCGCGGGACTTGTGTTGCGCCTGGCGCTTCTTTTTATGATTCCGAACCTTTCGGACGATATATACCGGTTTATCTGGGACGGTCAGCTCACCTGGCACGGCGTGCATCCCTTTGCCCATGTGCCTTCTTATTACATGGAGAATGGTATGCCAGATTACCTGAACGAGGCCTTGTATACCCGTCTTAATTCTCCGGATTATTTCACCGTCTATCCGCCGGTCAGTCAGTTTTTTTTCATGCTGACTGCCCTCATCACCGGTGGAGATGTCTTTTGGTCGTCGGTTGTACTTCGCCTGTTCCTGATCGCGGCTGAGGCCGGAACTTTTTTTCTCCTCCGACAGATATGCATAGAGTCAGGGGTATCCACCCGACGCATTGCCTGGTACTGGCTGAATCCGCTCGTCATTCTTGAAATCACCGGAAACCTCCATTTTGAAGGGTTGATGATCTTTTTCCTTGTCCTCTCGGTGATTCTAATTGTACGGCGCCAGTGGTGGGCAGCCGGGGCAGCCCTGGGGCTTGCCACCGGAGTTAAACTTATTCCACTCCTGTTTTTCCCTGTCCTGTGGAGGCATTCGGGCACCCGGCCCTTTGTTAAGGTTTGCATAGCCGCAGTAATTGCCTTTGTGCTTTTTACGCTGCCATTTACCGACCGGGCATTCATTTCAGGCATTTATGATTCTTTATCGCTTTATTTTCAAAAGTTTGAGTTCAATGCCAGTGTCTATTACCTGGTCAGGGAGGCGGGTTACTGGTACAAAGGCTATAACATTATTGCCACCGCCGGCCCTTACCTGGCTGTTTGTACCCTGCTGGGAATCATAGTATTTGTGCTCAGGCATTCTCCCGTTAAGACAAGGATGACCACTGCCATGGGAATCTCCCTGACCATTTACCTTTTGCTGGCGACCACGGTGCACCCCTGGTATATTCTTGCGCTTATCCCGCTGATGATCCTTCAGAATATCTATTATCCGGTCCTGTGGTCAGCCCTTGCCGTTCTATCCTATACCGGTTATTATCCCGGCGGCTACGAGGAAAAACTTTGGTTAACTTTTGTGGAATATGCGCTGGTTATTGTATATATGGTTTATGAATTGGTTATTGATAAAAAAATTCAGTTTAATCCGCTTTACCGTCCCCCGGTTACGTGAATGGACGGTACTGTTACTGCTTGTCCTGACCAGCTCATGTATGGCAAAACACGAAGACCTTGATGACGAACTGGACTCCATCCTGGAGGGGAGTGTACCGTTCATTTCTGCCTCCGGGTTGCACGGGCAACTCAATCGCCCGGGAACGGTAGTCCTGGATATACGCACTGAACGCGAGCAGGAAATCAGCCATATTCCGGGAGCCAGGATGCTGTCTTTTGAGGACTTCAGGGAAGAAAACGTGGCTGACATTTCCCGGCAGGACACCCTGGTGTTATATTGTGCGGTAGGGTACCGGAGTGAAAAAATCGGGGAGAGGCTTCAGGAAATGGGTTTTCAGCACGTGTACAACCTTTACGGGGGTATTTTTGAGTGGAAAAACGAAGGGTATGAGGTTATAAACAACCAGGGCCTGCCTACAGACAGCGTCCATACGTATAATGAAGACTGGTCCAAATATCTGAAACAAGGCACGAAAGTATATGACTGAAGGTAAGCTGATAATTTTCCTGAAGAATCCCGAACTGGGGAAAGTCAAAACCCGGCTGGCGCAGCAGGTGGGGGAAGAAGATGCACTGGCCATTTATTTTACCCTCATTCGTAATACACGAGAGGTCACCGACCAGGTTCCGCAGGACAAGGCGGTGTACTACAGCCGATATGTGGACCGGGAAGATCACTGGGACAATGACAGGTACAGCAAGCATTTACAGCAGGGTGAAAATGTGGGCGAGCGAATGCTGCGGGCGATATCAGAAGTATTGAATGACGGCTACCGGAAGGCCGTATTAATCGGGACGGATATTTACGGACTCCGGCCTGATATTATCGAACGGGCTTTTGCCATCCTGGACGAAAAGGATGTGGCCATCGGTCCGGCGCGCGACGGTGGCTATTACCTGATCGGCCTGAAGCAAGCGATTCCATCGTTGTTTGACCTCAAATACTGGAGCAATCCCAACGTATTTTCGGAAACTGTGAAACGGATTGAGGCCGCCGGACTCACCTATGCGAAAACCGAGTTGCTTAAGGATATTGACGAGGCGGATGACCTGAAAGGAACCGATCTTTACCCTGCCGGTTAATGCAGCTTTTCCAAATCCCTGATCAGGATTTGGCGCCGGTTGAAATTAATCAGGTTTTTATCTTTCAGTTCATTAAGCACCGTGGTGACTGTCTGCCTCGACGTGCCGGTGAGATCCGCGATGTCCTTGTGCGTGAGGCGTGTTTTGATCATGGTCTCGAAACCCACTTTCTGGCCCTTCCATTCCGCGGCATCCCTGATGAATTCAACGATCCTCGTCCGGGCATCCTTGAAGACCAGGGATTCGATTTTTCTTTCCAGTTTTCGGATGCGCAGCCCGATCAGCTTGTATATTTTAAGGGAGAATTCCTTGTTTTCAGCCATCAGGTCTTTCATTTCCTCCAGGCTTATGGTGCACAGCGAGGTGTTCTTATCCATGGCCATGGCAAAATCGGTCCGTGTTTCCTCACCGGTAAGTGCCATCTCACCAAATATTTCCCCGGTTCCCAGGATTGATTTAATGATCTCCTTTCCATCGGGCGTATAGGTGCCGATTTTCACCCGGCCGTCGGCGATCATATAGATATTGCGGGCATGATCCTCAGGGAAATAGATGAATTCATTCTTATCGTAGGAATGAAACTCATGCTTTTCGTCCAAATCCTTAATTTTATGAGGACAAAGAATCTTGAACAGATTGACATTCTCAAAATACCAGAGGGTTTGATCGTTGCTCATGACGGTAAATTATTCAATTTAGCATGCGTTTTTAAAGATAACACAAAATGGAGCTCAATCTTTCCGCGATTTATATTTATCCTGTAAAATCGCTTCCGGCCGTCCCGGTGGAAACGGCCCGGGCCGGTGATCTCGGGCTGCAGGGTGACCGGCGATGGATGCTGTGTGATGACAACGGTCGCTTTATAAGCCTTCGGGAAGAGAAGAAAATGACAAGGTTTCGTATCGCGCCGGCCTCGGATGCCTGGCAGATAGGGTGGGAGAATGATTCAGTGATCATTCCACGTGAGCTGCAGTCGGGTGATGCCCGTCGTGTTACTATTTGGGAGGATGAGGTCAATGTACTTGCCGGAAAGCCGGAATGGGATGCATGGTTTTCAGACAAACTTGGGAGGACATGTCAGCTGGTCTACCGGCATGACGGGGGCAGCCGGCTTGTTAAAGAGCGGTGGCGGACCGGAACAGAGGAAGTTAGTTTTGCCGACGGATACCCGTATCTTCTGGTGGGTGAATCCAGTTTGAAGGCGTTGGAATCCGAAACGGGACAGACCCTGGATATTCTCAGGTTCCGCCCAAACCTGGTGGTAAGCGGTGATGCTCCCTATGCCGAATTCACCTACCGGCAACTGCAGGTGGGGGAAGCGGTTCTGAATGGTCTGAAGCCGTGTGAACGTTGTGTGGTAACTACCATTGATCCTGCAACGGGGCAGCAAGGGAAGGAACCATTGCGTACGCTGGCGCGGAGCAGGGTGGAGGGGAAGGTGGTATTCGGACAGCATGCCTCACTGTACCGCCCGGGTACGATAAATACCGGTGATAAGGTCATCATTCTCCGTCATAAAGAATCTCCCTATGAATCTCTTTAATTGGTTGTCGTTATGTAACTTTAGCCGGATAAATTAGTCCCCATGGCCTATTTGTACATTAAGGCGCTTCATATCATTTTCATTGTTACATGGTTTGCCGGTATTTTTTATATCGTAAGGATATTCATTTACCAGATTGAGGCGACCGAAAGACCTGAAAATGAGCGAAATGTGCTGGTTCCGGAGTATAAGCGAAATGCCCGGCGGTTATGGCTCGGGATAACCTGGCCATCGGCGGTACTCACATTACTATTCGGCGGATGGCTTCTTTATTTGTCCCCTGATTATCTGAAACAGGGATACATGCATGTGAAGCTGACCCTGGTAGGGCTTCTTTATATCTATCATTTTATGTGTCACCGGATGTACCTTCAGCTGCAAAGGGACCAGTACAAACATTCTTCACAGCGGCTGCGTTTCTGGAATGAGGTGGCAACGCTGTTTTTGTTTGCGATAGTATTTATTATTGTGTTGAAAAGTGCCTTGGACATGCTATGGGGACTGCTGTGGTTCGCGGCTCTGTCGGTGTTGTTATTTGTTGCCATTATTGTCTACAAGAAAATCAGAATTAAAGGATGAAAATTCGACTTCTTCTTAGTCTTACAGGACTGATCCTGTTTCTCGGTTCCTGCCAGGAATCAACTTCAGAGGATAAAACCCTGCCTATCCTGGGCCGTCGCGAGGTGGTTAACAATGACACTGTCTATCACAAAATTGCTGATTTTGCTTTTGTGGACCAGGACAGTTCGTGGGTTACCCAGGAGACATTTGACGATAAAATCTTTGTGGCGGATTTTTTCTTTACCTCCTGTCCGACGATTTGTCCGGTGATGAAAACGCAGATGTTGCGTGTTTACGAGGTGTTTGAGGAGGATCCTTCCGTGGGCTTTTTATCGCACAGCATTGATCCGGCGCATGATACGGTGGCTGTTTTAAAGGAATTTGCCGGTCGTTTAGGGGTAAAGAGTGACAAATGGCATTTTGTTACCGGCAGAAAGGACGACATTCTGAAGCAGGCCCAGACGAGTTATATGGTGACCGCCATGGAAGATGCCTCCGAGCCGGGGGGGTTTGTTCACAGCGGGGCATTTATCCTGGTGGACAAGCAGGGCAGGATCCGGGGGGTGTATGACGGCACCAAGGAAGATCAGGTCGACCGGCTGATCGAAGATATACGAATACTAAAAAACGAATATAACGGATGAAAAAACCAGCAATTTACCTGTTTGCTATCCTGTTGCTTTCTGCCTGCGGAGGCGGGGGGAGCACCACGGAAGAAACCACTGATGAACAGCCGAAGATGAGTGCGGAGGACCAAGTAAAGTTTGATCAGTATATGGTGGCCGGAGAAACCCTCTACCTTCAGTATTGCAGCCAGTGCCACCAGCCCATGGGCACCGGTCTTGAAAACCTGTATCCTCCTCTTAAGGAATCGGATTACATGGAGAATAATTTTGAAAGTGTGATCTGTATTCTAAAAAATGGTAAGAGCGGGGAAATAGTCGTTAACGGCAAGACCTATAACCAATTAATGCCGGCGCAGCAGCTTACCAACCTGGAGATTGCCGAGGTTGCCACCTACATCTATAATACCTGGGGGCACAGCCGGGGGCTGATTCCGGTGACTCAGGTTGAAACGTTGCTCGCGTCGTGCGAAGAGGCCCAGTAGCGGCTACATATGTTTCAGCGTGACGGTGGTTTCCACCGTACTGTTGCCATCTACCTGAATAATACATTCTTTGAACGAGGGAGCTCCGAAGGTTCCCATGGCATCGTTTGAAAACCCGAATCCTTCTTTGGGAATTCCCATGATGTTCTTGTCAAGCTCTCCATTTTCATTCAAATCATGATAAATGGAAAGGGCATAATTTCCCTTTGGGAGATCGTCAAAGGTGATGGTTACACGCTCCTTATCGGCAGGCGCGGTCAGTGCCCTGTCCGGCTCTTCATTAGGAAAGGTATCTTCTCCCGAATGGAGGGCCACCATCAGGGTGCCTTCGGTCTCCCTGATATTCGTGATGGTTACTTTCATGGTACTCTGCGCGGTAAGTACGACCGGAATGCATAAAGCGAACAGAAACAGATATACAGTTTTCATACCTTATTAAGCCTTCCGGGGCAATTCTTGTTCAGTAAAACCACTAAAAACTTTCAGCTGCCACTTCCTGCCGGCGAAGAAATTCGGAATAAATCTCGCGGTAGGAATCAGGGGATACAAGCCCTCTCAATGTTTCCAGGCTGATTTCCGCATAACTATTGAACTGCAGGTCGGCACAGCTGAATATATACGCCTTAAGAAGCTTGACAGAACGCGGATTTACCTCCAGTGCATTAAGGAGAATGTCATATTCTTCAAATGGTTCGGTTTGACCCAGGAACCGGGCGGCATGCACGGTGGCCTCTTCATTGAACGGGTTACTCCATGCCAGCCATTCGTAGGCCAGCCGGGCCTTTGCGGTATCTCCGCTTGATTCCTGTATCCGCGCGGCATAATAGTTTTTCTCCACCTCATGTTCGGTACCAAAGGTGATCCCGTCATTTATCTGTCTGGCCAGACCGCGAATATTGTTTTGTGCGGCAAGCAATTCCAGTTCGTACCACCTGATCCTGGAGAATACCTCCTCGTCCCTTACCTGCTGGCCCGCCAGCAGGTCAAACCATTGGATGGCAGTTAGCAGCTTGTCTTTTTCAAAATACCTGCGGCTAACATCCAATAGGGTGCGTGCCCTGAAATCAGGATCATTGATTTGGTCTATCCGGGCGCGGAGTGACGCCGAATCGTATTGTGAAGAGGTAAAGTGAATCAGGTGATAGCGAGACTGGTCGCTAAGGGTTTCAAAATCGGGGCCGGCGTACAGCTGGAGCATGTACGTAGCCAGCGCGGCGGTGTTTTCTCCGGCATTCTCAAGCACCTGCTGCCAGGCTTCCACCGCCTGGGCGATATCCTGATTCTCAGAGAGTGCAATTGCCTGCAAATAGTTTGCGCCAGGTACATTTCGGTCGATGGCCCAGCCGAAGTACTCGGCGGCCACATCGGGTGATTCCTGTTGCATGGCCCATTTCCCAATGTATATAAAAGGTTCGGCGTCACCGGCGGGATCCCGGTTTACGAGCCAGTTCATCAGCCGGAAAGCCCGGTTGACCTGGTGATTTCGGTAAAGGTTAAAGGCGCTTGCCGTTTCCAGGTTATCGCGATAGGCTGCATTGGAGGGATGAAGAATGAACTGACTGAGCCAGCGGGTATCCAGGGAGTCTTCCCGGTACAGGTGATTCAGTGCGGTATTGTAAAGCAGGTAACTTTCCAGGAAATTCAGGATCGAATCGGGCGGGGTGTAGGAATACTCATAGGGTTCAAAGCCGGTATTTTTCCACACCAGGGTATTGTTGAGCGTGATGGGGTCTTCCGGGTTTCCGTATAGCTGCAGCACCGAATCCATTTCCGCATCGATTACATTCTTTGCCAGGAGCCCGATGACATTCCCGCTTGCCGCCTGGTTGTCCGGCGCAATATCCCGGGCCTGGTTAAGAAAATAGTAGGCCGAATCGAGAATATCGGTCCGGTTATAGATCAGCCCGAGGTTATTGTGCAGCTGATAATTCTCCGGGAAAATATCCAGACCTTCCCGCAGGGTGAACAGGGCATCGAATAGCCGGTCGCTTTCCAGGTAGGTGGCGCTCAGGTTTACATAACTTTGAGGGGTAGGCCATTTTAAGGTCGCATTCCGGTACCGCGTGATGGCCTTGCCATATTCCTTGCGGTCAACGAAAAAGCGGCCCAGGGCATAATTAGCCTTGTGGTTGTTGTAACCGTATGTCGCAGCCTCCTCGTAATACCGAAGGGCAAAAATCCATTCATTACTTTCTGCATACATATCTCCCAGGCCATTGTAGTAGGCTGCCGTACCCTGCCTGACCGGAACCTGGATGTTCGCGGCAAAGACGAAGGCCAGGAAGGTGATGGTGCCGGCAAGGCGGAAGGTAAAGTAAGGCATTCGGGGAGGGGAGAAGAGAATGCGGTGAACGGCCATATTTTGTCCGAACGGAGTGATAAAATTGGCCAGTATATAAATGAGGAAAATTATCCCGAATCCCAGATGACTGTAGATGATCACATCCCGGAAGACTTCGATGGCGGGATCATTTGCTGTGGCGTAAAAGTGGGCGATGGTGGTCACACAGCACAGGAACATGGCGGCATAAAACAGCGCGCCGGTCGGATTGAAGGCGAACAGGTATTTATATTGTGGTTCCCGGAGTTTATAGCCCCAAAGCCCGACGATTCCGGAAATGAGCAGCAGCACAAACAGGTTAATGTAGATCAGGTTCCACTCGACGATATGTGCCTCGTACATATAGGCAAGCAGGAGATTGACCAGGTAGATCGCGGAGATGATCAGAAAATGCTGAAGGTTTTTACCTGTCCCGAGACGGTTGGAGGAGGTGATCACATAAACCAGGGCGATCATGATCTCATGGGCAATCATCAGGATGAATACCAGGGATATGACCATGGGGTTCAGCATTCCCGAGGTAGCCAGGTAGAAAAAAGGCTTGTCAACTTCGGCGAAATAATGGATTAACAGTCCGAGTAGTGCCGTAATGCCCAGGATGACTATAAATCGTTTCCAGAGCGAAACAGAAGGGTTGACCCGGTTAAAATAATAGGTAGCCGGAATATACAGGAGGAAGGCGATGATCAATCCTGTTTTGTCGTCCCTGCCGAACAGGTAGATAAGTTCGAATTTATAATTCACCAGGGCCACGAGCAGGAGCGAAGCCCCCACAAAATACCAGAAGCCCTTCAGGTCGCTGATCACGGTGATCAGGAAACACATACTCAGTACGGTGAAAAAAAGGAACAGGTAATAGGAGAGCATGTTTACCTGGATTGTCCCCCCGTCGAAATACTGCCAGAAAAGGGCGGTGTTCAGTTCGGTGGTAAATTCAAAGAGGTTTACCTGGAATTGCTGGATAGGTAATTCCAGCTGTTCGGTACGGGCCAGTGTGTTCCATCCGATGATTTCCCCGAGGCCGGATAAATCAAAATACAGAATACCCACCGCAGCGATAGCGATGAGCAACAGAATCAGGCCGTAAAAAAATTGTAACGCACGCGGCCAGTGACGCCAGAAAAATAATTTTTGCATAGCTGTTATTCAAGCACTTTTGGAACCCTGAAATATTCCGGGTCTTTTTTCGGCGCATTTTTCAGCGCCTGTTCCCGGGGCAGTTGCTCCGCTATTTTATCCTCACGGGTGACATTCACTTCGTGTGACATGGTGGTAAGCGGGTCAACCCCTTCTGTATCCAGTTCGTTGAGCTTCTCCACCCAATCCAGTATCCTGGACATGTCGCTGATCATTGCTTCTTCCGAATCATGATCAAATTCGATCCGGGCAAGATGTGCGATCTTGTGGAGAAGTTCTTTATTGATTTTCATGGGTATACCTTTTGAGTTCCTGTTCGATCACCTGGTAGGTCTCTTCCTTAAGGGCCTGAATGTCTCTGATCGTGCGTCCTGTCGTCTCTATCGGCTCATGAAAGATCACTTTCATCAGGTGTCGTCTGGGCAAAAATGTATAATCGGGTAAAATTATCCAATTATACGGAATGGTAACGGGGACAATCGGAATTTGTTGTTCGATTGCCGCCCGAAATGCCCCGTCCTTAAACCGGGTCATTCGCGGAGGTTCGGTGGTGAGAATTCCGCCTTCAGGGAATATCACGAGGTTTTTGCCTTCCTGAAGCGCTTCTTTCGACCGGACCAGGGTAGAGTACCTGCTTTTCAGGCTCTGGCGGTCTACCGTTATATGAAGCTTTCGGTACATGAAACCGAACAAAGGAATCCGTTCCATATCGCTTTTCCCTACAAATATGCTGTCGACCGGGTTAAGTCCCATTGCCGGAATATCGAGGTAGGAAAAATGATTGGGACAAAAGATATAGCACTTTTCCGGGTCGGGGGTGAACCGGAGCTCTATCTTGTAGGGGATGAAGATCAGGGGGAAGAATATGTGGGCCCAGGTCCGGTTGATGCGTCCCGTGAGCCGGTGCCACCGCGGATTAATGATCGGAATAAGAAAGAACGGAAGGCACAGCATGAACAGGATTATGAACATAAAAAATGCCCATCCGGCATGCAGTGTACGGAGTGCCCTGTTCATGGTGCTTCTTAAGGGATCAGGATGAGGGACGTTTGTCTTCCGTCGATATACCGGACTCCCTCGTCGGTGAAGAAAGCATCTTCTTCCAGCATGATCCGGATATCCTTATTCCATTCTTCAATGAATGTCGAGGCGTTTAACTCAATGGCGTATGCTGTATTGTAATGAAGCGGATAGTCGCCCGTATAGGGAACGCCTTCCTGGGCATCCCACATGCCGAGGGTGGTTCCGGCGGCATGTCCGTGATAACCGATGGGATGCGAATAAATGGAAGGAGTAATCCCTTCGGCCAGCGCCTGCTCCCTGGATTGCTTCAGCACGTCATTGCCGGATTTACCCAGCGCGAAGTTGTTGGTAAAAATATCCTGGAGCCGGTTTCCCCGGGCAAAGGCTTCCCGCAGGAAGGAGGGGGCCTCACTTTCTCCCGGGCGAAGGACATAGGCGTGTTGCTGGGTATCCGTATTCAGCCTCAGGTAGGTAATGCCAAAGTCTACATGCAGCAGGTCTCCCGGTCGGATGACGTTGTTTTCCGGTCTGGAGGAGAAGCTGCGGAGATGGTCGAATGATTCAGGGTCTGCCCGCTGGATGGACACGGTGGGATGGAACCAGGTGGTCAGGCCCAGCTCCCGGACTTTATCCCGCAACCACCAGACCACATCTTCGGTGGTGGTAATTCCCGGATGGATTACTTCAGAGGAGAATGCATGGCGGATCACTTCGTGGGCGATCTCACATACATGGCGATAGATCACCATTTCACGGTCGGTCCGGGTTTCCAGCCAGCCCACCGCCAGGGGCTCGGCAGAAACCAGCCTTGTCCGGTATTTTGCCGGAAGGGCGTCACGAAATTCGCTGAGGTCTGTGGAGGCGATCCCGTCGGCATGTCCGTAATTTTCGGAGAAATTCAGTCCGATTTTCTGCGGGTCTCTTTCCCCGATGAGTTCGGCAAGGCGCTGCCACTGGTCGGGCTGTGATTCCTTATCCCAGGCTTTCTTAAACAGCGTTCCGACGTCATAGCGGGCCACTGCCAGCGTTTCCACGGTATCGGCCCTGAGGGTCATCACCAGGATGGTGCGGCGCCGCGCATTGAGCCAGGTGGCGGGCAGGAGCGTTTTGATCACAGGGTCTTCATTGTACTCCCTGGAAATGACCACCCACATATCAATACCGGAGGATTTCATCAGTCCGGGCAGCACCGTACGTATTTTATTCTCCAGTAAGTCATCAATGACCTCGGCACGTTCACGCATACCCAGAATGGCAGGATACTCCTGCTGGGCGGTGGAAGGTGCGGAAAACCAAAGGAGGAACACTGTACATAAAAGAATTAATCTGCGCATCATTGGCTCACCATTTTCCGGTGAAGATAAAGAAAATGGTTATGCCGGCAAAAGTGAACGGGTGAGATGGCGGAACCTCAGGAACAGTACGATGGCGGCGGTAGTCAGTCCGGTTAACAGGCCCAGCCAGATCCCGCGCACCCCGAGTCCGCCGGGAAAGGCAAGCAGGTAGCCGGTCGGAAGAGCGATGACCCAATAGGCGAGAAAGGTGAATATGGTGGGAATTTTTACATCCTCCAGGCCGCGGAGTGCACCCAGGCTAACCACCTGGATCCCGTCGGAAAGCTGGAAGAAGGCGGCGATGACCAGCAGGGAGGCCGCCAGCTGGATCACCTCCTGGTTGTCAATGTACAGGGAGGGGAAGAAATACCGGCCTGTGATGAATATGAGCGCACAGGAGAGCATGAACACGGCCACCATTCCGAAGATGGTGAAGGCCGCGGCACGCAGGGTAGGCATGTCCTTGCGGCCCCACTGGTTTCCCACCCGGATGGTGGCGGCGGCCGAGAGCCCGGAGGCCGCCATATAGCTGATGGCCGCCATATTTATGGCGATCTGATGGGCGGCCATGGCATTGGTGCCGAGCCATCCGATCATAATCACGGCAAACCCGAAGGCTCCGACCTCAAAGATATACTGAAAGCCGGCCGGAATGCCGATATTAAGGAGCTTGCGAAAGATAAGTTTACGGTACTTTCCGAAGGAGAAGCCGATCCGGTAAGGACGAAATTTATTTCCTTTGAAGATGTACAGGGCCATCCAGAGGGCCAGGATGACCCTTGAGATGAGTGAAGCCCAACCCGCTCCGTTGAGTCCGAGGGCCGGAAACCCCAGTTTTCCATAGATCAGCAGGTAGTTAAGACCGACATTCAGAAGATTCGTCGCGATGACAATCACCATCGCCATACGGGTGCGTGACAGACCTTCAGCAAACTGACGATAGGTCTGGAAGACCATAAGCGGGATCATGGACAGCGTGATGATATTGAGGTAGGGGGTTGCCATGGTGACCACCTCTTCGGGTTGATTGAGATAGGAAAGCGAGCGGTTACCGGCAAAAACGAGTAAAAAGAGCAGCAGGCCCGTGGCTACGTTGATGACGCTCGCATGTTTCAGGAGCTGGCCTGACCGCCCGATGTTTCCTTCTCCGTCGGCTGCCGCCACCAGCGGGGTAATACCATAACTTACCCCGATTCCAAACATGAGCAACAGGTGAAAGATCACATTGGCGAGCGAGGCAGCAGCCAGTGGTGTGGCGCCCAGCTGGCCGACCATGACCGAGTCGGCCACATTTACCATCATATGACCCAGCTGGCTGAGCATGACCGGGTAGGCAAGGTGAAAGGTAATGCGGATATGGTCCCGGTAATTTTGCCCCATGTTATATGTCAAGAATTCGTGCTGCCTTCAGCAAGCCGGCAACACTGAGCGAATCGGTAATTTCACCATCCATAACCATCTCTACTGCCTCTTGCAGTGGAAGCTTCATGATCTTAAGGTCTGATTCAGTTTCTTCAGGTCTGGGAGTCCCCTGGCTCAAATCCCGCGCAATGTAAATATGCCCGAGTTCGTCGGTTACCGAATTGGATGTATGCATGGCCAGCAGGAATTCCCATGTGCGCGCCGTGAGGCCTGTTTCTTCCTGTAGTTCACGCCGGGCGGCATCGACCGGATCTTCTTCGGGCCGGGCACCTCCTTCCGGAATTTCCCAGCTGTAGGTGTCCAGGGTAAACCGGTGCTGACCCACCAGCCAGGTGTTTTGCTCCGGGTCGACCGGGATAATTCCAACCGCCAGGTGCTTGAAGGAAACCTTCCCGTAGATGCCCTGTCCGCCACCGGGGTTTATCACCTGGTGTTCAACCAGTGAGATCCATTTATTGGAATAAATTTCCCTGGAGGACAGGCTTTTCCAAGTGTTTTTAGCAGGCATGGTGCAAAACTATCATTTTTTACGGAGCATACGGCCGAATGAAAATTTCGGATGTTCTTTTTTCATTCTCCCGGAGGCATTTATCTTTACCCCCATGTTGTTGGCAACGCATAGTGGAAAAAAGTGGGAAGCAGGGTGTGATGAAGCCGGCAGGGGATGCCTGGCCGGTCCGGTTGTGGCCGCAGCTGTCATTCTCCCGGCGGATTATGAACATTCCCTGCTGAATGATTCCAAGCAACTCACCGCCGATGAACGGGATCAGCTGAAAGACCAGATCAGAAAAGATGCGCTCGCCTGGGCGGTCGGGGTCGTGGACAATCACCGGATCGACGAGATCAATATTCTCAATGCCTCCTACCAGGCGATGCACATTGCGATTGACCGGCTGACCTGTTGTCCTGAGTTCCTGCTCATCGACGGGAACCGCTATAAACCCCACAATGATATTCCCTTTGAATGCATGATCAAGGGAGATGGCCGGTTTTACAGCATTGCTGCCGCTTCGGTGCTGGCCAAGACCTACAGGGATGCACTGATGCAGGACCTGCACCGGGAGTTCCCGGATTATGCCTGGGACCGTAACAAGGGCTATCCCACCCTGCAGCACCGGGAGGCCATCCGGGCTTATGGGGCCACCCGGTATCATCGAAAGTCTTTCCAGTTACTTCCTCCGCAATTATCACTTTTTGAAGAGTAGGTGCCATGTGTCTTGTCTTATTCTCCATTAAAGCACATCCCGACTACCCGCTGGTGATCGCCGCCAACCGGGATGAGTTTTATGCGCGTCCGACCGAGCCTGCCGGGTTCTGGGAGGAAAACAGGCAGATCCTGGCCGGGCGTGACCTGCTGGGAGGAGGCACATGGATGGGCGTATCCAGGAAAGGGAAAGTGGCGTTGCTGACCAATTACAGGGATCCTTCGGAATTTAAGGAGAATGCCCCTTCACGCGGTGCTCTTGTCCGTAATTTCCTGGAGAATGATACGCCGGCTGAAGAGTACGTTGCCCGCGTAGTGGACGAAGGTGAGCAATACAATGGGTTTAACCTTATTTGTGGGTCCCTGCAGGGCGATCTTTGGTATTACGGGAATTACGGTGGTAAAGCCCGTCGGATCGGCACGGGTATTTTTGGCCTCAGCAATGCGCTGCTCAATACATCCTGGCCGAAGGTGCAACGCGGCAGGGATAAGCTGGAAGATGTATTGAAAAAAAGCAGGATCAGGGAACGGGATTTGTTTGAGTTGCTGTATGATGATTTGAAAGCCCCGGAGGATAAGCTTCCTGATACCGGAATTGGGAGGGAAATGGAACAATTGCTTTCGCCGATTTTTATAAAATCCCCGGAGTATGGCAGCCGCTGTTCCACGGTGCTGCTGGTTGACCGGCAGGGGAATGTGACTTTTTCCGAACGCACTTACGACGTGATAACCTTTGAGGCCGTGACGCGTACATTTATGTTCGGACTCTGAATTTTATATGAACACCTCTCCGTCGCGGCTGTTAATCATACACTCAATAGCCGAAAACACCGTTCAAGTAATTGAGGGCCGGTAAAGGCAGTGAAATTTTTACCTTTGATCAGATAAACAAGCGTATATTCATGGGCAAGATCATTGAAACTTCAGGAATTTCTAAAATTTACAAGATGGGTACGCAGACCGTAGATGCGCTTAAATCCATCGACATTGTGATCAACAGGGGTGAATACGTAGCCTTTATGGGCCCGTCAGGTTCTGGAAAATCGACGCTGATGAACATTATCGGCTGCCTGGATACCCCGACCGGTGGAACGTACATCCTGAACGATAATGATGTGAGTGACCTGAGCGAAAACGAACTGGCCGAGATCAGGAACAAGGAGATCGGGTTTGTGTTCCAGACATTTAACCTGCTTCCCCGTGCTTCAGCCCTGGAGAATGTGGCGTTGCCACTGATTTATGCAGGTTACGGAAAGTCGGAGCGCGAGGAGAAGGCGATGAATGCCTTAAACAGTGTGGGGCTTGGTGAACGTTCAGACCACCGGCCCAATGAATTGTCCGGAGGTCAGCGCCAGCGGGTGGCGATCGCACGGGCACTGGTTAATGACCCGAGTATCATCCTGGCCGATGAACCTACAGGTAACCTGGATACCAAAACCTCGTACGACATCATGGACCTGTTCCAGACCCTTCATGACCGTGGGAATACCATCATTATGGTGACGCACGAAGATGACATTGCCCATTATGCTCACCGCATTGTACGGCTGCGCGACGGACTGATTGAAACAGATGACATCAACGAGAACGTAACCCGCAACAAGCCGGTTGCTACAGACAGCGAATGAAAATCTATACCAAAACAGGGGATTCCGGATCAACAGGGCTCTTTGGTGGGAGCCGTGTGTCGAAGTCCCATGTGCGGATCGAGGCCTACGGGACGGTAGACGAACTTAACAGCCATATCGGCCTGCTGAGGGATCAGACGGTTAATGCGCCGCGCCGGGATGTATTGATAAGGATTCAGGAAAACCTTTTTACGATTGGCTCGCGGCTGGCGACCGAAGATCCTGAGAAACTGGATAAGGTTCCAACCCTTGCCGGGGAAGCGGTGTCAGAACTTGAGGAAGAGATTGATACGATGGAGGAGTCGCTGGAGCCTATGCGAAATTTTATCCTGCCGGGAGGGCATGCGTCAGTATCGGCCGGACATATCGCCCGGTGTGTTTGCCGCAGGGCGGAACGCCGCGTGGTCTCACTCGCGGAAATTGCAGAAGTTGAGGAACGGATCATCCATTATCTCAACCGGCTCTCGGACTACCTGTTCGTGCTGTGCAGGAAGATGAGTGCAGAGCTGGAAGTGGCAGAAACCCCGTGGAAGCCTCGCGGCTGATGCAGTTTCCTTCCGCTTTTTTCGTAAATTTACCCCCTCGAAAACCAAGCAGATATGTTAGATACCACGAACATCCACATTGCACGGAATACCCAGAGTAAAATTGATCAGCTGGATCCGGAGAATATAGAATTCGGGAAAATTTATTCCGATCATCAATTCGTCGTACATCATGATGGCGAACGGTGGAAAAATCCGGCCATTGAGCCCTACAAGCCTATGACCATCAGTCCGGCGAGTCCGGCCCTGCACTATGGCATCTCGATTTTTGAAGGACTGAAAGCCTATAAGCATGACAGCGGAAAGGTAGCGGTCTTCCGTCCGGATAAGAATATTGAGCGTCTCAATATTTCGGCGGAGCGCATGTGCATGCCCAAGGTACCGGAGGAGCTCTATTTTGAAAGTCTGGATATGCTGCTTGACCTGGACCGGGCCTGGGTACCGGATAAACCCGGGACAAGTCTTTACATCAGGCCGTTTTTGTTTTCCGACGATGATTTTATTGGAATCAGGCCTTCCCAGCGATTCCGGTATATGGTAATTACCTGCCCGGTTGGCGCATATTACAGCAAGCCCGTGAAGGTGAAGATTGAAAACCACTTTGTTCGTGCAGTGGAAGGTGGCAGCGGGTATTGTAAGACCGGTTGTAATTACGGCCCGGCTATTTATCCTGCCCAGCTTGCCAAGGAGAAGGGATATGATCAGTTGCTCTGGACCGATGGCCGGGAGCACAAATATATTGAAGAAAGCGGCACCATGAATGTGATGTTCGTGCTGGACGACACCCTGGTCACGCCGGCCCTGGGTGATACCATCCTCAACGGAATTACGCGTGACAGCGTGCTGACCCTTGCACGGGACTGGGGAATGAAAGTGGAAGAACGAAAAGTGGAGGTGGAGGAGATCCTGGACGCCATCCGTTCAGGACGGCTTAAGGAAGCCTTTGGTGCAGGTACTGCGGCCACTATTGCGCATATTGAGACCATTGGGTACAAAGACGATCAGTACGAATTGCCCCCGGTGGCCGATCGTGAATTCGCACCGAAGGTGCTCAAGGCCCTGGATGATATCAAGGCCGGGCGGGCTGAAGATCTGCATGGATGGCTCCGTATGATCTGAAAATCTGACCCTGCCCTCGAACCGGCAGGGTTTATCATATGTACAGAAAGACCTGTTTAATCATTCTACTGGTAATCGGATGGCTGCCTTTGCTTGCCCAGCAGGGATCGGGGCCTTATCTTTTGCTTAAGAAATCGGGAACCAGTAAACAGGTTGTTTTCAGGGAAGGGGACCAGATAAGGTACCGGATGAGGGGCGAGGACCATTTCAGGAAAGGATTGATCCTGGGATTACGCCGCGATACGGTGCGGTTTCATTATTTTGAGGTTCCGCTCAGTGATTTTGAGGTAATAGATATAAGTAGTCACAACTTCCAGAATTTTCATTATTCCCACGGTGGTGATAAGGTTATCATCGCAGGAGTTTTGTTCCTGGCCGCTGATTTTGTAAGCCAGAAGCTCATCCGGGATGAGGAGGGCGAACTCAGTCCCGCCACCTATGCCATCAGCGGTGGTATTATCGGGGCCGGGTTCCTGATGAAACTTTTCCATAAACGCAAATTTCGTCCTGGCGGGCGGTACATTATAGATATCATCGATCTTAGGGTGCGGTAACAAGCGGGCCGATATTCTTTTTTTACCCGGGATTACTTTAGTTTTGTCAGCAGATAAATTAATCAATTATGACAACAGACGAGTTGAAAGACTTGAAGGCACGTGTAGAAGCCTTGAGGAGGTATCTTTGACTACGACAAGAAAGTAGAAGAGATAAAAGAAGAAGAATTGCTGACGGCTCAGCCCGGTTTCTGGGATGATCCTGAGGAAGCAGAAAAAGTAATGAAAGGAATCCGGGCTAAAAAGGTCTGGACCGAGCATTTTGAGAAGGTCAAAGCCCTGACTGATGACGTGGATACCCTGAATGAGTTTTACCAGGCGGGAGATGTCGAAGATGAGGAGATGAACCGCGAATTTGGCAAGGCTCTGAAAGAGCTGGAGGCACTTGAATTCAAAAAAATGCTGAGTAATGAAGAAGATCAGCTTGGTGCGATGCTGGAAATTAACCCGGGAGCGGGGGGAACCGAGTCGCAGGACTGGGCGGATATGCTCAACCGCATGTATATTATGTGGGGAGAATCGAAGGGCTATTCAGTGCGACAGGTAAACTACCAGCCCGGCGATACGGCAGGGATAAAATCCGCCACGCTGGAAATTGACGGCGACTTTGCCTACGGGAACCTCAAGTCAGAAATTGGCGTGCACAGGCTGGTGCGCATCTCACCTTTTGATTCCGGTGGAAGACGGCATACCTCATTCGCCTCGGTCTATGTATATCCCATAATCGATGATACGATTGAAATTGATGTGAACCCGGCGGATATATCATGGGATACCTACAGGTCGGGAGGCAAGGGAGGACAAAATGTAAATAAAGTCGAGACAGCCGTACGTCTTCATCATGAGCCTTCAGGCATAGTCATTGAATGCCAGCAGGAAAGGTCGCAGCTCCAGAATAAGGAGAAGGCGATAAAGATGCTGAAGTCCAGGCTCTATCAGATTGAAATCGAAAAACGCAATGCCGAGCGGGACAAGATTGAAAGCTCGAAGATGAAAATCGATTTTGGTTCGCAAATCCGCAATTATGTATTACATCCGTATAAGCTCATAAAGGATGCCCGTACCGGAGTGGAACGCACTGATGTCCAGAATGTGCTGGACGGTGATCTGGACGAGTATATCAAGGCGTTTTTACTGGGGTACCAGGAACAGGCGGCTGCCAATGACTGAATGGTTCCCTGTCGTGTAGCAGTATTTTAATTAGCAGGCTAATTTCTTATATTGTTGAAAACTAACAACCTGAATTACTATGAAGAAATTAGCTTATGTATTGAGTGTTTTTGTTGCCGCGACTTTAATGATGGTACAAATTGGCTGTACTACTCCGCCTGAAGATGAGGACGCAGATTCTGCTGAAATGACCGAGGTGGAAGAGCCGGTTGTGGATAAAGAGGCCGCCAAAGCCGAGATTGACGAAGTGCGTAACAATTTTATGGCCATGGTGGAAAGCGGGGATTACAGTCCTATGGAGGGAATGGCTCATCCCGATTTCACTTCCGCAGGGCCTACCGGTCCGGAATGGGATGAATTTCGGTCGCATGCTACCGCCGGGCCCTATCCTGCCGGGGCAAAAATGGTTATCAGTCCGATGGACCTAACTATCATCAATGATACGTGGGCCTTTGAAATGGGTAAAACCGAGGTCACTTACCTGCCGGAAGGGGCAGAGGAGGCGATGATCCTTCATGATACCTACCTGATGATCTTCAAGAATGAAGGCGATGGATGGAAACTTTACCGTGAAGTGGCCACGAATGAGTTGCCCGCGGAGATGGAAGAATAAATCAATGAAAACAGTTTACGCAAAGCCCGCAACAGCGGGCTTTTTTATTGGGTTGTTCACGGGTAACGGATCGGATTCGTTTTGTCCGGGGATCGAACCTGAAAAATGTTTATGGACTGGCCTGACGACAGACTGGCCTTGATGACGGACTGGCCAATACAGTTAATAGGCTATAAGAACAGACAGAACGACAAGGGAAAACAGCAGCATTAATAAAATAATGGCCAGGTGTTGTCGGCGCCTTTTTCGACGCAGGAGTCTTCGGAAAGCACGGATGGATTGAATGTCGGGTATCCGGTCAGGCCAGGTTTTCAGGTTTCTGCCAGGCACCGCGCGCCTGGATTTGTTTCTGAGTCGTTCATTATTCTCAAGATTTTTTCTGCTGTCGCTGCTAAATCCTGCACCGCCTGTCATTCTTTATCCTTTTGGTATGGTGATGTCCAGCATCTCGCTTTGGTTGCCGAAAAACGACAATCCAACCTTATACTTACCGGGTTTCAGGCGGGTAGCCCCGTAGTGATCCTTTAAGATAACCATATCCATCAGGTTGACGGTCCCTTCGAGTTTTCCCCCGGGCTGAAGGTCCACCCGGTAATTGTCGTAATCGTCGTTCAGCACCTCATCGGCAAGAACATGGCGGGATCCGAACCGGGTCAGTGACTTACCATTTTTCCGGGTCAGGATACCCAGCATACCTACCGGAAAATCCCAGTAATACCGGTACGGAAAACTAATCACCTGGTCGGTAGTATTGCGCAATTCAAAATTCAGCCATACCGATTGCTCGCCAGGTATGTCATCAATGGAAACCTCAACAGCAATGCCTTCAATTTTGGCAGACAGTATGTTCTGGTCTTGTGCACGGAGAGAAGCCGGGCATACCCACATGGCTGTCAGTAAAAAGGCGAGGAGCGGATGATTCATTGCGATTTTCGATGTTCCCATAGTAAAATACAAAAAACTTGCGAATAATCCGGTGAAGGAGCAAAGGTTTACCTTTGAATATCCGGTTTTTAATGCCCGTTATTTTACCTAATATAGCGGTCAGGTTAATGTAACGCACGTATGCAAAAACACGAACAGTTCAGTAATCGATGGGGAATTGTGCTTGCTTCGCTGGGGATGGCCATCGGAGCAGGAAACCTGTGGCGGTTTCCACGGTTAGCGGGTCAGTACGGAGGTTCTTTTCTGCTCTTGTGGGTCGTTTTTCTCCTGATTTGGTCGATACCCATCCTTTTGGCGGAATTTTCAATTGGCAAGCAATACAAGAAGGGCACGATCGGGTCATATGGCTCTATGGCAGGCAAGGGCCTTACCTGGGGCGGATTCTTTATTACCCTGTGTACCCTCGGTATCGGATTCTATTACGCAGTCGTCACGGGGTGGGCGATGCAGTATCTGGGACTGACTTTTAACAACCTGATCAATTTTGCCAGCGGTGGCAACACCATATCAGCCAGGCTGAACGAAAACCCAGCTTTTCTTGAGAATTTCTGGGATAGTATTGCCTATGGCAGTACGAGCACGGTTGTCCTGTATATCGTGACGGTGCTGGGCGGTATTATCGTCTTGTCACGCGGTATACAGAAAGGACTTGAAAAGGCCAACCGGATACTGATTCCTACGTTGTTTCTGATGCTTCTGATTATATCCGTGATGTCACTTACGATGGATAACGGCGTCCTGGGGCTGGAATATATGTTTGCCATTAAACCGGAACTGTTTGGTGAACCGGGAATCTGGATTGAGGCACTGTCGCAGTCTGCCTGGTCGACCGGAGCGGGATGGGGCCTGATCATGACAATTTCTTCCTACTCCCGGAACAAGGAAGACGTTACACTGAACACCTTTATAGGGGGCTTTGGAAATAATACTGCTTCCCTGATCGCCGGCATGGCAATTCTACCGGCTGTTTTTGCCCTTGCACCTTCGCCGGAAGACGCAGAAACCTTTCTGCAGAGCGGAAACCAGGCACTTACATTTACCATTATACCTAAATTGTTCAGCACGTTTACCGGGGGAGCTATCTTTTCGTTTATCTTCTTTTTTGCCTTTTTTCTGGCTGCCTTCAGTTCGCTGCTTCCAATGCTGGAGCTCTTTATAAGTAACTTAAAGGATATGGGCCTGACCAGGGGGAGTGCTTCGGTACGGGTGGCAGTATTCAGCATTGTGTTTGGATTTCCTTCGGCCTGGTCGCTGGATATATTTAACAACCAGGATTGGGTCTGGGGGGTCGGACTGATTGTAAGCGGCTTTTTTATTATTATAGCCGTCATTCGCTACGGTGTCCAGAAATTCAAAAGCGATTTTATTGACGAGGACTCTGATTTCCGGGTGCCGGACCTTTATTTCAAGGCCTGTATGATACTGAATGTGCCCCTGGCCGTGATTTTGATCTACTGGTGGCTTAGCCGGGGTTATTCAGATTACCCATGGTTTGATGCCGATGGAAACTGGAATGTGATCGACGTTTACAGCAATGCCTCGGTAATCACCCAGTGGCTACTGGTAATCGTGGCGGGTATACTGTTAAATGGATATTTGTACAAGAAAATTGTAAAATCATGAGCGGACTTTCCATCTTAACCATGATCCTGATCCTCGGATTTGTTGGGGGCGGATTCATCTATTTCCTGACCATGGCGATCAGGAAGGAATCGGAAAAGCGGGAGGAATGATTCGCTCCCGGGCGGCAAGGCCTGGCATGCTATACTCAGGCCTGCTGTTTCAGTTGCTTGCTGACTAACTTAAGGCCTTCCCGGAACGAATGCGGGGAATATCCGAGTTTCCCTGCTGCCTTGTCGATAGTAAGTCCGGTTTTCAAGGGTCGTTTTGCCGGCTGGGTAAATGTATCACTATCCGTTTCATGGATGAGTGATTTGTCCAGGTTGAATTCATCGGCAATAGTCTCGGCCATATGGTACGGCGTCATCATTTCCCTTCCACTGATATTATAAACCCCCAGCGCCCGTTTCTTCGCGATAAGAAAGCAGCCTTCGGCCAGGTCTTCCACCAGGGTCGGGGTACGCCACTGGTCATTGACCAGGTTAATTTCTTCTTTCTTGTTTAGTTTATCAATGACCCAAAGGACAATATTTGACTGGGACGGATCGTATCCCACGCCATAAACAAGTACTGTGCGGATGATGGAGTAATCACATTTGCTTTTACGGAGCAGCTCTTCTGCTTCCAGCTTAGACCGTCCGTAGAAGTTAACCGGGTCCGGGGAGGCATTTTCATCCAGGGGACCGTTGGTACCGTTAAAAATAAAATCAGTGCTAAGCTGGATCAGGTGTACCTGAAAGGTCTCACAGGCTTCGATGAGATTCTCCACAGCCGTAACATTCGCGGTGTGACATTCATCCTGGTTCTCTTCGCATCGATCCACATGAGTCATTGCTGCGGTATTGATAATGGTATCAGGCTGGTAATCGCCTACAATGTCTATGACATTTTCCCGGTCGGTGACATCCATTCGGGCAAAACGATATGCTTCGCGGCCAGTTGCCGGTAATTGGTTAGTGGTTCGTGCAGTCGCAATGACTTGCAGATCTTTGTCAGCGGAGAGAAGGGCTACAAGTTTTTGTCCAAGCAGTCCGTTTGCTCCTGTTATGAGAATCTTCATTTTTCCTCAGGAAACGTGTATCCATATTCTTTTTCAATCCTGGATTTTGATACTTCTTCAACAGATACCTTGAAGGGTACATCCCTCATGGGTCTGTCGCGACCATCGACAGGCGTTTCCGCTATTTTGTCGATGATATCGAGTCCGTCAATCACCTGGCCAAAGACCGTATACTCGTCGTCCAGATGAGGTGCTCCGCCCACCGTGGTATAGGCTTCCAGCCTTTCGGGGTCGATGGTTTGGCTAAACACACTGACCGGCTGACCGGATTCCTCGGCCAGGTACTCCTTCATATCCAGGAGCTTTTGCCTGTACGCCTCCGGACCCTGGGTCTGGTACACTGCAATCAACTCCTGGCGCAGGGAATCGTTCGTTTCCATGAGCTGCTGTGCCGTTAAACCGAGCTTGGCCATGTCCGTTGTCAGGTCTTTTTCCGTATAAGTCTGGCCATCCACGATGTAAAACTGGCTCCCGCTGCTCGCTTTTTGCGGATTTACCTGGTCGCCTTGTCTGGCTGCGGACAACGCACCTTTCGTATGATACAAATTTTTATTGAATTCTGCAGGCACTGTATAGCCTGGTCCGCCGGAACCAAGCGGGATTCCCGGAGCGGCTCCCCTTGATTCGGGATCTCCGCCCTGGATCATAAAGTCGTTTATCACGCGATGAAACAGCAGGCTGTCATAGAATCCTTCCCTGGCCAGTTTGATAAAATTTTCCTTATGCTGTGGTGTTTCGTCATAAAGGATGGCATGCATATCTCCATACGGGGTAGTGAAAGTGACCAGGTATTCCTTTTCTCCACATGCAGACAGAAGAAGGCTGATCAGACATATAGTTAAAAAACGGTTCATAAATCAGATTTAATTTTGTCCAGTATTTCTTTTCCTCCTGCGTCCAGTACCTCTTCTGCCAGCGCAATGCCGAGGGTTTCGGCGGCGGCCCGGGGACCTTCCACAGATTTTCTAATCAATTTTTTTCCATCCAGGCTGACAATTCCTCCCTCCATTGTCACGTTTGCACCGGATAACCGGGCAAGTCCGAATACCGGGATGCTGCATCCTCCCTCCAATCTACGAAGGAATGCGCGTTCTGCCTCCATGCAAATTGAAGTTTCTGAATGATTTACGGCTGTAGCTACCGCCTGGCGACGTTCTTCGTCCAGAGACACATGTGCTTCAATTGCCACGCAACCCTGTCCGACCGCCGGGATGAATTTATCCGTCGAAATATTCTCCCGAATCATATCGCCATAACCCATCCGGTGAATGCCGGCATAAGCGAGCATCAGGGCATCGCAATGTCCTTCTTCCATTTTCCGGATACGTGTCTGCAAATTACCCCGGACGGGCACCGCGCTGACTTCCGGATAATAATGTTTTAGTAATGCGGTTCGCCGTGTGGAGGAAGTCCCCACGACCAGCTTTTTCTCCAGGCTGATCCCGGAAGAATGACTCACAAGCACATCATGAACCTTTTCCCTTTCGCTAAATGCGATAAGTTCAAATCCTTCCGGAAGCACCGATTGCATATCCTTGGCGCTGTGAACGGCAATTTCAGCTTCTCCTGCCGCCAGGACTTGTTCGAGTTCTTCGGTGAACACCCCTTTACTGCCGATCTTGGCAATGGTTACATCAAGGATTTTATCCCCGATCGTCTCCATGGTGACCAGTTGGGTTTCATGGCCCGCCGCATTCAGTTTGCCGGCAATGTACGTTGCCTGCCAGAGCGCCAGTTTGCTTTTTCGGGTTACAATTCGGATCGGTTTCATGCGGTTTGCTTCATGGTTTGGGCAATGGACAGGGAAAGATCCAGGAAGATCATTTTGGGGCTTCCGTTCCGTTCAAGGTGGTAGATGGATTCGCCTACCATACCGGAGATCTTTTCAACGCGTTCCGGCACCATTACCTTGCTGAAATTGGCCAGGAACGCCCGGGTCTCATCGTCCGTTTTCAACAGGGCGGGTGCGGTCTGGTAAATGAGGCATTCACGCATCAGGTGCAGGGTATGCCGGAGCAGGGTCCTCTGAGCAAGCTTGCTCGACCGGTGAAAGTTCTCAGCATGCTGGACCAGCTGATCGAATTCCATCTTGAAGCAACTGCGCATCCAGCCGGCAAACAAATCACGGGTATTGTCGTCGGTATTATCCTTTAACCGGAGTGCCTGGGTAAGGCTCCCTTCAGCGACGCGGGCCACGTCCTGCGCCTCATTCTCCGGGATATCATACTGCTCCTGCAGCATGGCCGCGAGGTCTTCATCGCGGAAGCGCGGGATATGGACCATCTGGGTCCGTGAGAGAATGGTGGTCAGCAGTTGTTCCGAATCATTACTGACCAGGAGGAAAAGGGTCTTGTCAGGCGGTTCTTCCAGTATCTTCAGGATTCCGTTGGCCGCAAAACGATGCAGGTATTCCGGGAGCCAGATCAGCATAATCTTATAACGACCCTCAAATGCCTTGAGGCTGAGGTTACGGATAATCTGCCGGCTTTCTTCTTTGGATATGTTTACCTGCTTGTCTTCGCCGCCGTAAAAGGAAGACCAGACTGAAAGGTCCCCGAACGGCTGTTCAGTCAGGAATTTTCGCCAATCGGGCAAAAAGGTCTGGCTGATTGCGTCTTTGGCCTTTACTTTTTTTGTACTGCTCACCGGAAAAACAAAATGCAGGTCGGGGTGAACAAATTTTGAGTTCTTACTGCAGGACGCGCATTCCCCGCAGGCATCGTCCTCCCCCGGGTTTTCGCAATTCAGGTAAGTGGCATACGCCAGGGCCATGGGAAGGTTAGGAGCCGATTCAGGGCCGAAGAATAATTGAGCATGCGCCACCTGTCCGCTCCGGGCAGCCTGGATCAATTGTTTTTTGATGGACGAATATCCTTTAATATCGTTGAAGCGCATTATTTTTCCCAGATCCTGTTTGGTGCGGTCTCCGTATAAACCCGCGTTAATATTTCTTTCTCTGATTCGCTGAGCGAGACCTCCCTGCGTGACATCATCGCTTCTGCCGTTTCGAATGCCTTGTCGATCCGGAAGGTGTTAAACCCTCCGGCGCCACCCCATGCAAAGGAAGGGATGAACTGTCTTGGAAAACCGGACCCGAAAATATTTGCCGATACCCCGACAACGGTTCCGGTATTGAGCATGGTACAAATCCCGGTTTTGGAATGGTCACCCATGATCAGGCCGCAGAACAGTCCGCCCGTATCCACAAACCGTTGGGTGTGATGGTCATACACCTTGATGGGTGTATAGTTGTTCTTCATATTCGAACAGTTGGTATCTGCCCCGAGGTTACACCACTGACCGATCACCGCATTTCCCAGGAAGCCGTCGTGGCTTTTGTTGCTGTAGGAATGCATGACCGTGTTGCTTACCTCACCGCCCACTTTACAGAAGGGTCCTACCGTGCTGTCACCCCGGAGCCTTGCCCCGATACTCACCATGGCGCCTTCCATCAGGGCCAGGGAGCCCTTGATGATAGCGCCTTCCATCACCATACTGTTTTTTCCCAGGTAAACCGGTCCTTTCTCTGCGTCAATGACGGCGGCACGTACCTCGGCCCCTTCTTCCAAAAACAGGTTTTCACGTCCGTATACCACCGTATGGCTGTCGGTAAGGGGTGCGCTTTCCCTGTCTTTTGTAACCAGGGCAAAATCCTTTTCGAATTCCTCGCGGTTGAGCTGAAAAATCTTCCAGGGACGATCAATGAGGTTCAGGGATCCGGCGAAAGTGACCTTCTCCAGTCCGCCTGCTCCCGGCTTCCAGTCCGTACCGGGGGCACTGGCCGCAATCATTACCTCACCGGCATACAAGGCCTGTCCGGCCTGCAGGTTGCCGATGGCATCGGCCAGGGGGGAATCCGGACACACAGCTCCGTTGATCCACAGGCTGGCTGGGTTTCCCGGGAAGCGTTCAGACAGGTAGTCGATGGTATGAAAGCCATATTCTCCCGCCAGGTAATAGGGCCATTTTTCAGCAATGGTCATCATCCCGATCCGCAGATCGGCCACCGGACGGGTAAACGTCAGGGGAAGCAATTGCTGCCTGATCACGGCATCGTCGAAGAGCAGTACGTTCATCCTTTTTGAAATATGATAACTGATCGGTTTCTTTTGGGTTTCCTCCGGGCGCTGGCTGCCGGTAAAGTCCCCGTTCTCCTACAATGTTAACCCATTTACAAACCCTTTGCAAAGCACTCGCCGAAACCATATCCGGAATAATTTCGTGTGAATTATACAACCTGTAATCACACAATATGTACGCGCGACCCGTCCTCACCCTGCTCCTCCTTTTTGTTTCCGGTACAACCCTGAACCTGGCATTCGCCCAAATGCTGCCGGGACTGGATGGGACGGTCACCGAGAAGGAACGTACAACGTATCTGCTTTTGTCGGAAAATGCGGGGCATCAGCTTCTTGCTGATAACTCGGACAAGAAATATTTGCGGATTGCGGTGACCGGAGATCGTCTGCACGTGGCAAGCATCTGCCTTACTACTGACGGGGAATCCGTTCAGGTACTGCATGCCTCCGCGGCACTCGGGGGGCTGTTGCTGAACAAGGAGGGAGACGATTTCAGAACCTCCGGGGCGTTTACCTGGGAACTGCGCAACACGGCCATGGACAAGGCGGCAATGTCGGAACGAAACGAATACCTTGAGCGCAACGGGTGGGTAGCCACTACGATGGGCATGGGAGAAGCCGGCAATGTGGAATTCATTATCCGGAAAGATCAGTTTAAAGGAAATAAAATCTACCTGGCAGCAGGACTCATGACTGCCAGTGACCCATCGGGTATCGTGGCCCTGCCCCGGGAGGAAGGAGGACATTGTGCCAGCCATTCACTGGTTTCAGGTGCACCGGACCCATTCTATCCCATGCAGCCCTCAGGTTGGCTGGTCATCAATCCGGAGTGAATACTGGTAGAAAACGCAGAGACTCCTGACTCAGGCCGCCCGAAAATAAAAAGTCTTCACAGACCGTGGTCCATGAAGACTTCCTGATGACGGGGGTCGTTAAATTACTTCTTCTTGTATTTCCTGTTGAATTTCTCCACACGACCTGCTGTATCCACAAACAGCTTCTTGCCGGTGTAGAACGGATGTGAGGCCGAGCTTACTTCAATCTTAACGAGTGGATATTCATTACCGTCTTCCCACTTGATCGTCTCGCTGGTCTTGATTGTTGACCGGGTTATGAACTGATAGTCGCTTGACGTGTCATGGAAAACCACTTCCCTGTATTCCGGATGTATGTCTTTTTTCATTTTGTAAGCCTTTTCTTTACATTCTCCTCAAAAGAGGCACAAAGTTAACCATTACCCTGAATTTGCCCAAACATTTTTATGAAATATTCGCGGCAACGGGCAGGTTACGCAGATTCACAAATTTACCTTATTTTGCGGCAATAATTTTTTCTTATGTCGAGAATCCTGTTTTTTATTTTTTTACTCGGAACCTCCATTATTGCGGGTGCACAGAGTGTGAATGCCCCGCTTAACGAGGATTATTACCATATTATTGATCGCTACGAGATTCTGCAGGGGCAGTTGAATCCGTATTTCTTCAGCAGCTGGAAGCCCTATACGCGGAAGCAGATTGCCTCGTTTGCAGATTCTTTATATGAATCGGGTGAGTTTGATGACAGGGTCGACCAGTACAATGTAACCTGGTTGCTGAATGACAACTGGGAGTGGGCGGAACATGCAGAGCCGGAGAGCCGCAAGCCGTTCCTGGGTCTTCTGTACCGTAAACCTTCCGATTTCTATCATGCCAAAACCCCCTCGTTTGACCTTCATGTTAATCCTGTGTTACAGCTGTCTGCGGGTACAAGTTCGGATACCGATTACACGCCTTTCATAAACACCCGCGGCGTTCAGATAAGGGGGATGATCGATAAGAAGGTAGGATTTTACACCTATCTCGGCGAGAACCAGGTATTTTACCCGGGCTATGTGCGTGACTATATTTCAGGGAACCTGACCGTTCCCGGTGAGGCGTTCTGGAAGGGCTTTAAGGACAACGGGTATGATTTTTTTACCGCGCGGGGATACATCAGTTTTCAGGCCACCGAGCACATTAATTTCCAGTTTGGCCACGACCGTTTCCGGATGGGGAACGGGTACAGGAGTATGATCCTGTCAGATTATGCCCCGTCTTCGTTATTTCTGAAGGTGGATGCGCAGGTCTGGAAGATGAAATACACGATGCTGGTCAGGGAGCTGACGGCGCAGATACAGGGCAATCCAGACGGGCTCACCGGCAGCTCGGGCTATCCCAATAAATTCATGGCCTTTCACCAGGTGCAGATCAATATCGGGAGAAAGCTGAACCTTGGTTTGTTTGAAGCGGTGATCTACAGCAATCCGGATCCGACCGAGGATACAAAATTTGAGTGGAAGTATTTGAACCCGGTGATATTTTACCGTGCCATCGAGCAGCAGGACGGAAGCACTGACAATGTGATCATCGGGCTGGATGCGCGCTGGCTGGTGACGCGCGGGTTTTCGGTATACGGACAATTTACGGTGGACGAACTAGTCTTTGACGAGCTCACCAGCGGCGAGGGCTGGTGGGGTAACAAGTACGGGTTACAGGTTGGGGGAGAATGGATCAATGCGCTGGGGATAGATCACCTGGACCTGCAGCTTGAAGGTAATGTGGCCAGGCCCTATGCCTACTCCCACGATACGCCTTCCGGATCCTATTCCCACTACCGGCAGCCACTGGCCCATCCGCGCGGTGCCAATTTCCGGGAAGTGGTGGGCATTGCGCGTTACCAGCCGGTGCCCCGGCTGCAGCTGACAGCCAAGCTGATGTATGCTGATTACGGACTGGATACGCTGGGGTCGGATTGGGGGGGCAACATTCTCCTGCCCAACACTCAAAGGGAGCAGAATTATGGTAACTCCATCGGCCAGGGGGTCAGCACACAGCAGGTTTACGGGAGTTTGCGGGCAAGCTACCAGCTAAAGCATAATTTTTTCCTCGATGCCAGCCATGTATTCAGGAAAGTGGAGAGCGAGCATGCCCCCTTTGATGCGACGACCAATTACACCAGTGCCGGCATACGCTGGAATATCCCGGTACGGGTAAGTGAGTTTTAATCCGTAGATTTGCGCCCGGGTTATGAAAACATTCATCAGGGTATTCGGATACGCAAAGAACCTGGGGAGCAGGATGTCGCTTTACGGGCTCTTTGTCCTGCTTTCGGCGATATTCAGTGCGGCCAATATCTCCCTGCTCATACCCTTGCTGAAGATTCTGTTTTACGGCGAT
Organism: uncultured Roseivirgaceae bacterium; assembly: GCA_964563925.1. GTDB lineage: Bacteria > Bacteroidota > Bacteroidia > Cytophagales > Cyclobacteriaceae > JAUILA01. The sequence goes on along the minus strand of CAZLZD010000012.1, from coordinate 21,432 downwards.
GAGGAGGCAAAAGCAGCACCCCCTCCCGAGGAGTTTTCACTGACCATCGACTACTTTACCGGGCTTTTCGATCGCTTTTTTAACACGATGATCAGTGAGCACGGTGCGGTAGGCGCCCTCATCTTTGTATGTATCACCGTTTTTGTGTCGGTTCTTCTCGCCAATATCTTCAGGTATATTAGCTCCGTGCTGATGGCCAAGATCAGGCAGGATGTACTTAAATACCTGCGGATTGATGTTTACGAAAAGGTGACGGCCATGCACCTGGGATATTTCACCGAGAACCGCAAAGGCGACCTGATGTCGCGGGTCACCAACGATGTACAGGAAGTGGATGCCTCCATACTGAGCAGTCCGAAAACCCTGCTGCGCGAACCCATTTTCGTGATTGTCTATTTCATTGTGCTGTTCAGCATATCTGTCAAACTGACCCTGTTTACTTTGATTGTCATTCCGATTGCCGGCGGGGCCATGGCCGAACTGATCCGCCGCCTGAAAAAGCGGGCGATCCAGAGCCAGGAGTCGCTTGGCCGGATTCTCAATATCCTGGATGAGACGCTGGGGGGAATGCGTATCATCAAGGCATTTACCGCGGAGCCTTATGTATTTAACAAGGCTGACAAGGAAACAAATTATTACCGGCGGGTGAATCTTTCCTATTCCTACAAAAGGGAGTTGGGGTCGCCTTTGTCAGAATTCCTGGGTGTGACGATCGTCCTGGTGATCGTGTATTACGGCGGCAGCCTGGTGCTGGCAAACGATGTGAGCCTGTTGCCGGAGCAATTCCTGGGCTACCTGGCCATTCTTAGCCAGCTGATATCGCCGGCCAAAACATTCTCCCAGGGATTATCGGGAATCCAGAAAGGGATCGTTTCGGCCGATCGAATATTTAGCGTGGTGGATGCGGTGCCAGCCATCCGGGATTCGCCGGATGCCGAGGAACTGGAAGCTTTTACTGATTCCATCCGATTTTCTCACGTGAGTTTTGCTTATGAATCTGAACCGGTGTTGAAGGATATTAACCTGGAACTTGAAAAAGGCAAGACCGTGGCATTGGTTGGTCCGTCGGGCGGCGGTAAATCAACCCTGGCCGACCTGGTACCGCGTTTTTACGACCCCACCGATGGGGAAATCCTGCTGGACGGCAAGCCTTTGCCGGCATACAGCATCAGGTCATTACGTGATCAGCTGGGAATAGTCACCCAGGAATCGATCCTGTTTAATGATACGGTATTCAACAACATTGCTTTTGGCCTGGAGAATGCTTCGCTGGAGGAGGTGGAGCGTGCGGCGAAAATTGCCAATGCGCATGACTTTATTTCCGAATTACCCGAGGGGTACGAAACCAATATCGGCGAACGGGGGATGAAGCTGAGCGGCGGGCAGCGGCAACGCATAAGTATAGCCCGGGCGGTCATGAAAAACCCCTCCATTCTGATCCTTGACGAGGCTACCTCGGCGCTGGATTCGGAATCTGAACGGCTCGTCCAGGAAGCCTTGTCCAACCTGATGAAGAACCGGACATCCCTGGTGATCGCCCACCGCCTGAGTACCATTCAGCATGCCGATCGGATTGTGGTGATCCAGGACGGACAGATCGTTGAGAGCGGTACGCATGAGGAATTGCTGAAGGCCGGTGGGATGTACAAAAAGCTGAGTTCCATGCAGAATACTTGACAAAGTTTTGTAGTTTAGACTCAAAGAAAATCGGCCATGAGTACCCCCAAATACGTATTTTACCTCATTTATTTTATTTTTCATGTGCTTTTGCTCGGCGGCACTATTTATATGATGAACCGGCTTGGCGAGTCGGATTATGGCTGGATCAACGGCTTTGTGAACGGGGATAATCTTATTTTCAATGAGGCCAATATTACCCTATTTGCTGTACTCGGACTGATCCTGTTCCTGATCAATGTGGTGATGGTGAATATCCAGGCGGGAAGCTCCAAAAAGAAGGTTCAGAAACTGGAGAATGAAGTGAATTCACTCAAAGCCCGGTTGTATGACCTGCAGGATGCGCAGTCGCCGGGTACCCGTAAAAGTACACCGTCATCCGCACCGGAAGATGCGGGTGAGGATCCTGATAAACCAACCCATTCATGACAACAACGGATATCATAACCTCGGAACTGGCTGAAGCCGCCAGGGTCCTGGAGGCCTTTCGTAACGACCCGGAGCGGATTGCAGCGGTGGAGGCTGCGGCCGGTTTATTTGCCGGTGCCCTCCGGGACGGGGGCAAGGCCTTATCCTGCGGGAACGGGGGTTCTATGTGTGATGCGATGCATTTTGCCGAAGAGCTTACGGGGCGGTATCGCGAGAACCGGCCCGGCCTGGCGGCCATTTCCATGGCTGATCCGAGTCATATGACCTGTGCCGGCAACGATTTTGGATTCGATTATGTGTTTTCACGGTATCTGGAGGCGGTAGGACGCGAAGGGGATGTCCTCCTGGCTATTTCAACTTCGGGAAATTCTCCGAACATACTTGAAGCAGCCAGACAGGCGAAAAAGCAGGGGATTAAGGTGGTGGCCCTGACCGGTAAGGGAGGTGGCAAGCTGGCACCGATGGCCGATGTGGTGATCGACGTGGCTCACCAGGGCTACGCGGATCGCATCCAGGAAGTGCATATCAAGGTGATCCATATGCTGATCCTGCTGATCGAAAGGGCGGTGGTTCCGGAATCCTGAATTTGCCCTAACTACCTGTAACATTCTCCCGCTCAGGCAGTCTTTAGGTTATGGGCCGAATTCTCCGAATGATTGCTGATGCCGCATTGAGTGTGCGCAAAAACTTTCTTCATACCCTTTTATCCATTTTAGGTATTGTCATCGGGGTGGCGGCCCTGGTGATTATCCTGTCCATGATTGACGGGATGGAAGAATATGCCATGGAACAGATATCCAGTACTACTTCCCTGGAATCGGTGTCTCTTGATCCGGCTACCACCGAAGTGGTGGATGGGGTGAGGCTGAGGAAAGATTCGCTGCGGCTGCTGGATTATAATGGATTTCTGAAGCTTTTGTCCGGGGCAGAAATCCCTGGAAGGGGGCTGGCGATGTTCGGGATGACCGCCAGGCTGCACGGTGAAGACAGCCTCAGGGCGGGAGGCTATGTTCGATTTGTGAACCAGATACCTTCAGAGGAGGTTGAGGTACTGGCTGGAACTCTTCCTGACTCCCTTGCGATGCATTCGGCACCTTCACCGGCGGTAGTCAACCAGGCATTCGCAGAGAAGTTGTTTCCTTCGCTGAATTCAGCGCAGATCGTTGGTCGACAGGCCGGGTATGATTCACTCCATTTCTCCATCATGGCTGTGGTTGAAAACCGCAGGGCCGACGAACCGGCCACGATTGTCCTGCCCATTTCCCGCCTGGATCCCGGCTTTCTCCATGAAAACCCGCCCAGATACCTGATCAGGGCCCCTGATGTATCACTGGTACCTGTCATTGAGGCAAAGGTAAACGATTGGCTTGACGAGGAGCTGGGCAAAGGACACGATATGCAGGTCGTAACCAACGCATTCCGCGTAGAGCAGGTGAACCGGGGATTTCTGTTGTTTCGGATTATAATGAGTATGATCGTAGGTGTCTCCGTAGTGGTAGGCGGTATCGGAATTATGAATGTGATGATCATTTCAGTAACGGAGCGAATCCGTGAGATAGGTATCCGAAAGGCCGTGGGTGCAAAAAGAAAGGAAATCCTCATGCAGTTTTTGTCGGAGGCGGTGACCATTTCCGGATTGGGAAGTTTCCTTGGGATGGTGAGCGGAATGCTGCTTACGCTGGGAATTGTGCCGGTCGTACGGGCGCTGACCGAAGCTCCGTTCCGGGTGGCTTTTACCTGGAATACGCTCGCCGTGGTGGCGGTCCTGGCGGTCCTGATCGGCGTCGTTTTCGGAACCTATCCTGCACTGAAGGCCTCACGACTTGACCCGGTCGAAGCTATCAGGCACGAATAACCCACCCATTTTCTTGACGCTGTCCGGGATATCCGGCATCTTCGGAGGATCATTCAGCAGATACTTTTTTTATGCTCTCCAAAACCTACGGGGCAGCCGTTAACGGCGTGGATGCCCGGATCATTACCATCGAACTAAGTGTGGAAAGCGGCAAGAATTTTCATATCAGCGGTCTTGCCGGATCTGCTGTAAAGGAAAGTGAGCATCGGGTCACGGCAGCGGTAAAGGCGCTGGGATATGGCATGCCCCGCAACCGGGTGGTGGTTAACCTTGCCCCGGCCGATGTCAGGAAGGAGGGATGTGCCTATGACCTTCCAATGGCCCTGACGATTCTGCAGGCCAGCGGCCAGGAACATTTGCAGAACCTGGAAGAACACATGATAATGGGAGAGCTGGCCCTTGACGGACGGCTTCGGCCGATCCGTGGTGTGCTGCCAATGGCGATAGCCGCCAGAAAGCATGGCTTCAGTTCCCTGATCCTGCCGGTGGAGAATGCCCGGGAGGCTGCGATTGTGAACCAACTGGACGTGATTGGGGTAGAGACGCTGGAAGAGTCTGTGCTATACCTGAAAGGGAAGAAGGAGATTGCCCCGGTCAGGGTTGATACACGGGATGTTTTTATGCATAACCTGAATGGGTATTCGGTGGATTTTTCGGATGTACAGGGCCAGGAGAATATTAAGAGGGCCCTGGAGATAGCTGCGGCAGGCGGACATCATGTAATCATGATCGGTCCGCCCGGAGCCGGCAAGACCATGCTTGCCAAACGTTTGCCTACCATTCTACCACCGCTTACACTGAACGAAGCCCTGGAAACGACAAAGATACATTCGGTGGCAGGGAAACTGGGAACAGATGCGTCACTAATGGCGGTGAGGCCCTACCGGAGTCCGCATCATTCGGTGAGTGATGCAGCCATGGCCGGGGGAGGGAGCAATCCGCAGCCGGGTGAGATATCACTGGCCCACAACGGGGTGTTGTTCCTGGACGAACTGCCGGAATTCCGCCGGTCGGTGCTTGAGGTCATGCGTCAGCCGATCGAAGCGCGCCGGGTGACCATCTCCAGGGCACGAACGACCGTGGATTACCCGGCAAATTTTATGCTGATCGCCAGCATGAACCCGTGTCCCTGCGGATTTTACAATCACCCGGAAAAGGAGTGTGTATGCGGGCCCGGACTGGTGCACCGTTATCTGTCCAGGATAAGCGGTCCTTTACTGGACAGGATCGATCTGCATGTGGAGGTGACGCCCGTATCCTTCGATGAAATGACGGCAGAGCGTAAATCTGAATCCAGTGAAGAGATCCGGGAACGGGTGATAAAGGCAAGGGAGCGTCAAACCTCACGTTTTGGTACAAACGGGGATGTGCATTGCAATGCGATGATGTCCTCTTCCCGGGTCAAGGAAGTTTGTGAAATTGATGCCGCCGGGCGCGCTTTGCTGAAGAAAGCCATGGAGCGACTTGGATTATCCGCAAGGGCGTATGACCGTATTCTGAAGGTAAGCCGGACCATTGCTGATCTTGCTGATTCGGACGACATTCGTATTGAGCACCTGGCTGAAGCGATCCAGTACCGAAGCCTCGACCGCGACGGATGGGCCGGTTAGCGGCGGTTATCCTGGTCTTCCAGCATACTGAGATAATTTTCATACCGGACCCCCGCGATCCTGCCTGCAGCCACAGCTTCCTTAACGGCACATTGGGGTTCATGAAGATGCAGGCAATTGTTGAATTTGCAATCCTGGCTCAGGGCCCTCATTTCCGGGAAGTAATCCGATAATTCTTCCGGGGGGATATCGGACAGGCCAAGTTCCTTGATCCCCGGGGTATCAATAATAAATGTGCCGGAATTCAGCATGATCATCTCGGCGAAAGTGGTGGTATGCACTCCCTTTTCAACGCTTTTTGAGACACTTCCTGTTTTACGATTTAGTTCGGGGGACAACGTGTTTATGAGTGTTGATTTACCCACGCCTGAATGACCGGCTATCAGGGTGGTCTTGTCTTTCAGGACAGCGCGAAAGTCATCGAGTCCGTGGTCTTCAACGGCAGAGGAGGTAATGCAATGCACACCAATGCCTTCATACAGTTTGATCAGTGCTGATTGTTTCTGCTTCAGGTTTTCATTCAGCAGGTCCTGCTTGTTGAACACGATAACCTGCGGAATCCGGAATGACTCGGCAGTGACCAGGAACCGGTCGATGAAACCCAGGGAGGTACGCGGAAATTTAAGGGTAGCGATCAGGAGGGCCTGATCGACATTGGCCGCGAGAATATGGGATTCATCCCGCTTATGGACTGATTTTCGAATGATGTAGTTGTCGCGTGGTTGTACACCTGTAATGATAAGGTCATTCCCTTCCCGCACCAGGTCTACCCGGTCGCCTACAGCTACCGGGTTTGTTGTTCTGATTCCCTTGAGACGAAGCTTGCCCCTGATACGGGCATTTTCCCGTTTCGAATCATGCAGTACTTCGTACCATGAGCCTGTGGACTTAAGGATCAGACCAGTCATCCCAGAAGTTTTTGACAGTAGTTCACGATTTTACGGGTTGCACCACGGTTTGATTCGATATATTCTGCATTGATCTGGTGGGTGATGGTGTAGGTTTTTTCATCACTGAAATTAGCGAATTGTTCGCGCAACTCCATGTAGTTCTCCACGGCGATGGCTCCGCCCAGGTTAATCAGATCACGTGCTTCCCGGAATTTTTCGTAATTGCGGTTTCCGAAAAACACGGGACAGCCATAGACAGCTGCCTCCAGAATATTGTGCAAACCCTTTCCATACGCCCCGCCCACCCAGGCATAGGAGGCATAGGCGTAGAGACTTGAAAGCATTCCGACATTATCAATAATCAGCACATCGGCCTGCGGAACATTCTCCGTGGTAAGCGCCGAGAACCGCACACATTCTTTCTCCACTTCCCGTTCAATGCGCTCCATGAATTTATCCTGGATTTCGTGAGGAGCGATGATGAATTTAAGGTCATGGGTGTTGATAAAAGGGATGAGCACCTCCATATCCTCCGGCCATACACTTCCTGCCACCAGTAAGGGAGCAGATCCCTTAAAAAGGGGAATTTCGGGAATATCCGTTCGTGCGTCCCTGATCTCAATGACACGATCAAAACGGGTGTCACCCGCTACGGTGGCCTGTTCAATGCCTATCGAATTCAGCAGGCGTAAAGAGATATTGTCCTGCACGAAGAAATGGTCGATTCGCTGAAGGATGTTACGGTAGAATCCGCCGTAGGACTTAAAATAGATCTGTTCGGGCCGAAAGATGGAAGAGATGGAAAGGATCCTGATATTTCTGCTATCCAGTTCCTTCAGATAAAAATGCCAGAACTCGTACTTGACAAAAATGGCAAGGGAGGGAGAAAGCATGTTGACCCATTTCCTGGCATTCCGGACGGAGTCATGCGGGAGATACAGGACATGGTCAGCCCCTTCATAATTTTTACGAACGCCGTATCCGCTCGGTGAGAAGAAGGTGAGGATAATACGGTGCCCGGGATAAAGCGGGCGAAGTTTTTCGATGACAGGTCGCCCCTGTTCAAATTCCCCTAGTGAGGCGCAGTGGATCCAGATTTTAGGAGCCGGGTCATTACTGATAACGGCGAGGGATTGCCACGAGCGTTTACGGCCAAAGCGAAGTTCGCGGGCTTTCCGGTTAAACGGGCTGGCGATCCGGATTCCCAGCTGGTAGAAAAACAGAAAAATAGAATATAGAAACTCCTGCATTGGGTGCAAAAGTATAAAACCCTGCAGTGAACTCACCACAGGGTTTTATGAAATAATTGGAATTAACGCTAACCGGCCGGATTAATTCGCTGAAAGGTATTCAGAAACACCTTCTTTGGTCGCCTTCATGGCAGTCTGACCGTCTTCCCAGTTGGCCGGGCATACTTCACCATGTTCCTGCACATGGTGCCAGGCGTCCACCACCCGTAGCATTTCCTGAATGTTGCGGCCCAGAGGCAGGTCGTTTATGGTTGCATGGCGCACCACACCTTCCTTATCAATGAAAAATGTTCCCCTGAAGGATACAGGGGCACCTTCGAAGATCAGCTGACCCTCTTCGTTGTAATTCCAGTCCCCGGCCAGTACGCCGAAGTTGTTGGCAATGGTTTTTGATGAATCAGCGACCAGGGGATAGGTTACCCCTTCAATTCCGCCTTTATTTTTGGGAGTCGTAAGCCATGCCAGGTGCGTTTCTTCCGTATCACATGAGCATCCTACTACCTGCACACCCCGATTTTCAAATTCTTCCAGTTTTTCCTGGAAAGCGAGGATCTCGGTGGGGCAGACGAAGGTAAAATCCTTGGGATAGAAAAAGAACATGACTTCTTTCTCTCCGATGTAATCCTCCAGGGAAAAGTTTTCTGCTATTTGTGTTCCATTGATCACTGCGGGTGCTTCGAAAATGGGTGCTTTCTTTCCTACTAATGACATAAATGTATTCTGATTAATTGTTATGAATTATTTGATAATTATTTGCTTGTCCGGATCAAGTTTATCCCCGTTTATCTGAAGGGTTATGTTCCTGATCTTCAGGTTGCTCACCCGTTTCTTGCGAAAGAACCGGGTGATCAGGTCGTTCAGTTCTTCGTCGTAATAATCCACGATCTCGCCGGTATTGGCGCAATAGACATGCCCGTGACGGGATAGGTTTGGGTCATACCTTTTGAGGCCGTCCTCTGTAAATACCCTTGCCAGCAGGCCATGTTCCACAAATGCCTCTGCCGCTTTATACACAGTGGCCAGTGAAATACTTGGATTGTCTTTGCGGATTTTCTCGTAAATCTGATCTGCGGAAGGATGAAAATCCATTTTCATCACCACTTCCAGGATCACCATACGCTGGTGGGTCGCCCGGAGTCCGGTGGCGGTTATTGCAGATCTGACTGAATCCTTGTTGATAACCATTATTAACTAATAATAATTATTATTAACGAATGAACAAGGCAAAGGTAGGACAGACTTACTGGCTTGTCAAGGAATACGTCGGGATGTTTTATTAGTTCCCTGTGAAATCGGGTTTGCGTTTTTCGACAAACGCCTTCATGCCTTCTTTCTGGTCTTCGGAGGCAAAGGTGAGGTAGAAATTTTTTCGTTCGAAGTGCAGGCCTTCATCGAGATGGGTTTCGAAGGCACGGTTGACGGATTCTTTGGCCAGCCTTGCAGAAACGGGTGACATGGCCGCAATTTCCCTGGCCAGGCTTACTGCTTCGTACATATACATTTCAACCGGTACGACCCGGTTGATCAGGCCGAAGGCAAGGGCTTCATCCGCGGAGATAAATTTTCCGGTAAGCACCATTTCCATCGCGCGCGCCTTGCCGATTGCCCGTGTAAGTCGCTGGGTTCCCCCAGCCCCGGGCATAACCCCGATTTTTATTTCAGGCTGACCGAATTTAGCGGTTTCGGAGGCCACGATCATGTCACAGGTCATGGCCAGTTCGCAACCACCTCCCAGCGCAAAACCGGAAACAGCGGCGATCAGGGGTTTATGTGTTTTACGGATCTGGTCCCAGGTGCTGAACTGGTCAACCTTCAGCATATCCACGGCGCTTTTATCGGCCATCTGTTTGATGTCAGCTCCCGCGGCGAATGCTTTTTCGTTTCCGGTGAGAATGATGACCCGTACATCGTCATGGGCATCCAGGTCTTTCAGGGCATCCCTTAATTCGCCCATAAGTTGCAGGTTGAGGGCATTCAGCTCTTTTGGACGGTTGAGCTCAATCAAGGCGATGTGTTTTTCGTAGTCGGGGGTGATCCTGATATAATCCATGATGGTTGCTATTGTGGGTGACACAATAATAAGAAAAGCCGGCTTTGTAAAAAAGCCGGCTTTATCTAACCATACTAAACAGGTGAGCAAAAGTGCTATGTACCGTTATATACAGGATCGGGCTGGGTAGGTAACCTTCTTTTTCTACCTTTGTTAAAAAAACATGATTCGCGTTCTATTTGTCTGTCTGGGAAATATTTGTCGCTCACCATTGGCTGAGGGAGTCCTTTTGCACGCCTTGCGCGACAAAGGTCTTGATACTCAGGTTTCTGTGGATTCTGCCGGCACCAGTAACTACCATATTGGGGATTCTCCGGATCCCCGGACCATGCGCAATGCCCGGGAAAACAATATAATTCTAACGAGCAAGGCACGGCAGTTCAAGGAGCCGGATCTGGAAAAGTTTGACTATATCCTGGCGATGGACCGGTCCAATTATCAGAACATACTCCGGCTCGATTCCGGGCAACGGTACCAGGACAAGGTGATCTTGCTGCGGGAATTTGATCCACTGGATAAGGGGGCGGATGTTCCCGATCCCTATTTTGGAGGGGAGGATGGTTTCGGGCAGGTTTTTGAGATTGTAGATCGCAGCGTGCGTACCTTCCTGGATCATTTAATTGAGCGTCACTCCCTGTCGCCTTCTGACGGATCCACCAGTAACTGACAGGTATTCCGGCTGAGTTGTTCGAGCAGCACCGTACCGGCGGTACGGTATTCATCCAACAGCGCCTGCGTATAATGCTTGATAGTAATAAGCCGCAGGCCTGTATTAAAACGAATGCTGAAATGGCCTTTCAGCCGTCGGGTCACCTCATCCAGGCTGTTCTGGTTAAAATCCACACAGACGGAGAATGATATGGCGGAATTCTGCATCATGTTGATGCGAATATCCGTCTCTGAAAGCTGATGAAAGATCAGACTCAGGTTTTGTTCGTTTACAAAAGTAAAATCACGCACATAAAAGGAAACAAGGCACTGGTCTTCCTTCAGGATGGTGGCAGGAACGGGAAGAAATTCGGCAACATCCCTGATGACCGTTCCGGTTTCATCGGGGTGGAAGAAGCTCTTCACGTACAGCGGGATATGGGCATTGGCCAGCGGCTTGATGGTTTTCGGATGAATTACAGAGGCACCGTAATACGTCATTTCAGCTGCTTCACGGTAAGGAAGCTCATTAAATTTGACCGTATTCCGAATCCGTTTGGGGTCTCCGTTCATGATCCCGTCGACATCTTTCCAGACTGTGACGGATTCAGCTTGCAGGCAGGTGGCGAATATAGCGGCTGTAAAATCCGACCCTTCCCGCCCAAGCGTGGTGGTTCGTCCGTCGGGGGTACCCCCCACGAACCCCTGGGTCAGTATGACCTTCTCTTCCAGCAGGGGTGCCAGGTTTTCCCGGATTGCTTCGCTGGTCAGGTCCCATAGTACCTGTCCTTCCCGGAAGTGATCATCGGTGAGGATATAACTTCGGGCATCAGCCCAATGCACCGGGAGGCCGGTGTGACTCAGCCAGGCCAGGATGAGTCTTGAGGAAAGCAATTCTCCGAAAGAAACAAGATGATCATATTGTTCGTTGGCATGGCGTTCCTCTGCCAGGGATTCCCGTGCTTCAGCGAGGATCGATTCAATGATTTGGAAGATTTCATGGTTGGTATCAAACAGGTCCTTTGCCACCCCCGCATGGTAGAGGGCGATGGTCTGAAGTTGCTGTTCGAGTGCAGCCGGATCGTGCCTTCTCCGGAGTACTTCCTCGAACGCGTTGGTTGTTTTGCCCATGGCGGAGACCACAATAACCAGCCGGTTGGTACCATTTTGCTGAACAATTTCCGCCATGTTCCGGATAGAGGCGGCATCACGAATGGATGCCCCGCCGAATTTGAATACTTTCATCAAGACAAACGTTTGCGAGTAAAAATTTCTATAAATTTGACCGCAAAATGCAGTTAATTCACGACAATTTAAAGGTACGCTATGGAGGATTCGCGAATTGCTCTGCCGATTGGTACGACGCTTGATCGCTTTATAAAAAAGAAACAGGATGAATTCCAGTATGCCACTGGTGAATTGTCGCAATTATTGCGTGACATTGCCCTGGCCGGAAAGGTGGTAAACCGGGAGATCAATAAAGCGGGGTTAATCAATATCGTTGGGGCGATCGGAAGTCAGAATGTCCAGGGGGAGGAGCAGCAAAAACTGGATGTGCTGGCCAACATCCGGTTTATCAGGGCACTGACCAAAGGCGGGGAAGCCAGCGTCATAATTTCCGAGGAGGACGAGGAATACACTGACCTGGAGAATAATGGCAAATACATGATTGCGATAGATCCGCTGGACGGTTCGTCCAACATCGACGTGAATGTATCCATCGGGACGATTTTCTCCATATACCGTCGGGTGAACCCCCCGGGCAGCCGGGCTCAGCTTGACGATGTGCTTCAGCCGGGCAGGGAGCAGGTGGCAGCCGGGTACCTCCTCTACGGGTCTTCGACCATGCTGGTCTATACCACCGGTCACGGAGTGAACGGGTTTACCTACGAGCCTTCGCTTGGAGAATATTTCTTGTCACATCCGAATATGATCATTCCGGAAGACGGCAGTATCTACAGCATTAACGACGGGTCATTCGACAGTTTCCCGGCCCCGGTAAGGCAGTACATCGGTATATGCCGCGAACGGCGTTATTCGGCCCGGTATATTGGGTCACTGGTCGCGGATTTTCACCGAAACCTGTTAAAAGGTGGTGTGTACCTGTATCCGTCCACCGCGTCAAACCCGCGTGGAAAACTGCGACTGATGTATGAATGCAATGCACTGGCGTTTATCATCGAACAAGCCGGTGGCAAGGCCAGTACCGGAACCGAACGTATTCTGGACCTGGAACCCGAGGATTTGCATCAGCGGGTACCCCTGGTGATCGGTTCCAGGAAAATGGTGGAGCAGGTCGAGCAGTTATACAAGGAAGAAGGTGAGTAAAAATGAGCCGGTCTATTTGCCGGCCTCCTTATCGGGAGAATCCTCTTCCTCATCCCCTTTTGTTTTCAGCAATTCAGGCTGTTCCTTGTACAGAATCCCGTACCAGGCGATGAGTTTTTTGATGTCGGACACGTAGACCCTTTGTTCGTCGTATTCCGGCAGAATATGTTTAAGGAAGGCTTTAAGCTCTTCCCCGTCAGATGTGGGGCTGATCCCGGGATCATCACCGAATTCTTCATAGATCGTGTGCATGACCACACTCAACGGCCTGGAACCTTCTTCATCCGTAGTGTAAATGCTGATGTCACTCAGCACGGAAATCCGCTGTGCCGCGCTGGCGACCAGCTTTTTGCGTGCATCGTCGAGGGATTCGAGTATCACGCCGGAGCGGGTAGGCTTCACCACTTTAAACAAACCGCCCTTACCGGTTACGGATGCAATATCACTGTAATTCATAGTCTCTGTTTTCAGGGCTCAAAGGTAGAAAATGTTAAGGTGTGACGGTAATAACTCAGATGAATTTTCAGAATCGACGTTCGGCGTGTTCGAGAATATCCCCGATATAGGCCAGAACCTCGTCGCGCCCCTCATCCTTGAGGGAGGAAGTAATGAAAAAGGGCGGCAGTTCTTCCCAGGTTTGCTTCAGGGTTTTTCGATAACGGGCCAGTGCACTCTGACACTTGTTATGGGAAAGCTTGTCTGATTTGGTAAAGATCAGTGCGAAGGGTATGCCATTCTCCCCCAGCCAGTTAATAAACTCCAGGTCAATGGGTTGCGGAGGAAGCCGGATATCGATCAGTACAAAAATCAGCATTAAATTTTTTCTTTCCATGAGGTAGTCATGGATCATTTCACCCCATTGCTGCTTGTCGGTTTTGCTTACTTTGGCCCAGCCATAGCCGGGAAGATCAACCAGATACCATTCATCATTAATGAGAAAGTGATTAATGAGCTGGGTCTTACCCGGTTTTCCTGAAACTTTGGCAAGATTCTTACGTGCTGTAAGCATATTTATCAGCGATGATTTCCCCACATTGGAACGGCCGATGAAGGCAAATTCAGGCTGATTTGGATCGGGACATTGCGAATGTGCGCTGCTACTGGTGATAAAACGGGAATCCTTTATGGTCATTGGGGAAGAAGGCATTATGTAATATTCGTCAAATTTTCTTATTTAGTGTACAAAAGCAACATTTTGCCTGAAGATTGATTCCCTATTTGGGAAAATTGTCGTTAATTGTATTTTATTTCAGCTGAAAAAGCAGCTAGAGTTGCTATTTTTTTGACTTTAGATCAAACTATGAACTGGTTAAAATCTTCGCTATACAAAGACGGGAGATTATTTTTTGGAAGTTTGTCCCTCCTTCTTTGCATTCAATTTACGGGATACGCCCAGGAGCAATCCGACAAAGAGCTCGCAGCAGAATACATCAATCAGGCCGAACTGATCATGGAGGCAACCTCCGCGATGGTGGAAGCGCGCGATTTGTATGTGCTGGCGGCAGAAGCCGACCCCACGAATGTAAAGGCCAACTGGATGGCCGGCTTATTTCACCTTGAGACAATCGGGAAGGACCGTGCGGTCAAGTATTTTCTGAAAGTCCTGGAGCTTGAGCCCAATTACCGCTTTGATATCACGTACCAGATCGGACGTTCCTATCAGTACGGAATGGATTTCGATAACGCCCTGGCTTATTACAACCGCTATCTCAACAAGCTGCGCCAGGAAGACGGATACCGTGGGCTCGATAAGATAGAGCTTAACGAAGTTTCACGCCGGATTTACGAATGCAACAATGCGAAGGAATTTGTGGCTAATCCCGCCCACTACTCGATCGTAAATGTGGGCAATTCCGTCAATTCGGAATACGAGGAGTATGCCCCTGTACTCAATGAAGATGAGACCCTCCTGATTTTCACCACCCGCCGCAGGGATGGCAACCTCAATCAGAATGTGGACAAGGACAACAAGCCTTTTGAAGATATTTTTATTACCTCCAAGGAAGACGGAGCCTGGGAATACGCCCAAAACATAGGGGAAGTAATCAATACCCAGTATCACGATTCGAACCTGGCGTTATCTGCCGATGGTAATACACTGTTTCTTTATAAGGACGAAAACAACGGGGATATTTACGTTTCCACGCGCAACGAGGATGGGAGCTGGAACTACCCCGAACCGCTGAGTGCGAATATTAATTCTGAAGGCTTCAAGGAAAGTTCTATTTCCATTACGCCTGATGGTAATACACTGTTTTTCGCAAGTGACCGGCCTGGTGGATTCGGAGGTATTGACATTTATTACTCGGAGAAAGATGCCAGGGGTGAATGGGGCCGTTCAAAGAACCTCGGTGCCATTATTAATACCGAATATGATGACGATGGTCCGTTCATAGATTACGACGGCAAAACGCTTTATTTCAGTTCGCAGGGACGTAAAGGCATGGGAGGTCACGATATTTTCCGGGCTGAATACGACAGTGCCAATGCGGAGTGGGGTGAGCCTGAAAACCTTGGATTCCCCATCAACACCCCGGATGATGATGTCTACTTTGTAAGTACCAAGGACGGTCAGCGCGGTTACTATGCCTCAGTGCGGGAAGACGGACTGGGGTTCACAGATATTTATATGGTCACCGTTCCTGCCGATGATGTACCGCAGGACAATGTAGTGGCCATGACCGAAGAATCTGACAGCACTGACCTGGAGAATGTGACGCCGGTAGCGGTGGAAACCACACCCAGGGAACAGCCTGAGGTGCAGGCAGAGCTGAAGCCTGTGGAGGTTATTGTAACGGTGATGAACGAACAGGGAATTCCGGTGGATGCGACCATTGACCTGCGAAGCCGTCAGGACAACATGGTGGCTGGAAAATCCCGTGTGCAGGAAGGCGTATATGAATTCCGGATATCAACCAAGACACCTAAAGATTTTGTGCTGTCCGTTCAAAAGGACGGATATGTCTTCCAGAATGTCAACCTGGGCAGCCTGGCAGCCTCGGCGGAAGGACAAACCCTTGAGCGCACTGTGACACTTCGGAAACTTGAGGTGGGAACCCGTCAGGTGCTCCGCAATATCTATTTTGATTTCGACCAGGCCACCTTTAAGGATGAAAGCTATACCGAACTCAACCGTCTTGAGACGATGCTCGCGCAGAATCCCGGGCTGAAAGTGGAAATCTCGGGTCATACCGATAAGATAGGTACCAAAGCGTATAACAAAGACCTGTCTCAGCGCCGGGCCAATGCCGTGAAAAACTACCTGGTTAATAAAGGCATAGATGCCCGCCGTATCGTATCCATGGGATACGGGGAAGAGAAGCCGCTGGCCAGTAATGACGACGAACTGGAGGGACGTGAACTGAACCGCCGGGTAGAATTCGTGGTGCTGGAAATGCAGTCAAGTGAATAAAAATAGTTGATTTGAGGTGTGATTTTAAAGGGGGTCCGTAAGGACTCTCTTTTTTTGGATTATGTCATCCAGGAACCTAAACCAAACCCTGTTCTCCATTGTTCCTGCCCTAAACTGAATTGTGTTATATTTGCGCAGGATAAAGAAACGAGCATGGCGGTAGTACCTTATAAAGAGAAAGAATCGGGCAAGAAAGAGCAGGTGGCGGAGATGTTCAATAACATCAGTGCAAACTATGATTTCCTGAATCATTTCCTGAGCCTGGGCATTGATATCCTCTGGAGGAAAAAAGCTATCAGGATGCTGAAGGCAGATGAACCCAAAATGATTCTGGACATAGCCACCGGCACCGGTGATTTTGCCATTGAGGCGCTCGCGTTGAATCCTGACAAAGTGATCGGTGTGGATATCTCCGAGGGAATGCTGGAAGTAGGCCGCAGGAAGATGAAGAAGAAAGGATACGATGACCGGATTGAAATGACCCTGGGGGATTCTGAGAGATTGCTGTTTGACAGCAATAAATTCGATGCTGTGATCGTTGCTTTTGGAGTAAGAAACTTTGAAAATCTGGAAAAGGGCCTGGCCGATATGCACCGGGTGCTTAAGCCTGGTGGAAAAACGGTTATTCTCGAATTCAGCCAGCCGCGTAAGTTCCCGTTCAAACAGCTTTATGGCTTTTACTTTAAGGCGATTTTGCCCAAATTAGGAAAGTTAATATCGAAAGACAGTGCCGCGTACACCTATCTGCCGGAATCGGTGGAGGCCTTTCCTGACGGGGATCGGTTTACCGGGATACTGGAGAAGGTTGGATTTAAAAATACACAATGCAGACCGCTTACATTTGGAATAAGCTCAATTTACACCGGGCAAAAACCCTGATCATCCTGATCATACTGGTTGGTTTTGCTTTATCGGCGGATGCCCAGTCTTCCAGGCGAAGAATTCAGATCAATAATCCAGGTTACGACGACAAGCAGTTCAGTTATGGATTTTTGATCGGAGGGCATACCACTTCCTACAGCCTGAAGTACAGCGAACGATTTCTCACAGAAGCATTTGATTCATTGTATGCGATCAACCCGCGTTACTCCCCGGGATTTGTCCTGGGCTTTATCGTCAATTTCAAGATGCAGGAATTCTTTGATCTGCGAATCACCCCAACCGTGGCATTTAATGAATACCTGGTTGAATACCAGCGCGTCGATGACCCGCTGATCAAGGAGCTTGTGGAGACCACTGTGGTAGAACTGCCCATTCTGCTGAAATACAAATCCGAACGCCGGGGAAATATGCGTATGTACCTGGTAGGAGGTGTGAAACCGGGTTTTGAGGCATCCGGAAAGAATGAGATTGAGAATGTGGGCGACGATAACCTGAAAACCAAGACCTTCAACCTGTCTATGGATATAGGTGCCGGTTTTGATATTTACTATCCTCTTTTTAAATTCTCCCCGGAGATAAGATATTCACGCGGAATGATCAACATGCTCGATGACCCAAACAATGACTTCGGTCAGGGCATTGACAACCTTAAAACCAACACCATTTCGCTCATTCTACATTTTCAATAACCATGACCCGTACGGCGTTTATTACGGGCGCGACTTCCGGGATAGGGGAGGCAACCGCCCGCTTACTTGCATCGAACAGCTATTCACTGATCCTGTGTGGCCGGCGTGAAGAACGTCTGAAAGCGCTTCGTGAGGAGCTTTCGGAACAGACAAGGGTGCATACACTCTCCTTTGATGTGCGTGACAGTAAAGCTGTACATGCGGCGGTTGACGGACTTCCGGAAGAATGGCGACAGGTATCCGTACTGATCAATAACGCGGGGAATGCCCACGGCATGTCCCCGATGCAGGAGGGAAGTGAAGAGGACTGGAATGCGATGATTGATATCAATGTCAAGGGCCTGCTTTATGTGACCAAAGCCGTGCTTCCTCTGATACAGGCACAGGAAAGCGGTCATATTGTGAACATTGGTTCGATTGCCGGCAAGGAAGTATACCCCAACGGGAATGTGTATTGTGCTTCGAAGCATGCGGTGGACGCCATTAACCAGGGCCTGCGCATTGATCTGAACGGCACCCATATCCGGGTCTCGGCTGTGAACCCCGGCCTGGTGGAAACCGAATTTTCCCTGGTGCGGTTTAAGGGTGATGCCGGACGCGCTGCGAAGGTGTATGATGGTATGGAAGCACTTCATGCCGCAGATATTGCGGATACGATCCTCTACATACTCACCCGCCCGGCCCATGTGAATATTGCCGATATGCTTGTGTTACCCACAGCACAAGCCGCCTCTACGATCGTTCATCGCGACCAAAAAGATTCCTGAGCATCTCCTCATCGATGACGTGTTCGCCGTCAAAGGTCAGGAACGTAAATTCAGCACCGGTTTTCCCGGTCAGGTCGGTCATTTCCTTCGTTGTCTCATCGTTTAAATACGGGTCACGTGTTCCGTGGACGCTGATCGTTTCCATTTGAGAAAAGATGATCCGGCTTTTTTCGATATTCATGTCAAACGGGAGAATGCCTGCCCACAGAATAAATCGATCGGCCTTTATATTGCCATTCAGCACCCAGCGGGTCGCTGTCGCCGCGCCCTGTGAAAAGCCGATTATATGAACCTTTACCTGCCCGGGCCAGCCCGTGTGCAGTTGGGCGTAGATAGCGTCAAGGTACGTGAGGTAATTGAGAATGTCATTCTCCCGGTCTTCCCGGGTCATCCAGGTGGCACCCACACGCCCGCTGAAGCCCTGGAGGTAGTAGCGGGAAAGTCCTTCCGGTGCATAGATCACCGTTTTTCCGTCATCAAGACTGCTGAATTTCCGAATAAAGAATTCAGACAGCTGGCCATGGCCGTGTAAAACAAACACGATATCCCGGGTTTCAGTGTGAACTTCTCCAAGCTGATGAAAGCGGGCCTGGTAGGGGAAGGTTATTCGGTGCTGGGTGGACATGGGGTGAAGTTAAGGAAAGACAAAGACTAGGACTAGGACTAAGACCGGTAGTTTCACGG
>CAZLZD010000012.1:0-2161 GCA_964563925.1 uncultured Roseivirgaceae bacterium | reverse complement strand
GGAGTGGGTAATAAGGTCCTGAATCGAGTCCGGGTCAGGCCCGGACGTTTTTCAGGATGACGAAAGAGGATGACGAAAGAGGATGACGAAGAAGGATGACGAAAGTGGATGACGAAGAAGGATGACGAAGGAGGATGACGAAGGAGGATGACGAAGGAGGATGACGAAGGAGGGAGGGCATAAAAAAAGGGAGCTCATGGCTCCCTTGTCAAATGACCACCGATGTCCTGGACATCAGGTGATCGGATATCGTAACACAACCCCCTTAAGATCTAACTGACACCCTTCTGCCAAAAAGATTCCCTTTACCGGGAAGCAGGGGGGTTGTCTTACGCGAAGACTAGCGTTTGAAACCCAGTGCGCTGCCACCGCAATAGTTGGCAGAACCGTCAAACGTATACTGTATATAGTAAATACCGGTGCTTTTACACGGGTAGGCAATGGCCGAAATGTACTGACCGTCAATCTTGCTGCTGGCAACCCGGTTACGGTTGCTGTCATACAGATTCACGACGATACCGTCGGTACCCTCACCGTTGGCGCAAACATTGATCATGTATTGCGTACCCTTGGTGAAAACATATGAGTATTCTACTTTGTCCTTTGCTCCGTTGGCACCGTTAATCTTATAGCTTTTCAGGTAATTGAACCCGTTCGATAATTTCGGGATACAATTCTCCGTGAAAGCTTCAGGATTACACTGGGCCGGTACTTCCGAACCTGCAATACAAAAAAGTGATGTTACTACAAGAATATAAAGTATCTGTTTCATGTCTGTGACTGCTTATATGATTACGTCCTTTCTGATTGATGAGACAATGTCCCGTATCTGAGCAACCTGTTCGTCAGTGATCCGGATTTCGCTCGAGCTGTTATCCTTTATCACCATGACGCCATCCACGATCTCATAGCTGGATTCTTCATACGTATGGACTATGTCCACCTGATCGTATACAGTTTCCAGTTCGTTGATCCTGGCGAGCAGGTCTGCCACATTCGGGTCAGACTCCTTGTAGAAATTGAGTAGAATGCTGATATTATCAAGAATGATTTTTTGTTCTCCGATGGTTTCCTTGAGTGCCATATTATCCGGGTTCTTTTCTGCAACCTGGCAGGTAATATGCATGGCTTCCATCCAGCCTCCGGTCAGCAGCAGCACACTCAGGTTGGAACGATTCTGTTCCTGCAGGTGCGCATTGATCTCATTGAAGTTCTGGGTAGTAATCAGCAGCAGTGAATCGAGGTTCTTGCTGTTGGTCGCCAGACGGCCGATGGTCCTGATGTCGAAAAACTGTCCGATGTTCAGTTCGTCAGCCAGGTTTTTGATGGCCTCCATGTATAAAAGGCCGTCACCACTTTTCTCGTAAATGTTGGTGTAACCAAGGTCTGTACCGTAAATACCAAGATTGAGGGCTTTGAGATAATTACTGTTGTAATTAGACCGGTTGTCCGGGTCATTCAGGAATGCTTCATTGTAGTTGGTTCCTGATTCCTTCAGCAACACCGAGATTTCCAGCGGTGAGGGTATTTGCTGGATGATACTTGATATTACTTCTTCTGAAATGGGTGGTGAGGACACAGCTGTCGAATCTGCCTGTTCGAGGTATGCCGATTCATCAGGTTTTCCTGATCCGCAACTCCACAGGAACAAGACGGAGAGTCCAAAAAATAATTTCCTCATAGTTGAAATAGTAAAAAGTTTAAACAAAAATATAACTCCGTGAATCTTATGCAAACGGGGCCTGATCACGGTATGTAAGTTAATCCCCTTTCTTTCCATAAATTGAAATATTTCCTATCCCTTCAATGCCTTTTCTGAACCATTCGAAGTACAATGCGAGGTAAAGAATGGCTGCCATCAGCCAAATTACGATGACATTGAACCAGAATGTATCTATGTAATTTCCCATGAAGTATTTAACCGGTGCAAAAAAGTGCGCCCGGTAATTCAGCGGATTATCGCTGGCTTCGGGTTTATGGTAGATCGCGTTAACCTGCTGGATCAACTCACCATCATATTCAATAAGTCTTTCCGTTTCGGTGGCATTGGTGACCAGGTCAGCAAGGCTCTCATTGTAGTAGGCATTTTTATACAGGTTCAGGTCATACTCCTCATAGGTCTTCTCAAAGAAGTAGGACTTTTTTTACTTTTAAGCCACTG
>CAZLZD010000011.1:86291-93588 GCA_964563925.1 uncultured Roseivirgaceae bacterium | reverse complement strand
GTTGAGCCCCACACCTCGTATCCGTGGCGGATCAGAGACTTACCAGCGGCCATTCCAAGCCAGCCACAACCAAGTATGAAGACCTTTTGCTGCTGCATGTGATCCCAAAGTTGAGCCATTCATTGACCAAAAAGCTATCTTATCAGTTAATTTTTGGAAAATTTCTTACTTATTACGTATAATTTGCACTATAAATACTTCTTTGCAGTTACTAAATAGGTCACCTTGGATTTTTTTAACTAAATCTAACCATGTCAAGAAAACTCTTAGCCGTCGTTACGGGAATTTTACTTACTGCGGGCATTTACTTTGCCCTTCCGCTGTTTCAGGAATCATTCGAAGACAAATCTGCCGAGCCGGTTGCAGAGGCCATTGAGGTGGTGCCTGCCGATACGATACCTGTGGTACCGAAAATGCTCTTCGGGATCAACATTGACTCCCGTCTGATCATAGAAGACAAAGTAAAGCGTAATCAAAATATTTCGGAGATTCTTTCGAATTATAACGTGAGTGCAGAAACCATCTTTCACCTTGCCGAGCGGTCAAAAGATGTGTTTGATGTCAGGAAGATTGCAGCAAATAAAAATTATATCCTGATTTGTGATCAGGATTACCTTAAAACGGCCAAGGCACTGGTTTACGAGCACAACCCGATTGAATACGTGGTCTTCAATTTTGAGGACAGCATTTTCGTGGAGAAGATGGCCAAGGAAGTGAAAATTGTAGAGCGTGAGGTATCCGGTGTCATCGAAAGGAATTTGTCTGAAACCATGGATGACCTTGGATTGTCACATAATCTGACCAATCGTTTCGTGGATGTCTTCGGCTGGCAGGTTGACTTTTTCGGACTGCAGAAAGGGGATAACTTCAAACTCATTTACGAAGACAAACTGGTTGAAGATAAATCAGTAGGTATTGGTGATATTAAGGCCATCTATTTTGAGCATTACGGTACCGGGTATTATGCCTTCGTGTTTGACCAGGGCGACGGTATCGATTACTTTGATGAAGAGGGTAACAGCCTGCGTAAGGCCTTGCTGAAATATCCCCTGGAATTTACCAGGATAAGCTCCCGGTACTCAGGCCGCAGGTACCACCCTGTCCAGAAAAGATACAAAGCCCATCGAGGTACAGATTTCGCGGCGCCGCAGGGTACTCCAATCCGTGCCGTGGGAGATGGTCTTATCACTGAAGCCCGGTATGCAAAGTACAATGGCAATTATGTGAAGCTGAAACACAACGGGACCTATACCACGCAGTACCTGCACATGTCAAAGATTGCTTCCGGCATCAAACCCGGGGTTAGAGTCAGGCAGGGTCAGACGATAGGCTACGTGGGTAGTACCGGGCTGGCGACGGGAAATCATCTCTGTTACCGGTTTTGGAAGAATGGTGTTCAGGTGGATGCGCTAAAAGTTGATCTGCCGCCATCCGAACCGATTAAGGATGACATGAAACCGGCGTTTTATGCCGAGCGTGACAACTGGATGGAGCGCCTGAACAGGATAGATCCGCCGGTTGCCAACACCCCCGTGGTGGCAAGTCTGAAATAGTCATAAAAAAAACATCGAAGAGTTTAGCAAGGCAATATTTGTCTTGCTATTCTTGTTTTAGAAATATGCGATTCTTTTGTCTGTGGCTTGGGTTCATTCTGGCGGCGTTTTCTGTAAGCGGTCAAAAGGTAACCCTTGTCCTCAGCGGAGGCGGGGCGAAGGGCCTTGCGCATGTTGGTGTAATTAAGGCACTTGAAGAATACAATATTCCGGTTGATTTTGTGGCGGGCACCTCTATGGGAGGGGTAATTGCCGGATGTTATGCTGCCGGGTTTTCCGCAGATGAAATTGAGCAAATCATCCTTTCCGACGAGTTTCTAAGCTGGGTAAACGGGGAAATCGATGACCGGTACGAATATTATTTTTACCAAAGTGATATTCGTCCGTCGATTGTTTCCGCTGAATTCTCCCTGGATTCAGCCATGCGGGCTTCAGTGACCTCCAGCCTGGCCAGCGATCTTGCCCTTAATTTTGCCCTGGCGGAGAAACTTGCCCAGCCCATCGAAATTGCCGGATATAATTTTGACAGCCTGTTCGTTCCGGCGAGAATTGTGGCCTCTGATATATTTACTCAAACCGAGGTAGTACTGGATTCCGGATCGTTGTCTTCTGCATTACGCACTTCGCTGTCGGTACCGTTCTTTTATAAACCCATACGGATCGGTGGGAAATATCTTTTCGACGGGGGTATTTATAACAATTTCCCGGTTGATGTGGCAAGCCGCGAGTTCGATGCCGATGTGATTATCGGGGTCAATGTGGCCTCCAAGGTCTATAACCAGTATCCCTACGAGGAGGATGACCAGCTGCTCTCCCAATCCCTTTTGTTCATGTTACTGGATAAGTCTGACCCCGGACTGGTTCCGGAAACGGGGATATACCTGGAACCTGATTTGGAGGGGTACACCGCCTTTGACTTTCGAAAGGCAGAGGCCCTCATAGACAGCGGGTACCAGGCGACAATTCGGCAGATCGGCGAGATCCGGAAAAAAATAGCACGAAGTGAATCGGCCGAATCACGCCTGGAGAAACGCAAAATATACGCTGCCAACAGCAAGCCACTGAACTTTGGCGATATTGTTTTTCATGGGTTCAATTCAAAGCAACGAAAGTATTTGTCGACATTGTACGGATTTGCCCGGAAGGACCAGCTTACCCTTGAGGAGCTCAAGAAAGGCTATTACAAAATGGTTTCCGAGCCTTTTTTCCGGACCATCTACCCTGACATTGTATATGATACCTCAAAGGAAGCGTATACCTTGCATTTATACGGGCGGCCTCGCAGTAACCTGACAGCTCATGTAGGCGGTGTGATCGCCTCCAGGAATATCAGTCAGGCCTACCTTGGTGCAGAATACTATTACTTCGATAATTACCTTCTAAAACTCCGCCTTGATGTATTTGCCGGGAGCTTCTACAAATCGGCGAGAGTTCGCAGCCGGATGAATCTTTCATCGTTTCAGCCGGTTTATATCGAACCTGACCTCACCTTTAATCAATGGGACTATCTGGATGCAGATGATATATTCTTCCAGGAAAAGGACCCGACTATTCTGAATTCCACAGACAGGAAATACGGTTTGAATATCGGATTCCCGGTAACCAACCGCTTTAAAGGAGTTTTAAGTGCCAGTTGGTTGAATAACGATCATCAATTCAGCAATTCAGAATCAGTCACCTCGGCGGATACGCTCGATACCCAGAAAGTTAAGGGATACAGGTTTGGGTTTAAGGTAACAAGCAACAGCCTGAACAGGCGTCAATACGCTTCTGAGGGCTATGCCATAACCCTGGGCCTGGATTACTTTGACCTGCAGGAGCAGTATACGCCCGGTACCACCTCTGAACTGATAAACCCGGTGTCGGAATATTACCGCTGGTTTCGGCTTAAAGGCAGTATTGAACAGTATTTTCTAAAAGGAAAATACAGTACCGGCTATATCGCCGAAGGCGTTATTTCCAATCAGCCCTATTTTGCCACCTATACAGGCACACTTATCAATGCCCCCGCATTTTATCCAATGCAGGACAGCCGTACGTTATTCCTGCAAAATTTCAGGGGCTTTAATTATCTCGCCGGCGGCGTTCGTAATATTCTAAGGATCAATAAAGTAATCGACTTTCGCCTGGAAGGATATTTATTCAAAACCTTTGAAGCACTGAACCACCGGGATGACCAGCCTTCCCCCGGGTTTGATTTTAATAACGAGGTCTCCTTCGCGGCCACAGCCGGACTTGTCATGCATACTCCGCTTGGTCCGGTCAGCCTGAGTGCCAATTATTATGACGACGAGGAAAACCAGTTTGGGATGCTTCTTCATCTTGGATTCCTTCTGCATGGGGATAAGTCTCTGGAATAAAGCCCTCTCCGTGAACATCTTTAGATTAATTTGTTAATTAACTATTGAGATTCATTTCATTTTTCCTCATTGTTATGATTATAAAATTTAGTTAAGTTTACTTTCTGTTCCATTCGTCTACCTTAAATACAATTCGACCAAGATGAGATTACTTCTAACGAGTTTACTTCTTTCATTCACACTGGGCGCAACTGCACAGACGGTGCAATGGGCGTCTCGCGTCATTGATTTCTCGTCCGAACTCACGCCCGTACAGTACTCTGCTCAACAAATTGTAGGCAAGCCAAATGTACTTCCCGCAGGCGGTGAAAGTCCCAATGCGTGGACGCCGGAACGGGCCAATAAGAAGGAATTTATTCGTGTCGGTTTTCACAATCCGATGAAGATCAGGCAGGTGGCGATCGCTGAGTCTTTCAATCCCAGCGCTCTTTACCGGATTGTCGCAATTGATGTAAACGGACAGGAGCACGAGTTGAATACATTCAGTCCGCAGGCTGTTCCCCTGAATGGCCGTATGCTGAATGTGATCATAGAAGAGACCCCGTATGAAGTTGCGGCGCTCCAGCTCGAATTTGATGGTGCGGCAGTGCCTGAATACTACAGTGTGGATGCAGTGGCTATTTCTGATTCCAATCTTCCGATTGTGGCCGAAATAACGGTTACCGAAGGGCTGAACCCCGAGCTATACAAGGAGAGGTTAAGTGAGAATGTCAACAGTGCGTACAAGGAATATAAGCCACTGCTCTCGCCGGATGGACAAACATTATATTTCTCCAGGAAGAATCACCCCGAGAATATGGGAGGAGTAAATGATGAAGAGGATATCTGGTTCTCAGAACTCGATGACAGCGGCGAATGGCAACTCGCCCGCAATATGACAGAGCTGAATAACGACGACCCCAACTTTATCAGTTCGGTGACACCGGATGGAAAGTCGGTCATTCTTATCCTGGGCAACCGGTACAATGAAAACGGGAAAATGACCGCCGGTGTTTCGCTGAGCCATAATACCTCTGGCAAATGGTCGAAGCCTGTCGCCCTTAACATTACCAATGAATATAACTATGCCGACCGGGCAAACTTCTATATGGCCAACAACCGTAAGACACTGCTCATGTCGGTACACAGGGATGACACGGAAGGCGGCAGGGATTTGTACGTAAGTTTCCTGCAGGAAGACAGTGTCTGGTCAGAGCCATTGAATTTGTCGGCTACGGTCAACACAGCCGGGGAAGAAACGGCACCATTCCTGGCTCCGGATGACAAAACACTTTATTTTTCCTCGAATGGATACAGCGGGTTCGGGGGAAGCGACATCTTCGTAACCCGTCGTCTCGATGATACGTGGACTAACTGGTCTGAGCCGGAAAATCTCGGCCCTACCATTAATTCACAGTATGAAGATTTATTCTTCAATATCCCGGGGAACAGCGATTTTGCCTACTATTCACAGGGTGTGAGCGAAGATGACCTGGATATCTTCAGGGTAGCGATGCCGCTGTTCAAACGTCCGGAACCTGTACTGCTTGTTCAGGGACGTATTCTTGATTCAGAAAATAATTCTCCCGTAGAGGCACAGATTATCTACGAACGCTTGTCAGATGGCACGGAAATTGGTATTACTATGTCGAATCCGACTACCGGAGAATATGAGGTAATGCTGCCCTCCGGTGAGTTATACGGAATCAGGGCAGATGCTGAAAATTATGTCTCGGTGAATGAAAACCTGGACCTTCGCAATTTCGAGGAGGAAGACCGGACATCGGTTACCAAAGACCTCTATCTGGTACCAATAGAAAAAGAGGCAACCATTGTTCTTAACAATGTTTTCTTCGATTTCGACAAGGCTGTACTAAAGTCTGAGTCTTACCCCGAACTTAACCGGGTGGTCGAATTGATGAATAACAGGCCTTCTTTAGCAATCGAAATTGCCGGTCATACGGATGCGACAGGTCCCGAACAGTATAACCTGGGACTGTCAGAGCGAAGAGCGGAGGCGGTAGCTGCGTATATCAGGGATAAAGGTATCAGCAGTGACCGATTGGTGATCAAGTATTTTGGTGAAGCTCAGCCAGTGGAGCCTAATACTACGGTTGAAGGAAGAAGAAAGAACAGGAGGGTTGAATTCAAAATTACCAATGACTAATGCAGACATAAAGCGATTTGTTACCTGGAGTTTATCATTCCTTATTACGTTGATCTCTGTATCAACGGGGGTATGCCAGATTGCCTTTACTGATAGCAGTTATTCCATGTATAAGGGTAAAGTCGTGGATGCCTCCACGAAAGAGCCTGTTCGTGCGGTGGTAACCTTTGAGAGCATGCCGTATGGAAGCACCGTGGGAATCATCTCAGGATCCAGTGTTGAAATACCAATGGCCCATCGGAAAGATTATGTAATCACCGTGGAGGCCGACGGCTATGCGCCTTACGTGGCAACTGTGAAGGCCTCAGATGTCCTGAACATGCAGGAAGAAGCAATTATTGAACTGGTTCCGAGAGAAATTAAAACCCTGATCAGGCTGGAGAAACTAATCTTTGCCCAGGGGAAGGCTACCATCACCGATGAATCCTATGGAGAGCTTGACGATCTGGTTGCCATGCTCCAAACCAACCGGGATATGATAATTCAGCTTGAAGGACATACAGATTTCAGGGGGAATGCCCGGGAGAATATGAAACTCTCAGAACGGAGGGTGGAGGCTGTAAAAGACTACATAGTATCCAAAGGAGTCAACAAAAAGCGGATTTTAACCGTCGCCTACGGGGGAGAACAACCTCTGACCACTGCCGGTGACCCCGAATCGCGAAGCAAAAACCGGCGCGTGGAGGTACGAATTATTCAGGATTGATAAAATCAGAATTCCTGCATCTCAGGCAGGATGTTATTAGCTACAAAGATGCGCTTAAATTTTCCCGGTTAAGAAAACGGGTCAGCTTCATCAGGTATCCGGCCTTGGTCTCCTCGTCCATGCTCCCTGAACTCACAACGCTTTTAGCGAGTAGCCTTCCAAAGTTTTTGAAACGGGCTGAATCGTCATAGATACATGCCTTTTCGAGCTGGTCTATGGAGGCAATCAGATCTTGCGAATTGTAAGCGAGTACTGACGCATTGTAATATTGCAGCGCCACCAGCTTTTCAAGCTCACTGAATTTTCTGGGATTATTCTGAAAGGTGATATACTGTTCTGATAAAGTCGTATTACGATTATTTATCTCAGAGGTTTTTTTAGCTATGGTTTCTTCCTCATCAAGAAAACCATTCCGGGGATCTGTGGCCTCAAACATTACCCTTGAATTTTCTGTGCGTACCACCAGATAGATGTGATAATCAGTTTCGACAACAGTGAAATCAAACCCGAATTCGTCAAGCAAAAGTGAATA
>CAZLZD010000011.1:3331-86281 GCA_964563925.1 uncultured Roseivirgaceae bacterium | reverse complement strand
GTTCCGGTCAGGCAGTCGTATTTCCCCTTGTCCATCAGTTGTGAAAATGAACTGTGGTTCTGATAGTTTTTAAGATATACTTTATGAGTTCGGTAAAAAAGATAGCTCAGGAATTCTTTTTCCGATAATTTTTCACGCAGGGAAGCCAGATGACTGACATAGTCATTATATTCTCCTTCAAAAATTTCCGGGGACTCCTCAAGTGTATAATTGGCTGACAATTGCATCATAAAGGGGGATACCTCTCCTCCCTTGTTCATCTCCCGGATAATTTGTTTTTCAATATCAGATGTGTTCAGCAGTTCGCCGGGTAAGTCGGTCTGGCCGTACAGCGCCGGGAAAAAAAATGTGCTGATAAGTATAAAAAATAGGGTCCTCTTCATCTCACTCTCAAATTGGTAACATTAAGATAACATATAAGTAATATATATACAATCGCAAGTAACATTTACTTAACATATGCATCGTTTTGCGACCCACGCATTTATTTTGAACCTGGGCTCGGTATCCGGTGCAGATTTCGTAACTTTTATAGGATGAAGGATAAGATAAAAGAGGCATTCGAAGGTCAGCAATCCAGGGCCCTGGCCCTGCGTGACAGTCCGCTGGAAGACCGTAAGCAGCGCCTGGCCC
Source organism: uncultured Roseivirgaceae bacterium (assembly GCA_964563925.1). GTDB lineage: Bacteria > Bacteroidota > Bacteroidia > Cytophagales > Cyclobacteriaceae > JAUILA01. The sequence goes on along the minus strand of CAZLZD010000011.1, from coordinate 85,648 downwards.
GGCTTCAGTACTGGATAGAGAATAATCTTGCGGCGATTCACGAGGCCCTGTGGGCTGATTTTCACAAGCCTGCAATGGAGGTGAATCTGACAGAAATTTACCCGGCATTAATGGAGGTGCGTCAGGCCATATCACAGCTTGATGACTGGGCTTATCCTAAAAAAGTCAGGTCGCCCGCTACATTTATGGCTGCCGCATCAAGAATATATTATGAGCCACTTGGCGTATGTCTGGTTATTTCTCCCTGGAATTACCCGTTCATTTTGGCGGTAGGTCCTTTGATCAGCGCACTAGCGGCCGGTAATACGGTGATTCTTAAACCCTCGGAACATTCTCCTGCAACTTCTGATCTGCTGAGCAAGATGGCCGAGGAGCTTTATTCTCCGGAAGATGTGACTGTATTTAAAGGGGATGCAGAAATTGCGGCATACCTGATGTCCCTGCCCTTTGATCACGTGTTTTTTACAGGAAGTCCGGCTATTGGGAAAAAGGTTATGGAAGCGGCTTCCGCCAACCTTACCTCCGTCACGCTGGAGCTTGGCGGAAAGTCACCGGTGATTGTGGAGGCCTCGGCTGCGATTGGCGAATCCGCAGAAAGGATATGCTGGGGTAAATATCTGAATGCAGGGCAAACATGTATCGCACCCGATTATGGGATGGTACATGAGAGCTTGCTTGACCCGTTTTTGCGGGAACTAATATTCCATATTCAGAAAATGTATGGTGACAGTGAGGAGCAGATACGTGAATCCCCTGACTATGCGCGGATAATTAATGAACGTCATTTCGAGAGGCTGGTATCTGCCATTGAGGATGCCAGGGACAGGGGTGCCCGGGTTATTTTCGGAGGTGATTATGATAAGGATCAGCTGTTTATTGCCCCGACAGTATTGGTTGATGTGCCGGAGGAGGCCGTTCTGATGCAGGAGGAAATCTTCGGGCCTGTATTTCCCGTTCGCTCGTTTTCCAGGGTGGAGGAAGTTATCGGGTATGTCAACAAAAAACCCAAACCACTGGCATCCTACCTGTTTGGCCAGGATGAGTCTGTGTACGAACAAATTCTCAGGAAGGTATCTGCCGGTGCGCTGGTCCATAATGATTGTGTGGTACATTTTACCCATCCCAACCTGCCATTCGGCGGGGTGAATAACAGCGGGATAGGGAAAGCCCACGGGCACCATGGGTTTCTGACTTTTTCGAATGAGAAAGCGGTTCTCAAGCAGCGGCTTCCTTTAAACAAACTGGTTTATCCGCCTTACACACGGGTAACTTCCGGCGTGATTAAATATCTTACAAAATACTTTTAACCTCACACTAATTTATTTCCTGTTGCGTTAGAGTCAGGAATGAGGAAAAGTATTTTTTTATTAGTGCTTATCCTGGCTGTTTCAACGCTCAGTGCCTGCCGGGAAGAGATGGAGGAGCCATGGCAGGGGAAATGGGATATCAGCTGGACAGACGGGACGGGTTCTCTCGATGGGGTTATTGAATTCCGTGGTGAGCGGGCCATACTGAAAGCGTATGGCAATCCCGAATCGCTGTTTCTCAAGAACTATGAAGAGCGTGCCTTTAGCTGGCGGCTTGATTCGAATGTGCTGATTCTGACCCCTGACACGGAAGGCCTGACGCTGCAATATACCTTGCGGTCACAATCAGAAAATCAGCGTGTATTTGACCATTTGGGCGGAATTACAGTCATCCTGCAGAGAAGGTGACCAATATTCTGGTAAGATTCCGATATTGGGTAAGTAATTTGTAATTTTGAACTTTTAATGCTTCAAATTATGAAAAAGGCCCTCATCATTTTTTTTAGTGTCGTGTTCATTTTGTTCCTGGCGACACTATTGGTCCCGATTATCTTTAAATCTCAGATTCGGGATGCAGTGAATAAATCAATTTCGGAGTCGGTTAATGCCGAGGTCGTCTGGGACCCGGCCAATTTCTCCCTGTCGCTTCTTCGCAATTTTCCGAATGCCACGGCGAGTCTCAGCGAGCTGGGTATTGTAAATCATGCCCCCTTTGAAAATGAAGTGCTTCTGACTGTGGAGGAAGTCGAAGTGGAAATAAACCTGTTTAGTTTACTGGGAGATGAGGTGAAAGTGGAGGGAATTTCGCTCAATGAGCCGGTAATTTACCTCAGGATCAACGAAGATGGTGCGGCCAACTATGATATTGCCATTGCCTCTGACGAAGAGGATGCCGCCAGCGGGGAAGCGTCTTCTTCTGCCTCGGTGGTAATTGATCATTGGGAAATCAGTAATGGGTATCTGGAATACACTGACGCGCAGCAAAAAATGCGCATGGTGCTTAAGAATATTCAACATTCGGGAAGCGGGAACCTGCAGGCAGATGTATTTGACCTTACCACGTATACCCTGTCAGATTCGGTATCCTTTGCCTTCGACGGTACCGAATATGTGACCAACAAGCGTCTTGAGGGTGACGTAATCATGACCATCAGCGATAATTACAGTACCTATGAATTTAAGGAGAACTACCTCAGGCTGAATGATCTTAATATTGGTGTGGACGGCCGTATTTCCATGCCTGCCGATGCAATTGACATGGACCTGACCATCACGGCCCTGGATAATACCTTTAAGAGCCTGCTGTCCCTGGTACCGGGGATTTATAATGATCAGTTTGCCGACATTACCAGTGAAGGTACGCTGGACCTGTCCGCCCATATTAAAGGCACAATGGACAGTCTTCGTAATCCGGCATTTGACCTGAAGGTAGCCACGCAGAATGCGATGTTCAAATACCCGGATCTTCCGGAGGCAGTTAAAAATATTTCCCTCGATCTGGAAATCCTGAATCAGGATGGTGTGGTGGAAAACACCCGCGTGGCCCTGAATACACTCCATCTCGAGTTTGGGAACAACCCGGTTGATGCGCGGATTATCCTGGAAAATCTCCGTAATTATCCGATTGATGCCAACGTAAAGGCTAATCTGAATTTTGAGGAAATCACCTCAATCTTTCCGATGGAAGGAATGACCCTGCGCGGAAAGGCCAGCGTGGACCTTACGGCTGAAGGGATATATGACAGCGTGCAAAATGTGATGCCAGGCATGACCGGGAAAATATCCATTACCGATGGCTTTGTACGTACCGAAGACCTGCCATATGCCCTTGAGGCGCTGAACCTGCAAGCCACGATGAATAATCCTACGGGAAGAATGGAAGACTTTATTGCGCAAATCGGGAATTTTTCCATGACCATGGACGGGGCACCGTTCTCACTTCAGGGAGAAATTAAGAACCTGGTGAACTACATGTGGAATCTGGATGCTACAGGCAAACTTGACCTTTCGAAAGTGGCTGGTATCATGGACCTGGAGAATATGCAGATCGCGGGTATCATTAATGCAGATATCCATACCAGTGGCAACCTTGCTTCACTGGAGGCCGAGCGCTACAATGAATTACCGACCAGCGGAACAGTGACGCTGATGAATTTTACCTATTCAGATAATGAGCTTCCCTATTCGGTAGCTATCACTGAGGCAGCAGCATCCTTTGACCCGCGCTTTATGCAGGTCCAGCAAATGAATGGTACGATTGGCAAAAGTGATTTTTCAGCCACGGGCCGGGTGGAGAATTACCTGGGGTATGTATTTGAAGACAATCAGACCCTTAAAGGTAGCATGGACGTCAAATCAAAATATATTGACCTGAACGAATTTATGGTGGAGGAAGAATCCGCAGCAGCGGTAACTGCGACCGATTCGGCAGCCTCTGTCATTCCGGTACCGGCGAATGTGGATTTCGAGGTAACCACTTCCCTGGCCCAGGTGGATGTTCTTGATCTTTCCCTGACCAATGCCATGGGGCGTATGATTGTCAGGGATGAAACGGTTGATCTGAGCGGACTTAACTTCAATATGCTGGGGGGAGAATTTGGCGTTAAAGGAACATATTCCACTCAAAATGAGGAGGAGCCTAGATATGCCTTCGGACTGGATATTAAACAGGTATCCATCGCCCAGTCGTTTAAGGCGTTCGAGATGGTTCGAAAATTCGCACCCATTGCAGAGAAACTGACCGGCACGTATTCAGCCAATTTTAATATCAACGGGTTGCTGAACGAAGACATGACGGCAAAGTTAAATACGGTGGATGCCCGGGGAATGCTCGAGTTGATGCAGGCAACCCTTCAAAACTCGCAGATTCTGTCGGGGATATCCTCGCTGACCAGTCTCAATACCCCCTCTGAGTTTAATCTGAGTGATGTGATTATGGCCTTCGAAATCCGTGATGGAAAATTACTGGTTAACCCGTTTGACTTTGTGCTCGGGGGCTATCCTACCACCGTCGAAGGTGCCACCTCAATTGACGGGTCCATTGCCTACAAAATCCAGATGGATGTACCGGCTTCCAAACTGGGCGGGTCGCTTTCCGGATTTCTGACCCAGTCAGGAGTTACCACTGGAGACGGGGAACAAGTGATCCCGGTTACCATTGGGCTTGGAGGAACGTATAAAGATCCCCAGCCCCAGTTGATGATGCAGGAGCAGAAGGATCAGGTCAAGGATGCAATAAAGGAAGAAGCTTCCACCAGGGCCGAGGACCTTATTTCTGATTTGCTGAAAAAGAAAACCGGTAGCGATACTGCCAAATCTGATTCGCTCAAGCAGGATTCGACCAAAACTGATCTGCAGGATGAGGCCACCAAAGTGATCAAAGACCTGTTTAAAAAGAAGAAAAAGCAGGATGGGGACCAGTAAGTTCCCGCGCCGGGTGGTTGTTACAGGGCTTGGTGCCCTTTCCCCGATAGGCCATACCGTGACACAGACATGGGAATCAGTTTGCAACGGGGTTTCCGGGGGAGACCTGATTCAGCGTTTTGATGCGTCAGAATTTACGGTAAGAATCGCCTGCGAACTCAAGGGGTTTGATCTTCGTGATCACTTTACGGTCAAGGAGATAAACCGTATGGACCGGATTTCGCTTTATGCCCTCGTGGTTGCCCGTGAAGCATGGAAGGATGCCCGACTGGATGCTGCACAGGCGTTTGATCCGGTCAGGGCAGGAATAATCTGGGCTTCTGGAAACGGGGGAATTGAAAGCCTCGAAGAAGGGCTCCTGGGGACCGACCCTGCGCGTCCGCGGTTCTCACCGTACCTTATCCCGAAAACATTGATTGATACACCTTCCGGAATGATTGCAATGGCCTATGGACTGCGGGGGATAAATTACTGTCCTGTTGCCGCGTGTGCCTCATCCACCGTTGCCTGCATGGATGCCTTCAATTACATTCGCTGGAATAAGGCTGATTTAATCCTGGCTGGTGGCAGTGATGCTCCTATCAGCCGCACCAATATTGGTGGTTTCGCGGCCATGAAAGCATTGTCAACCAAGAATGATACGCCTTCATTAGCTTCCACACCGCTTGATGCCGACCGGGACGGATTCGTGATGGGCGAAGGGGCAGGAATGTTGGTTTTCGAAGAATTGGAACATGCATTGAAGCGAAATGCTCCCATATACGCCGAAGTGGCAGGGGCCGGTATGTCGAATGATGCCTATCATGCGACTTCCACTCATCCCGATGGAGAAGGAGCCAGACTGGCGATCTCTCAGGCACTGGATGAGGCCGGGATATCAGCCGCTGATATCGATTATGTCAATCTTCATGCTACCGGGACACCAGCTGGTGATATGGGTGAATTGAAGGCACTTGCCTCCCTTATACCTGAGGAGAAAAGGTCAGGGGTAAAAATCAGTGCCACAAAAGGGTCTACGGGTCATCTATTAGGTGCAGCCGGCGCACTCGAAGGAGTTTTTACGGTACAGGCCATACGGGAGGGTAAAATACCCCCTACCATCAATACGCATCATCCCGATAAGGCACTTCCCGAAGGATTTTCATATGTATGGCACAAGCCGGTACATGATCCTGATATTCGGTATGCCCTTAATAACAATTTTGGATTCGGCGGTCATAATGCGGTAGTCCTTTTCAGGAAGTTTGACCGGAAAGCCTGAAACTACAGCACAGAATCTTCAGACTCGTCCATGTGGCTGCGCTTATAGTACTGCATTAAAATGAAAGACATCAACAAACCCGACAGGGTTCCTTCCAGGAATATGGCTGCACCGGCAATATAAGGGTTCAGGTACTGGCCGAAATATTCATCGGCCTTTAGTGACAACATCAATTCCGGGTCAATAGCGGCCAGGTAAATGATTACGAAAAAGGAGAAAAGAATCAACGCCACGGCTGACGTAAATATACCTACACCCAATCCGCTAAGATACGCCGGTTTGTCGGCAGTGTGACGATAATGCTTGATAGCCAGATATACACCGGTGAATAAAAATATCACATTAAGCACACGCAGCTCATAGACCTCGACAAGACCGATCAACTTCATGAATAAAAAGAAAACGATCAGCGTTACGGCAGTATAGATGCCGTATTTTATACTCGTTTTTTCAATTGGATTGCCTTTCATCGTTAGAGGTTTTGGTTGTAATACTAACCTGTTCGTCTGACGGATTGTTTCCTGAAGCCTTATTTTGACCACTTCACAGTACGATCCTTTTGCACACCCTATAATTTAGCTATTTTACAGGAAAATACCTGCCGTGTCAGAATTTGACTTTCTATCAAAATCAAGGAAGCTCCTTCGCCAGCTAAACTGGTACCTGCTTCATATCGCCATGTACCTCGTGGCGAGCATGTCGATAGTCTTATTTATTTACCGGTCACCGGCGTCACGCTGGCCGTGGTTTTTCCTGATTCTACTGTGGACTGTCGCCGTGATTATTCACGGACTTCACATTAACAATGTAAATATATTCAAAGGGAAAAACACAGTGATCCTCAAAGGGCTTATGCGAATCAACGGAGGTTATTGATTTAATACTTCCTCAATCGTTTTCTTTAATTCTTTAGAATGATCCTGTTGACTGGCTTCAGTATTGACCGTCACACGCATTGCCCGTAGTCCGTTTGCCCCCTGGACATCCTCGAGTTCCAGGAGTTCAAGTTCGCCCTTCAGGTACCCTCCGGCCTGAAGGTAGTCGATGTACTTCTGATATTCCTCTGATTCCTTTTCATTGGAATAAACAATACTGATTTTACCAGGTTGGGTGAGACGCTCCGAAGTTCCCTTTATGAAGGCTTTATCGATCCGCTTCTTGATGATTTCGTAACGGATATTGTAGGCACCGTCAACGTCAAAATGCTTTTCATCTTTGCGGAACCGGATATCCAGTGATTCATTTTGAACCAGTATGAGCTGCGTTATCTCGAGAGGATGGCTCAATTCGGACTGCAACGTCTTCACCTTGCCTGCGATTTGCGTCATCATCACCAACTGCCAGAGCCGAAAGTTTTTAAGGTACAATTTATCAAATACGCGCTCATTTGTCAGTGACTGTCCCACGTACATATTATACTCGACCCCGTCTGTTTTGTATTTTTCGAAATAGTGGGGGAAAATGTCCTGAGCCAGCTTTTCGGATTCATCAATGAAATCAGAGATCGTCTCGTTAATCTTTGTGAGGCTCTCTTCAAAAGCTTTCCGGTGCTTATAGATCACCCCGAAGTCAGGGTCAAGCTTTTTAAAGTAACCACTCACAATAGATTGTATGTCGGGCTCGGATTCACTGTAAATCTTCAGTGATTTATTCACTTCATTACGAATAAAATCAAGGATATTGCTTTCGTCTCCGGAAGCAAGTCCGTTCGAGATGTGCCCCAGTTCCTTACGGACCCGAAATCCCAGTTCCTTGAAAATATCCATGTGCTTGTGGTGATACAGGGTATCCAGCACCTCTTCGGCCGCCTCCAGGTTTGCCACAAGATCTTCCCGGATGGAGGTATTCCGGTACACGGATGAATTTCGTATATCACTCATCCCGAATAACGGATAGACATTCTCAAATACGATCTCGGGCATTTGCCTGCTTCCGTTGACTGATCTTTGACGGATCAGCTTGAACCCTTCTTCGATGAATTTCCATTCCACGCTCGGATGAATTGCGGTACACTCTTTCTGGATAAGGGCACGGACTTCGACATTCAGGTCACCAAGGACCCGTTGAATAGCAGCTGTAAACATTGGCAGGACATTGACCAATTTTGCGGCATTCATGGAATTGAGTTTGCCAGGGGTAGGTGTGGCAAGTTCCAGCATGCCAAGGATTTTACCATTACTGACCAAGGGAGCCAGGGCCAGGTTACGAATCCCGTTTTTTACCATGTTTTTTTCCAGCGAAGAAATCCCGGGGTGATTCTGAAGGTCTTCGATGATCACTGCCTTCCGGGTGTGAAAGACCTCATCATATACCGAGTCCCTGAAAGAATCACACGTTACCTCCTTACAGTCGCAATTGGCCAGGAAGGAGTTCCATTCGCTGAGGCCTGCATTTGAAATAATGTTGTATGACTCGTCAAAAAAGACGATGCCCAGTTTCAGTTCTGGAAGGCCGAACAGGGACCTGAGTTTTTGCTGGATTGTTTGAAAATTTACCCCGCATGTGACCGCATCCCGCTTGAGTAGATAATATTTAACGGAGGAAAGCATTTCCTGTCCGGTTACATCGGTCAACCGGTTTATGGTAAACCCCCTGAAAATAAACCGGTCGGTTGGCATATGCTTTTGCCAGAGCGCATGGTCTGTCAGGTTATTGAGCAACTTTTCAATAATGTGGTCGGAGATCTCCGGTAATTCTCCCACAATATCGATTTCAGCAAACTGGGTATTTACCTCCAGTTTATATACCTTCTCAAGGCCGGTTTCATTATCCTTTGCCTGAACGATGATTGGAATATCCACTTCGAGATCGTGCCGGTAATATTGCTTGAGAATATACAGTCCTGCAATAACTTCACAATTTTCACCCAGGTCACCGCTTGTGCCCGTCACAGATACTTCCTTTTGTGTCCTCTGATGAGCCGAGAGAATCTGCTTATATTTATTTGTTGCGAAAAAGGCATCATCCTGAAAGGGGATATGGACAGCCACCATTTCCTCATCAATCAGTGCCGGTGGAAAGATGGCACTCAGAATCATGGCCACAGCCTCCTTATGTTCCTTCAGGGTATCCACCGATACATCGCCGGTCAGTTGTCCGACCGTTTTCCTGTCTGCCAGAATCCGGCTTACCGGATGCTCCTTCAGGGCAGGATGTGTCTTGAGGTTGTTCTTCCAAAAGGAAAGTAACGGCCCAAAATCCAGTCTTGACTTATAGGGGAAAGAAGTAGATGTCGTGCTCATAGGATCCTGAATAATATTTATAATCAACGAAAAAAAATGGAAATAGGTTTACTCTTGATAACCGAACCGGCATTATCTGTATTTATCTCCGCTGATTAGTGATATAAGCTAGGCTGAAAAATGTAATTTCCATAATTTCAGGCTATGAAGCATCTGCGTATATTTTTCATCGGCCTGCTGGTTTGGGGGTGCACGCCTGAGCCTGAGGAGGCCCGGATTTTATCATTTACCCATGGAGTTGCCTCCGGTGATCCTGATTCAGCCTCGGTGGTGTTGTGGACCCGCGCTGTTCCGGAAGATTCTGCCAATCTTTCCGTAGAGTGGGAGGTGAGCCGGGATGCTGAATTTACAGAAATCGTTCGGACAGGGACGGCTCAGTCTGACCGCGGCCGGGACTTTACCTTTAAGGCTGTAGCTGATTCCCTTGAGCCGGACGCACGCTACTATTACCGTTTTCGTCTCGGGGATATTTATAGTGAAGTCGGGCGTACCCGCACGGCCCCGGTGGGAATGACAAAGGATATACGATTTGCCGTGGTGAGCTGCAGCAACTACGAATGGGGCTATTTCAATGCCTACGGGGCCATTGCCGAGATGGAGGACATAGATGCAGTACTTCACCTGGGCGATTATATTTATGAATATGGCGTTGGTGTCTATGGGGATACAACCCTGGGGCGCTTGCACGATCCGGCTCACGAGATTCTTGATGTGGAGGATTATCGCAGGCGCTACCGCCAGTACCGGTCTGATCCCGACCTGGCGAGGGTACATAAAACACACCCGTTCATTACCATCTGGGATGATCATGAAATTGCCAATAATGCCTATGTGAGCGGTGCGCAGAACCATCAGGACGAAGAGGGCGATTATATGCAGCGACGGGCCATCGCGAGACAAGTCTACTATGAGTGGATGCCCGTCAGAGAAGGCGATGAGCTGTACCGTTCGTTTTCATTTGGTGATATGGCTGAGTTGTTTATGCTGGACGAGCGACTGGCCGGTAGAACTGCCCCCGTGAGCGGCGTTGCAGATGAGACTTATTCGGACAGTTCACGGAGTATGCTGGGAAATGTACAGCTAAAGTGGCTGAAGAAAGGACTGCAGGAATCAGATGCTGTCTGGCAGGTACTGGGCAACCAGGTTATCTTTTCATACCTGAACTGGAACCCTTCCGGGGAGACCCGCAATATGGATGCATGGGACGGATATCCGGTTGAACAGGCAGAACTCGCTAAATTTCTGAAGGATCTTGGCAAGAACGTTATTATTACCACCGGGGATACCCATTCGTCGTGGGCCTTTGAGGTAGTGACCGATCCGTTTAATGAATATAATGAGCAGACCGGGCAGGGCGCCCTGGCCCTTGAGTTTGGGGTGACAAGCATCAACAGCGCAAATGCGAATGAAAGTAATCCCGATGAGGAAGTAATCGAACGGGAAAAATCCATCACGGGCCCTCCCGTAAACCCACATCTTAAGTATACAAACCTGCGGGACCATGGATTCCTGATCCTTCATCTTGAAGAATACGGAGGACGTGCTGAATTCCACTTTGTCAATACCGTGAAGGAACAGGATGACTCTGTCTATACAGGAAAGACATTTTATTTTACCGCCGGAAAAAACACCTTATCGAATAATCCGGCTAATTCTGAAGGAGAATAACGCCATTCCTTACATTGCATCCAATAATAGGCCTGTTATTTCGTATCATTAGAAAAAATACTTTTAGCGATATGAAACGAATTATTTTTAGCCTTTGTGTGCTGATGATTCCGGCTGGAATGGTAGTCGGACAGGTTACGGGAAAGCCATTTCCGGAACTGACTGCGGAAACGGTGGAGGATCTTGAGGTGAGTCTGCCACAGGATACTAAAGGGAAATACTCGGTGATCGGCCTGGCGTATTCCAAGAAATCGGAGGACGACCTCAACACCTGGTTTTCCCCCATATATAACAAATTCATTCGTGAGGCAACGGGTTTGTTTTCTTCCTTTCAGTATGATGTCAATGTGTATTTCGTGCCAATGTTCACCGGAGTAAACGCTGCCGCAACCGGTGCGGCCAAGAAAAAGGTCTCCAAAAACATCGATGAAAGGCTCCTGCCCTATATTCTTTTCTATAAAGGATCGCTCAAGCCCTATAAAGATACCCTGGCCTTTGAAAAAAAGGACGTGCCCTATCTGTTCGTACTCGACAAAAATGGCAAAATCGTTTATGCAACGAGCGGAGCATTCAGTGATAAAAAAATGACAGAAATTGAGAACGTTCTGGAGGAGTAGACAACGTACTGAAAATCAACAATTACTGCATAAAAACCGGCCATAAAGCCGGTTTTTTGTATTATTTCAATTTCATTTTATCTTGAATAATGTCGCTTTGTCGAGACAAAGGCATTATACCCTCTTACCTCCGTACAGACATGTGTATAAACGGGAAACCAATACCAAATACACATGAAGTCATTTTTATCAAAACCTGTTTTTCTGCTTGTGCTGCTGAGCGGTCTGCTGTTCAGCCAGGCACAGGGGCAGCAACGTGGGAAGGACTGCGGAGAAAGTTGTTTTTCGAGTGAAATCATTTCTGTAGACGAATTGTCAGATGGCTGTCTGCGCTATACCTTACTGGTATCAGCCGGAAGTGACTGTGCCAGTGCACTTTCGCATTTTTCTGTGGATGTTCCTTGCGGAACCGTCGCAGATATAACCAATACGGGCGGTTGGAAAATTGCCTCCGGGGAAGATCCTACCAGCGGACTTGACGGATTTAAAATTGATGATATCAGTGGGTTCGGGGAGGACAAGGAAGCCGGTACCTTTGAGGTTAGCTTTACGGTTTGTCCGGAAGCTGATTGTGATGCCGGTACCCTGGCATGCTGGCAGCCTAAGGTTGCATACAAAGCCTCAACGTGTGTTTATTTTGAAGAGCTTGCCGTACAATGCAGTAAGCTGGATGCCATACTTGTGGCCTCTGATGTAACCTGTGGCAATGCATCTGACGGAACCGTTTCGGTAGAAATCCTTGAGGGGACAGAGCCATACGCTTATCAGTGGTCGCACGATGAGAACCTGAACGGATCGGTGGCTTCCGGACTGAATGCCGGTATGTACACTGTAATCGTGTCGGATGGTTCCGGGGAAACCGTTGAGCTGAGTACGGAAATACAGGCTCCATCTGCTATGGAAGTAACTGCACTTGCAGCAGCTGCCACTTGTTCAGGCAATTCCGACGGTGGACTTGATGTAACCGCATCAGGCGGAACGGCTCCATATTCGTATTCGTGGTCGCATGGGCCTGAAACTGAAGACCTGAATGGAATAGCACCGGGAATCTATATCCTTACGGTAACTGACAACCGGGGATGTTCGGTGGCCAAGGCCTTCACTGTTGGGGTGGAGAATGAGATCATGATCAATGGTCAGGTCGGACAGACCGGTTGTAGTGATGCCACCGGAAGTATTGATGCCACTGTATCCGGCGGAACGGGTAACTATACCTTTGAATGGTCTAACGGTGCATTATCAGAAGACCTTACCGGGATTGGTGAAGGAATCTATACCCTTACCGTGACAGATGATTCTGGGTGCAGCGCCCAAAGAAATTTTTATGTGACGGCAAAGAATACACTGAGGATTTCCGCGAGCCGGACAAACACTTCATGTATCGAAGATAACAGTGGTACAATAGACCTCACCGTTTCCGGCGGGACTGCACCGTATACCTATGAATGGTCGACGGGTGATGCCGTGGAAGATATTGATGGGTTGGCCGCCGGGTTTTACCAGGTTACGGTAACAGATGCGGAAGGTTGTAGTTCATCACTTCAAATTGTAATTGGAACGAACACTGTGAATGTAACCGGACAGGTAAACAATCCTTCCTGTACAGGAACTGCCGACGGTTCGATTCAGCTGACTCCTGGTCAGAATGAAGGACCTTTGACGTATGCATGGTCGACCGGGGCTTCAGGCTCATCCATTACCGGGTTAGCCCCGGGAGTATATTCTGTCACAGTCTCAAATGAGGACGGATGTGAAAAGGTACTGACGTACGTGGTCTCAAACCCTGCTCCTGCTGCGGTCAGCAGTTCAGTAAGCAATACGTCCTGTACGGATGGAGAATTTAGCGTGGATATTTCAGTGGATGGGAACGGTACCTATGACTATGCGTGGGATGATGGCGCACAGACGGAAGATCGTTCCGGTTTGACCGAAGGTACATATACTGTGTATATCACCGATGAGAACGGTTGTACGCAGGAACATATCGTGGAGGTAAATCTCACAGCGGCGAATTGTACGGATACTGAGGAGCCTACGGATCCTACAGATCCTGACCAGCCAACGGATCCTGACAATCCGGATAACCCGGATGATCCCAACAACCCGGACAATCCGGATAACCCGGAGAATCCTGAAAATCCGGAAGATCCGGAGAATCCAGAAAACCCGTCGGATTGCGGAGATCCGTATGATGCGGAACTGACCCTGGTGGCCCGGGATGGGAACTGTTTCTCTTACGAAATGACCGTTACCTACAATGGGGCTAAATCCTACGGGCTGTCACATATGGTATTGGAAGTGCCTTGCGGTGATATCAGGGATGTCCGGAACAGTGAGGGATGGAAAATCGTGGAAGGTACTGATCCTAAATCCGGACTGGATGGAATTAAGATTGATGATATCTCAGGATTTGGTGAAGGTTCGATGTCCGATGAATTCACTGTTACCTTTACGGTATGTGGTGATGAGGGCGAATGTACAGACGCGCTTGAAATGTGGGAGGCAACGGTTGCATTCAAATACGGACAATGTCTGGTTGTGGAAGATGCCGAAGAATCAGTCATGATGGTTGAGGCGACTGCCTATCCCAACCCCTTCTCGTCATCTGTAACCATAAATTATGAGGCGAGCAGTGAGGGAATGGTTCGGGTCGAAATATTCTCCGAGTCAGGAGTGAAAAAGGCCGACCTGTTTAGCGGTACGCTGGAAGGCGGGGAAAAGACCTCGTGGACCTGGGTGCCTGAGTCAAACATTCAGGAGGGAGTGTACCTGTACCGTGTGACCAGCGAACAAGGGGTCAGACTGGGTAAGATCCTTCTGTTGAGGTAAGGGTTGAGCGTTGAGGATTAATAACCCTGCGGTTTAGGCCGCGGGGTTATTTTTTTAGCTGCTCTGAGAATAAACGTTTTACTTTTTCCACCTTGGGTTTTACGATGAATGAGCAATAGGGCTGGGAGGGATTATTCAGGTAGTAATCCTGATGATAGTCTTCGGCCTTGTAGAATTCGCTTGCCGGTTTTACCTCGGTAACCACTGGCTGGGAGAATACGTTTTCTTCTTCCAGCCGTTTAATGTACTCCATGGCTTTTTTCTCCTGCTCCGGGGTAACAAAAAATATCGCAGAGCGATACTGGCTTCCTACATCGTTACCCTGACGGTTGGGAGTGGTCGGGTCATGAATGGTCCAGAAAACTTCAAGAATTTTATCCAGACTGATCACCTTCGGATCATAGGTCAGCTTCACGACTTCGGCATGTCCCGTAAGGCCACTGCATACTTCCCGATAGGTCGGATTTTTCACCTTGCCCCCCATATATCCTGAGGTAACATCCATTATACCTTCGAGCTGCTGATAGGGAGCTTCCAGGCACCAGAAACACCCGCCACCCAAAATTATTTCATCATATTGATTCTCACTCATACCGGATAAACACCCATGCGTGGCATAAGTTATGAAACGGACATATTCGGTACGTGAATGGTAAAAATAGTTCCCTCCTCAGAGGAATCCAGGGAGATGCTTCCACCCATTTTTTCCAGAGTTTCCTTCACGATATACAGTCCAAGGCCGGTGCCTTCAGAGTTTTCGTGTGCCCGGTAAAACATTTTAAATATATTCTCCCGGTGCTCCTGGCCGATTCCCGGACCAAAATCGCGGAAGGTAAGCTGAAGTTCCTCTTCGGTGACCTCGCCGGAGATGACGAGTTTCTTTTCCCCTTCGTCCTTGAATCCGTAGCGCAGGGCATTGCTCAGGAGGTTTCTCAAAACGATCCGGAGCCGTGTTTCGTCATGATAATAAGGGACAGATTGTGCCACGGTACTTTCAAGGATGAAATCGGCGGCATGTTCCATGTAATGCAGGTCATCAAAGACCGACTGGATCATCTCCGGAATATTCATCTTTTCCCGGCGCAGGTCTACCCGGGTATTCCTGGAATAGTCGATAATATCGCGGATAAACTGGTCGAGCCGTTTGATCGACTTCTCCATCATCATATAGTACTGACCCCGAATAGAGTCATCAGTTTCCAGCTTGACCAATCCGATCAGGCCCTGGAGTGAGCTGAGCGGGGCTTTCAGGTCATGCGAGGCACTGTAAACAAACCTGTCCAGTTCCTGATTGACTTTCCGCAGGTCAATATTCTGTTTTTTGAGTTGTTCCTCATACTGGAGCCTTTCGGTGATGTCGGTACTGAATACCGCCGCAAATTCCACGGCATCACCATTACGGATGGGCACACAAAGTATTTCAAAAGACCGGGATTCTCCTTCAATCTGGTACTGCTCCGTTACCCTGACCACCTGTCCGTCAAAGATCTGGTCATAACGTTCCTTCCAGGTATCTTTGGAGGGACCATTATACTGCTCAAGGATACTTTTCCCTTTCACAAGTTCATCCCCGTAAGCAGCTTTCCATGATTCTTCAAAGGCGGTGTTGCACTCCAGAAGAAGATAATCTGAATTGACCATCCAGATAATATTGATCGAATTATCCAGGATAGAGCGGAGCTGGCTTTCTTTTTTTGCCAGGATGGCGGTACGTTCGGAAACCTGGTTTTCAAGCTCTTCATTTTTCTGTTGGATCAGCGCCTGTTTATCCTGCTCTCTTCGCATATAGTCGCGATAGAGTTTATAGATCCTGACACCCAGTGCGCAGGACAGTATGATCATACTCAGGAGAAAGCCATAGTGAACGGAATACTGGACCAGGTGGACGTAGGGAAAGAGCCGGAACAGGTTTCCAATGAAAATCAGTATAAATAATCCGAAGACGGAGAATGCCATGAGGAAATACATACTTCCTGTAATATTTTTTCTTGCGGCGACGGCACTTGTCCACAAAAATATACCCAGTGTTATCAAGCCGATCGGACGCAGGACCGCAAAACCGGCATCCGGGTTCCACAAGGCTACACCGGCACAGATGAGGGTGATTGCCCATAATGTGATAATGATTACCCTGTTCAGCAGAGGAGACCAGTCACTCGGGCGAAAATAACTTCTGAGGAAGAATAGTCCGGTAACATTGGTAAGATAGGCGATGATAAACCCATGATACCCATTGGACCATTCCACCAGGGAATGAAAGTACTGAGGGGTGAGACCATCCGCAATGCCGGTAAAAAAAGCATTTACGATGATATAGGCACTATACCAGAAAAAATAACGGAATCCAGACAGGAAAAAGAGGATAACGGAATAGATGCATATCAGGAAAAGGATCCCGTAAAAAAACCCCAGGAATATTTTCTCATTACCTGCATCCTGGAAAAAGTATTCGTCATCTTCGACGAAGGCTTTCAGGGTCATGTAATTTCGGCTCTCAACACGGATCAGGACGTCACGTGTTTCTCCTGAAAACAGGGAAAGTATAAAGGCATTTCTGTTGCCGCGAATATTTTTTCGATCCTGTGGTGTACCGGTTCCACTGTACAGCGGATCCTGGTTGATCTGGTACAGCGTAAGCATGTAAAGCGAGGGGTCCTTAAAATCGATGACCGCATCCTCTTTCCGGTTATAGGGGTTATGTATCCTTATTTTTAGCCAGGCTACCGTTTCATCCACCCCCAGTCGAAGATCTTCCACATCGGCCCGGCGGAATCCTTCGGCATAGTTGCGCACTTCATCCACGGAGAGTTCCCCTGAAGAATCCATGAAATAATAGATATACGGATTCAGGTTAATCTCTGTGTCCTTGGTAAATATCACCGCCTCCTGTGCATGCAGGGGTAGATAGAGGACCAGCCAAAGTACAGACAGGAAATATTTCATGAATAATTAGTCACCGAATGAAATGCCCAGCCCCTTGGCTCCCTGTACGAGGAAGGAATCGGGCTTGACAAAATTGTAATCCTTCACCGCGTCTTTAAGAGGCACTGAGGTAACCTTACCGGCGCGGTAGGAGGTCATTTGGCCGAACTTGCCATCACGAACCAGTTCGAAGGCCTTCACCCCCATCAGGGAAGCAAGAATCCTGTCGAATGCTACCGGGCTGCCGCCGCGTTGCGTATGCCCCAGCACCGCTTCGCGGATATCGGCCTTGCAACCGGCTGCCCGCAGTTCTTCTGTTAGCCGGTAGGCAACTCCTCCCAGGCGCTTGTGTGCGTATCCTTTTTCCTCCGCTTCCCGGGCAAATGCCTCTCCTCCTTTGGGGTGGGCACCCTCGCTGATGACAATATTAACGAATCCACGCCCCTTATAATACCTTTTATCTATGCGTTCCACCAGCTTGTCAATATCATAGGGAATTTCGGGTATAAGACAGATTTCGGCTCCCCCGGCGATGGCGGTATGAAGTGCGATCCATCCTGCATCACGGCCCATCACTTCCATGATCATAATCCGGTGATGGCTTTCTGCAGTGGTCACGAGTTTGTCAAAACTATCGGTGGCTACCTGAACGGCCGTGGTAAACCCGAAGGTAAGGTCGGTTGAGCTGAGGTCGTTGTCGATGGTCTTGGGCACGCCAATAACGTTAACACCCTTCTCGAAGAGGTGCTGAGAAATTTTCTGGGAGCCGTCCCCGCCGATATTAATGACCGCATCAAAACCATATGCGGCAAGCTTTTCTTTCAGAACGTCAGACCGGTCTTCTAGTGTTACGGTGCCGTCGGCATTTTCAACCGGAAAGGACAGTGGATTTCCCTTGTTTGTCGTTTTAAGGATCGTCCCCCCTTTCACATGAATACCGGCCGTTCGTTTGGAGGTCAGTTTTACAAGTTCAGGAGGATCTTTCATGATCCCGTTGAAAGCCTCGATACTTCCGTACACTTCCCAGCCCTTCTCAACCCGGGCCCGTTTCACTATACCACGGATTACCGCATTCAACCCCGGACAGTCTCCGCCACCGGTGAGAACCAACACTTTCTTTTTTACAGTCATTTAAAGGGAATTTCTTATTCGTCATAATTTATTAAGTTTAACCTATGATTTCAAACGGCAGGGTGAGATACTTCCTTTTATTTTTGTTGCTGCTTTCAGCTACATCCGGTTTTTCCCAGGATATTGCGGACCTGCCTGAAATAAATACCTTCGTTACGGACAATACCTCAACCCTGTCCGATGCGTTCAAACAGCAGCTCGAGTCGCGGTTACAGCAGCTGGAAGAAGAAAAAGGAAGCCAGCTTGTAGTCGTTATGGTCCCTACCACCGGGCTGGAGCCTATCGAGGATTTTTCCATACGACTGGCCGAGGAGATCGAAGCAGGCAGGAAGGGTGTGGATGACGGGGTGATCCTGCTCGTGGCGAAGGAAGACCGGAAGGTACGCATTGAAGTGGGCTACGGTCTGGAAGGAGCAATCACTGACGCACAAAGTGCGCTGATCATTGCCAACAGTATTACCCCCAGGTTCAGGAACGGGGATTTCGAAGGAGGTATTTCACATGCAGTGGATGACCTGGCCCATCTTATCCGTGGCGAACCCCTCCCCGAGGCCACCCGGCAAACCTCAAAGGATTCCCCGAAAATCGGTCTCAGGACGCTCCTTCCTGTAATAATCTTCCTGTTCATTATTTTCCCTCCTCTCCTGACCAAGCTCCTGGGGAAGGTTAAGGGAGGACTTGTGGGTACGGCAGGAGCTTTCGTGCTCGGATGGATCCTGGTCAGTATCGGGGCTGGAATTATGGCAGCATTCTTTTTTGGGATTTTCTTCCTTTTCTCAAGCCTCGGAGGTCGGGGTGGTGGCGGTTTCGGTGGAGGCCACCGGGGTGGTTTTGGTGGCTTCGGCGGCGGCGGAGGCTTCAGCGGAGGTGGCGGCTTCAGTGGTGGTGGCGGCGGTTTTGGCGGCGGCGGGGCCTCTGGCAGTTGGTAAACGATAACAAATTATGAAAGTCAAAAACATAGGTAAGAAAGAACTGGACAGAATAAAGGAGGCCGTTCGCAAAGCTGAAGGGGTTACTTCCGGGGAGATCGTGCCCTATCTGGTGGCTTCGTCCGATGAATATGAAGAAGTCCGGTTTAAGTCAACCGTGCTTTTTATGCTCGCACCATTGCTTATTCTGGGTATTATGAGTTACGGATGGCTGCTTCCCTTTCATATCACCTTGCTGGAGGTGGTCATTGCCGTACTTGCCTCGGGCATCCTGGGTTATTTTCTGCCGGTGATATTTGCGCCTTTTAAAAGACTGCTTATCCCGGATCGTCGCCTGAGGAATGCGGTTGCCCATCGCGCCCTGGAGGCCTTCCTTGAACAGGAGGTATTTTCCACCGAAAACCGTACCGGTATCCTTATTTTTATCAGTCGTTTTGAACACATGGTAGAGGTGATCGGCGATTCGGGAATCAACGAGAAGGTAGACCCGGAACAATGGGATGAAGTGGTGGGACTGATCATTCAGGGAATTAAGAATCAGGAACCGGCGGAAGGCATAATCCGGGGTATTGAGAAATGTGGTGAATTGCTATCAGCCGCCGGTGTGCACAAGCCACCCGATAACCCTAATGAATTGTCAGACGATTTGCGAATGGGATGAAAACACTCGTTCTCTATGGTGCCTACGGTTTTACCGGCCGGCTCATTACAGCTGAATTGTTAAAAATCGGTATTCGGCCTGTTCTTGCAGGACGGAATGATCAGAAGCTTTCTGCCATGTCCGCAGAGACCGGGCTGAGTTACAAGACGGTGTCCCTGGATGATCCCGATGCACTTCGTACACTGCTGATGCCGGCTACTTTGGTGATCCATGCTGCCGGCCCATTCTCATCCACGGCCAGGCCCATGATCGAAGCCTGTCTTGCCACCAGCACTCATTATGTGGATATCACCGGGGAATACAAAGTATATGAATATGCACGTTCACTGGACAGCAAAGCACTGGATTCAGGTGTGATGTTGATGCCCGGTGCCGGATTTGATGTGGTCCCCTCTGACTGCCTCGCCGTGCACCTTAAGAACTTATTACCTGATGCCACCTCATTAACACTGGCTTTTACGAGCAGGCACACGTCCCCCTCCCGGGGTACGGCGAAAACTATGCTGGAAGGGGCGACGGAGGGTCAGAAATACCGGCGTGACGGTAAACTACTGTCCAGACCCCTGGGGACATCGGTCAGGGAAGTTGACTTCGGTGATTTCACGCAACTTTGCACCGGCATATCATGGGGGGATATTTCAACCGCCTATGCCAGTACCGGGATACCCGATATAGAAGTATTTACCGGATCCTCTAAAAGACAAATCCGGAAAATGCGCTGGATGGGCCGGTTTTCTTTTCTTCTTAAGATACCGCTGGTGATGCGTTACATGAAGAAGCAGGTAGGCAAAATGCCCGAGGGTCCGGATGAGCATAAACGCAGGAAGGGTGAGTCGTGGTTATGGGGAGAGGTTTCTGACGGCTCCGTTTCCGTGGAAGCCCGGCTTAAAACCCCCGGTGGCTATGTACTTACCGCCCTGACAACCACCGATATTGCCAGGAATATCCTGGATGATCATTTTAAACCAGGATTCCAGACACCGGCCCTGGTTTACGGAGATTCATTCATCACGACCGTACCTGGTGTCAGTTCATTTTTCTGAACCACCCCGGTTAGCCAGCCGGTCGCTCACATATTCAATTTCCGTTTTCCCATGGGCCACAGGTGTTCCATCTTCTCCCAGGCTGACAAAAACTATCCGGTCAATCCGGAGAATAGCCTCATGAGTCAGCTTCTTGCGTACCTCACAGGTAATGGTCAGGGACGTGCGCCCGAAATGGGTGGCTTCCATACCCAGTTCAATAATATCACCCTGCCTGGCAGAACTCATGAAATTAATTTCCGATATATATTTGGTCACACACCGCGGATTCTCCAGCTGAACAATGGCGTAAATCGCCGCCTCTTCATCAATCCACCTGAGAAGACTGCCGCCAAACAAGGTCCCGTGTGCATTCAGGTCTTCGGGTTTGACCCATTTTCTGGTATGAAAATTCATCGCAAGTAAAGTTTACAGGAACTTACGGATTCCGGCGCACCAATTAAAGGTACAGATGAATTTTATTACCTTTGCCGGCACAAACGGGCATTATGACGGGTATTAAGCGGTATTTTTTCGAGGTGGCTTACGACGGGACGGCCTACAGCGGCTGGCAGGTCCAGCCTGGCCAGCCTACTGTCCAGGGCGCCATTGAAGATGCCTTCAGGAAATTCATTCCGGATTTTTCCGGGGTGACTGCCAGCGGAAGAACCGATACGGGGGTACATTGCGAACAGCAATTTTTTCACGCCGACATTCCGTCGGTCTTTTCCCAAAACGAACTGCACCATAAACTCAACCGGATGTTGCCCCGGGATATCAGTATCGGAAGCGTAAGGTTGGTCGGCCCAGAGGCCCATGCCCGGTTTGATGCCATGTCGCGAAGCTATGAATACAGAATATCGCGTAAAAAAGATGCCTTTCGCCCCCGCCTGGTCTACTGGTTTGAAAGGGGCCTGGACCTGAGCAGGATGAACGAGGCCTGTGATATACTTCTTAAACATGAAAACTTTGAGTCGTTAAGTCGCGTTCGTACTGAAGTGAATCACTTTATTTGTAACATTACACATGCCGGATGGGTGGAGGAGAATGATCAGCTGACATTCCGGGTCTCTTCCAATCGTTTCCTGAGGGGGATGGTACGTGCTATTGTCGGGTCATTGCTGGAAGTGGGTGAAGGTAAACGCACCGTCATGGGTTTTGAACAAATGCTCCTGGCAAAGGACCGACGTGAAGCCGGACCTGCCGCTCCGCCCGAAGGGTTGTTTTTGGTGCAGGTGACTTATCCTGCAGAAATATTTCTGGATTGAAAAAAGAAGAAATCAATAGTGGTAATATCGTTGACTTCAGTATTCTGAAGAGGTTGATGAAGTTTGTAAAACCATACAATAAACGGTTTTACTTTCTGATTTTCCTGACCGTGGCCCTCGGAGTACTTGCTCCTGTCAGACCCCTTCTCATTCAGCAAACACTGGATAATTACGTGGCAGTTAACGATTACGATGGCATGGTGATGATGATGCTCATTCTATTCGGGCTTCTCATTCTCCAGGCAATCGTACAATATTCTCACACCTATCTTTCAGGCTGGATTGGCCAGTATGTAATACGGGATATACGCATTCAGCTGTACCGCCACCTTATCCGGCTCAAGCTGAAGTTTTTCGACCGCACCCCGATCGGACGGCTTGTAACGCGAACGATCTCTGACATCGAAACGCTGGCGGATGTTTTCAGCCAGGGGCTGGCTGCCATGGTGGGAGACCTGCTTCAGCTCATATTCATTGTAATAATGATGTTTTACATCAACTGGAAGCTGGCACTCATCAGTCTGTCCACACTGCCGATCCTGATCATCAGCACCTATATTTTCAAGGAGAAGATCAAGGTAGTGTTTAATGAAGTCAGGAATGCTGTGTCGAATCTCAACTCCTTTGTGCAGGAGCATATTTCCGGCATGAGCATCGTTCAGATATTCGGTTCTGAAAAAAAGGAATACGAAAAATTCAGGGAGATTAACCAGGAACATAAAAGGGCCAACATCAAATCGGTGCTTTATTATTCAGTGTATTTTCCGGTGGCAGAAATAATCAGCGCTGCCGGGATCGGATTATTGATATGGTACGGCGCTAAAGGGGTAATGAACGTAGAGGAGACCAATATTTCGGTGGGGGACCTGACTGCCTTTATCCTTTATATTCAGATGTTTTTCCGGCCGATCCGGATGCTGGCAGACCGCTTCAACACGCTTCAGCTCGGGATTGTCAGCTCATCCAGGATCATGCGGTTACTTGATAATGATGAACAGATTCCGGACGAAGGCGATTATTGCCCCGTTGAGGTGGGTGGTTCCGTGCGTTTTGAGAATGTTTGGTTTGCCTATAATGAGGCGGAATACGTATTGCGCGACATTAATTTCGATGTGGAAAAGGGAAAGAGCCTGGCTTTGGTCGGGGCAACCGGTGCCGGGAAGTCATCCGTTATTAATTTGCTCAACCGCTTTTATGACGTTAACCGCGGCACAATTTATCTGGATGACCGGGATATAAAAACCTATGACCTGGAATGCCTGCGTGCCAAGATTGGTGTGGTGCTCCAGGATGTATTCCTGTTCAGCGATACTATTTACAACAATATAACCCTTAACAACCCTGAAATCACCCGGGAGCAGGTGATTGAGGCTGCAGAATTGGTGGGTGCACGAAAATTCATCGAGCGCCTGCCGGGCAAATATGATTATAATGTCATGGAGCGCGGGGCTACCTTGTCGGTCGGACAACGGCAGCTCATCTCCTTTGTACGGGCGATGGTGTATGATCCTGAAGTGATCGTGCTGGATGAGGCCACCTCATCGGTCGATACCGAAACCGAGGAATTGATTCAGGGAGCTATTGAAAAGCTGATGAAAGGGCGGACATCCATCGTGATTGCCCACCGGTTGTCGACCATTAAAAAGGCCGACAAGATCCTGGTTCTTGACAAGGGTGAGATCAAGGAGTCCGGGACCCATGATGAACTCCTCGCCAGGGGAGGAATGTACACTCAACTGCATAAAATGCAGTATAAAGAAATTATATAAGCCTTTTCTGCCGTTTTTGATCTTCCGGGGTTACGCATTCCTTCCGAACCGTATCTATGGATATGACGGGACGAGTATTTTTGATCCTGGTCGGGGTATCTATTTTTTTGTCGTTGTCTATGGAGGCAGATGCCCAGAAAAAAGTCAGAAGAACAAAAACTTTCGACCAGAGCCGGTATAAGAAGCAGCGTATCCAGAATTCGCAGGGGAGAGTGGAATGCCCGATCTTTCAGGAGGGCCAGTACCCTTACAACGGGTTCGGCTTTAAGGTGGGGGATCCCTTTGCACTCACGTATAAATTTTATCCATTCCGGTTTCTCGGACTAGCCATTGATGCAGGAAAACCCGCCAGTGGGGTTTACAACGGGTATGACCGTCAGAATTTTGCAGAATATTTACAATACGATACCCTCGGTGAGGGAGAAAGTATCGCGTATATCGACCATGTAATCAAATCTGACTGGATGGTGGAAGCGAAGCTCCTTGCGCATTTCAGTGCTTCGCGGTGGGTGAAGGGACTCCAGGTATATGCGGGTGCGGGCTGGCAATGGAGAAAGACGAGGATTCAATATGATTATATGCTCTTTTTTGGTTTGAATGACGACGAAACTGGTAATTTTGTCGAAGAAAGGTTCTACATGGGCCCGACGCTTGTTACAGGGATGGAATATGCCTATTTCAATACACCTGTTTCCATGTTTGTGGAAGTGGAGGTATTCAGGGATATCCGGCAGGATCCCGGATGGACAAGGTTGCAGGGCGGAGTAGGACTTCGCTATGTATTCTAACCAACTAATTAAATGAAATTAAAACTTATTGCCCTTTCCATTCTGGCGGGGCTCTTTTTTGTAAGCACCGATATTTTTGCACAGCAGTTTAACCAGGGCATTGGATTACGGATCGGTGATCCGGTGGGGGTCACCTATAAAATGTACCTCCAGGGAAAATCAGCGTTTGAATTTAACCTGGGAACAGTATCCAGGAACAGCCATTCGGCCTACTACAAGGACACCTTCAAGAAAAAGGACAAGTTTGACGATTATATTTACTCAGATCATGACGTGGATTTTACCATCGTCCTGATGGGCAGGTACCTTATTCACGAGGCCTTTCCGGCCAATGTGGAAGGGCGGCTGGACTGGTACTACGGAGCAGGAGCCCAGCTTCGTATATCAAAAGTGGATTACCAGTATTTCGACGAAATGAACAGGATCGAATCGGAGCAGATCACCAATATTGATTTGGGTCCGGAAGCAATCCTGGGGGTGGAATATGAACTTCAGGATTACCCGATCGTGGGTTTTGGAGAGGTCAGTTTGCTGATGGAGGTGGTGGACCGCCCGTTACATTTTCGGGTATTCGGGGCTGTGGGCATCCGTTATGCGTTTAACCGGTAGGTCATGCTGCGTAAACTGGCATTAGCAGGACTGGGCATAGGTATCGTTTCCCTCGCATTATACTACTGGCTCGGTGGATTCTCCGGGCTTACCTTTGAATTATATGAAAGCCAGGACATTACTATAGCCGGGAAGGAGTTTACAGGCCGCCCCACGCAGCAGGAACTGGCCGACCTGTTTTACAGCATGCGCGATCTGGCCGCAGCAAACGACACTTCCCTGATTGTGGTGAGTTATCCGAAGCCGGACACTACCGCGTTGATCACCCAGTTTATCGGTGTTCCCGGTATTCAGTCAGACACACTGGAAACGAGGTCTTGGAAGGCAGGAACGTTTGTCTCGTTACAACTTACTCAGAATCTGCTGGTGACCGCGTCGCCGGATAAAGTACAGGCGGAAGCCACAGAATTTGCCGAACAGAATGGCCTGAGACTCTCGGGGGAAAGTATCGAAGTATATTCCAATGAGCAGGATACGCGGGTAGTGTATCCGATTGACCGTTAGCCCTCGAGCTTTTCTTCGGCGGTCATCTGCTTGTCGTATAATTCCTTGTAAACCCCGTTCATGGCCAGGAGCGACTCATTGGTTCCCTTTTCGATGATTTCACCGTCATCCAGTACGATAATCTTATCGGCCAGCTTGGCGGATGAGACCCGGTGTGAAATAATAATGGATGTCCGGCCCTGCATGATCCGTTTCATGCTTTGAAGGATCATGTTTTCGGTCTTGGTATCTACGGCGGACAGGGCATCATCAAGTACCAGGATCTTGGGATCACGGGCCAGGGCCCGGGCAATGGATACCCGTTGCTTCTGGCCGCCGCTCAGCGTGATGCCCCGTTCTCCCAGGCGTGTACCGAAACCCTCCGGAAAATCGGCGATGTTGTCGTAAACATCTGCTTCGCGGGCAGCATCCAGTACACGCTTTTCGGTGATATCGTCTGAGCCAAAGGCAATATTGTTGTAGATGGTATCACTGAACAGGAATACATCCTGGGGCACATAGCCAATCTGACTTCGCAGATGACTTACCTTATAATCGGCGATGGGTTTGCCGTCGATGGTAATCTCCCCGGAAGATGCGTCGTACATGCGCGAAATCAGGCTGGCAATGGTACTCTTGCCAGACCCGGTGGTTCCGATCACTGCCAGGGACTGACCTGGGTGTACTTCAAAGGAAACCTGGCCGAGCGCGCGAATACCCGAATCAGGGTAGGTAAAGGATACATTGTCAAATTTAATGTGCCCTTCAATTTCATCCTCCAGTTCGCGGTCACTCAGCACATTATTTTTCTCATTCATAAATTCGTTGATCCTTCGCTGAGATGCCGCAGCCCGCTGAATAATACTGCTTATCCACCCCAGTGACGTAACCGGCCAGGTGAGCATATTCACGTAAATGATGAATTCCGCGATGTTCCCGAATGTCAGCGTGCCCCGGATCACCTGGGCGCTGCCGGCATAAACGGTGAGGATCGTACTCAGTCCGATCAGGCCCATAATCAACGGAAAGAAAAGGGACTGGACCCGTGTCAGCTCCAGGGAACGTTCTTTGTATTCGTTGCTTTCGGCAAGGAATTTTTCTGCACTGTCCTTTTCCCTGGTGAAGGATTTGATTACCCGGATGCCCGAAAAAGCTTCCTGAACAAAGGTGGAGAGACCTGACTGGCTTATCTGTATTTCCTCCGACCTCTTATTGATGATGTTATTCACGTAATATATGCTGACCGAAAGAATCGGGAGCGGGATCAGAGCATACAGGGTTAGTGTGGCATTGATGGAAAACATATACGGGATCAGCATGGCAAAGAGGGTGATCATGGTAAGTCCGTACATGATTGAAGGCCCGAGGTACATTCTGACCTTACTCACATCTTCCGAGATGCGGTTCATCAGGTCGCCCGTGTTGTTTCGGCGGTAGAATGCCAGGGGCAGCGACTGATAGTGCGCATAGATCTCATTTTTCAGGTCATATTCGATATGACGGGACATTATGATAATCGTTTGCCTGACTAAAAACAGAAATATTCCCCGAAGCAGGGCCATAAGCAGGATAAGGACCGCATAAATAAGGAGGTTGTCGGCAAAGTGCCCGAAGAGGGTGGCCTGCTCGGCGGAGCCCTCAAAAACACGGTATACGTCAATATTATCCAGGGCAAGGTCCAGGGCGTATCGTACCATGACACCCGGGAGGATCTGGAAAAAGTTGGACACCACGATGAAGATGAATCCTCCGATCAGGTGCCATTTATATTTGAGAAGGTATTTATTTAAGTAGCTTAGGTCTTTCATGCGGCACCGGTATCTCGCTCAGTACTTTATCACAAACGTATCGCATGGGAATTGGTTATTAGCCATCGTTTTCTGCGTTGGAAATAGAATAAAATATCTATTTTTGCGCCGTCTGTAAAGTACACATCACGAGGCTCAAAACTACAAACAATTTACAAATCAGTAATGATGCAGATCAATGAAATGGAAACAGTGAAAGAAAATGGCGTTTTTGCAGGGGTTTCCGACCATGGACATGAACAGGTGGTATTTTGTAATGATCCGGCCACCGGGTTGAAAGCAATAATTGCCATTCACAATACGATCCTGGGCCCGGCTCTCGGCGGTACCCGCATGTGGAATTACGCGTCGGAACAGGAAGCCCTTACCGATGTGCTGCGCTTATCGCGCGGCATGACCTACAAGGCTGCCATCTCGGGCCTTAACCTGGGAGGTGGCAAGGCGGTTATAATCGGTGATGCGAAATCGATGAAAACGGAAGCCTTCCTGAGGCGGTTCGGAAAGTTTGTGGAAAGCCTCAACGGGAAATATGTGACGGCCGAAGATGTGAATATGAAGACCCGTGACATGGAGTACATCAGCATGGAAACCCGTCATGTGACCGGGCTGTCGGAATCGAACGGCGGTGGCGGTGATCCTTCCCCGGTAACGGCCTACGGGACCTACCTGGGGATGAAGGCAGCGGCTAAAAAAGCCTGGGGTTCGGAAAGCCTGGAAGGTAAGGCGGTCGCCGTACAGGGCGTCGGACAGGTGGGAATGTATCTGACCGACCACCTCAAGAAAGAAGGAGCCAAAATCTTTATTACCGATATTGATGAGACGAAAGTGAAACAGGTGGCGGAACGAAGCGGGGCCAAAGCCGTGGGAATGGATGAGATTTATGACGTGGAGATGGATATATATGCTCCCTGTGCGCTGGGGGCAACGATCAATGATAAGACCATTCCCCGCCTGAAATGCCGGATCGTGGCCGGTGCGGCGAATAATCAACTGGAGAATGAGACAAAGCATGGCATTATGCTCCAGGAAAAAGGGATCATGTATGCCCCTGACTTCCTGATCAATGCAGGCGGACTCATCAATGTATACGAAGAATACCTCGGAAGCTATAACCGGGAACGTGCCTACGGAACGGCAGAAAAGATTTATGATACCTTGCTCAATATCCTTGAGGTGGCTGAGAAGGAAGGGGTGACCACGCACGATGCCGCCCGTAAGCTGGCAGAAAAGCGAATTAGTGATATCGGGAAGGTGAAATTGCCGAGATAGGATTTTTTCTTCTTATTTTTGTGTGTTCGAAACGTTCTTTATTTGATTTAATATTATGCTTAACCGACGGACTCTTCGTATTAAAGCTATGCAAACGGTTTTTGCCTTCAGGCAAAGCCGGTTAGCAAATTACGGCATCGCCGTACAGGATATCGAGGAGGCCTTCAGTCCCGATCTTAATTCGATGGAAATCCAGGAC
This sequence comes from uncultured Roseivirgaceae bacterium, assembly GCA_964563925.1. Lineage (GTDB taxonomy): Bacteria > Bacteroidota > Bacteroidia > Cytophagales > Cyclobacteriaceae > JAUILA01. The sequence continues at coordinate 56,443 of CAZLZD010000011.1, read as the reverse complement.
CCGGTTGCCTTGAAGGCACAGGGTAAGGAAGCACTGGAGATTTTCAGGAAGCATTACCGGCAGGAGGGATTTACCTGCACTACCGGCAGCGAAGAAAGGATCAATGAGGTGGTGACCAGTGCGGTCAGGCAATATCACGACCAGAACCGCAAAGATTACCGGCATTTCAAAAAGAACATGGTCACAGAGGTGGACAGGATTTATGACCGGTACCTTTCCATTCTCCAGCTTCTGAAAAATTTCACGGAACTGGCCGGGGAAGATGTAAAAAGAGATCACAGTAATCTGCTGGAAAACCCCTTCTTAAAGGAATTGAAGGAGAATGAGCAACTGGATGTGACCATTCTTCGTAAGAATATTCAATGGGATACCGGGCTGGTCAGGGACTGGTTCAAGAGTATTGTCAGGAAGGACCCGGAGTACCTGGCGTATTCAGGGCAAAGCAATCCGGATTCCGATGCGCACCTGAAGTATGCCAACCACCTTGTTAAGGACATTATCTTCAAGAATGAAGTAATTGAAACCTGGCTGGAGGAACATGACCTGAACTGGGCGGAGGATAAATCCATCGTGAAAAGCCTTGCTACCAAAACGATCAAGGTGTTTGCGGAAGAAGGAAAGCTTCAGCTACAGGATATATCCTACAACTGGGAAGATGACAAAGTGTTTTTTCAGGATTTGTTTGAACAGACGGCTGAAGTGGAATCTGAATACGAATCCCTGATTGCAGGAAAAACCCAGAACTGGGACATAGAACGGATCGCCATGACCGATCGAATTGCGCTGGAAATGGCCATTGCGGAAATGATTAATTTTCCCAGCATTCCGGTGAAAGTGACGATTAATGAATATATTGAACTTGTCAAAAAGTACAGCACCCCGAAAAGCAAACAGTTTATTAACGGGGTTTTAGATGTAATTGCAGAAGAATTATTACATGAGGGGGTTATAAAGAAAAGTGGAAGGGGATTAATTGATAACAAGTAACGTTATTAGAGTATGAGTAAAAATAGTGGAAGTTCATTGATGGCATTTGTCATCGGCGCACTCACGGGCGCTGCCCTGGGTATATTGTATGCGCCGGACAAAGGATCAAATACCAGAGACAGGCTGACATACAGGCTACAGAAATACAAGCAAACACTTGAAGACCTTCTGGATGACCTTATGTCTGACAAGAATGGTGCACTGTCTGAGGCCAAGACCCATGGGGAAAAAGTGGTCAATGATGCACGCGAGAAGGCGGAACATCTTTTGAAAGATGTGGATCAGCTTCTGGACCAGATTAAGAAGACTGAGAATAATTAAGGAACAATTTCCGGTCAATCCGGGTTACACATTATTTAAAACCAATTGATACAAGAATAGAACTATGAAACATCTAGCTAAATTTTTTCTGATGGCGGGCATGGTGGTTTTGTTGGCTGCTTGTGGTAACGACAAGGATGCCGAAAAAAGAATTGCAGACCTTGAAAGCCGACTTGCCGAACTTGAGTCCAACGGATCTTCGGCCCCGGTAACCACGCCGGCTCAGCCGGAGCAAAAACCCGAAGGACCATTACCTTCGTTTGAATTTGCACAGGTGGAACATGATTTCGGTGTGATCCAGCAGGGTGATGTCGTGGAACATGTGTTTTCTTTCACCAATAACGGAGAGGCTCCGCTGATCATTCAAAGTGCCGTTGGTTCTTGTGGATGTACAGTACCAACCTATACCCGCGAGCCTATTGCTCCCGGGGAAAGTGGTGAGCTTACCGTTGCCTTTGACAGCAAGGGGAAAGTAAACCTTCAGAACAAGACGGTAACCATTACCGCCAATACCTGGCCTAAAAAGACAACGCTTCGAATTAAAGCCATGATCGAAGCTCCTGAAGGCACAGCCATCCAGTAATTATAAGGCTAAGCACGATATTATAAATCCCAACCCCGCAAAGGGTTGGGATTTATTATTTGATTTCACGAATTTTGACACACACTTATTAATCATTCCACTATGTATCACAGTATTTTACTTCAGGCAACCGGTGAGGGAGGCAATTATTCATCGCTTATTTTACTGGCAGGGATCGCGATTGTATTTTATTTCTTTATGATCCGTCCTCAACAAAAGAAACAGAAGGAGCAAAAAAAATTCCTGGAGGAAATCAAACGGGGGGATCAGGTGGTCACCATCGGTGGTATCCATGGGAAGATACTTTCTGTTGAAGATGATAAAGTCATCATGGAGATCGATAAGGGCGTAAAGATCGTCATGTCTAAAAGCTCCATCTCACTGGAGGCCAGTCAGCCGGCCAAGGAAAAAGGGGAATCTAAAAGTTAATCATATTGAGTACATTCAGTGACATAGTAAAGTCTCTCAGGCCGACACGGACCAATCGGTTTCGGGTGATTTTATTATGCTGTGCGGCGGCGACCACGTTCTGGTTTCTCAATGCCATGAACAAGGAGCACACCACGACACTGAATTATCCGGTTGAATTCATCTACGACAAGCAGCAATTCATTGAGGTCGAGGGATTGCCTTCCGAGGTGGCAATCAATGTCAGCGGAGTGGGCTGGAACCTCCTTCGTAATAACCTTGGTATAAAAACCTCGCCCCTGTTGATCCCGCTTGAAAACCCTTCAGAGATCAAAACCCTTTCGGCTATTTCCCTGCCCAGCCTGATCTCTGATCAGATCAGCGAATTTCAATTGAATTATGTGCTGACAGATACTCTCTATATTAACCTGGACAGGCGCACCCGTAAATCATTTGCGCTGGCTGTTGACAGCCTCTCCATTCCTCTTGAGGAAGGTTACCAGGTTTCTTCCCCGGTCAGGGTATCCCCTGACTCAGTGGTTTATGAAGGTCCGCGTTCCTACCTGGAAAGTCTGCCTTCCACCATGATGATCTCATTGGGAGATGATCCGATCAGTGAGACCTTTAATCAGAATATCTCCGTACCAGTCCCTGAGAAGGTGCTTGGTGTTGATCCTCCCATCGTACAGGTTGCATTTAATGTGGATGAATATGTGGATGAGGTGGTGGAGGTTCCCCTTCAGCTGATCAACCTGCAAACACGTGATTCCCTCCGGTCCAACCGCCTAGTACAGGTATCCTATACCGTGCAGAGCAGCAGGGCAGAAGATATTGGCCCGGAAGACTTTACCATCATCGGGGATTTGTCAGGTCTGAGCACGGATTCTACGGTAAGGCCCCGCCTTACCTACTATCCGCTGGGACTCCTTAACCTGAAGTATGATTCTTCCGCGGTGAGAATTCGTGGAAATGAATAATACACTAAAGGTCGGGGTGACCGGTGGTATCGGCTCAGGAAAGAGTACGGTTTGCCGGATTTTTTCCCTGCTGGGGATTCCGGTATACGATGCCGACAGCCGGGCAAAGTGGCTTATGGTTCATCAACCTGATCTTGTCCGGGAAATTAAAAGCCTTTTTGGCGATGAGTCGTATGAGAATGGCAGGCTTAACCGGAGCTACATTGCGAGCCTTACCTTCAACGATTCGTCTCGTCTTAAAAAGCTTAACAGCCTTGTTCACCCGGCAGTAGGCAGGGATTTTGAACAATGGTACCATTCATCGCAAGGTCCTTATGTGATCAAGGAGGCGGCCCTGCTCATTGAATCGGGCAGTTATAAAACCCTTGATTACCTTATAAATGTCCAGGCGCCGGAATCGCTGCGGATGAAGAGAGTCCTCAGCCGCGACCGTCACCGGGATGAGCAACAGGTGCGGGATATTATGGACAAACAGCTGACCGACCGGGAGAGGGCTGAATATGCAGATCTTACGATAGATAATGGCGGCGAACAAATGCTCATACCCCAGGTCATGGAGGCCGACCGCATGATCAGAGAAATGCAGGCTACTTCTTAAAGAATACCCGAGCGATCCACCGGGGCAAGGCAAGGGCCCCCACAATCAGGTACGGATAGTAGGTGATAACCCTCCACAACAATGCGGCTCCCAGTGTAAATTCTCCGAGATAAAGCACAAAGAATTCCATAAAGAAATGCTCTGCCGTCCCCGTGCTGCCCGGTGTCGGGGAGATCAGCATGACAATCCAGAGAATGAGCTGCTTGCCGAAGATCAGGAAGTGTGAAGACAATGAAATGCCCTCTGTGTACGACGCCACCAGAAAATTCAGGATCGTATACCGGGCCACCCACGCAATGATCGTGGCCACTGAAATCTTTACCCAGTAGGAGAGTTTTTTGCCCTTCAGGAGGGATGAAGCCCACATCACTTCATTGCCATGCTGATAGGCCGAATAACGCCATTTTCTCAGGAAGCTGATTGAGGTGATCCGGATCAGGACCCACTTGAAAATACGGGGCTTCCAGAACAGGGCAAAACTCATGACCAGGGTGTACAGGGCTATGAGAAAATAGCTGGTAACAAACAGGTAGCGCAGGGTCAGGTTCAGGTCGGGGAAAATATCCCAGCCAAAAAACAGGAGAAAAACCGGGGCAGCCGTTACGAAAAACAGGTTATCCAGTATGGCCGTGAGCATGACATAGGCCAGGGCTTTGCCGAGGTTGATTTTTTCCTTTAAAAGGATGAATACGGCCACTGCGGTCCCTCCCACTACCGATGGGGTAACTGCTGAGGCGAATTCCCAGAGGATGATGACATACACACTGCTGGTCCAGCTTAATTCCTTATTGGTAAGGGTGCGGATGCGGTACATGTAAGCCACCTCTTTTATGATCAGTGCCATGAATGCCAATACGACCGGGAACACATCAGCCGTGAAAATCAGGTTGAGCCGCTCGGGGGTGAATTCCTCATCGGTGGCGATCAGGTAGATGACAAATCCGATACTGATGGCCGCAGGGAGCCAGACCTTATTCGGATTAAGGGTTTTTAATATTTTCTGAGTATCAAGATTCATTTACTCGGACGGCACCTCCTCCAATTTTTCGATCCAGAAGTTATTGAAACCTTCACCGAGGTGGAGGGTTATCATCCGGAGTTGGAGTAGTTCGAGAATAGCCAGAAAGTTGAAGATAGCTGCAATTTTTGTTGGGTTGTCCTCCAGCAGCCGGGTAAAGGCCAGTTTGTCCCGGGAAGACAGCTCGCGGAGGATGACATCCTTCTGGCCATCTATCGTATAGGGGAACTGGATCACCTCGTGAACCGGCTTGTTCTGTTCGATTTTATATCGTTCCATCACCTTCTGGAATACACGCATCAGCTTGTAGAGGTCTACGTTCTGGAGTTCGGCCTCCACGTTCACGCTTTCTGACAACACGCGGATCTCGCGGTTCACATTGCCCCGCTTTTCCTTGTGGAATTCATTTTCCTCCAATTGCCGTAACTCCTCCAGCACCGACTTATACTTTTTGTATTCAAGGAGATGACGGATCAGTTCTTCGCGCGGATCAATTTCATTGCCCTCTTCATCCAGCTGTGGACGGGGAAGCAGCATTTTCGATTTGATGCGCATCAATGTGGCCGCTACAAGAATGAACTCACTGGCCACCTCGATATTCATGGCTTCGAGATGATGCAGGTATTCAAGGAAATCGTTGGTAATCCTGGAGATGGGGATGTCATGAATATCAAGTTCATCGCGCTCTATAAAGAACAGCAGCAGGTCAAAGGGACCTTCAAACAGCGGCAACTTGATCTCAAAACTCAATATTCTGATATTAAAATTCGTGGAAATTCAAAGATATTACTTATGACTTTCATTCACCCATTCTGCAATTAAAAAATACGTATTTTTGCACTGCGGAGGATGAATTTCACGGTTTGGATTACGTAGGCAAAACACTTACCTTACCTCATTGTTCTACTCCTACACAATTATATGAGTACCGATGTTAATTAATGCAGGAAAATTGCTTGGATCAATAAATAATCCTGAAGACCTGAAGAAGCTGGATCAGGCTCAGCTTGTACAGCTAACCCAGGAGCTCCGTGATTTTATTATAGACAGTGTATCGGTTTACGGAGGACATTTTGGTGCGAGCCTTGGGGTAGTGGAGCTCACGGTAGCACTTCATTATGTATTTAATGCCCCGGATGACCAGATTGTGTGGGACGTCGGGCACCAGGCTTACGGGCATAAAATTCTAACGGGAAGAAGGGATCAGTTCCATACCAACCGGATGTATAAAGGGATATCCGGATTTCCCAAACGTAAAGAGAGTGAATACGATACATTTGGGGTAGGTCATTCGTCGACCTCCATTTCGGCCGCCCTGGGTATGGCCATGGCTTCCAAATATAAAGGGGACGATTCCAGGCAACACATTGCCGTGATCGGGGACGGGGCGATGACGGGCGGACTTGCCTTCGAAGGCATGAATCACGCCGGGGTCAGCAATACCAACCTGCTGATCATTCTTAACGACAATTGCATGTCCATAGATCCCAACGTCGGGGCGCTGAAGGATTATCTCACGGACATCACCACCTCCCATACCTACAATAAAGTCCGGGATGATGTATGGAAAGTACTGGGGAAGGTGAGCAAATTTGGTCCCAACGCACGGGATATAGCCTCCAAGCTTGAGTCCAGCGTGAAGTCGTTGTTGCTGAGCCAAAGCAATTTATTTGAATCACTGAACCTGCGTTATTTTGGACCTGTTGATGGTCATGACGTGGACCACCTGGTGCATGTCCTCAAAGACCTGAAAGACATTAAGGGCCCGAAGATCCTTCACTGTATTACCACGAAGGGGAAAGGCTACGCGCCTGCTGAGCACGGGAATAAAACTACCTGGCATGCCCCCGGGAAATTTGACAAGGTCACCGGAGAAATCAGGAAAAAAAGTCATGATTCCCCACAACCGCCGAAATACCAGCAGGTGTTTGGTCATACCATCGTCGAGCTTGCTGAAAAGAATGAAAAGATTATAGGGATCACACCGGCAATGCCCAGCGGCTCATCGATGAATATTATGATGGAAGCCATGCCTGACCGGGCGTTTGATGTTGGTATCGCCGAACAGCATGCCGTTACATTTTCAGCCGGTCTGGCCACCCAGGGTCTCATCCCGTTCTGCAATATTTACAGCACCTTCATGCAACGTGCCTACGACCAGGTGATACACGATGTGTGTATACAGGACCTTCCGGTGAACTTCTGTCTTGACAGGGCAGGTTTTGCGGGTGCCGATGGTCCCACGCATCACGGTGCCTATGACCTGGCATATATGCGCTGCATTCCGAATATGATTGTTTCGGCTCCGATGAATGAGTCCGAATTGCGTAACCTGATGTATACGGCACAGTTACCAAGAACCAGCCAGGCTTTCACCATTCGCTATCCGCGCGGACAGGGGGTTATGCCCGACTGGCGCACCCCCATGGAAGAAATCGAAATTGGCACCGGACGCATGCTTCGGGAAGGAAGTGATATCGCCATCCTTACGATCGGGCATGTAGGAAATTATGTGACGGATTTGATGGAAGACCTTCTTGCCAGCGGGTTGGATGCGGGGCATTATGACATGCGGTTTGTAAAGCCCCTTGATGAAAAGATGCTTCATGAGATATTTACCCGGTACGACAAAGTGATTACCGTGGAAGACGGCTGTCTTCAGGGGGGATTTGGCAGTGCGGTCGTTGAATTTATGGCGGATAACGGATATACCTCTCAAATCAAAAGGTTGGGGATTCCTGATGCTATTGTGGAGCATGGTGAGCAAATTGAACTGCAGGCCGAGGCCGGGTTTGATCATGAAGGCATCCGTAAAGCCGTATTTGAGCTGACCGGGGTTTCGGTAACAGCCGGATAATGCCGAAGATCGCATACACCGCAAAGGGCAAAGGTCCGGTGGTGGTATTTCTCCATGGATTTTGTGAGTCACGCCTCGTCTGGGACCCGATCAGTGACGTCGTGCCAGATGGATTTCACTATCTTTTTCCTGACATTCCCGGATTCGGAGAATCACCCCTTTCTTCAAGCTCAGTCACGCTCCCACAGGTGGCAGACAGTCTTATCGGGTGGTTGAATTCCCTTCAGGTGAATGATTTCATTCTTATCGGCCATTCCATGGGCGGATACATCGCACTGGAAATGGCGCATCAGGCAGGTATTCGTTGCCGCGGACTGGGATTATTTCACAGCACGGCAGCGGCGGATTCGGAAGCCAAGAAGGAAAACAGGACTAAATCAGCCGGGTTTATACGTAAAAATGGAACGGAGGTATTTTTCAGGACATTCATTCCCGGATTATATCATCGCCGCGGACCCTGGGAGTCGGATGTCCGGCGGATGATTCGTTCCACTTCCGAAAAGTCGGTTGTAGCCTATACCCTGGCCATGCGTGACCGTCCGGATTACCGGTCATTCATTTCTTCATTTCCAGGCAAGACCTTATTTATCGCCGGCGAGTATGACAGTTTTATCCCGGCAGAGAGCATCCGGGAGCAGGCAGGACAGGCGAGAGACGCTCTCTTTGTTTTACTCAGCGATACCGGTCACCTGGGGATGCAGGAAAACCCGGAAGAGGCGGCACGGGCTGTAAGGGATTATCTTCGCAGGTGATCAGTTGCGGAGAAGTTCATTACGAAGGGTAATAAGGTAATTTGTAAGGGCCTCCTGCCAGCTTGGGGAGGCATCCCATTTCTTGCCCAGGAATATATTCCCGCTGTATACATGCTTGATATAGAACTTGTACACATGCTCATCACGGGGAAAGGATCTTAACACCGGCTTGCCGTCAACCATGATTTCCGACACATAGGATGTCTCTTTTTCATTTACTTCATACCCCAGCAGGCGCTTTGTGTTTTCTGCACGCGTATGGACATAGCGCAATACGAATTCGAACCCTTCAGACCGCAGTTCCTTCTCCGGAACGGAAGGGTCTATGATCTCATATTTGTATGGATAAGCAGACATGACCCTCCTTATTTCAGCGGTATCGGCAAAAGGGTATACTGCCAGTTTATCCGAAGAAAAATTCAGGTCGTAGAACTCGGCGCGGCGCCCCGTGAATATATCGGCCATTTCTCCATATTCCGGCTGATCCAGGATCAATAAATTGCGCAGGGGCTGCCCTGAATTGGCAACCGCCCGGTACACGTTGTTCAGGGCCTGCCGTAATTCAGGTGAATGGGTACTCCATGCCTTCTGACCTTCTGAAATGAATTCCTTCTCATTGAATTGGGTTAGGATGACATCGTATCCTGTGGAGGAATGATGGAGAATAACCAGGTGGGTGACCTGGCGGGATCCAAACTGATCCATAAATGCAGCGAATGGGTCTGCACCGCTGAGTATGTCTTCCATGTAGTAGGTTGCCACCGCGTCTACCCCTGCATCCGCAAGCCTCGGCTGGGTTTCGGATGCCATGGTCCTCCAGTTGTCACACGATACAGATGAATCGCAAGAAATGAGCAGAAGAGATTTTCCCGATCGGATATCATCAGGAAGGGTTCCATCCACATGGAGACGACTGATCAGTGATCCTGCGGAGTGATCCTGGGCACCGACAATATGCGAAAATAAAACAAGCAGAAAGATATAAAATATGCGCATCACAGGTATAACGCGAATTTTGCTAAAAATTGGATGACAGGGGCGCATCTTATTTTGCAAAGAGTTGCGAGATATCCCTGAAAGCCTTGAATTCAAGTGCATTGCCGCTGGGATCCAGGAAAAACATGGTCGCCTGTTCGCCAGCCTCACCCTTGAACCGGATGTGCGGTTCTATTATAAACGATATCCCTTTATCCCGAAGGCGCTCAGCCAGTTCTTCCCACTGTTCCATGGAAAGAACCACACCAAAATGCCTCACCGGCACTTTATCGCCATCTACTTCATTTTGACGGGATAACCCGGTTTCTTCCGGGCTCAGGTGTGCCACCACCTGATGACCGTAAAAGTCAAAATCAATCCAATGGTCGGATGTCCGTCCGGTGGTGCAGCCCAATACCTGTGTATAGAAATCATGCGCAGCGCGGAGGTCATCGACCGGAAATGCGAGGTGAAAAGGTTGAATAGCCATACGTTTATGTTAAGCCAATAAATAATCCATTCTCTGTTTGAACCGGAAACGTCTCCAGGTGACTGGCCCGTCCGGCCGATTCCTGACCGCTTTCAAGACTGAATCTGTATTCATGAAGCGGACATATGATCTCACACAAATGGTTGGTCCAGCCTCCGGACAGGGATGCATGCTGGTGCGGACAGGCATCAGCTACCGCATATATCCTTTCCTGGCACAGTACCAGGTTGATTTTCCGTTCTCCAATACGCAAAGGTAAAGGATTCCTCTTTTTCAGGCGTTGACGTGCTTCTCCGGTTGAATCAAAGATTTTTATCCATCTCATATTTTTCCCTGAACTCTTTCTTCCGCGCCTCCAGGCGGCTTGGCCGGGTAAATATCATGGCATATGCTTCACGCAACGAGCGGGAAGCGCGAACGTCCCGGGCAATATCCGCCCATTCATGAAAGTTTAACTTGATCGGGTTGTACGAGTTGACCGGATTCGTGATCCCGTAGTCGGCCTGTTCCTCCTCTGGCTGAAATGTTCCAAAAATACGGTCCCAGATGATAAAGGTTGATCCGTAATTCTTGTCCAGGTATTTTTCATTTCGGGCGTGGTGTACCCGGTGATGGGAAGGTGTGGTGAAAATATATTCGATCGGCCGGGGCAGTTTACGGATGTACTCCGTATGGATCCAGAACTGGTAAAGGACTTCGATTTGGTGGCAGATGAAGAAAACCACCGGATGAAATCCCATGAGGGCAACCGGTATGAAGAATATTATTTTGATATGCTGTGTCCATCCCAGGCGAAATGAAACGGACCAGTTATATTTCTCAGAAGAATGATGCGTTACATGCGTAGCCCACCAGAACCTGTTTTCATGCGCCACCCGATGAGCCCAGTATCTCCAGAAGTCAATCCAGACCAAACATAAAATAAAGCTCCACCAGGTCATGGGAATGGACCAGGGCACCAGGTTATAAAAAAACAGGATAATTCCGAAGGTGAGCACCTTGATGGTGGCACTGATGGCGACATTCACGAGCCCGATCGCCGTGGCGGCAAATGTATCTTTGGAATCGTAATATTCCTTTTTATCCCTGTAGCTGAGAAACCATTCCAGTCCCACCAGGACGAACATCACCGGTGCGGCATACACGATTATATTTGGCATGTCCATAGCCAGGATATCGTCAACCGTAAACTTTACTTTCTCCATTCAGATGATTTTGAATAAGCTACTAAGATACCTGAGAACCCACAGAGACAAAAGAAAATGAGCGGAATAATATATACCACCTACATGATACGCTTCAGCCTGACATTGGCCATGGCCAGTTCGACCATTACCTCTTCACATCCTTTTTGCGAATAGATATAATCATTAACCCGGTTATCCGGTTTAATGAGCCGGTAATGATATTCTCCCACTTTTTCAACCTTGCAAAAGGTTCCATGACGCTCTGAGAATACTTCCCCGCCGCTTGGCCGCGTGAAATATAGTGTGGCGATGCTTTCACTGATCTCCCGCTGCATCTTGTTTATCTCCCCGTCTATCTCAATTTCATAGAAGTTCTCAATGTATTTGGTACGGGTAAGAGATCGTTCCTTTTCATTTAACGTACTCCGGGAAACGGCATTCAGTAGCTGGTCATCACGGTAAACCGACAGGTATTCGGTAGCCATGTGAAAAGTAAACAGCATACTGAATTCACTGATGCTGGTCAGTTCGATTCGGGTGAGTCCTCCGTGAATTGATTTTTCCGCAACCAGGTAGCCGATTGAGTCCCCTTTCCATTCGATTTTATAGATTTGCTTCTGGGCATCAGTGGTGCCCGAAAGGGTGAAAAGCAGGACGATGATTGCGAGTAATTCCTTCACGTTGGGTGTAACGAATTAAGACATCCTTTATTGGGTATCCAAATAAAAGCTAAACAATCTAAAGTTACTACGATGTTGCCGGTTCATACAAATCCTTATATACAGGATATCAGTACACTGTGGACTGGGGCGGGAATACGTCTTTTTATGAAACGGGAGGATGTTATCCATCCGGGAATTTCCGGGAACAAATGGAGAAAACTGGACAGGAACCTTTCTGAGGCCCGGAACCTGGGTGCAAAAACCCTGGTCACATTCGGAGGTGCTTATTCAAATCACATTTATGCGACGGCCGCGGCCGCACACGCCTGCGGCATGGAATCAGCCGGAATTATTCGCGGAGAATCTGCAGCAGCTTCCAATGCCACGCTTTCCTTTGCCCGGGATTGCGGAATGGAATTGATTTTTGTTTCAAGGGAGGAATACCGGGACAAGAAAGCACTGCAGGATCGTTTTGCAAGCCGGTTTGCCAACCCGTATTTCCTGCCTGAAGGGGGAACGAATTGCCTGGCCCTCCGGGGCTGCCGGGAAATTATGGATCAGCCCATGAAGGAAATGGATGTAGTAGTGGTTCCGGTTGGCACCGGCGGTACCATGGCCGGGATCATCGCTGCGGCCTCCGGTCATCAGCAGGTGCTTGGCATCAGTGCCCTGAAAGGAGATTTCCTGGGTGGAGAGGTCAGACAGCTGCTGAGCGAATGTCACCTGGCGCCCGGGACTTCCTGGCGGGTCGACAATCAGGGCCACTGTGGCGGGTATGCACGGATCAACCCGGAGTTAATCGAATTTATCCGCTCATTCAGGGAGGATTGCGGAATACTTCTGGATCCGGTTTATACCGGGAAAATGATGTTTCGCCTGAAACAGCTTACCGACCGGGGCGAATTTCCCAGGGGCACGAAGGTTTGCGCAATTCATACCGGCGGATTGCAGGGATGGGCGGGGGTTTATGAACGGTATGGAATTTCCGCTCCGTGAACTACTTCCGTTTAATGGAGCCCAGCCAGCTGCCCGGCCACCTGCGTGGTGCTTCTTCGATCAACAGGCCGGTTTCATTGGCACTTTTGACCGATTCAATAGTATAGAAGCCATTGGGGTAATGGGTGGAAAATTGTGCCAGCAAGTCACGAAGGTTTTCGCGCTGAATCACGCTGAACAGAAGCTGTTCGCTTCCACGCGCACTTTCTGCCTCCACAATGGAATACCTCCATTCCTTCTCTTTCAGATACCGGATCAACGGCTCCAGGGGTTCTTGCGTAATAAGCCGAACCACCACCTTTCCGTACGCGAGCTTTTCTTCAATTAGCATACCGACAAATATGCCAGCCGCAAACCCGGCCGGGTAGGCGATATACGAATAGACGTTATCAATATGCTTAAATATCTGTCCGATGGCCAGCAGCCAGATGAGGGACTCAAAAAAGCCCAGGATGGTGGATACTCCCCTTCGTCCTCCCATCACAAAAATGATCCGGATGGTGTTGATGGAAACATCAAGTATCCGGGCGAGGAATATCAGCAAAGGAAGGATCAGGATGCGAAAGGTTTCGCTATCTATTGCAAAAGTCTCTGTAAAAAATTCTTCCATTTAGCCAAAAAGTTCTCCGGTCACCTCGTTAACGGATCCGACCCGCACGATGTCAATGGCAAATTTAGAGAGATCTGCCTCCCTTAGCCCAAACTTTGAACAAAATATTCGGTTGAAACCCAGTTTTTGAGCTTCGGTGATTCGGTTTTCTATACGGTTTACCGCCCGGAGTTCTCCCCCAAGCCCCACTTCGGCCGCAAAACAAACCGTGGAGGGGATGGATATCTCCTCAAGTGACGATACGATGGACATACACACCGCCAGGTCTACCGCAGGATCCTCCACCCTGAGGCCGCCCGCGACGTTTAAAAAAACATCCTGCAGGCCCAGGCGAAAGCCGCCCCGTTTCTCCAGTACCGCCAGTAACATATTCAACCTGCGATTGTCAAAGCCGGTGGCAGTACGCTGCGGGGTACCGTAGGCGGCACTGCTTACCAGGGCCTGGATCTCCACCAGCAGCGGACGGTTTCCTTCCAGGGTGGCACCGATGGCAACTCCGCTGGTATCACCTTCCCGCTGGGTGATGAGGATTTCTGACGGGTTGCTTACCTCGCGCAACCCATTCTCCCGCATCTCATAGATACCCAGCTCGGAAGTGCTTCCAAACCGGTTCTTTACCGTGCGTAACATCCGGTAGCTCAGATGGCGGTCCCCTTCAAACTGCAGTACGGTATCGACCATATGCTCGAGCACCTTGGGTCCGGCGATACTGCCCTCCTTGGTGATGTGGCCGATAAGGAATACGGGGATGTTTGCAGACTTCGCCAGTGTAATCAGGGCTGCCGTACAATGGCGTACCTGTGAGACGCTTCCCGGCGCGGAATCCACGGCATCAGACTGAAGGATCTGGATGGAATCCAGAACGACCATTGCCGGGTTTTCCTTTTCAACATGATCGAGGACCGACTCCAGGCGGGTTTCGGATAGTATCAGCGTGGAATCCGGCAGGTTGTCACTCAGGCGGTCGGCCCGCATCCTGATTTGCTGGATACTTTCCTCGCCCGACACATAGAGCACCGGCCGGTTTATTTTTAAAGCCAGCTGAAGCATCAGTGTCGATTTGCCGATGCCCGGCTCCCCGGCAACCAGGGTCACGGCACCCGGTACGATTCCACCCCCCAGTACCCGGTCGAGCTCCCCCAGGTTGGAGGAGAACCTCGGCGTGTTATCTTTTTGAATATCAGATAACTTATGAGGTTTTGATTCTTTTATACGCGACTTTACCCAGCCGGCCGGACTGCCTGATTTCTTAGTGAATTTTTCCTCTGAGAATGTATTCCAGTTGGCACAGGCAGGGCATTTACCCAGCCATTTGGCAGATTCATACCCGCAATTAGTGCAGAAAAATGTTGTTTTTTCCTTCGGCAAAGTGTTACTTTTCGATTAGAACAATTATATAATAATAAGATTAATTATTCCTGTGTAAATCTATTCTTTAAATAATACAAGTACCTCCCTATGAAAAAGCTTTTTTTATTAATGCTGGTGGCATTTTTTACCGGCAGTTTGTCCCTCGCTCAGGAGTCTCCGGTCAAATTTGGAGAAATCGACAGGAAAAACCTAGAAATGAGTGTGTATCCCAAAGACTCCAGCGCCGGGGCGGTGGTTTTAATGAATTGGGGGTATGTAAATTTCGATCATAATTTTGAGGTTCAGTTTGAACATCATATCCGTATCAAGATCTTTAACAGCACTGAATTTGACCTGGCGGATGTGGAGATTCCGTACTTTCGGAAAGACCGGGTGGAGCGCCTGAAGGCGGCGACCTACAATCTCGAGGGAGGTGAAATTGTGACGTACGAGGTGGAGAAAGGTGACATGTTCGATGAAACTGCCACGGACTACGTGAAGAAACTCAAATTCTCCCTCAGCAATGTGCGTGAGGGAAGTATCATTGAGTATACCTACCGGGTGAATTACGGAAGTTACAACCGGATTCTCCCCTGGTATTTTCAGAAGGAAATCCCGGTCATGCACAGTGAGTATTATGTGGAGCTTCCTGAAATTTTCGAGTACAAGCGTATCATGCGTGGCTACCTGCCATTGAAGGAGGCCGAAATTTCCAAGAAGAATATTAATTACCAGGGGACGCCGTTAACACTGACTACCCAGCATTACGTGGCAAAGGATATCCCGGCATTCGTGGAGGAGCCCTTCCTTACCACCAAGGAGGATTTTATTTCCAAGATCTCGTTTGAATTATACGCGGTGTCCATTCCCGGGTCGACCTATGACCGCAGGATGCCCAACAGCTACGAAGAGCTGGCGTATAATCTGGCGTTGAGCACTGAATTCGGGAAGCGTGTGGAGAAAACCAGGTTTCTGCGGGATGAAGTGGAACGGGTGACGGCGGGAATCAGCGGGGAGGAAGAAAAGGCCCGGGCCATATACAAATTCATCCAGGATGAGTTTAAGGTGGATTATGATTTTGAGGAAGATAATTACAAGAAAATATATGATGAACGACGGGGCTTTGCCAGAGAAATCAACTTTATCCTGATCATGATGCTGAAGGAGGCGGGTATAGAAACCGAGCCGGTTGTATTAAGTACAAGGGAGCATGGGTTGGTCCACCCGGCATATCCTTCGTTCCGTAATTTTGACTACGTACTGGCGCAGGCGACCATTGGCGAGAATACCTATCTGCTGGATGCTTCGGATAAATTCCTTCCCTTCAATGCAATTGCGGAGAAATGCCTGAACGGTCGTGGACTGGTGGTGTCTGAAACGAACCCCCGCTGGATTAACCTGGAGCCCTCGTTCAGCAATATGCGGGTAATTTCAGCCCAGTGCAAAATATCTCCCGAAGGAACGGTACAGGCCGAAATGAAAATTGACAGGCGGGGATACCTGGCCATGGATTTTCGTAAGAACCGCGAGGAGGAAGATGATGATTACCTGAAGGACTTCCAGGATAATCATGCGGCCTGGACTATTGAGGGCCATAAGATTGAGGGGCTTGACAGTCAGGAGGAAGATCTGGTTGAATATATATCCCTTGAAGCACCTGATGCGGCAGAAATGCTTGGCAACACGCTGCATATCAACCCGCTGCTGATAGGGGCACATGAAACCAACCCGTTCAAGTCTACGGAGCGCATTTACCCGGTTAATTACGGAGCCCCGATCCGGCACGTTATGAGCTATTCATTCGAAATACCTGAAGGGTATGAGATCGACGAACTTCCGGAGCCTATGGCAGTCGGTTTGCCTGATAATGCGGGTAAATTCCTTTACAGTGTGAGCAATGTCGGCAGGATGATCATGGTGAATGCCCAGTTTAACATCACCAGGGTGGAATTCAGTTCGGAAGAATATCCCTACCTCCGGGCATTTTACGGTCAGGTTGTTGCAAAAGAGGCAGAGCGTATCGTACTTAAGAAGAAAACCTGATGAGGAATTTAGTTTGTATCCTGTTATGCAGCCTGACGGCGCTGCCATTGCTTGGAGGGAATGGCGAAAAGGACCGTGATGAGCCAAAGTACCCTGTCAGTGCAATCGATCCTGAACTGAAGGAGAATGCCTACGCCGTGGTCAGGAAGAGCGATGTTACCTTCACCGTGGTGGACCAGGGAAAAAGTATACGGCGCAGACATGTCGTCTACACAATTCTGAAGGAAGAGGCCAAGAGTTTGTCCTACATCTATGCCTACTACAATGATGATACGCGGGTTAAAGAATTTGAAGCGTACGTTTACGATGCTCAGGGAGAAGAAATTGACAAACTGAGAAAATCGGATATCAGGGATGAAAGCGCGGTATCAGGGGGTACGATGTACGCCGATACGCGCATACAGTATGGGGATATGTCACAGCCTGATTATCCCTACACCGTGGAATTTATCACCGAGACCGAATCGGAAGTTTACTATAGCATACCTGATTTTTATCCCCAGTCGGGGTCGCACTTATCGGTCGAACAAAGCAGTTTCAGCGTTCGCTTTCCGGAGGCGCTCACACCGAGGTACCGGGAGGTAAATTTCGACGGAGGTATGAATGAGTTCCTGCAGGAGGGGATGATTATCTGGAAATGGGATTTTAAAAACATGCCCGCCATAGAAACGGAGCCGCTGAGCCGGGGAATCCGGGAAATGGTACCCTATGTCGAACTGGCACCCACCAAGTTTGAGCATTCGGGCAATCCCGGAGACATGTCTACCTGGGAAAGCTTTGGAGCCTGGTTCTGGGAGCTTAATAAAGGAAGGGATGAGCTGCCTGCCGATGTGGTTGCCGAAGTGCAAAAGCTTACGACCGGGTTGTCGGAACGCGATAAAGTCAAGGCGATTTACGAATACATGCAAAACCGGACCCGGTATGTCAGTATCCAGCTGGGCATAGGTGGTTTGCAGCCATTCGAAGCCAGTGTGGTCAATAATCTTGGCTATGGAGATTGCAAGGCGCTTTCTAATTACACCTATGCACTTTTAAAAGAAATTGGGGTGAAATCTTATTACACCCTGGTGGAGGCGGGTCAAGACCCTACTCCGGTATCCGCCGACTTTCCGAATGACCCGTTCAACCATGTCATCCTTTGTGTCCCGATGGAAAAGGACACTGTATGGCTTGAATGTACAAGCCAGATCAACCCGTTTAACTACCTGGGCAACTTCACCAGTGACCGGGATGTGTTATTGATTACTGAAGAGGGCGGCAAGCTTGTGCGCACTCCAAAATATGGGCTGAAGGATAATCAGCAGATTCGCACGGCAACTATCCGGATGGATGAGGAGGGTAACGGACTGGCCGACATGGTCACCAGGTACCAGGGAATGCAGTATGATATGTCTGGGCTCGAATTTACGGTCCATGAAGGGAAAGAAGATCAGAAGAAATGGATTCACTCCTCCACGCGGATTTCCAATTATAATTTACGGGAATTCAATATGATCAATATAAAGGATGAAATTCCGAGTGCCGTGGTTGAGATGAAGCTTGACCTTCCCCGGTACGCTTCACGGACCGGAAAGAGATTCTATTTTGCGCCCAATCTGGTCAATTCATCAGGCCGGAAGCTGAGGTCACTGGATGATCGTAAGACCAACGTGGTGAGTAGTTATGACCTGGTGTATATTGATACCCTGGAATACGAGTTTCCCTCGAGCTACCAGGTGGAATTTTTACCTGAGCCCATGACCATCGAATCGGAATTCGGAAGGTATGAGGCCAGTACTGAATTTGTGCAGGGCAAACTGCGTTATTACAGGCGAATGGAGATTTTTTCGGGAGAATATCCTCCGGATAAATACGACGACCTGCTCGAGTTCCTGAAGGATGTCGAGTCGAAAGACAAAACAAAAGTGGTCTTTACCACGAAAACCTGAACTATTAGGCCGGATGATTCATCCGGCTTTTTTATTACTAGTGGAAATTGCCGAATTTTGAGAGGAACAAGATTCGGTCCTATGAAGAAAAAAGTACTACTCATGATCCTGGATGGTTGGGGACTTGGCAATGACCCGGAGGTTTCAGCCATTGCCCAGGCCCACACGCCATTTATGGATTCGTTACCCGGCCTTTATGCGCACAGCCATCTGGAGGCATCCGGACTTGCCGTAGGATTGCCCGAAGGTCAAATGGGCAATTCGGAAGTGGGTCACATGAACATCGGCGCCGGGAGGGTGGTTTACCAGGACCTGGTGAAAATCAATACGGCTTTTGATACGCACACCATAGAGGATAATGACGTGCTCCAGGCGGCCATCGAACACGCAAAGAAAGAAGACGTGAACCTGCACCTGATCGGACTGGTTTCTGATGGGGGAGTCCATTCCCACATCGGTCATGTCAAAGGATTGTGCAGCGTGGCTGACAAGGCGGGGTTATCCAAAGTATACGTCCACGCATTCACCGACGGCAGGGATACCGATCCGAAAAGCGGGAAAATCTTCCTGGAGGAACTACAGGACCATATGAATGATACAACCGGGCAAATTGCCTCGGTGATCGGCCGATATTATGCCATGGACAGGGACAAGCGATGGGAACGGGTCAAACTGGCCTACGATCTTCTTGTGCATGGGGATGGTAAAAAATCCATGGATATCCTGGAGGCGGTCCGGCAATCATACGATGACGGGGTGACGGATGAATTCATCAAACCGATTGTGCATGTAAATGAAAATGATGAGCCGCTTGCGACCATTCAGGAAGGGGATGTGGTAATCTGTTTTAATTTCCGGACCGACCGTGGCCGTCAGATCACAATGGCCCTGACACAGCAGGAATTCCCCGAGCAGGATATGAAGCCGCTCGACTTATATTATGTGACCATGGCGAGGTATGATGAAAACTTCACGGGGGTGAAGGTTATTTTTGAGAAAGATAACCTGACCAATACCCTGGGGGAGGTGTTGGAGAGGAATGGCAAGAAACAAATCCGCATTGCGGAAACAGAAAAATATCCGCATGTGACTTTCTTTTTTTCAGGTGGGCGTGAAAATCCTTTTGACGGTGAGAAACGGATACTGTGCCCCTCTCCCAAGGTGGCCACCTATGATCTTCAGCCTGAAATGAGTGCGGCTGAGATTCGCGACAAGATCATTCCGGAGCTGGTCAGTGAGGAACCTGATTTTATCTGTCTCAACTTTGCCAATCCGGATATGGTCGGTCATACCGGGGTTTTTGAGGCAGCGGTAAAAGCATGCGAGACCGTTGATCAGTGTGCAGAGGCAGTCACCGAAAGTGCCCTAGTTCATGGCTATGCGACCATTATTATTGCAGATCATGGTAACTCTGACATTATGGTTAATCCTGACGGATCTCCGAATACTGCGCATACGACTAACCTGGTTCCCTGCATCCTTGTAGACCGGGATTATCGGGGGAAAATTGAGAACGGGAAACTTGGAGACCTTGCCCCAACGATACTTACGCTTATGGGAATAGAGGTTCCGACCGAAATGACAGGTAAAGTACTCGTTTCATGAGATTTTTCACGATGTTTTTGATCTTCCTGGTAACAGGTTGCGCGGACCTGGAACCTGTTGAGGTGGAGGCCTATTACGACGTTGACAGTCTGGTCAATGCACAATATGAGGCACTTAAGCTTTCCTCTTACCCCATTCAGAAGAACAGCATGGTGAATGGAAAGACTGACTCGAGTTACCTCGAACCAGGCGACAGCACCCGCTGGTTATATGAATTAAGTGTATTTAAAAAAGCAGGTATCAACAAACCGGAACTTCGGGGTGCCTATACAGTGGAACATGAGGAGACCACGAACGGCCGGAGTATAACCTACACCCCAAAAGAACCTGAAAAGAGAGTGGTTCGTTATCTGAAAGTTGAATTTGACCGAGATGATTTGCGGTCCGTTCAGGCCCGGATCCGGGAATCGAACCCGGTCTATGGCTCAGACCGCGAGCTGGCAATGTATTTCCAGGAAAGAGGGGACAAGACCATGCTCCATCGCTACGAGGTTACCGGCTCCCAGAAAATGGTACTGAAAGATACGGTGAAACTCCGTGTCACCTCCGAGATTCTCTATGATTCAAAATGATAAAGAAAAATCAGGCTGGCCACATAAGCCGGCTTTGGTTTGTCTTTGATCTCAAGGGTGATACGTAATTGGGCCTTGGTGACCCCGCGCAGATCGGCTATTTGCTCAAGATAAGCCCTTAAGCGAACCTCGTCTCCGACCATAACCGGTACATTAAACTTCAACTTTTCAATCCCGTAGTTGATCATCATTTTCAGGTTACGGATTTCTGTGATTTGCTGCCAGAGATAAGGCGCAAGCGAGAGCGTCAGATATCCGTGGGCAATCGTCCCGCCGAACGGGCCTTCTTCCTTTGCCCGTTTGGGATCGGTATGAATCCACTGGTGGTCCCTGGTGGCATCGGCGAACTGATTTACCTGATCCTGCTGAATGGTCAGATAGGGGGAGACACCTATTTCTTTCCCTTCGTATTGCTGAAATTCCTTGAAGCTTCCAATGATTACTTTTTCCATAGCCTTTTGATAGACGTCGAATTTAAATAAAATTCAATTAATGCGTTATTGAAATTTAATTTTTCAGCCCTTTTTCTATGCCTGAAAGGAGAATAAAATGCACGTTATCAGGGTGATAGGGGGCATTTACAATTTTTGGCACACCAATTGATTATTTCATGGTGTAAACATTAAAAACAGGGTCATGAAAAAGTTACTGATTATTTCCGCATTGCTGTTGGGTGGCCTGGTCACCAGGTCAGAGGCACAGCATTTTGTAGCATCATTCGGGATTGAACACAGTTGGGGCGTGCCGGATTACGTCACCCATACTGTATATGATCGCTTCTACAATTATGACTGGGTGCATGCAAACCGTGTGTACCACGGAGGCGGATACTATTCGTTCAACGTGCTTTTACAACGCGGGAATACCTTCCTTGAAGTTAACTTTAATGACCACGGTCATTACCGGGTGGTGAACCGGTATAATCATTATCCATTGGCCGGCCACGTGTGCGGTGATTTCTGTGGATATCATGAATATTACTATAATACCTATTACAATATTTGTCACAGCCATAATCACTGGGGTCATAATCATGTAATCTACCGTCCAAGGCCGGTGACTTATGTGTATGGTCATTACCGTACGTATCCCAGGTATAATAATACCACCATTATTTATAACAATGGTCCCTCCAAACACTACAAACAGTATAAGAAAGGGAGCCATAAACCGCAATACAGCCAGCAGGATGGCAAAAATCCTTACAGGATACGGTTGGAAGACCGGTACCCTACCCGGCGAAGCAGCAATGCGACACCTGTGAATGCGAAGTATTCGGATGGACAACGTAGGCCAGAGGCTGACCGGAATTCACGCCAGCAGTACGGTAGTCAAAGCGGTCGTCAGCAATACGGTAGTCAAAACCAAAGCGGTCGTCAGCAATACGGTAGTCAAAACCAAAGCGGGCGTCAGGAGTACGGTAGTCAGGGCGGACGCCAGCAATACAGGCAAGGAACCGATACACGTAGCGGGCGCCAGCAAATGCAACAGAATTCCCGTCCGCAGAATGACAAAAATACGCGTCAGCAATACAACCGTTCGGGACAACAGACCGAGCGCAGCGGACGCCAGCAATATGAGCGGAAAAGCTCAGAAAAGTCAAACGGCCGCGGAAAGTCCTCACAATCACGCGGACGTGGCAGAGGAAATTGACCTGACTATTTTTTTGTGAGTAGGATTGTGAAGTTGGTAAACCCTGCAGCGTAATAGTTGCAGGGTTTTTTTATTTGTACTGTAGTGTTAAAATACATCCTTTATCTTGTAGTGCTGCTTTCTCATTTCAAAGTCATCTCCTTTTTTCAGACCTTTCATGACTTCGTAAATTGGCGCCTTGGTAGATATTCCAAAGATGCGCTTCCCGTTCGCCTCAAATTCCTCAATGCTTGCACTTACGTAAAACGTTAGTTTATTAGTTTCCACCACCGAGCCCAGGGTTACTTCATCATGAAGAGGCTCCTGTATTACGAGGCGATTCAGCAAATTCAATTCATCCTGCGCAAAGTCAAGCTCCCTGGCTATGGTTTCACGCCGGGAGTCGGCCATCACGTCCTGTGACATTTCCTCAAGATCTGCCTGTCCGTCGGCATTATTATCGGATTCGCTCTCCCGTATGGCATTTATTTCACTTCGAAGGTCATTAATTACTGAAAGGTGCTTCTGCTTGGCCTGATTCAGAATTTCCTTTTTAAATTCAAGTTTATTCATAATGTGTGTTTTATTCAAGTTTGATCAGCCCGGGATCTTCTAATCTGACATATAGGTGAGTGAGACAATTTTCCAGGTATTCTGAATTTTGATCAGGGTAAACAAATCTTTCCCAACCCATTCCGTAAGGTTTTCCTGCGTCCCGAACTTCGCCTCATAGTCAGCCCATGCCACTGCCAGCCTCCCGTGAACTTCAATTTGAGACCGGGTCATCTTTTCCTCAAAGACAGGCTGGCTATCCGGACCCTGGGGAGTTTTACGAATAAACGCGTCAATGGTTGAGTGAAAAAGAGTTTCTTCGTCTTGCCCCGCGGGTTGCCATATAGTAACAAGAATTGCAGAATCAATAAAATACGCACGGTATGCTTCCCAGTCTCGTTCCGACATGGTAGTATAATATGCATGCAGCATATCCTCAATTTCCTTTCCCTCCTGATCCTGTGCACGAACAGGTACTCCCGGGATGAGGAACGCTGCTAAAAGCGGCATCAGGAAGTATAATTGACTCATACCGAACAGGTTGTTCCCTACAATATCGCGAATTTCCCGCTCTTAAAAAAACCAGGTCCGCATGCCACTGGCTGGCATATTTTACCGGTAACATGAAATCAGGGGTTTCGCTTTTTATTTTTTGAGAAAATCACCTTATTGAAATTATATGACCCACACGATGGCATAACCATGGATCGAAGAACCGCATTAAGGCAAATGGCCGCAGCTGGTGCAGGGATTACTTTATTACAAGCCTGCTCGCTCGGAGAAGAAAGGGTGCCGATTGCCCTGAATAATTTGAATGTCACAACAGGTGAAGAGGATTTGCTCGCCGATATCGTTGGTGCAATTATTCCTGAGGGTGAGCTGCCCGGTGCCCGATCGCTGGAAGCCGATAAATTTGTTTGGGTCATGGCTGATGATTGCCTGGGTCCGGACGACCAGGACAAATTTATGAAGGGTTTACGGGGTTTTGACCACTTAGTGACTGCACTGGGGGACCGTTCCTTCGGAAAAATCGAGGAAAAAGACCGGCCTGTAATGCTTGCTCAGATTGCGGAGGTTGAAATTACGGATATCCCTTCCGATGCAGAGGGCAACCTGCTCTTTTCCCCTGAAGAGGTACGGTATTTCCTCGGACAAGCCAAATGGTGGACGATTACCGGATATATGCAATCACGCTATATCATGACAGAACAGATGCCTTATTCCCTGGTGCCCGGATCTTTCAGCGGGTGCCTGTCCATTGACCCCGGTAAACCTGTAAATATTAACGCCTGACCATGCCCCAGGAAAACGAACAAACAAGCTTTGATGCCATAGTGATCGGTTCAGGAATGAGCGGAGGCTGGGCAGCGAAAGAACTGTGTGACCGCGGTCTCAAGACCCTTGTCTTAGAGCGCGGACCGGAAGTGAAACACCTTCGGGATTATCCTACCACTAATATGATGCCCTGGGAATTCCCCCACAGGGGCCGGATGCCGGAGGAAGTTTTAAAGGAAAATCCGGTAGTCGGCCGGTGCTATGCTTTCCGTGAAGATGCAGCCCACTTCTTTGTAAGGGACAATGAACATCCCTACATACAGGAGGCTCCCTTTGACTGGATCAGAGGCTATCAGACAGGAGGAAAATCCTTGTTATGGGCTCGTCAGACCCAGCGCTGGAGCCGGTTTGATTTTGAAGGGCCTGCACGCGACGGGTTTGCTGTTCCATGGCCGGTAAGTTATGAAGACCTGGCCCCCTGGTACAGCCACGTTGAGAAATTTGCCGGTATCTCAGGGAATAAAGACGGACTTGAAGAATTACCTGATGGTGAGTTTCTTCCTCCCATGGAAATGACCTGCGTTGAAAAGCATTTCAGTGATGTGGTCCAAAAGGAATACGGCGGGAACCGGCATGTTATCATTGGCCGCTGTGCCCACATCACGGGGAACCAGGAATATTATGCCAAACAGGGACGCACAATGTGCCAGTACAGGAACCTGTGCCAGCGCGGCTGCCCGTTTGGAGGCTACTTCAGCAGCAATTCAGCCACGCTTCCGTGGGCAGAACGCACGGGAAATATGACCCTCAGACCCGACTCTGTTGTTCATTCCATCACGTATGATCCGACTTCGGGTAAGGCCTCCGGGGTGAGAGTCATAGATGCAAAGACCAGGGAAGAGCGGGAGTATCAGGCCAAAATTATTTTTGTGAATGCCGGCGCACTCAATACCAACCTGATCCTGCTAAATTCCAAATCGGAACGATTTCCTGAAGGCCTGGGCAATGACAATGGGCTGCTTGGGAAATTTGTTGCTTTTCATAATTACCGGGGGGTGGTAACTGCCATTCACGAGGGATTCTCCGATAAATATACCCAGGGGAGAAGACCCAATGGTGCACTGATGCCCCGGTTCAGGAATCTCCGGGCGCAGGAGACCGACTTTCTACGCGGATATGCCGTAAGCTTTGGTGCCAGCCGCACCTATGATACCGATACGGATGGTTTTGGACAACCCCTCAAAGATCAGTTGCTGAACCCCTCGTATGGACCGTGGCGCATCGGAGCACGAATGATGGGTGAAACGATCCCCGTGGAATCCAACCGCGTCTCACTGGCCGAAGATGACCTGGATGAGTGGAAAATGCCTAAACTCCGGATCAATGTAAACTATGGGGAGAATGAAGAGAAGATGCTGCTCGACTTCTTCAGGGAGTTTCAGGAAATGTTCAGCAAGGCAGGATTTACAGATATTCAGACGATTGATACCGAACAGGCACCCGGACTTGATATTCATGAAATGGGTGGGGTGCGCATGGGCTCAGATCCAGCTACTTCACTGCTTAATGAATGGAACCAGCTTCATGCGTGTCCGAATGTATTTGTGACCGATGGTGCCTGCATGACCTCAACCTCCACTCAGAATCCATCGCTCACCTATATGGCCTTTACGGCCCGGGCGGCTAATTATGCAGCAGACAATATCGATAAAATTTAAAAAAGGAAACTAAGTCCGGCGCTGAAACGCTTGCGCGTCCGCTCTTCTGAAAACATCGGAGAGCTGTACCACCACTGATCCTCAAAGAGATATTCCAGCTTCGTTTTCTGGATTTTCAGTCCTGCGAATATATTGATTCTCCAGCCATTCCCTTCAAACATGTAACCAAGTCCTGACTGGAACATCAGTCCGCCCTCCATACGCTCCACCTCGATATAATCAGGCAAGTT
The DNA here is from genome assembly GCA_964563925.1 of uncultured Roseivirgaceae bacterium. Taxonomy (GTDB): domain Bacteria; phylum Bacteroidota; class Bacteroidia; order Cytophagales; family Cyclobacteriaceae; genus JAUILA01. Next base: position 30,117 of record CAZLZD010000011.1, on the reverse strand, counting down.
TCGTTCGTGCACCCAGGCGTAGCCCAGGTCAAGAAATGCATAGGGAGTGTGCCCTTCAGGCTTTAATAAGCCGATTGTACGCGCGAAGACCGGAAAAACATTGAGCCGGTCGTAGCGGTCCCACCCTGCACCGACGCCGACCGCCATGTGGTCAGAAATCCGAAGACCGTTCACGACGGCCAACGACAACGAAGTACCTTCTCCGATGTCCTCGTTCCCGGAAATAAACCCGGACTCGATCTGGTGAAACCATTGTTTATGGGAAAAGGAAACGTCATCAGACATAGTGGTGGCCTGGGCCATTAATGCAGAATAAGAGAATAATGTGATTCCCAGGGCCACTATGCCTGCATGAAAGCATTTAGATATCATCAGAGAGAAGCATTCACAGATATTTTACTCAGCAGTTTGATATTCTCCGGATCAGAATAATCATACTGGCACAATCCGTCTTCTCCCGTCATCAGAAGAATACCTCCAAGCGGGATCACATCAAACGCATGGATGTTTTCATAATGAACAAGCAGGTGGTTGTCGATATCCATCGGGTTGGACGCATCATAAATCTTAAGTCCGAAATCACCTTCGGCAATAAAAAGGAGGTCCCCGTCTTTGCCTAGTCCGTGCGGGTTCTGCATCGGATATGTCTTCATCAGCGATGGATTCTCCAGGGATGTCACATCAATCACATCAAGCTGATTGGTAAACCCGTCGCATTCCGTACCCGAACGGAGTGTTACATAGGCAATATCATCATCGGCAATCACGGGGTCACAGCTCCGGGCATGTTCAAATTGTGAAAGCTGAACCGGTTGCATGGGATTGGAGGCATCATATATGTACATTCCCGTGGTAGATCCGATGAATAATTTGTCCTGGTAGGGGAAAATCGTCTCAATATTCCAGCCTACATTCTGGCTCTGTCCGGCCATCGGATCATCCAGTGTGGAGATATCAAAAACGGTCAGGTTATACATATCCACCGTGTAAAGATAGTCGGAGGTAATGGTAAAACGGGCCATGGAACCACCTACGCCGGCCTGTCCGCCGCTCTGCCCGCCGCCACTTTCGGCACTGCCGCCTGTGAACATGAGTACATCGGTGGTAATGAAACCCCGGCCATAGTAATACACGCCGGGATAGGCCATGCTTTGCAGGTCATCTTCGTATACATCGACCTGCGTTACTTCACGGTATTCAGTAAGGATGATTTCCTCTTGCGGAAGCGTGTCGCGGTAAAAAATATTGTAATTGACTGGGAATACGCCTTCCACCCGCTTTACAATCTGTATGTCATCCAGATTGCTGATATCAATGGCCAGAAGGTCAATATAGCTGTCCGCATACAAAATATTTCCTTTTGCCGCCATGTCATAATTACCGGGGATGTTTATGAAAGCTTCGTTCACCGGGTTTCGCGGATCGGCATTATTGATAATGTGAATTCCTTTTCCGGGCTCATTCAAAAAAATATATCCATTCAGGTAATAGATTTTGCCGGGTGCGGTGATCGTCTGGGGGGCGATCACATCAAAGCTGTTCCGGATTTCGGATGTGGTGGCGTAAACGGGCTCAAAATAGGTATACGTGTGCTTAATGCGCACGTCATCGGAACATCCTGCGGTAAGCAGGGCGAGGAGGAATAAACTCAGGATGCCCTGTATTCTTCGGGCATCGGTAACAGAGGTAAACATTGGCCACATAGCGTTTTCGTTTTAAAGGTTTGTGCAAGTAAGACACTGGCAATACGACGAACGTTGGAATTCAGGTTTCTCCCGGTTACAAAGAATTAGTGCCTTTCCCGTAAAAGTAATGCCGGCACTGCCTGTCTGGTTCCGAAACCTGTCAGTTAATTTATTATTTTGTTCGACGTACCAACATCAACGTCATGCGCCGATACCTGTACCTGCTCTTCCTCTTCCTTGTGTTTTCCTGCACCCCGTCTGCCGATCCTGCCGAAACCACTTTCCCGGCAGATCCTCCTAATATAGTCTGGTTTATCAGCGAAGACAACAGTCAGTACCTTGGGGTATACGGAAATCCTGATGTCCGTACGCCGACACTCGACAGTATGGCAAGGGAAAGTGTCATGTACAGGAATGCCTATTCAAACGCACCGGTCTGTGCGCCGTCACGCTCCGGTATTATTACCGGCGTTTATCCGGTGACCATGGGGACCCAGGAAATGCGTACCAATGTGCACATCCCCGACCAGATTGGATACTATATCGACTTGCTGAAGTCAAAAAATTATTATCTCACCCTGCGTGCGAAGCGTGATTACAACATTGCGGGTCGCGAAGGTGACCGCTGGGGGCCGGTGGCAGCTGATGCCCCGGGGTTACAGGATAACTGGGACCAGGACGAGATGTGGAATCTGCCCGATGCGCTTAAAAACAGGAAGGAAGGACAGCCTTACCATATGTTCTATAATACCTTCCAGACTCATGAGAGCCGTATTCATGGCCCGGAAGTAGGAAAGGAGAATTTTCTTCAGACCTTCAAATACCTGGGGGAAGATGTGGCCGACAGCCTCTGGCAAACCATAATACCTGCGGATCCGGCGACAATAGAAGTGCCTGATTACCTGCCCGACCTTCCGGAGGTTCGCAACGACCTCGCCCTTTATTATACCCTGATGCAGGCCATGGACCTGGAATTTAAAATGTTTCTGAAGTACATGCGGGAAAGCGGCCAGCTGGAAAACACCATCATTATCTATTCCAGTGATCACGGGGGTGTGATGGCCCGTTCAAAACGGTTTGCCATGGAGACCGGGCTTAAAATCCCCCTGTTTATCTGGTTCCCTGAGAAATATCGCTCAATGGCCCCTGCGCGGCCGGGAACGGTTGTCGAGGAGGTTGTTTCCCTGATGGATATCCCCCCTACCATGCTGGATATGGCCGGGATTGAGATACCCGAATATATGAGCGGCAGGTCTCTCCTCCGGCTGGATGAATATCCGCGTGATTTTGTGTTTGGCTTCCGCGGACGGATGGATGAGACCACCGACATGGTGCGTACCATCCGCAAAGGAAACTTCCGGTACACACAGGTTTTTTATCCGCACCGGCCGGACGGACAGAATATCAGGTATCTATGGAATGCTTCCCATCTCGGTGCATGGCAGCGCCTGCATGAGGCCGGCGGCACGAATGATACAACCTCCCTGTTCTTTGAAACACGCAGCGCCGAAGGATTGTATGACGTGGAGAATGATCCGTACCAGATCACCAACCTGGCCGATGATCCGGAATTTGAGGAGACTGTGAAGGAAATGCGGCGGCAACAGGTTGAATATCTCAAGGAAATCGGTGACCTGGGCTTCATTCCGGAAGGGATTCTGTATGAAAAATACAAGAATGACAGTACACTGTACATGCACCAGTATGACGAAGAGTCCTTGTCGGCGATAATAGAAGCCGGGGTTAACGCCACCTTGTCTCCCACCCAGGCACAGATCAACAGTCTCCTGGAGAAGCCCGATCCGGCCTACCGGTTCTGGGCAGCGATGGGCGCAATCCGGCTGGCCCGTCAGGGTGAAGACGTATCTGCTTCGCTGACCGAACTGGCAGGAGATGATAACGGGGATGTCAGGGCAACCGCCGCTGAAGGCTTGTATTATGCCGGTAAAACAAACGAGGCGCGTGACCTCCTTTTTGATTTGCTGTCAAGTGACAATCCCTACGTACTTATCCGGGTCATGGGGACAATTGAATTCCTTGACGTGGATGTGGCGCCGGTTCGTTCGAGGCTGGAGACGCTGCAGAGCCGTGAACGAAAGGAATTTGCGGATGACTACGTGCAATGGCTTGCCGGGAAACTGCTGGGAGAATAGCTTCAATATTATGCTGAAAATTTGATCAGATGGCCTGCTGTAGTATTATTGTATCCTAACAGCTTGACCTATGAATTGTCCCAATTGCTCCGAATTGGTCTCAGGTAAATTTTGCCAGCATTGTGGCCAACAGACGGTTGTACCCCGCATTACCTGGAAATTTCTTTTTACTGAATTGCAATCGAGGCTTTTTGGTTTCGATAATCGTTTCATGCGGACATTCAGGGACCTTACGATACGACCTGAGAAAGTAATCAATACAGTGCTTGAAGGAGTTCGTGTGCGTTATTTTAGTCCGCTGAGTTATTATTTTCTGCTGATAACTATCTATGTTTTGCTCATATCCTTCATGGACATTGATATGACTGAATATACCAGGGCCTTCTCCTTTGAGGAAGAGGGGGCGACCACCGAAAATCAGCAGGAATTCCAGGAAGTAATGAACCAATGGATTTTCAGCAACTTCAGGTTGTTCAGTTTCTTCATGATTCCTGTGTTTATTCTCGGGACCTTTCTGGTTTTCTACAACAAAAAATACAATTTCCTGGAAACTTCGGTACTTGTATTTTATGCCATGGGTAACCCCATAATTTTGAGCATACTAATGCTGACCCCATATAAGCTGGGGATTATGACCTCAGCCAGTGTAATTCTACCACTGGTGTCCTACGCCTATTTTGCCTGGGTATGTGCCCGGTTTTACCCTGGAAACGGGGTCTGGAATTTTGTTAAGGGAACACTTGCGCTGTTAATTTCCCTGATCTTGCTCATGTTCATTGCTTTATCCGGCATATTTTTGTACGCGGTATTCGACCCGGCGTTTCGTGATACGTTTCAATAACCGAAGAAATCCGGCAACCACATGCTCAGTGCCGGTACGAAGGTGGTAAGAAGCAGTACGACAAGCATGGCGAGAAACATGGGGACCAGGGGCCGAATCACCTGCCTGATCCTTACGTTAGCCACACTGCAGCCAACAAAGAGTACGGTACCTACCGGTGGTGTACATAACCCGATACACAGGTTCATGACCATGATGATCCCAAACTGGACCGGACTCATACCCAGTTCGGTTACCACCGGCAGGAAAATAGGGGTAAAAATGAGTACGGCCGGGGTGATATCCATGAAAATCCCGACCACGAGCAGGATCAAATTGATGATAAGGAGAATGATTACCGGGTTATCACTAATTCCCATCATCAGGGCGGTGATCTCCTGGGGTATATTTTCGTAGGACATGACCCAGGACATACCCATGGAAGTACTGATGAGCAGCATGACAATCGCGGTGGTTTTCACCGACTCAAGGAGGATGGACGGGATGTCGCCGGAATTAATTTCCTTGTAAACCATGGCCAGGACAAAGGTGTAGAGTACAGCAATGGCCGATGCCTCGGTCGCGGTAAATATGCCTGCCACAATTCCCCCGATGACAACAATCAGCAACATCAGGCTTGGTATGGCCCGCAGGGTAATGCGTATTGATTGACGTAAAGACAGCCGGTCTTTTTCGGTACCCTGTTTCTTTCGGGCCAGGACGGCGGCTACGATCATCAAAGACAAGCCGATCAGAATCCCGGGGAGGTATCCGGCCAGGAAGAGTGCGGCAATCGAAGCACCCCCGCTGGCCAGTGAAAATATAATGAGAATGTTACTCGGGGGAATGATCAACCCGGTGGTAGCCGATGAAATGTTTACTGCGGCACTGAACGGCCGGCTATATCCTTCCTTTTCCATGCGCGGGATCATGAATCCGCCAATCGCCGAGGCTGCGGCGACCGCCGATCCTGAAATGGCTCCAAACAGCATGCAGGCCAGAATATTCACATAGGCCAGCCCACCCGGCAGTCTCCCGGCAATGACTTTGGCAAAATCGATCAGCCGGGTGGCAATCCCTCCCCGGTTCATCAGTTGTCCGGATAAGATGAAAAATGGAATAGCCAGCAAGGCAAAACTGTCAAGACCTGTGGCAATCCGCTGAGCAAGTGTAGTCACCGCCGGCAGCGCAGGCATGCTTACCACAAGTGTTACCAGCGAAGAAAGTCCGATGCAATATGCAACCGGCAACCCGATGCCCAGAAGGATAAAAAAACTGATAAGAAGGATCAGTACTTCATTGGCGGTCATGGGCAGAGGTATTTGGTAAGAAAATGTTATGTATAGAATAATAAACCATGAGAATTCCACTAACGGGAACTGCCAGGTAGACATACCCAAGCGGTACCTCGAGATTTGCGGAAGACTGTTCAAGAAGCAAGGTCAGATAAACCAGGCGCGTTCCTCCGATGACTAGGATGGAAAGGGCAAAGAAGGTGATTAAAAGGTTGATGACGGTATCCAGTCTTTTCTGAAGGCCGGCAGAGGAATATTCATGTAAAAGGTCTATGGCCAGGTGAAGGCCTTTTCCCGTGGCATAGGCGGCGCCCAGCAGCCCGACCCAGATCATAAGAAACCCGGCAAGTTCGTCGGTGAAGGCACTGGGGTCATTAAGCAGGTATCGTGAAGCAACCTGCCACAGAACATTCAGTACCATCGCTCCCATCAGCAGAACCAGGAGGCGCTCAAGCCATCTGTCAACATGCTTCCTCATAATCCTGTATTTTTTATTCGTGTGATCAGGTCATAGAGTTCCGGCTGGTCCTTGTATGATTCATGCAACGGGGTTACTTCCCGGCTGAAGGCCTCCTTATCAGGATAGATGATCTCCACCCCGGCTTCCTGAACTTTTTGCAGTGATTCTTTCACAGATTCGGCCCAGACTTTCCGCTGAAACGCCACGGACTCCCTTGCCGCTTCCTGAACCCATGCCTTTTGTTCGTCCGACATCATCGCCCACCATTCGGTACTGATGAGCAGGACATCGGGTACGGCGGTATGTTCGTCCAGCGAATAATATTTACAGACCTCATAATGCCGTGCGGAAAAGAAACTGGGAGGGTTGTTTTCGGCTCCGTCCACCACTCCCTGTTGCAGGGCTGTGTACAGTTCTCCAAATGAAATTGGCGTGGGGGACCCGCCGAGGGTATTGACCATGTTGACGGCCGTATTGCTTTTCATTACCCGCAATTTGAGGCCCTCCAGGTCTTCCGGGGTACGGATCGGCTTATCCTTGGTGTAAAAGCTCCGGGCACCGGCATCGTAGAAGCAAAGACCCCGAAGCCGGTACTTTTCGCCCTGGCTGAGCAGTTCATTCCCGATATCACCCTGCAACACCTGGAACAGATGATCCCCGTCCCGGAACAGGTAAGGCAAACCCAGGACCTTATAGCTGGGCGCGAAATTTTCCATTACTGCAGCTGATACCTTCGTCATGGCCAGGCTTCCGATTTGCAGAAGTTCAAGCAGTTCCCTTTCTCCGCCCAGCTGGCCATTGGGATACACCTGTATCGTCATGGTACCCCCGGATTTGGCATTGACCCTTTCCGCAAAATCCAGGATACCCTGATGCACCGGATGGGTTATATCGAGACTGTGACCAAGCTTCAATTCAGTTACATTCCTTTCAGGCTGGCAAGCGAAGCACATGGCCGCCAGAAGTGTAATCATTAAGTTACGCATTTCGCACCTCCCGGATTATTTGTAAAGTTTCGCTGACCCTCCGGGTAAGAAGGGCCATATTTCCCTCCCGGAGAATTTCACTGGTAAAAAGAGAAGAACCCATTCCCACGCAATAGGCGCCGGCATCAAACCAGGCCTTAAGATTTTCCCGGTCGGTTGTGACGCCCCCGGTGGGCATGATTTTGCTCCAGGGCATGGGACCCAGCACGGCCCGGATGAATGAAGGGCCCATGACTTCTGCCGGGAATAATTTTACTACCAGGGCCCCGCTCTTCTGTGCGCGGCCGACTTCGGTTACGGTACCACAGCCGGGAATATGCATGATTTCATTATTCCGGCAGACATCCGTGATGGAATCACTGATTAGCGGGGAGACGATAAAATCGGCTCCGGCTGTAATATATTCTTCTGCTGAATTGCCGTTAATAACTGAGCCCGCACCCAGGAGAAGATCCGGAAGAGACTTGCGGGAAAATTCCTGCAGCTTTTCAAATACACTCAGTGCATTTTTTCCGCGGTTGGTAAACTCAAACAATCGCAAACCTCCCTCATAACATGCATGCAGTACGTCTACGGCAAGCTGGGTGTCGTCATGATAAAAGACCGGTACCATTCCCAGTGAGTTCATCATTCCTGAAATATCCTTGTGTGCATCCATCTCGTTATCTCTTCAATTCTCCTTTTCCGTCTTTAGCAAAATCACGGAAGTCACCTGGTCCGCCCTCAAGGTGGTCTCCGGGAACCGTATGTTTATAGGCAGCAATTGCCGCGGCATTTGCTATCGTATCTTTTGGCGACTGGCCCTTTATAAATCCATCAATAATCCCGGACATAAATGCATCACCGCCCCCGATCCGGTCAGTCACCGGGTTGATCCTGTAATCCTGTGACCTGTAAGGGTTGCCGTCATACATAACTCCGTGAAGGGTGTTGTCGGTGGCGCTGTCTACCTGCCGGGAGAGCATGGCTATTGCACGCAATTCCCTGAACTGTTCCATGATACGGCTGAATGAGGCGAACAGGTCGTCGTCGGACAGAAATTGTTTTGGCTTTGCCCCGGATCCGGTCATCTGCATGATGGCGTAGGGGTCCCCGACCAGCAGTGTGGTTTTATCAAGCAGACCCGGGATGATATCACCGGGTGATTTTCCATAATTCCATAAGCTTGACCGGTAATGGAGATCGCAGGAAACAGGCAGGTTTCGCCCGGAGGCCTCCGTTACCATGCGTTCTGTGAGGGCCGCCGTATTAGCCGATAGGGCCGGAGTTATCCCTGACCAGTGAACCCATTTCACCTGGTCAAAAAGAGATTCCCAGTCCACCTCATCGGGCGTCAGGTCATTGACCGAGGCACCTTCCCGGTCATATATTATTTTTCCCGGGCGGACGGATGACCCGTGCTCCATGTAATAGATTCCTATACGTTTTCCTCCCTGACTGATAAACGATGTATCGATCCGGAAGCGGTTAAGCGTATGGTGAACAGCCGTGCCCAGCGGCGAGTCGGGAAGCTTGGTAAGAAAGCGACATTGATTATTCAGGAGTGACAGGTTGATCAGTACGTTGGCTTCTGATCCGCCCCAGTACGCGTCAAATTGTGAAGCCTGTTCCAGTTTCTGATTTGAAACGGTATTTAGTCTTAATATTATTTCTCCCAGTGATAATACCATGTGCTCAGCAATATGCTTTTAATGCAAAATATTCTTTTGAATTGTGAAAGCAAATGTCCTGTACCATTTTACCAAGCCAGGTGATGTCGCCGGGCAGAAGTCCTTTTTCCACCATCTCGCCCAGCATGTTGCACAGAATTCGCCGAAAGTATTCATGCCTCGGAAAGGAAAGGAATGAGCGCGAGTCGGTTAACATGCCGACAAACCGGCTTAGCAGGCCCATATTGGCCAGGGTAGTCATTTGAGCCTCCATCCCCTCTTTTTGGTCAAGGAACCACCAGGCTGCGCCAAACTGAACCTTGCCGGGTATGCTGCCGTCATTAAAGTTTCCTGCCATGGTGGCCATCACTTCATTGTCGGAAGGATTTAAATTGTACAGGATCGTCCTGGTCAGCTGGTCAGTCATGTCGAGCTTGTCAAGAAATGCCGAAAGGGACCTTGCCTGAGTAAAGTCACCAATTGAATCAAATCCGGTATCGGGTCCAAGGTTCCGGTACATGCGCCGGCTGTTGTTCCTGATGGCGCCCAAATGAAACTGCTGAACCCAGTTCTTTTCATGATACATCAGGCAGAGCTCAAATAACACCGTCATGATGAAGTGTTGTGCTTCATCGGCCGACACCTGTCCGCCGCTGCGTGCCTTAAGAAACACATCGGATGCCTGTATATTTTTATGAAAGGGATAAAGTTGTTCCAGGCCGTGGTCTGATAACCGGCAGCCATGGAGGTCGAAATATTCGACGCGGGACCGAAGCGCCTGCAGAAGATCATCGAATGACTTAATCTCAGTGGCGGCAGATTCTCCAAGCCTGTCGACGTAGGTATTGAATGTCTCTGCATCGGCGATGCCAAATACCTTATCGGGCCGAAAAGCCGGCAGCATAACCGGCTTGCTGCCTTTCATCTGCTCGTGATAAGAAAGGTTGTCAACCGGGTCATCCGTTGTACAAATGACTTTTACATTCATTTTTGTCAGCAAGTCCCGGCATCCCATTGTCCCGGAGCGTAACTGCCCTGAGGCATTCTCATAGATTGAACCCGCAGACGAACTGTCAAGGATCTGGTCTATTTTGAAATAGCGTTGTAATTCCAGGTGGGTCCAGTGATACAACGGATTGCCCATCGTGTAGGGAACGGTTTCCCCCCATCTTTCGAATTTGGCTTTGGGGTCGGCATCGCCGGTGATGAACTTTTCCGGAATGCCATTGGTACGCATCGCGCGCCACTTATAGTGATCTCCTTCCAGCCAGGCCTCAGTGATATTATCAAACCTGCGATTGCCGGCAATGTTGGCAGGTGACAGGTGATTGTGATAATCTATAATTGGCATGGTGGCCGCATAATCAAAGTACAGAATTTTTGACGTGCGGTTATCCAGCAGAAAATCCATGTTCAAGAACGATTTCATAGGCCCGTTGATTTACGTATCCCAACTACAAGCCCCCTTAGTGCTGCCAGTCTGAGTGAACGACTTATTTCCGGATACCCCGGATACCGCCGTATGTCAGTGAGGCTTACCGGGTCATTCGGACCAAACCAGCACCATGTCTGTTCGAGGCTCATAGAAATAAGGGTACTAAATGTCGTGAATAAATATTTTCATATACCTCATGCCCGGCAATTTCCCTGTGTTCTTTCAGCAGGGGAATCAATTGTTCATTTTCCGCCGCAATCTTATAGGCGGTATGCATGAGTTGCCTCACATGACCGTTGTATAACGGGCTATTTTTGTTATGCCGGATGGTATCGGCAAGCTCCTCACCGGAGAGATGATCAAAATCTTCAGGGTGCGGCAGTTTATTGATGTCGATATTAAGCACCTGGGAGTACGGACCGGTCAGTTCCTCAAACCGTTGAATGGCCTGGCGATAGATAGACCTTACAAGTTCTGTCGCCTTCCCGCCTGCAAGGGCAAGCCCGATTACCTCCTCCAGCCATGTGGTGCCTGCGGTTTTCAGGTGAAGGCCGGTGTCATGTTTTTTAACCAATCGGTTTATGATCGGATAAAGGGAGAATTTATCACTGCCGGTATGTACGCTGAGTTTTAGTGATACAGGCAGTCCAAAGTCCCTGATGGCCTGTTTTACTACCAGCAGGTCGTATTCAAACTCTTTCTCAAATGCCTCCAGGTCCCCCTCGTAGTCCACCCCTTTATTAAACCGGCCTGTAAACTTCGGGGCCAGGGTCTGCAGCATGACCCCCTGGCGGGCGAGCAGGCCGAGGATGAAATACAATTCAACCGGTTTTTGCGGGGCGGTAACTTCATCCATTGACACTTCGGCAATAAATGAAGGCTTCCTGTCAGCAATATATTTGTAAATTTCACCGGCCCTGACGGCGGCATTCCAGTAGAGGTTGCCATACTCCAGGAGCTCTTTTTCCGTAATCTCAAAGGGCTGGTCAATACCTTCAATGGTGAGGCTTCCCGCCATGTCGCCGTGTAGCCTGAGAAATTCTTCCTGTTCGGCGGGCTCCATCCGGTGGTTGATCCGGTCTGCCACATCGATGGTGAAGAAATCGGCATGGCCTATATAGGCATCAACTGTTTCAAGGGTGATATGATCAGCATCCACGTGCCAGGCATGGGGCCACTTTTGGTTCTTTACTGCCTGAATTGCCTCCTGCATGACTGATGCAGGCTCCGAGCCCACTGTTTTATGTTCGCGATGCGACTTGTTCCAGACGGGCGTGACAATTACGCCCTGCTTCTCCAGTTCCCCGAATGCCTTAAGCTGAAAGTCACCCTGCCGGGCAAAACGGTCCCCTATACCGAAGGAAAAAGGGGTCAATATATTTGACTCATTGTCAGACACCGCTATACGCATTGAACCCGCCATCCACAGGGATGACCACTCCGGTTACAAATGCTGAACTCCGGCTGCAAAGCCAGAGGAGGGCACCGTCGAGGTCTTCGGGATTACCAAAGCGCTCCATGGGCGTATGCTGAATTATTGTTTTACCCCTTGGGGTGAGTTCGCCGGATTCATTGAGCAGCAAGGTGCGGTTCTGGTTGGTCAGGAAAAAGCCCGGCGCGAGGGCATTTACACGGAGACCTGTTTTTGCAAAATGCACGGCAAGCCATTGGGTAAAGTTGCTGATGGCGGCTTTGGCAGCAGAATACGCAGGGATCTTCGTAAGGGGCCTGAAGGCGTTCATAGAGGAAATCATGATTACCGAACAGTCGCTCCTGTCTGTCATGTCCCTGGCAAAGACCTGGGTGGGCAATAATGAGCCAATGAAATTGAGATTAAACACAAACTGGATGCCCGCCGGGTCAAGATCAAAAAAGGTGGTCAGCTCCTTGTCGGCCTTCTCAAAGAACTCGGTACCTGTGGTTCCCTTCGGATGATTACCCCCGGCACCATTTATCAGGATGTCGCACGGCCCGAGCTTCTGGTTGACTTTTTCCCTGGCCTTTTCCAGGCTTTCCCGGGAGAGCACATCTGCTTCCACCGCCAGGGCGGTACCCCCTGAATTGTTAATTTCATCAGCCACAACCGCCGCATTCGCCTCGGAAATATCCAGGACCGCCACACGTGCTCCCTGCGCGGCAAGGGTATGTGCCATGTGGCTGCAAAGTACACCCCCACCCCCGGTGATAACTATCGTTTTATTGGAAAATTCAGGATTCGGATTCACGGTAAATCTGGTTAAGTAAACAGGCCGGCCCGGTAAAAATACTACGGTCAGCGCATAAAGTGTGTAATATATACACAGAATTAAAATAAACCAACTGAAAACAGAAATTTCGCACGCTGGATTATTGAAGAGATCGAAAATTCCTGCCTGTGATTCCCGATGAATTTATCATTTTTTCAGCAACGGGCCATACTATTTGAGAAAAATGCATTCTGAAGCAAAATGAATAAGATTTCTGCATCATGGAGAGATTCCGGAAAACGTCCGAAAACCATTGAATTAGCGCGAAAAGGAACCAGATGGGCTGATAAAGGGAGGAAGCACTAGAAGAAGGAATCGCCCCGCTGACATGTTAACCTGAAAAGAGCCCTTAGAAGAAGTTTTATTTCGAAGAAATGCAGTCAGCAGGACGAAACCAGCTATCCATTATTGTGTGTAATCTATACACAGTTATTGAGAAATCCAATCTTCTTCTTAATTATTTGAGACGATAGAGTTCGGGACCTCCCCTGGCGCCGGGTTTTTTTTCTCCTGTATTTATGAGAAGGTCCTTTTGAAGAATTTTTTTCCGGAAGTTTCTCCGGTCCAGGGAAATACCGAGAATGGATTCATAGAGATCCTGTAATTCCTTAAGGGTGAACTTATCGGCAAGTAATTCTCCGAACAATAATTTTTCTTCCAGATTACGTTGAAGGAGTTCATGTGCGTCATGCACGAGCTGTTCATGATCAAAGCCCAGCTGCGGGATTTTGTCCAGTGGAAACCACCTGACATCGGACACATAACTCTTGGGGATCACGGGGTGATCTTCGGGTTTGACCAGCGCGTAGAAGCATAAGGTAATAACCCGGCGCACGGGGTGGCGGTTTACTTCGCCATAACAGCGTACCTGTTGCTTATGGATATGGGTCATGCCGGTGAGGCTGAAAAGGACATCGTCCATGGCGTCGTCAAGAGACTGGCCTTCTTCGATGGCACCACCGGGCAGAAGCCAGTAATCTTTATAGGGTTCAATGGCCCGTTTTACGAGTAAAAGCTTGAGATGTCCTTCCTGAAAACCAAATATAGCGCAGTCAACGGTTACCGAACAGGTATAGGTAGTTGAATCAATGCTACTGATTGTCTTTTTGAACGCGGCAAGCGGGGTACTCATACGCTGGATTGAATCGGTTGGTTAGCGGATTTTTATAAGATACAATTTTTTAAAAAAAATCCTGATAAAAATTTTGGCTCATGGTTTCATATGAAGCACGCTGATCCGTTCTGTATCAGAATTCGTCGTGGCTATCCAGACGTCGCTACCGGACTGAGCGATCCGGGGAAATCCCGAAGCCCGGGACCCATCGGTACTGCCTAATTCGTAGCGGGTAAGAATTTCTCCCGAGGGATTAACGAGAGCTCCTTTGACTTCTTTTTTCTCCATCCACGTAACAAGGGCCTTTTCCTCCGTTACCCAAAGTACGTCCACGCGGCCAATTGGCGCTGCCTGATGCAGAGTGACCGGCGAAGTGAATGTCTTACCGGCGTCACCGGAAAATGAAATTTTCACAGCCGGGTCCCCTTCGGCCCCTGAAAACCAGGCCAGGGCAACTGAATTTCCTTTCGCGGCCAGCTGCGGGCCATTCACCGGGCATCCTTCAATATGCCATTGATCATCGTGAACCGGTGCCGGGGTTGTCCACTGTCCGTTTTCCCACCGGGTAACATATATATCCCGAATTTCATCCTCAGACCGGTTGCGGTAGGCAACAATCGGTCCCTGGTCTGTCATGGCCGCCGTGGTCTGGCAGCAGTCGCAAACCCGGCTGTCAAGTTCCCATTCCTCTGACTTTTCGCCGGAGGGAGTGAGGATCGCTGCCCGCAGGGTCATTGCGCCGCCATGGCCGCCATGGTGCGCCTCTCCTGCTGTATTCCGACCATCCAGCCAGGTAAACAGAAAATTTGATCCGTAGGGTACCGTGGATACAAATCCGTGTTCGGCGGCGATGCCGTCATCATGAAGCAGACCGATATCCTTCCAGGTTGAGCCACCGTCATCCGAACGGCTCAGCCAGATGTCATAGTCATACGTCCCTTCGCTTCGTTTTCGCAGCGTATGGGCCAGTAAGTGCTTATCATCGGCGGTTGTTAATACCGGGAAATCTGCCCAGTTTACAAACCAGTTCGTACCTGAGGCAATGATGTTCGGTACAGACCATTCTCCGTCTTTTCCTCTCCTGGAGAATAAAAGGGTACTGGTATCGCCCTTCACCTCTGTCCAGCTGAGATATACCATTCCGGCCGGACTGGTATAAAGGTGGGGAGACTGGCTGCCTGGATTGCCAATAAGCTTCATTTCATTTTCATGCGGCTCTTCCGTACGGTTATTTCCGGAAGTATCCGGCGAACTGCAGCCAGTCAGGGACAGGCTGGCACATATCAGGAATAGGGTAACTCGGTTCACAGATCCGAAGCTATGGAAATCTGAAGAAATTGCCAAGAAGACCTTATTGCCCGCCGTTGCCCCGGAGATCGTTCTGACAGTGCTCATCAAGGGAAGGGGGTGATGTCTGTCCGAGTAGATTGGCAACGAAATCACCGGTTTCAACCGACCAGTACATCAGGCAGGTTTCCTCAATACAATGTCGCCCGTGGGCTACGTCCTGGTGGTTGGCCTGCATGGGGGTTCCAGCATTTACAAGCCCGAGTATATGACCAAATTCATGGTTCAGTATGGTTGCCTCCAGCAGTGAGCGTTTCGGTTGCCCGATCCCCCCTGACACTTCGTGGATCTTCTGTCCAAACAAGGCCAGGGATGTATTTCGATACGCCACACCAAGCACATTATCGTCGGTGGAATAGTTTCCGTCCGCCACAAAAACGAATACAGATAGCTCTTCATCCTGGGTGAAGGCAGTGCGGTACCGGTTTTCCATCTCCCTGAGGTCATCCGTCGAATAGGATTCCCGTTCGGGTGCAGGAACCTCACTCACCTGCACAAAAATGCCTTCGGGTTTATTGATCCTGTTGTTTAGGAAAGCCGTTAGCTGGTTCACCGCTGTGCCTTCCGGTTTGAAGCCGGCGACGTATACGATCTGGATGGTGAGTTTTTTGAACGTTTGGTCTGACAGCAACTCCACGGCCGATGCCCCCACATTCTGGAGGTAGTGTCCGTCGGGAGCGTTGGGAGAGACGTTTTCGGAGTCTTTATCCGAACAGGTAATTAAACTAAAGCTGATCAGGAGGAACAGAAACAGGTGGTGGAATTTCATGAAGAACAAGTAATTATTTAGTGAATGTACGATGAATGTCGTCTTTCGGATTGGATAATGTTTATTAATCCGCAGAATACCAAATAGGTATGCAATGGAAAGTGATTTTTTTTTAAAATTTATCCGGTGGGGCTTTCCCGGGCATTGACTTTGCCCTTAAAACCAAGGACAGTGCAGGATATTTTCATTCTTCCAGTTTCCGGAATACCAGGTTGGAGCCATTCGGATTAGACAGATATAAATGGTTTTGGTAAATTTTGAAGGTGGTCACGTTGCGCAGCGCCTCTAACAAAGCTGTTTCCTTATTCTGATACCGGCACGACATTCGCGTGGTGACAATCCGGGTAAAGCGCAGGGTATTTTCTTCGGAGAATATGCCCCCCGACATTCGATTGCATCCGGCAAAGCCAGCAAAGGATTTTTCAATGACATTGATTTCCAAATTGGGCACTTCCTGTGCATAGTCACCCGATACGACCTTTTTTCCATTAAGAGAATCGAGTACCCATACACCATTGAGCCGTTTGTCCGGCAGGTATTCTCCACACCCCTCCAATTCCTTTACGTTTGAACCGGTCCCTTTCTTCAGCTCCACCCTTACTTTGTAGGGGGAGGATTTTCCTGACATGCTGTTCACGCATTCTCCCTTTATAATTTCAACTTTAAGCATCCCTTTATCCCCCGATGCCCTGTACATTCTGACCGGTGCATCCATGGCTCTTTCCGGATCGACGTGAGGGGCCGTAAATAACCCGTAATCATCAGACAGGGAGGTGAAACGAAGCATATCAGGGTTGATCTCAAGGGACCAGAAGGGCTCAACTCCTGTAGCTTTAAAGTACGCGCGCGGAGTTATCATTGAACGCTGACGGAGAATGATGGAATTTTGGTCCGGATCAGCAATCACCGCCATCAGCCTTCCCTCATACATCGCTATTTCATTTTCGACACTGCCGCCCTGCGCTCTTACCAAATCAATGGTCCTGCTCAGGTCTTCCGTATCGACCGTCAGTTGATGCCGGTTTTGTGTGGTATTGTTTCCGGCGAGTTCGGCCGGACAGAGTTCAAAATTCACCTGACCAAGACTACCGTTATATAAGGTATATCCCTGCACCGCCCTTTTAGTAAAGCGGATGTCAAATACCTTTTCATAGAAATCCTTCATTTTCATGTGTGAATAGGTAGCAAGGGTAATTCCGGTGATCCTGGCCGGCGGGTCGTTTTGCCCATAAAGTGCAAAACATGTGGACAGTAGCAGGAGGGTAATCACTATTCTCATACCTAAAAATTACGAAATCCACTTTTAAATTGTGCTATATCGCCCCGGATGGATTGCTTAATGCATTGCGTGTGCGGACCCGTTCAGTGAAAAGGGCCTTTCAGGAATGATTTCAGGGTCCTCTCCCTGCTTAATGCGGAAGTGTGCATTCATTTTCAAACCGGTGATTACCTGTGGTTTCGCATCAGTGACAGGCCAGTGTATCGTGATTTCTTTAATTTCAAGTGCCTTACCAAGGCCCGCCTCCAGCTGCAGGGAATTAGCTCCGAAGCTTCCTCCGGACCCTATCCGATGATAGAACGTTTGCGTGGAATCGCCGGGCTGCCTGGTCACAATTTCTACCCGCGCACCAATGGCAGAGCGGTTGGCCGTGGTTCCTTCAAGCCTTAGAACCAGCCAGTGGTGTGCAAAGCCCGGGTTTTCGTAGAGCATATTGCCATAGACATCACCTTCCATGGCCCCGCCTATTACCGTGTATATATCCTGGTCGCCGTCATTGTCCAGGTCGGCCCAGCTGATGCCGTGCCCTTTCTGAATTTGTCCGAATCCGCCGGCGGTGGTGACATCCAGGAATTGTCGGCCACCATCGTTCAGAAACATGCGATTCGGGACCTGGCTGTTAAAATCCGGTGCGCCTGTTCCAATATAAAAATCAGGATATCCGTCATTGTTCAGGTCACCGAAATTAGAACCCATTGCGTACAGAACCGTATTGAGGCCTGCCGAATCAGTCACATTACTGAAGGTTCCATCACCTTTATTGAGATACAGGCGGGGGCTTTCCCCGTCATGGTCCCTGCCGAGGTAATCAAGTGCGACATTCCGGGTCAGTGACCGGAACATCTCTGACATATCCATCCCGTTCTCCGTAGTAATCTGGTAGCCCGCCACAAAGATATCGTCGTGACCGTCCTGGTTAAAGTCGAAGAACCAGCAGGGGAAACTCATGTCGGGCTGCGTCACGCCTGCCTCCTGCGCCACATCCACCAGTTTATCGCCCGTATTGAGAAGGAGAATATTATCTCCGGTGAGTGTGGAAAGGTAAATATCCGGAAGCATGTCGTTATTGATATCACCGGCGGCCACTCCTTTCACCAGATTTTCAATCCCGCTTGTCCATTGGGTCGTGGCATCAGAAAAGGAGCCGTCCCGGTTATTTATGTATACCCGGCTTGGATACCATTCATTGCCGACAAAAAGGTCGAGGAATCCGTCGAGATTAAGGTCGGTCCAGGCGGCCGTCTGGGTAGGATAACGGGTAAACAAACCCGCTTCCCTGGTCACGTCCCTGAATCGTCCGTTCCCAAGATTTTTTAACAAGGAATTAGGTTGAGCTACAATACGCGGCAGCCACCCGCCACGCAGAATAAGAATATCTGTAAGTCCGTCATTGTCGTAATCTGCCTGAATGGCATTGAGTCCGCTGGTGATACCCGTAATCCCCGCTTCTTCTGTGTGATCCTTGTAACCTCCCTTCCCGTTTGCCAGCAGCAGCCTCGCCTGATCGGTCAGTCCCCAGGAAGTGATGAATATATCGAGGTATCCATCATTGTTAAAGTCTTCGGTAATGGAGCCGCCGGCCAGCGAGGTGTGGTCGACACCGAGCTGAATGGCCCGGTCATGAAAACGCGGGAAATCAGTGTCGGAATCAAATACGTTGTCCGGGATCAGGTATTCTCCCGGTACCTCTTCGGGATATTCTCCCAGCGTCATGTAGGCAATATTCAGCAGCCACCGGGATTGGAGATCGGTGGTATCACTTTCCAGTAATTTCCGAAAATAGCGGATGGCGTTTTCGGATCCGCGGCGGATGGAATGAATTCCTTCTCCCCGGATGGGCAGCAGGCAGGATTCTGACGTGTGGTTCATCAGGCAATTTTCCTGTTCACCGAGACGCAGGTACGCCAGGGCGAGTAATTCGTAGTAGGGACGGCTTTCCGGAGTAACTGTTCCGTCGGGGAAACGGGCGGCTAATGTTTTCTCCAGCTCGGAGATACCTTCCTCAAACCTTCCGGCGTAAATCAGATGCCGGATATAGACGAGGCGTAGTGTGAAAGGAGTCTCATAGGCTACTGTTTCGACGATCCCGGAAAGTTTGTCCACTACCTTCGTGTTGGCGTAAATATAATTTTCCGGGGAGGCTTTTTCTGCTATCAGTGCCAGTGAGTCGGCCATTATACGCGTGCTTTCCTCCCTGTAATCCCCCGTACAGGATGCAGTCAGGACCATCAACATGAGAATCACAACCCGGATCATTCCGGAAAAATAGGAGGAATCTGCCAATTATGCCTGATCCGTTAAAAGAATTCAGGCCGGAAATTAGTATTCCGGCCTGCTCAAATCAACCGCATCAGTTAAAGAACTTCCTGATCATCTCCAGGCTTTTATTTCCCGTTTGTTCCTTTCCCTCAAGGATGTTATTGAAAGTAACAGATTCCTGATGGCTCAGGCGGGTCTTATAATCGACTTTGTTTTCAGAGATTTGGCGGGAACCCATTTGCCAGCTTGGGAACAGGCGTTCATCAATATTTCCCATCTGAACCATTACGACATTCCTGTGACGCGGGTCTTGTTTGATCTTATCATAAAGGGAGATTATTTTTTTATAATCCCCTTCCAGGTACTGAATGAATTTGGATTCGGAGTAAAGCAACACGCCGGTGGCGTCACTGTGGCTGTTGTTTCGTTCACATGCCTCGAGGATCTTATCGATCTCTTCCTGGGTACAAGTCGCATGGCGCTGGCTTACATAGACAATATAAGATAACATAGGGTAGGTTGTTTAAAAATAAATGTTTGAACATATAATGTGTTGTTGTTCAATACGATTCATTTCAAAGTGGTAACCTGAAGGACCGGAGAAATTGCAGGAGAATGAAGTACTTACAAACGAATGCCGGTTACTCCCTCATTGGTTATCCGGACGGGCTTTATTTTCCCCTCCTCGTCGAATTCCATCCTGTCAATACATACCACGCGGGAATTCCGGTCGGTCTCATCCGGGGGGCGCCGGTGATACACCATGTAATAGCTGTCGTTTTCTTCAATATGCAGGACAGAATGATGCCCTGCCCCGGTGGCGATGTCAGGATCCTGCCTGAGTATTACGTCTTCTCTTTTAAAAGGACCGAAAGGAGAATCGGAAATGGCGTAGGCTACGCGGTAATCCGGACCGGTCCATCCGCCTTCAGACCACATGAAATAATATTTTCCATCTTTCCTGAACATGAAAGGCCCTTCCACATAATTATCCGGGGTAACTTCCCGGTAAAGGGTGCCATCCTCAAAAGGGATCAAACCGGTAAAGTCTTCGTTCAGACGAACCACATTGCAGTGGCCCCAGCCCCCGTAATACATAAGAAATGTGCTGTCATTTTCCCGGAAAACGAACTGGTCGATAGGCTGTGCCCCGTTTTCAATGGTCCCGATCAGGGGTTTACCCAGCAGGTCGGCATAGGGCCCCTCTGGTTTGTCGGCGACCGCCACCCCAATACCACCCGTTTGTCCGGGGTGCACATCATTCGCCCCGAAAAAGAGATAGTATTTGTCCTCTTTCCTGATCACCGCCGGCGCCCACATGGCACTGTCGGCCCATGCCACCCGCGATGTATCAATGATCCGTGAGTGCTTTTCCCAGTGTACCAGGTCGGTTGAGGAAAAGGCATCCATAAAAACCTGCCTGTCATATTCGTCGGAGTAGGTAGGGAATATCCAGATGGTATCGTCGAAACGCGTAACTTCCGGGTCGGCATACCAGCCGGGGAAAACCGGATTGCCGGATGTGGCGGGCGCTGCGGCATCAGTGAGTTCCGTACGGTTCTCCGTTTTTCCGGTACAGGACCACAAAATGAATATTGGACAAAAAAGGATAAGGAGGCGTTTCATAGGGGTTTCGTTTACGCTAATCTAATTGAATTGTACAAAAAACCGAATCAAATATCGGTGAGAGCATTCCGCACACCGCTGAAAACGGCAATTTGCCCGTAACTGTACAGACCATGACAGACATATCGTATTTATAGAATATTTTTAACCGCATTTAACCGGAATTTCCTATGCGCAGTGTCGTTTTCATTATTGCACTTCTGTTACTCTCCCCGGGTGGTCGGGCGCAAAAACAACCTGATATTGTCATCTTTGTCGCGGATGATGTGGGAATGGACATCGGGGCCTACGGTAACTCCTTCGTAAGGACGCCTCACCTGGATAGGCTGGCCAGGAATGGATTATTACTCAATGCGGCCTTTCTGACCACCTCATCGTGCAGTCCATCCCGGGCCACCATGTTATCCGGACGATATGCACACAGTATCGGGGCAGAGGATTTACATGAACCGGTTCCTGATTCTGTAAATATTCTCCCGCATTACCTGTCTTCAGCCGGATATAAAACAGGCATCATGCTGAAAGCTCATATCGGGGAAAGTGCCGCGAAGCAATTTGACTGGAATGACAATGGGTTTTATCCGGATTGGGTCCAGGGCCGCTGGAATGCCAAGGCATCCGGAAATTTCAAGGATTTCCTTGATTTCGCCGATACGGATCCGTTTTTTCTTTGGGTCGGATTTGTGGATGCGCATCGACCGTACCAGGATTCACTGAATGGTGCACCGGCCATCCACGACCCCGAGGAGGTTTTTGTACCTCCGTACCTGGCAGACACAAGGGAAACCAGGCGTGATCTGGCGCATTATTACGACGAAATAGCCCGGATGGATGCGCATATCGGCAGGTTCCTGGAAATTCTCAGCCAACGTGGCCGGCTGGAAAATACAATTATCATGTTTATCAGTGATAATGGGATGCCTTTTCCCCGTGCCAAGGGAACGTTGTATGACTCAGGAATTCAAACGCCCTGGATCATTTCGTGGCCAGGCAATATTAAACCAGGTTCGACTTATGACGGACTGGCCAGTATAATTGATCTGGCACCCACGGTGCTGGATCTTGCCGGACTACCCAAGCCCGCAGAGATGGCAGGTAAAAGTATCGCTCCGGTGTTTACAAATCAAAAACTCCCGGGCAGGGAGTATGTATTTTCTGAAAGGAACTGGCATGAGGCAGACGAACATATGCGATCACTTCGCACCGACCGCTACAAGCTGATCATTAATTCCTATACCTCCCTGCCTCATGGAAGCCCCAGTGAAATCAGTGCAAGCCCTTCCTGGCATGCCTTACGCAACGTGCAGCGTACCAAGGGCCAGAACGCCCTGTTTCAAAGTCCGAGGCCCGCGGTGGAGTTGTACGATGTGAAGGAAGATCCATTTGAAACCCATAACATTGCAGGGACCGAAGAAGGCCAGAAGATCGTGATGGAACTGATCAGGGTTATGGATCAATGGAAAAAAGAGAGTGGTGATTATCCGCCCTATGAACGGCGCCGCATGGATATGGTCGACCGGATTAACGGGGTGCGAATAACAAATGAACGCCATGGTTACTATGGTGATCCTGACTAATCAACTCCGAGGAAGGTGGTAACGGCTAAGCCGGGGCTGGAATATTTTATTTCATTTTGTTCGTCCACCTGGAATGAACCAACGAATGAATACTTTTCGCCATCATACGAAGTCCGGTAGGCATTGAATCGTTTATGACGGCTTCCGGGGATTTTAATTACTACCTCCTTGTTTGGTGAATTGGTGGCATCGGTAATTTCGGCAAAAATATTCAGTCCTTTGGGGGAGAATGCAACCCGCACCTTCCCTGACAGGATAAATTGAGCGTTTTCAAGCCTGGGTTGATCCACGTTAACCTGTGTGATCCGCTGCCACGCATCTTCTTCTTTTGCATCAACTTTTATTTCATTCTCAATGAAATGACCCGTGTCGCTCATTTCCTTTCTAAACATATTATTTGTCCAGCCCACAATATTCTCCACATCTTCGGAACCTGACTTCAATACAATCTCAGCCTCCTGCGGTAGCATTTCCGGAGTATAACCGGGGAGCGAATTCCATGGGATGGAAGCCTCCAGTCGATAACCTCCTTCCACCACTTCGGTGACTAATTGCGTACCATCAGGTAATCCATCGGCAAATGCGGCCGATGCCTTATGACTCAGCATGATGGTTGTTTCCTTATCTCCGGATCGGAGACGTAGTTCAAGTCCGTCGGCCAGCCTGTTGAACGAATAGCCATTATCCACCAGCACAAACGAGTCTGGTTCAAGGCTGTCCGGTGAGGTAAATCCCAGGACCAGGATACTGGGATCCATACTGAAGGCAGGTACTACCCGCATCCCCGGCCGGCCGGCCCGGGTGAATTGTTTGTAAAAGTAGTAGCCCCTGGTAAACCGGTATGAGCCATCTTCAAAGACGGTCACCGCATTCCCCGGGTTGGGATCTCCCTTGTCCCAGGATCCGGGCCGCTGTATAAAAGCCCAGGGAATCACCGCGTTGACCCGGGCCAGATATATGTGGTAATAGATCAGGTTGGCAAAATCAATGCTGGAATTCATCCATGAAATCGAGGTGGTCCATGCATGGAGGTCTGGCCTCTTTTGCTGAATTTGCCAGGTGCCATGATTGGTGGTCCCGGAAAAGAGCCTCCAGAACATTCCGTTATAAAAGCCATGAGAGGTGATCAAACCCAGGTTTCCGAGGGCGACAGGATCATTCAATATGGCATGGGCGTAACCCATGCTGTTGAACCGGTACCAGTTGGTGTATTCCCCGTTCGTTAATTGCACGTCCTGGAGTCCGGCGGAATCAAGCTTCGGCCTGAGTAGGTGTAAAAATTGGATGGTTTGTCCTGGGGACCAGTACATATTGTAGTCCAGGTGCTCATGTGATTCATTCTCCGGTAAACCATCAATGGGCATCCGGCCCCAGTCTTCGCCTTCATTATGAAGGGAAAGATAGTTGAGGGGTAGGCCGGCGTCGTCACGAAGAAAGCGGGCCCATTCAACCAGGTAACCCGAAAGATCCGCCGTATGGTCAGGATCGAGCCTTTTCCCTCGTAATTGCTTTTCAAGGGTCATATAGGGTGGTGGTCCATACAGCGTGGATATGATTTGCATCCGGCCATTCCGTGCAGAAATACGCTTTTGCGCCTCCCTGGCCACAAAGAGCATATTGGAAGTCGTGGTTGAATGATCGAAGGACCCCCCGGCGGATTGCTGGTGCCAGGGATCAAGGAACATCTTCAGCAGGTCGGCTTTCAGTCCGTTTTCGCCAAAAATACTATCCAGGATCAATTCTTTCTCCATCGGTTCCAGGATAGAAAAACCCCCGTAGTCCTGCGGATTGGCCCCGTAATCAGATGTTTGTGAAGTCTCCACATAATTAACGCCAAATCCGTCCCACGGCTGAAGAGGATGACGATAATCCACACTGATACTAACGGTCCGGTCCTTGAGCTGGGCCGGAGAAGGAGATGGGATAAGTAAGTTGAATGACAGGAGAATGATGGTTGTGATTATTCGATGCATATCCGGTTTATTGATACTTAGTAACAGTGGGTGCGTTTCCCACCGATTCTTCCTAAATCTAATCAGTTCAGGCATATATCTGTCCTGCACGACCATGCTGATATGCATGAAAGAGGACCGGAAACAGAGGGATGCGGCATGGAATTTTATTATTTATTACTAAATAGTAGAACAAATACCTTATGTTTGCCGTACATATGTTCTACAATCAAGTAACAAAGTATGAAAGAGACGCGACTCGGCGAATTTGAAGAAGTCATCCTGATACTGGTAGGAATCCTTGGCGAGGAGGCGTATGCCTTCAGGATCGCCGCGGAGTTTAAGGATCAAACGGGAAGGACGGCTTCGATCGGTTCGGTGCATTCCACCCTGAACCGACTGACGGATAAGGGATTTCTGAAGTCTGCCATGGGCAGTTCCACGGCCGAACGGGGTGGGCGGAGAAAACGTATTTACACAATTACCGCTTCCGGTGAACAGGTGTTAAAGGAAGCCCGTGATTTCAAGCTCGCACTTTGGAACCAGCATCCTTCGCTTTCCCTGAACAAATTCAGTGTGACCTTATGAAAAACGTACAACCTCCAAGGCTGGCTCACCGGTTTCTCCGGTGGTTTCTCCGCAATGAATTGCTGGAAGAGGTCGAAGGCGACCTGGAGGAAAGCTATCGGGAGAAGCTGGTCACTTCCTCCGCATTTAAGGCAAGGCTTACTTATTGGTTCCAGGTATTGAATTACCTGCGCCCGTTTGCCATTTCAAAAACTCAAATATTTCCAAAAAACAACAATTACACCATGGTCAGAAATTATCTAAAAATCGCCTGGCGGAATATGTTCCGGAGCCTTGGCTTCTCATTCATCAACATCGGGGGCATGGCCCTCGGCATTTCCGCGGTCATCCTTATTGGGTTGTGGATTCACGACGAAGTTACCTTCGACGGGACCTTTGATAATCGGGGAAAACTCGGACAGATCATCCGCAGCGGCAGTGCCAATGGGGAAACATTCAACACCCCCTGGGTGCCGCTTGCCTTGTCAGAGGATCTTGAAGAGGAATACGGTCAGTACTTTGATCATGTTATCACTGCCCTTTACCCGGGCGCAGGCGTACTCAAGGTGGGAACGGAAAGTTTCAGCAAGAACCGAATGGCGGTCGATCCGGAATTTGTCGAAGCCTTCTCGCTCAATATGCTGGCTGGCGACCATTCAGCCCTGCAGGATCCTTATTCCGTCATTCTCAGTGAATCCGTTGCACAAACCATATACGGCACCGAGGATCCCTACATGAAGACCCTGACCTTTAACGGTCAGCACGAATTGAAAGTGACCGGGGTATATAAAGACTTTCCCCATAACAGTACCTTCCATGGTGTTGAATTCCTGGTTCCGGTCAAGCTTCACCTGGTGGATAACCCGTGGATGCTGGAACAGGGGTACCTGAATAACTTTCTTAACATATTTGTCCAGATAAATCCCAATCAGGAGTTCGCTTCAGTATCTGAAGGCATCGGGGAGGTGGTATACGAACATATAAAGGATGTGGAAGCCCTTGAGCGCATACATCCGCGCCTGTTCATCCATCCCATGGAAAAATGGCACTTATACGGTGAATGGGACAACGGGGAGAATACCGGTCGTATCCGCTATGTCAGGCTCTTTGGGGCCATCGGGGTTTTCATTCTGATGCTTGCCTGTATCAACTTCATGAACCTGAGCACGGCACGGTCCGAAAAGCGGGCGCGCGAAGTGGGCATCCGCAAATCCATCGGCTCCAGGAAGGGGCAGCTCATTCTGCAGTTTATGACTGAATCCTGCCTGATGGTGCTCATTGCCTTTTTGCTCGCCATGGTATTATCAACGTTGACCATGGGCTTATTTAATCAGCTGGCCGATAAGCAGGTCTCCATTCCATGGACAAATGTGTGGTTCTGGGTGATAAGTCTTGGCTTCATTATGGTGACGGGCATGCTGGCGGGGAGCTATCCATCCTTTTATTTATCGGCCTTCAACCCGGTGAAGATACTGAAAGGCACTTTCCGGGTTGGCCGGCGGGGGTCCCTTCCCAGGAAGGTCCTGGTCGTGGTCCAGTTCAGTGTTTCCGTGATCCTGATCATCGG
>CAZLZD010000011.1:0-3231 GCA_964563925.1 uncultured Roseivirgaceae bacterium | reverse complement strand
GTGCCGTTCACCTACGAATTTGCTGACGATGCCTATGCGCAAAAATTCCAAATCGAAGAACGGATCGGCCGGCTTTCCACTGTTTTTGCGGCACTTGCCATTCTGATCAGCTGCCTGGGACTATTCGGACTGGCCGCATATGTAGCCGAACAAAAAACAAAGGAAATCGGTATACGGAAGGTTGTCGGCGCGTCTATTTTCGGCCTTTGGCGATACCTTACCCGCGATTTCGTCCTGCTTGTATTCATTGCCTCCCTCATATCCATCCCGCTGGCGTGGTGGGGAATGGATTTGTGGCTGCAGGATTATGAATACCGGATCACGATCGGCTGGTGGGTATTCGGGATCACCGTAGCCGGGGCGATGCTGGTGGCTTTACTTACCGTAAGTTACCAGGCCATCCGCGCCGCCACCATGAACCCGGTGCACAGCTTACGATCGGAATAGCCCCAGGATTTGGCAGGCAGCGAATTTGTTTGACTTTTAAAGTATATTTTGACCTGGTTTTAAAAGGTGTAATGATGTAGTACATGAAAGCGATAACCTGGTGTTTGCTGTTCTGGTGTTTGCTGTTCCTGAGCGGATCGCCTGCCTTCGGGCAGACATATCGTGAGGGTTCCCTTATACTGGTGGATACCATTCCTTCAGGAAATGTAGTGGCCAGTTATACCGGCTTTGATAAAGGAGGGAATACTTCGGCAACATTCGAAAATTCGGATTCGTATAAATGGTCGGGGCAATCTCCTTTTCCATCCAGCGGCTTTGGCTATTTTGATTCCGAAGGTACTGAACATCCTTATCTGAAGCGGGACCGTGATCTCGGCCAGACCTTTGAATGCAGATCTGCTGACAGCCTCAGGATGAAAGGTATTGTATTGAAACTCGGCCTTGGCGATAAGGTTGTTCGCGAGGGAATACTGGGAGAAACCCTGTCGTTACAGATTTTTCGGGTCAGTGGTACCCCTGTTCTGAATCAGAATGGCAGTGACAGTACGATGGAGGGCTTCCATGGTTTTCCGCATGACCGCAAATCCGATGAGATACCCTCAGAGCGGGATGATTTCTTTACGGGAGAATCCTATGAGAGCCTGGCAGTGATAACAGGATTCAGGTTTCCAGAGTTGGAAGATTTTGGATTTGATGCAAACGAAGAGGTACACCCTGATCATCCGTTATTCAAAGGCAGGCTTATGTATTTCAGATTCCCGGAATCATCCGAAATACTTCTGGACCCGGGAGAATCCTATGCGTTTCTGATAATCGTAGACAACCGGAAAGCTAATAATGGATTTACCCTTGCCAATAATTATTGGGGGTCCTATGAAGGCGGACACGGAATACGCCGGAGCGGGAACGGGATTTTTCCGCCGTCAGAATGTGATCCCGGACTCGGCTTCAGGGATCCTGTAAACAGGGATTGCTATGAATCAGGGCACTTTCCGGATGACAGGGATCGTCGACTGGCGATTTCTCCCGAGACAAATGGTTATCCGGATGTGGATACCTGGCGGGACCTGTTCTTTTATGTATTGGGAGAATGAGTCGCAGAACGCCGGGGACAGGCCGGAATAAGCTATTTGCTGAATTCAGATCGATAATAGGGTTTGCCGTCCTTGAGTACAAATTCAATTTCCTGAATGGCCTGAATATTCTCCAGGGGGTTTGCCCGGAGAACGATCAGGTTAGCGGCTTTTCCCGGTTCGGCGGAGCCGTGGGTTTCTTCAATCCCGATCGCGCGCGCGCCATTCATCGTGGCTGCGGTGATCGCCTCTGCAGGAGAGAGAATACCATCATTTACCAGCGCATAAATTTCCTGGAAAAGTGCCGGGTACGGTTCTTCGATGGAATTGTAAAAATCGGTTCCGGTACAAATGATCACCCCGGCCTCTGCTGCCTTTCGGGCTATGGATTTGGAAAAGGCGGCATAGTCGTCATCTTTCAGCTGGGTCAAAGAATAAGTCATATCCCATATCACGCCTGATTCCTTCATCCTTGTGATGAGTTCATTCATCTCCGGACTGTCTGTTTCAATCAGGGCAAAATCAGGCGGGTAGATCGCAGCCCGGGCTTCCTGGGGGGGTGTATGGGTAAAGGGTATTTTGATGGACGGGTCCGCATCGGGATCCTGCCAGGCGGCACCCCACATATGCGAGACAACATCCACGCCTGCGTTGATCACATCGAGGGGCCTGTCAGGATAAACCGTCAGGTGTGCCCAGGATTTAAGGCCTTGCCGGTGGGCCTCGCTGGTGAGCCTCCTTATCACATCCTGCTCAACGCCGATGTAAAATTTAATGCCGGCCACATGGGCTCCTCTGGCACGTGAAATGGCCTCTTCGGCATCCGTACTTGCGTCAACGAGCTGGCTCCACGAGGCCTCTCCAGGCCCTATTCCTATCGTGGAGATAGTCATTCGCGGATCATGTTCCATGAAATCCCGGCCACCCATAGTGGCTACATAATATATATCTGGCCCGGGTATTCTTTCCAGGTGAATTAGCCGGTTTTCTGCCGCCAGCAGCCGGGCATCTCCGCCCATGTCACGCACAGTGGTCACCCCGCTGTACAACCACCGTCTGAATTCCTGTCTGGGCAGCTCCGGGGATTGGAATATATTGCGCATTCCCATATGAACATGGGAATCAATGAGGCCGGGGATGACATAATGTCCTTCCAGGTCCATGACCGAGAAATTCGGCGGGATTTCTTTTTCGCCCTCCTCAAAGATATCGATGATCTTTCCCTCCTGAAGGAGAAGGGTTTGATTGCTTGTGGCCGCTGATCCGGTACCGTCAATAAGGGTGACATGGGTCAGGGCCAGGTCCGGGGCAGGCGGAATTACCAGTGGCTGGCGTTGTGATCGAAGGGATGAAATTCCAAAGAAATATGTACAGAGAAGGATGACAGGTAATGCTTTGATCATAAATAAATCCGGTTTTAAAGGATAATATACGTCTTAATTATCATTTTCAGTATCCCGGAATTTCGGTATAAATCCGGAAGGGAATCAATTGCAATATTCAATTAAACCTCCTCTCCAGGAACTCTGTGGACCGGGTTCAGCTCATGCATTTTTGCCGGACTGCTTAGAATCGAATTCCCACAGCGATTTGGGTATTGATAATCTCCGAATTGGCAAGAGATGCCTTGGTCTGGGACCGGGTAAATCCGTTGGTTCGTTCGACCCGCACCAATATAAAACCAGAAAGATTATCGTTAAGCGCTTTAAGA
>CAZLZD010000010.1:2302-98336 GCA_964563925.1 uncultured Roseivirgaceae bacterium | reverse complement strand
AGCAAATCCCGGAGCATAATAATGCGCTCCGCTTTGAAGCCATTTCCGTTTTTCATAGTGACAATAAGGTGATATTAGTAAAGTAATATTTGAAAATTAATGGTACTGATTAGGTGTTCATTAATAGTAATATACTATATTTAGCCATTTATAACCAACAACAGTCAGACTTAGTTTTTTGCAAATGAGCGACCCTCCCATGAAGATTGTTTCCCTGGTAGTTGCAGAAGACGACCAGGATGATCAGGTACTTATCAAAGAGGCCTTTGAAGAATGCGGTATTGACACAAAAAGTATCGTTTTTGTTGCTGACGGTGAGGAGTTAATCGCTCAGCTTAACGCTGACTGTGCCCGGAATTCGCTCGTGATCCTCGATTTGAACATGCCAAAAAAAGACGGAAGGGAAGCATTGAAGGAAATCCGCGCCAAGGCAGAACTGAAGCATATTCCGGTGATAATATTGTCAACTTCACACAATGAACAGGACGTTAAGTTTACTTATAAAAACGGGGCTAATACCTATTTTATTAAGCCTGATAACTTTTCGGACCTTGTGACAATTTGCAGAAATATTACTAATTACTGGACGGTTGCAGAGATATAGACTCCCAAAAATAGTGGGCAATTCGATCGGTTGCCCTTAACCGATACCGGAGTATATGTTCGTGGTTGGCTCCGTAGCGTTCGTATACTTCAGGAGGGTAGTTACCCATTGCCTTCCTGATTTCATCATGGGTTAAGCTGTCACGTAAAGATTGTGCTGCCTGCTGCCACTGTTCGGCTGTGAGATTGGCGAGAAGTACATCCTGCAGACGGCCACCATTGACAGAATAGCCTTCAAGGTTGTTCATGACCGTGTCAAAGGATTGAAATTTTGGTACCAGTTGCAGGGCCAGCGCGTCGATTGCCCCTCCGTGGAAATCGTAGAATGCCATGTCCCGGTCTACAGGCAGGGGGGAGCATTCTCCCGTAAGGGTGTCGCAGGCCCAGGCCCACTGACCTTCGTGCCGGTCCCAGTCCCCAATTACCACATCGAAAATCCGGCACCTGGCAAATGACAGGCTGTCAACCCAAAATTCACCACTTCTTCTGCTTTCCAGCATTTCTTTGGTATCCAGGAGCCTGACGGTTGTACCGAACCGCTCCGTAAAATTCCAGGATTCGTCAGGTTCTTCTTCCATCAGCATTACCCTCCCGGCCAGGAGCTCTCTCTGAAGGGTGGAGAAATTCTCCAGGTCAGGGATTAAGTAAAGTACGGGCCGGGTGTGAGGGATACCTGCAAAACCCGCCAGGGCGGATACTACCGGAGCGGCATATGGATTCAGACTGGATGCCTGATCCCGGAATACAGGCCTTGCCAGGGTCCATCGCAACCATTTAGCCAGCGCCCGGGACTGATCTTTTTCTACAGAGCGAAGCGTGTAGGTAAGTCCGTCCTGACCGACCAGGTCAATACTTATCGTTTGGTCACCACCACCGGGATCGTCCGGGGTAAGAAGCGGGCTGTTAATCCCATTTTTCCAGACCGGGAAACTGACCGGGGTATTCCATAGTTCCCGGTATTCTTCGCCAAAAAGGAAATGTATAAGGGGGCCGCGTTCATAGAAACTGCTAATCCCGGTGCGTACCGTGTCCATTTGATGAATGTCAGGGAATCGTTCTCTAAGCTGATTCAGCCGGTATTCGGGGGAAAATGCTGATTCTTCGCGCTCGTTGAACAGATTCGGCAGGACAAAGAAGCCCAGGCACGTAATGGTTGCCAGGATAATGAATGTTTTTTTCACCCCTATGAAGGTAGCAAATAATTCATGGAAATGAAGGCCCGTCCGGATACCGTCCACTACATAACATATTCACCCCGGGGAATTCCCTCGCCATACAATAGAATACCCGCTTCGTACAGGTCAACCGACACTTTGCACCGCGGATCCCCGGCCAGCACGTTCCAGGCACGGGTCATCTCAGGTGACCAGTGTATATCGCCGATAACAAGGATTACCTCCGGGTTATACCGGATACATTGATCTGCGTAGTTCAGGGTAGGCCCATACCGGTGATTTGCATCGATATAAACCAGATCGGGTGCGTCATTTCGGGATAATTCCTGCGGCAGGGTGTTGTCTATATTCCCTTCGGCAAGACGGATATTCTTGCGGGAGAATTGCCTGAAATGCCGCATGGCCCGAGCGGCCAGGTCGTGATTTCCTTCGAACGTAGTTACGTTCACCTGAGGATCTTCCGAAAGATACAGGGTGGTCAGGCCAAGCGACGTTCCGAGTTCGAATACCCGGGCACAATCAAAGTACCGGATCAGGTGGCACAAAACCCGGCGTGAACGGGAGGAGGTGCTCCCGTGACGGACAAGGCTGCCGATCGTCCGGCTGTTTCCCTGACCATGCCGGGCAGGTGCACCCAGGGTATATACAGGTATCGTCTCTCCGGATTTGGCGAGGTCCTTCACGAATTTTTCCAGCGGGCCCCCGGCGGTCTTCCGGCGGGAAGGCCGGATTACCTGGTCATAAAGGGCATACATAAAGGGAGAATGCAGGGAGTGCCGTCCGGTTTTACGGAGCCAGTGCAAGAGATATTCCTTGGCCCGGTGTACTATTACCAAAGATCAATTGAGTTTGAATGGTGCCACCATGGTAAACTCCGGTATGATCACCTTGAACCGGTACCCGTCCACCAGTCGCTCCATGAGATAGGTTCCACTCATTTTCCCGATGCCTGACTTAAGGTTACAGCCCGAAACATATTGATGAGACTGGCCCGGCTCAAGCACGGGCTGCTGGCCTACCACGCCCTCGCCTTCCACTTCACGGGGCCGGAGGGCGGCATCATTAATATGCCAGTGGCGCCGGAGCAATTGTATCGTATTTTCGCTTTGGTTTTCAATAAGCACGCGGTAGGTAAAGACATAGTGATACTGGCTCGGGCTGGAATAGACCGGTTGGTATTCGGTTTCGATGCTTACCTTGACTCCCTGTGTTATTTCTGTAACCATCCGTCTGGCTGCACTATGCATTTATTTAACGGAAATCTAATATAAGAAGTTATAACTTTATGTCGGATAAATGACGATGATATATGGAGGTTAAAATTGAGAAAACCTGGCAGGAGAAACTACATGATCAGTTCAAAAGTCCCTATTTCCATTCCCTCGCAGAATTTGTCAGGAATGAATACAGCCATCGAACGGTATATCCGCCGGGCCGTCTTATTTTCTCCGCATTTGATCATTGCCCTTTTGAAAAGGTAAGGGTGGTAATACTTGGGCAGGACCCTTATCATGGACATGGCCAGGCCAACGGACTATGTTTTTCCGTGGCGGACGGCATTACCAAACCCCCTTCACTGGTGAACATATACAAGGAAATTGAAAGCGATCTTGGTATTGTGCCGCCTGAATCGGGTAATCTGGAACGGTGGGCCCGGCAGGGAGTCCTGTTGCTCAATGCCACCCTTACCGTCCGCGAGCGAACCCCGGGATCCCACCAGGGTAAGGGGTGGGAGCAGTTTACCGATGCGGTTGTCGCCAGACTTAATTCGGATCGCGAACAACTGGTTTTCATGTTATGGGGTGCCTACGCACAGAAAAAGGGACAAGTGATCAACCGGAATAAGCACCTGGTGCTGGAGGCTCCGCACCCATCACCATTCTCCGTTCACCGGGGGTTTTTTGGATGTCGTCATTTCAGCCGTTGCAATGAATATCTCAGGCAGCACGGAAAAGAACCGGTAGATTGGTGATCCGTATTCCTGATGATGAAAATTTTATTATCTTTCCTCACTCTATGAACCGCGCCTGGTGTATCGTTATCCTTTTGCTGTTCTTTTCCGTGTTTGACGGATCAGGCCAGCGTCCCGTCCTGAACAATACTTCCACCGGGATCCGTTGGGACCAGGTGGTGACTCCATCGTTCCGTGTTATTTTTCCTTCCGGCAACCAGGAACATGCCATGCGTGTGGCCAATACCCTGGAAGCCATTCACGAAAAAGAAACCAGTACGATTACCGCCACCCTTCCCCGGTCCATTGATATTATTCTCCAGGACTTTAATACCTTCAGCAACGGATTCATCAGTTTTGGTCCGAGGAGGGGTGAGTTTTTTACCATGCCTCCCCAGGACCCGGCACTTGCGGGGACCAATGACTGGCTTGACCTGCTCTCGGTGCACGAGTACCGGCATGTGGCCCAGTACCATCATAGCCGCAAAGGGTTTACCCGGCTGATGTATTACCTGTTCGGCCAGCAAACCCAGTCAGGTACAGCCTTTGCCGCAGTACCGAGATGGTTCTGGGAAGGCGATGCCACGCTGAGTGAAACGCTTTACACGCCAAGTGGCAGGGGCAGGATTCCTGCATTCAGCCGGGTATTTAAGGCCAATTTACTGGAGGGAAAGGATTTTACCTATAACAAGCAGCACCTGGGCAGTTACAAGGATTTTGTACCTGATCATTATAAACTCGGTTATCATTTCGTCACCCATTTGCGCAGACGGACGGGTGATCCGGATATCTGGCAATCGGTGACAGCTGATGCATTCCGGTGGTCATTTGTGCCGTTCACCTTCTCCAACAGCCTCAAAAAAAACACCGGGTACCATTTACTGCCCAATTACCAGATGATGATGGATGAGTTGGAGGAAATCTGGCGTGAGGAACAAGCTGCGCTGGATATAACCCCTGTAACCGATCTGAACCGGAGGACTGAAACGGTCTTTACCAATTACAAATATCCGGTCTTCACTACCGACGGGGAGGTGGTTGTCCTTCGGAGTGGCATTGGTGATATCGATCAATTTGTGGTGCTGCAGGAAGACGGAAGCAGCAGGGTGATCCATACACCAGGCATTTTGAATGAATCGGGCATGCTGTCGGCCGCCCGGAATATAGTTGTCTGGAATGAATTCCATTTTCATCCGCGGTGGCGCCAGCGGACTTATTCGGTCATCAAGTCACTGGATATGAAGTCAGGGGAGAAAAAGACCCTTACGAGCAATACCCGGTATGCCGGAGCCGCGATCTCCCCGGATGCCGGAAAAATTGTTACAACAGAGAATACGCCTGAGTATGCGTCCTATCTCACGGTACTGGATGCGGCGAGCGGTGCGGTCATCAACCGACTGCAAAATCCGGATGGTGGTTTATACGCCATGGCCCGCTGGTCTGCCAACGGCCGCGCCATTGTGGCACTTAAAACCGTGCAGAGTCAAAAAGGCATTGTGTATGTCGATTATACCACCGGACAGGAGCGGTGGCTGATCAGGCCGTCGGATGAGAACCTTGGCCATCCGGTCTTGCAGGACAGTTTGCTTCTTTTTAATTCTCCTGTTAGCGGGACCGATAATATTTATGCACTGAATACGCGTACAGGACAGCGCTACCAGGTGACCCACAGCCGCTACGGGGCGTACAACCCGGTGATTTCACCGGATGGCAGGCGGCTTATTTACAATGATCATCGGGTAAACGGACTGGATGTGGTAAGCATTCCATTTAATCCGGCAGACTGGGATCCGGTTTCTCCGGAACCATCCGATGAACGTTTTTATTTTGCACCTCTGAAAACACAGGAGTCCGGGATTCAATTGCTTGACAGTGTGCCTCAGATAACCTACCCGGTGAGCCGGTACCACCGTTTTCCACGGCTTTTCAATATACACAGCTGGGGGTTTCTGGCTTCCACCGATCTGAATAACCTTGAAGTGGGTATTTCCAGCCAGGACGTAATGAGTACGATGAATACTGCTGTTGGCTATGTGTATGACAATTCAGAAGATACCGGATACGGTTTTGCCGAATTAAGCTACCAGGGATTGTTCCCCATCATTGATGTGCGGTTTGAAAAGGGATCCCGGGAATATTTGTGGGGCACGATTAACGGCGAGTCCCTAATTTATGACTGGAAAGAGACGTCTTTTATAGGAGGCATCCGGTTGCCGCTGATCCTGACCCGGTCTAAATGGGTTAGTGAATTAACGATACAGGAGCAGGTGGGACTGACGAAAGTAAATGATTTTGATGGTTCCCTGGAGCAATTTATACCGATGCCGGACGGTCCGTTCCTGGAGCGCCTGGTCAGGCTGCCCAGTGATACACTCTACCTGTTTGTAGATGACAGGTTATCCAACGGAGACATAATATATAACAGCGCACGGCTCTTTTATTACGCACTGCTGAAACAGAGCAGCCGGGACATTGCCAGCCGATACGGTACGGCGATCAACCTCCGCTATATGTCCACTCCGTTTGGCGGGGATTTCAGCGGAGAAGTCCTGGCGGCAAGTGGTGTTGTTTACCTGCCTTCCCCGTTTCTGTTCACCGGACTTTCACCGTTCAAGCATCATTCGGTAGCCGTGCGGTTTGGGTACCAGCGCCAGCCCGATCAATTCGCTGCCAATTATTACCGCTTCAGGAACCAGATACCTTTGCCACGGGGGTATTCCTATCCCGATTTTTCCGAATTTACCTATCTCGGCGCTGAATATGCTTTTCCTGCGTGGTATCCTGACATAGGTATAGGCCCCCTTCTTTACCTGAAAAGACTCAGGGCCAAGGGCTTTTATGATTACGGGGAGGGTAGCCGGACGCGTTTTTTTTACGACAACCTCCGAAGGGAGGTGCTAAGGCAGGATCTGGAGTATACCTATGAGTCGGCCGGGGTTGAGCTTCTCATGGATATGCATGTTATGAGGTTTCCCCAGGAGCTTGGAATCGGTGTGAGGTATTCACGCCTGATGACCATTGGTGCCAATTCATTTGACCTCCTGCTGAACATTGAATTTTGATTCCTGTTAATTTTGCCACCAGGAATGTTGAATAACGAACGCAGAACACCTATTTTTGAAGCTACAATTTTGCTAAACAAGAAACAATGGCTGAAGTAATCAGAATGCCCAAGATGAGTGACACCATGGAAGAAGGTGTTATAGCATCATGGCTCGTAAAGGAAGGAGACAAAGTTCAATCCGGAGACATACTTGCCGAAGTCGAAACAGATAAGGCTACCATGGAGCTCGAATCCTATGAAGACGGGGTCCTGCTTCATATAGGACCTGCCGAAAAAGAATCAGTACCTGTGAATGGCGTACTGGCAATCATCGGCGAGGAAGGAGAAGATATCAAGGACCTTCTGAACGAACTGGATAACGGGGGTGGATCCGGCCCGGCAGAGAAAGACAAAGATGAGGACGACGGGAAGGAAGAGAAGGAGTCTTCTGAAGATTCTTCAGCAGAGGAAATAACTGACGCGAGTGATGTGAATGCCATGGTCATAACCATGCCGAAGATGAGCGATACCATGACCGAAGGCACTATTGCTTCATGGGTTAAGAAGGTGGGCGATGAGGTCAGTGCCGGAGATATTCTGGCTGAAGTGGAGACAGATAAGGCTACCATGGAGCTGGAGGCATATGAGGATGGTACGCTGTTATATATTGGTGTGGAAGAGGGAGATTCCGTGGAAGTGGATGGGGTGCTGGCCATTGTAGGGGAGAAAGATGCTGATTACGAAAAGTTACTCAAAGCCCGTAAACAAAAAGAAGCTAAAAAGAAGGAGCCTGTTTCAGAAACCACATCTTCCAATGGAAAGGAAAGTGAACCGGCTGAAGAACCTGTAAAAGAAGAGGCGGCTTCCGGCGACAGTGAACCTCAGAAATCAAACGGCCGTGTGAAAGCCTCGCCGCTGGCACGTAAAATGGCAGAAGAACTGGGTTATAAACTTTCTGACATCAAAGGAACGGGAGACAATGGCCGCATCATAAAAC
Source organism: uncultured Roseivirgaceae bacterium (assembly GCA_964563925.1). Taxonomy (GTDB): domain Bacteria; phylum Bacteroidota; class Bacteroidia; order Cytophagales; family Cyclobacteriaceae; genus JAUILA01. The sequence continues at coordinate 90,567 of CAZLZD010000010.1, read as the reverse complement.
GGGATGTGGAGGAATTCACTCCTGCCGCCGCAAGTGAGGCGCCGGCCGCAACAGCCAAAGAAGCTACGGCTGTGAAGATCCCATCGGTAGTAGGCGAGGAGCAGTACGAAGAAGTGGCGGTTTCGCAAATGCGTAAGACAATTGCCAAGCGACTGTCCGAGAGCAAATTCACGGCCCCTCATTTTTATCTCACCATGGAGATCAATATGGACAAGGCCATGGAGGCTAGAAGTTCCATGAATGAATATTCTCCGGTAAAAATCAGCTTTAATGATATTGTTATTAAGGCAGTGGCTGCCGCACTTCGTCAGCACCCTGAAGTAAATGCAAGTTGGCTGGGCGATAAAATCCGATACAATAAACATGTGCACGTGGGAGTGGCTGTGGCAGTAGATGAGGGCCTGCTTGTGCCAGTAATCCGGTTTGCCGATAATAAATCACTTTCACATATCTCGGCGGAGGTGAAGGAACTCGCTGAAAAGGCACACAGTAAAAAATTACAGCCAAGTGAATGGGAAGGGAACACCTTCACCGTATCCAACCTTGGAATGTTCGGTATTGAGGAATTTACCGCGATCATAAATCCTCCGGACGCCTGTATCCTGGCTGTCGGCGGGATCAAGCAGACCGCGGTAGTCCGGGACGGACAGCTGGTACCGGGGAATGTGATGAAGGTGACGCTCTCCTGCGATCACCGGGTCGTGGATGGTGCCAAGGGAGCCGCATTCCTGAAAACCCTCAAATCGTTGCTGGAGAATCCGGTACGAATACTTGTCTAGGCAAAGACCAATAAAAGAAGAATGACAAAAATTCACTCGACTACCGTCCTGGCCATGGTACACAATGGATCAGTGGCGATAGGTGCTGACGGACAGGCCACCATGGGAAATTATGTGGCAAAGAGCAACGTGCGCAAGATCCGTAAATTACAGGACGGAAAGATCATAACCGGCTTTGCAGGCAGTACCGCTGACGCCTTTACCCTCCTGGAGCGTTTTGATGAAAAACTCAACAGCTATGGGGGGAACATGAAGCGTGCAGCCATTGAGCTGGCCAAAGACTGGCGTACAGACAGGTACCTCAGGAAACTGGAAGCGATGCTGATTACTGCGGATAAGGATGAATTGCTGGTTATTTCAGGAACCGGCGACGTGCTGGAACCCGATCACCAGATAGCAGCCATTGGTTCGGGTGCCATGTATGCCCAGTCAGCCGCATATGCCTTAAAAAAACATGCCCCGGATATGTCAGCGGAAGAAATTGTTTCGGAAAGCCTGCACATTGCGGCCGATATCTGCATTTATACGAATCATAACCTTGTAGTAGAAACCATTTCCTGATGCTAACCATATACCACAATCCCCGGTGCCGGAAAAGTCGTGAAACACTTGCGATAATAGAGGAAAACGGACAGATGGTTTAGGTTGTGGAATACCTGAAGATGCCCCCGAGCAGGGAAGATCTGAAACACATTGTGGAAAAACTGGGTATAAAACCTGAGGAGCTGATCAGGAAAGGAGAAGCTGTGTACAAAGAAAAATACAGGGGGAAGTCCCTCTCAGACGACGAATGGCTTGATGCAATGGTGGAAGACCCCATACTCATGGAAAGGCCTGTCGTGGTATCCGGAAACCAGGCTGTCATAGGAAGGCCCCCGGAAAAGGTGCGCGAACTCTTCTGAGCGCAGATTACTTTTTGGTAATTCATTGAATTATCTCCATGCTTTTGTTTACTTTGATGTCGAAATCTTACATGGGATGGGCCTTGCCTGTTATTCTGTGTAAACAGGTTAACTATTTACAGGCAAAGGTTAATTTTTCAAATGTTAATTCGTTTAAAAACAGCGAATTAATAATTATTTAACACTAAAAAAAAGTTCCCGGGCCGGGGTTACTTTCCCCATTCTCCCGGTATTTACCCCCGATGAAAAAAGCATTAATCACAGGAATTACCGGTCAGGATGGTGCATATCTTGCCGAACTCTTACTTAAGAAAGGATATGAGGTTCACGGTATTAAACGCCGGACCTCCTTATTTAACACAGACAGGATTGATCACCTCTACCAGGACCCTCATGAAAGCGATGTAAAACTGAAGCTTCATTTCGGGGACCTCACCGATTCAACTAATATTATACGTATCATCCAGGAAGTACAGCCGGATGAGATCTATAACCTCGGTGCGATGTCTCATGTTAAGGTGAGTTTTGACACCCCTGAATATACGGCTAATGTGGACGCGATGGGTACGTTAAGGATCCTTGAAGCTGTCAGGCTGCTGAACCTTACGGATAAGACCAAAATCTACCAGGCATCAACCTCGGAATTATACGGTCTTGTCCAGGAAGTGCCTCAGAAAGAGACCACACCCTTTTACCCGCGCTCACCTTATGCGGTGGCGAAGCTCTACGGGTACTGGATTACGGTTAATTACCGGGAGGCGTACAATATGTTTGCCGTGAATGGGATCCTGTTTAACCACGAATCGCCCCTTCGCGGAGAAACCTTCGTTACCCGGAAAATAACCAGGGCAGCATGTCGTATTGCCCTGGGCCTTCAGGATACCTGTTTTCTTGGTAATCTGAATGCTAAACGGGATTGGGGACATGCCAAGGATTATGTCAAGGCCATGTGGCTGATTCTCCAGCAGGATGTAGCCGAAGATTATGTCATAGCCACCGGAATAACCACTACTGTCAGGGATTTTTGTAAGAAGACTTTTAGCGAACTTGGTGTGGAACTTGCATTTGAAGGAGAAGGAGAGAAGGAAGTAGGGCGAGTGGTAAAGTCAACGAACCCTGAATTCAAGCTTAAGGAAGGGGATGTGGTGATTAAGGTGGATCCGGCCTATTACCGTCCGACCGAAGTGGAATTACTGATTGGTGATCCGACAAAGGCAAAGGAAAAGCTGGGGTGGGAACTGGAATATGATCTTGATAAACTCGTGAAGGATATGGTCAGGTCAGATCTCGAACTGTTCAGAAGAGATGAATACCTGAAATCCGGGGGTCATAAAATATTTAATTACCACGAATAACAATTACTCAATAAACCAACATTCAAGTGGAAAAAAAGGATAAAATCTATATTGCAGGCCACCGTGGCATGGTGGGATCGGCAATCTGGAGAAACCTTGAAAAGAAAGGGTTTGTGAATTTAGTTGGCCGGCGGTCATCTGAACTGGACTTGCGCAATCAGTCGGCCGTGGCAGAATTCATGGAAAGTGAGAAACCGGATTATGTTTTTCTGGCGGCTGCCCGGGTCGGAGGGATTCATGCCAACAACACCTATCGCGGCGAATTCCTGTACGATAACCTTTCCATTCAAAACAACATTATCCATCATGCATATGTACAGGGTGTAAAAAAACTATTGTTCCTGGGTTCTTCCTGTATATATCCTAAACTCGCTCCCCAGCCACTTAAAGAGGAATATCTTCTTACGGGTGCATTGGAGCCCACCAACGAGCCCTATGCGATCGCCAAGATTGCCGGGATAAAAATGTGTGAGGCCTACCGGGACCAGTACGGTTGTAACTTCATCTCAGCCATGCCCACCAATCTTTACGGGCCAAATGACAATTATGACCTGAACAACAGCCACGTACTTCCGGCCCTGCTTCGTAAACTGGATGAAGCAAAACAGGAAAACAATCAGGAGGTCGAAGTATGGGGAAGCGGTAAACCACTTCGCGAGTTCATGCATGTTGATGATCTTGCTGAGGCGTGCTGCTTCCTGATGGAAAAATATGACGGCCGGCAATTTGTCAATATCGGTACCGGGCAGGAGATCAGTATTAAGGGGTTGGCTGAACTCATTCAAAAAATTGTTGGATTCAAGGGAGAATTACGCTTTAATACGTCCAAACCGGATGGTACTCCCCGCAAGCTGATGGATGTTTCCAGGCTCCATGCCATGGGTTATTTACATTCAATCAGCCTGGAGGAAGGTATCCGTCAGGTGTACCGGGATTACAAGGAAGTTGAAACGGCCTGAACGGTACATGGAACAAATTGAATCGTTATTTTCACATAGAATCCGTCAATGATTTTTTTATTGAAGATTAAGGATTATCTGTTTGGTGGTCATGAGCGAACAGCCCGGGCCAATAAGAATATCTTATATTCCTTCGGGATTAAAGGGATGAGTATTGCAGCGCAACTTGCGCTGGTCCCTCTTACGTTAAATTACCTTGACCCGACCCGGTATGGTATCTGGCTGACCATGGCTTCTATAATGGGCTGGTTCAGCTTTTTTGATATAGGGGTAGGGCACGGCCTTAGGAATAAGCTTGCAGAGGCCCTGGCCATGAATAAAACAGCAAAGGCAAAAAAACTGGTGAGTACGGCGTATGCCCTCGTACTCCTTATTTTTTCCGGCCTGCTGCTTGTTTTCTGGATTGTTAATCCGTGGCTCAACTGGGATGCCCTGCTTAATACCGGTGGTGGCATGGGCGATGAACTTCGTGTAATCATGTTCATGGTATTTGGATTCTTCTGTCTGCGGTTTATCCTGGCGCTGATCGGAAATATCCTTCTCGCCAGACAGGAGCCCGCGCTGAACAACCTGATTTTCCCATTGTCCAATGTACTTTCACTGGTCATCATTTATATACTTACCCTGAGTACAACCGGATCATTGTACAACGTAGCTCTGGTATTTTCCGCCTTACCCGTACTGGTATTAGTTGGCTTTACCCTGTTCTTCTTCCTGGGCAGGTACAAAGATATTTCACCGGGCATACGGTATGTCGACTTTGCCTACAGGTCTTCCCTTCTGGGCCTGGGGGTTCAGTATTTTATTATTCAGATGGCCGCAATTGTCCTTTTCACCACCTCCAACTTTATCATTGTACAGCTCTTCGGACCCGCTGAAGTAACCGAGTACAATGTGGCGTTCAAATATTTCTCTGTAGTGATCATGGGGCACGGAATAATTATATCACCATTCTGGTCGGCCATTACTGAAGCGTATGTTAAAGAGGAGAATGACTGGATCCGTAAGACGATCAGGAACCTGGAATACCTTGGACTTGGGTTTGTTGCACTTAGCATTCTGCTGTTTCTTATTGCAGATCCCGTTTATGAATGGTGGGTGGGAGAAGAGGTCAGCATATCGACATCCATGAGTGCCATGATCTGTGCCTATGTCATTGTTTCGGTATTGAGCAGGCCTTATGTTACTTTTATCAATGGCACCAGCATGATCCGGCTTCAGCTGATCTCGGCGGTCATCTCAATTCTGGTAACCATACCCCTGGCTATCTGGCTGGCCTCGCTCCTCGGACCTTCCGGCGTCGTGCTGGCCACCGTATGCACGACATTTCCGACGATGATCCTGTGGAGAATTCAGTATAATAAAATAATTAATGGAACCGCCCGGGGCATCTGGGCCAAATAAAATGAAAACATCGAACATTTCACACCGAAAATTAACGGTCCTGTTCTACGCAGTATGGGTGATGTTTGCTGTTTCAGTAGGATTTAACCTGATTAAGGATGACGGTACGGAAAACCTGTTTATGCTGCAGGCGCAGGCATTTGCCGAAGGAAGGCTTGACATCTCCGAACCCGTTAATGATACGGCCATTTACCAGGGTAAATATTATGTGACATTCCCTCCGTTTCCGGCCTTTGTACTGACCCCGCTGGTGGCGGTATTTGGAAATGTCAATACCACGCTGGTTGCATTGATCCTGAGCATTGTGCTGGGATTCGTGTTGTTTTCGGTCTTCAGGAGAATCGGCTCGTCTGACGAAACCAACCTTTTGCTGATAATGGCCATGATCTTCGGGACCGGATATTGGTTTGTCACAAAATTCAGCTTTGGCGTCTGGAGCTTCGCCCACGTCGTGGCCGTGCTGATGCTCTTTCTTGCGATCAGGGAGGGGTTTGGCCAAAAACGCGCCTGGGTGATGGCAGCCTTCCTTGGATGTGCCTTTCTTTCGAGACAGCTCGCCGTTTATTCTGCTGTTTTTTTTCTGGCCATCCTGACCGAAAAGCACGAGGGAAAAACAAGGGAGATCGTGAAAGACTATGTCGTTTTCGGGCTTGTGTTTGCAGGCTTTGCCGGCATATACCTGTGGATGAACTATGCCCGTTTCGGAAATCCCTTTGATACCGGGTATTACTACATTGCCGGCGACCCGCTTGGATTGCTCGGCGAAAAACGGTACGGGCTCTTTCATTACATGTACGTCCCGTTCAACTTTACTTACATGTTCTTCCAGGGGCCTCACATGGTATTCGAGGGCCTCAAGCCGGCAGGAATGGATTTTTACGGCACAAGTATCACCTTTGCCAGTCCGTTCGTTTTCATCGCCCTGCAGGCAAAGGGGAAGAAACTCCTGAAGGCCGGTGCCTGGATTTCCATCAGTTTGGCGCTGATACATATGTTGTTTTATTGTAATAACGGATGGGTTCAGATCAATACCCAGCGTTTCACCCTGGATTTTCTTCCCGTGCTCATGGTTCTGGTGGCATTGGGATCAAAACGGATTCGACCCAGATGGCTGTACCTGAGCGTGGGTGTGGCTGTAGTGCTGAACATGGTGGCGTTTATTGTATTACCCTTGCTGACCCGACTCTTTTAACTGATACTGACTAATGAGAATCCTGTGGTTTACCAATACGCCTGGCCTGATCAGCGGAAAGAAAAATCTCTCCGGAGGATGGATTTCCTCGTTACAGGCACAGGTGGAGAAGAATGAAGATCATGTCCTGGGCATGGTGTTTTATTCTGATCATCAGAGCAACCCGTTTCGCCAGGGATCCACACATTACTACCCGGTGGTAAGAAAGGGCAATACCCGGCTGAAAAGAAAATGGCTTCAGGTGCTTGGCAAAACCGAAAGGGATGAAAACCTGGACCGCTTTACCGGGATCATCGAAGAATTCAAACCGGATATTATCCATGTGCATGGAACCGAAAATCCGTTTGGACTCATTCAGAACAGGATCACCGATATCCCGGTGCTCATTTCGTTGCAGGGCATTATCAATGTCATAATGAAAAAGTACTTCACAGGAGTGGATTCCTACCGGTTTTCAGACTGGCGTAAGAATTGGGACTTCTTTATGGCTAAAAATTTCTCGATCTTCAGAAAGAAAGCAGATATTGAACGGGAGATACTGAAACAGGCAAAATTTCTGGCCGGACGGACCGATTGGGACCGGCATGTTTCTGGTATACTGGCACCGAAGGCAACATACTTTCATGTAAATGAAAGCCTGCGTCCTTCCTTTTATACCGACCGCTGGATACCCCCGACAGAAATTAAACCTTTCAGAATATTCTCCACGCTTTCGGATCAACCTTATAAAGGGGTGAATGTCATGCTGGAAGCGGCCCTTGAGCTGCATGGGGCTGGCTTTGAATTTGAGTGGCACGTAGCCGGACTTGACTGGGGCTCCGAAATGGTCCGGATGTTTTCCCGTGAGAAGGAACTCAGCGGATTGCCCATTCATTTGCGGGGAAGGCTGAACGAGGAAGAGATGGTAAGTGAACTGAAACGCGCACATTGCTTTGTGCAGGTTTCGCAGATTGAGAACAGTTCGAACAGCCTTGCCGAGGCCATGATGCTGGGCTTGCCCTGCATCGCAACGGCAGCAGGTGGCACCTTCAGTTTGCTGAAGGACCATGAAGATGGATTGCTGGTTCCGGAAGGGGACTCCCTGTGCGTGGCGGGCACCATACAGGCGTATGCTTCCCGTTATGACGAGCTGATTCGTATGGGGGAGAATGCACGGGAACGTGCCCTGAACCGGCATGATCCTGACAGGGTTACAGCGCAGCTTTTTGATGCGTACAATGAGATACTAGTAAACTGACAGCAATGCCGTCAAAGAGTATTTTCCATATAATTGACATACTGCGCCGAAGAATTCGAATTTTTCTGGGGAACATATTCTACGTCCTTGCGGTATGGAAAGGTGTGGACTTTGCCGGTCGCCCCATTATTATCGGCCGGCCCAAGTTCCGGAGATATGCCGGAACAAAAATAGTTATTGGCAAAAGGGCTGAATTTCTTTCCGGTTCAAGGGATAACCTTATAGGTATCAACCGCCCGTGTATGTTGTCAACGTTCAACGCGGGAACGAAGATAAATATTGGAGACGATTGCGGATTCAGTGGCACGGTGATTGGTGCCCATGTGGGGATAACCATCGGGGATCGCGTTAAATGCGGAGCCAATACACTGATCACTGACAGTAACTGGCACCCTGAAGATCCGAGGAGTGGCAAACCCGCCCCGGTGGTCATTGGAAATGATGTGTGGCTCGGTGTGAACGCTGTCATTCTGAAAGGGGTGACAATTGGGGATCACGCCGTGATCGGGGCCAATGCTGTGGTTACGCGGGATATTCCTGCCCATACCGTTGCTGCCGGGAATCCCTGTAAAGTGATTCGTAGTTTGTCATGATGAAGTATCTTGCCATATCGAAAGATGATGCACACCGACGATGGGATTTTATGTTGTATCTGGGGCTACTCCTTTTGCTCAATCCCATAAATAAGTTCGGCTTTTCTGAAACGGTTCTGGCTGCATCCACTTTATTCCTGGGGCTGTACCTGTTTATTTGGAAACAGGAAAAAATTGATATGATCTTTATCTGGATCGTCCTGTACTGGTGCGGGGTAAATCTTTTGAGCTTTCTGTTTCTCAATGAATCAGGAACTTCCTTTAAACTGACCACCTTTATCGGGAGTATTCTTAAACTGTTCCTGGGCTACGGGCTCATGAAACTATGTGGGGTTCGTTTTGTGGTTTGGTATTACAGGATCGTACTGGTCCTTGCCATAATCTCCATTCCTTTTTTTCTGATCCAGCTGATTCAGCCATCCGTTTTTAACAGCATCCCGATCAATTTCGCGGCAGATATACGTGCGGTTTCAGGTCACTGGAATGGGTTTATCTTCAATTTCAGTACGTTTCATATGGAGCGTAACTCAGGATTTGCCGGCGAACCAGGGACCTTTGGTTACTACCTGGGTTTGGCAATGATCTTCAACCTTATCCTCAATGAGGGCAGGTTTAACCGAAATTTTGCGATTCTCGCGTTTGTGGGGCTCACCACATTCTCCACTACCTTTTACCTGTCGCTGGTATTATTTGGCCTCTATTTTCTGTCCTCGGCAACCTGGACAACAAGGATAATCTACCTCGTTTTTTGCCTGATGTTTTCCAGTGCCGCATATCAGCTGCCTTTCATTGGGAAAAAGATCACCACCTATGTGGAAGATACGCAATCCATGGCAGAATCTGAGGTTGTACGCTCAAGGCGGGTTAACCGGATGGCCACTTTTTTTAACCACCTCAGCGATGTGGCAAAATTCCCGATCGGATACGGCATCAATGAAGCCCAGCGAACCAAGAATATCTATGGCGAGGTAATTCACGGTACGAATGGCTTTTCACGTATTGCGCTGCGCTTTGGAATTTACGGACTGATCTATTTTCTGGTCATTTACCACAATCTTTTTGACAAGCTTACCCGTAAGCGGGGGGGAGCCATGATATTCACGCTGATCATTGTAATGTACATATCAGCCAACTCGATGGAGCGCGACAATATAGCCATGGCATTTTTCTGGCTCTATTTCCTGATTTCACATGAAGACGTTCATCAATTGGTGACCTCCTGGCGCAAAGAAACGTCTGAACAAATGTCCCTTCACTTCTGATCGTTTTCATGGAATCTGTCAAGAAGATCATATTCTCAGCCTACTACTGCAACCCCTACCTGCCTTCGGAAGCGAGTGGTGCATTTCGCTGGCTGCGTATATTGCTGAAACGACATCACGTATTGCTCATAACCAGCCGTGAATCGGAGGAAGGCGTACGACGTTTTTATGAAAATGAGTTACCTGAAAACCTGCAGCTTGTCATATTACGTGATGATCATTTTCTAAAGGACAAAGTAAAAGCACAGGTTCATTTCGGGTATTTCACCTTTAACAAGGCACTCAAAAGATATATTAAGGAGCACCGGGAGGCGTTGAACAGGTATAACCTTATCATACATAAAAACCCTACCAGTTTCAGGTATCCTACCAGCCTTTTCCGGCTGGATGTGCCACTTGTCATCGGACCGATCGGCGGCGGACTTCAGGTTCCACCACATTTGAAAAAATATTTCAAAAAGGAGCCTTTCCTCAACAAACTCAGGAAATTTGACAAATACCTGCTGAGGCTTCCATCGATCCGGCGGGCCTACGACAAGGCGTCCCTGCTGTTAATCACCCTGGATTATCTGAAGGATATTCTTCCATCAAAATATTCTGACAAGATCCGGGTGTTTTTTGACACCGGTATAGAAGTGGGCGATGTGAACCGTACAAAAAAGACCACAGGTAAGCCAAGAGTACTGTACGTAGGTAAGCTGATCCGGTTTAAAGGGGCCGAGCTCGCCTTGCGTGCCGTTACACCGTTTCAGAACGAGATTCAGTTTGATATTGCGGGAGAAGGGGTCGAGCGTGGCTTTCTGGAAGAGCTATCCGGACAGCTCGGACTGGAGGATACCGTAAATTTTCACGGGAATGTGCCGTATGAAAAGGTAGAGGAATACTACCGGGAGGCAGATATATTCCTGTACCCGAGTTTGACCGAGGCAAGTGGAAATGTCTTGCTGGAAGCCATGAAAAACAGGCTGCCTATTGTGTCGGTGGATAATGGAGGTCCAAAGTATATGTGCCCTGACGAGGGGGCTGTTAAGGTCAAAATAGATCATCCTGAAAACATGGTCAGGGAATTAAGTGCCGGTATCAGGGACCTGATAGAAAATCCCGGGAAAGCCGCGGAGATGGGCGAGATCAACTATCGCCACTGCCGGGACCATTATTCGTGGGATGTACTTGAAAATAAGATTATGAGCCTTGTTGAAGAACAATCGAAATGAAGAGCACGGACCATATAAACCTTGTTATAATGCCTATTCCTGCGGATAAAGGCATGGCTGGTACTACCCGTGTCCGTAACTTCATCAAGTTTCTGCCAAAAGATAATATGACCATTACCAACCTGGTAATGGATACAGGTGAGGAATCCTATGAGTACCTTGGGGTACAAATTAAACGTGTGCCGACCGCACACCTTTCCATGCGTGCAAAGTTCAAAAGGCTTAAGGCGGAACTGGAAGAGCTTTATGACCCACACGCCAGGAATGTCCTGTTTTATTATGACATACCTCATACTCCTGTGCTGGCTTATTTGCTTTATTCAGCACGTAAAAAATGGGGGTACAGCACGATTGTGGATGTCGTGGAGGATTACAACACGCAAAAGCTCAACCTGGGAATCAAGGGAAATATCCGTCTTCTGTTCAGCGGATATATGCAAAAACATCTGCACTGGATTGCAGATGGGGCTATCGGGATCTCGGCATACCTGATGGACTTTCTTCGCAGGCATTATTCCAATCAGAATACGGTACACCTTCCTGTGGCCTTTGACCCCACCACCATAATCGATAAGCCGGCGACAGATAAGGAAACAGTAGCTGTTTTCTATGGCGGAACCTACGGGGAGAAAGATGGAATGGAATTTCTTTTGAATGGGTTTGAAAAGGCTGCACAAGAGGCCGGCCAACTCGAACTCCATCTTACCGGCAAGGGTTCACCGATCGATATGAAAAAATTTCAGGCACTTCTTAGCCAATCCGGTGTCAGTACGAGAATAATGAACCACGGTTTTGTGTCTTATGAGGAATATTGTCACATTCTGGGAGCAGCTGATATCCTGTGCATGACCAGGCGTAATTCAAAATTTGCCAACGCAGGATTTCCCTACAAGCTTGGAGAGTTTCTTGCAACCGGTAAACCCGTGATTGTATCCCGCCTTAGTGAGATTGAAAAATACCTGGATGATGACGACTGCTGCTTCGTGCAGCCTGAATCCTCATCTGACATTGGCAAGGCCATCATAACGCTGCTGGATCCGAACAAGCGCCGGGAATTCGGCAAAAAGGGCAAGGAAAAAGCCTTCAGGTATTTTAATGCCGAGAAAGTTGCCGACAACCTGTATGTATTCATCCAAAAAATAGCCGGACAGTCATGAGGATATTGGCCAGATTATTCCAACACATTAGCCGCATCTACAGGGGAGTACAGATCATTATGCTTCACTCCAGCTGGAAGAAGGCGGGCAAACATGTCCGGTTTTTCCCCGGTGATTCGTATTTTCATTATGAGAATATTTCATTAGGAAATGATGTGTACATTGGCCCAAGGGCGATGTTCATCTCGTCGGACAGCGAAATTACGATTGGTAACAAGGTAATGTTCGGCCCCGGGGTAACCATCTCCACCGGAGATCATAATTTCAGCAGGCCCGGTATCTATATTAAGGATAACCGGGATAAACAGCCTGAAAATGATCAACCCGTATTCATTGGTGATGATGTGTGGGTTGGTTCCAATGTTATTGTCTTAAAGGGAATTACCATCGCACGTGGGGCGATTGTGGCAGCGGGCAGCCTGGTGACTAAGAATGTTCCTCCCTACGTGATTGTTGCAGGGGCCCCGGCAAAGGTGGTTAAAAATCGTTTTACGCTGGAGGAGGCGCTCGTTCATGAAGAAACACTTTTTGAGCCGGCCGACCGGTTACAGGAAGGAGATTTGGACCATTTAAAGGGTAAACAATCATGAAAATCCTTCGCTCGCTTTATTTTGGAATGTATTCCCTGTTCAACCAGATATGGATGTCAGTCAACAAAGTGCACCACCAGGGATTGAAGGTGGACGGATTTCTGTATGTATACAATAAGGGGGAAATCCGCTTTGGAACGGGAGGTAAGATCAATTCCCACGCACTAAAAAATATTATTGGGGGTGATACGCGCAGTTCGCTGATTGTTAAAAAAGGGGCACGATTTGTGGCCGGAGATAACTTCAAAATGAGTAATTCAGCTATTTATTGCGCCGAATCAATTGAAATAGGTGATAATGTCATGATCGGTGGCAGTTGCAGGATCTGGGATTCTGATTTTCACCCGTTGAATCCTGAGCAACGTGCACTGAACCCGAATGAATCCTATACCACCCGGCCGGTCCAAATCGGAGCGAATGTCTTTATTGGCGGCGGTACCATCATCCTGAAAGGTACCTCCATTGGGGAAGGAGCCATTATCGGGGCCGGGAGCGTGGTCTCCGGGCAGGTGCCTTCCCGTGAAATCTGGGCCGGAAACCCCGCAAAATTCGTAAAAAACGTATAGTATGGAGTATTTCTATTTTTACGGAGTACGTTTTTCTGCCGTCAATATGGATGACGCGCTGGTGAATTTATATCAGTATGATTTTACCCGGCCTGGGTATATCTCCTTTCCGGACAGCTCAGTGGTTGCCCTGGCATATAAGAATGAAGAGCTGCGCGATATTCTCAATCAGGCAATTCTCACACTTCCTGATGGCAAGCCCTCACAGATCGCAGCACGCCGGCAGGGATTTAACAGGGTGAGTACGGTTTCAGGGTATTGGTTGTGTAAGCAACTGTTATCAGACTCACGTTTATCCCATTACTTTTTGGGAAGTACCCCGGAGAAACTTTCAAGAATAAAGGAACGAATAGAAAATGATTTTCCGAAAGCGCGTGTTTTAGGGTACCGTTCCCCGGATTTTATTTCGGCGGAAGCCTTTCGCAATGGTCATGTGCTTAAGGAAGAGATGGAAGAAATTAATGCCCTGGGCCCCGATCTGATCTGGGTCGGCCTGAGTAGCCCGAAACAGGATTATTTACTTCGGTCCCATGTTACCAGGCTGAACAAAGGAGTGTTTTTAGGTGTCGGGGGTGTCTTTGATTATCTTTCAGGTGATATTGCGAAGAGTCCGGAGTGGGTTAAGAAAATTGGGCTCAGATGGCTCTGGAGGCTGATTAGTGAGCCGAAACGGCTTGGTCCTAAATATTGGAACACTATTAAGTTCTTCTTGTCAAATACTTACACGGAGAGGTAAAGTAAAAATTATGAAGAATGGCGGTAACTTATTGATGATTAACAGTATAAACAGGTGCAATCGGATGTGTAAGGTTGGCCTTTAATAAATGAGAACGAGGAATCTACTACTATTATTTCTTCTGCTTGATCTGATGTTGATCGTGACCAGTGTATCGCTGATCTCCCTCATCAGGTATGGGACAGACTATACCATATGGCCTGTTCAAAACCTCCTGTATGTATTGTTGGGTAGCTGGTTCATTACGTATCTCATCTATATTGACGATTTTAAGTACTTGAAAATCAAGCTGCTTACGCTGGTGAAGGTACAGAGCCAGAAATTTGTCACGTTCCTCTCCCTTGCGGCGATTTTAATCCTTTTCCTCAATTTTGACTCGGCTTCGCGAGCGGTGTTTTTTGGTACGGCTATGTTGTTTTACACCATTAAGATCATCCTTGCCGTCTGCCTGTTTTATTTTCTCCGGATCACCAATGAAAAGAATATGAGTCCGTTCGTGATCATCGGAAATAACAAAATCGGGCACGGTATTTACAATTATTTCCGTAAGAATACCTACCTGGGGTACCAGCCGATCGGAATTCTTGACGAGCAAAATCCTCCGCGATTGAATGGTGTGGTGGCAGGAAGTATTGATGACTTTGTGAAAATTTATGAGGAGCAGCCTTTTAATGAGGCGATCATCTCGGTGCCCATGACCGAGAAGAAGGTAATTCAGCAGATGGTCAAGGTTTCTGAAAAGATGGGAGTCAGGCCACGGATTGTTCCTTTTTTCCAGGAGAATATCGAGAAGAATTTTAAGGTCCAGTTGCTTGGCAACGTCCCTACACTGACATTGCGTGAAATTCCACTGGACCAGTATAACAACCGTTTCTGGAAGCGTGCATTTGACCTGATCTGCACCTCGGTAGGCCTGGTGATGCTTCTGCCCTTGTTCCTGATCATAGCGGTGGCGATCAAGATAGACAGCCGGGGGCCTGTTTTCTACCGCCCGATACGCCTGGGAGTGAACAACCGGCCGTTTTCCCTGTATAAATTCCGCTCGATGGTGAACAGTGATGATGAATCTTCGGGAAAACGAAGCACGAAAAGAAATGATCCGCGTGTGACGAGTGTGGGCCGTTTTCTTCGAAAATATAACCTGGATGAACTTCCGCAATTGATCAATGTCCTGAATAATGAGATGTCGCTGGTCGGACCTCGCCCTCACAGGGTCTATCTCAATCGTCAGCTTCAGGAGAAAATGGGGCATTATATGATCCGGCACTATATCAAACCGGGAATCACCGGCTGGGCACAGGTTAACGGCTGGCGGGGACCGACCGAAACCAAACTTCAGTACATGGGCCGCACCCTGCACGATATATGGTATGTGGAAAACTGGACGTTTTTTCTGGATATTTACATAATATTACTCACCTTCTTTGGTGCCAAAGTTCGAAAAAATGCATTCTGATTTACCCCTGAAACATATCCACCTGGTGATTATGGCAGGCGGGATTGGCTCACGCTTCTGGCCCATGAGTACACCCGATCATCCAAAACAATTTCACGACATCCTCGGAACGGGCCGGACCCTTTTCCAGGCAACCGCAGACCGCTTCCGGGACCTCGTGCCGGCAGAGAATGTGTATGTGGTAACCTCTGAAAAGTACACAGACCTGGTGCGTGAACAGGAGCCGGATATACCCCCTGAAAATATCCTGGCGGAGCCCATGAGGCGAAATACTGCTCCGTGTATAGCCTACGCGGCCCACGAAATAAATGAAAAGGATCCTGAAGGGATGATGATTGTGAGTCCGGCAGACCATTTTGTGAGCAGACCGGACGATTTTCTGCGGATCATCTCCCAGTCTCTCCGCTGGCTCACTTCCCATGAAGACGCGCTGCTTACGCTGGGCATTACACCGGACCGGCCTGAGACGGGGTACGGTTATATTCAGACTTCCGGGTTTGATGGTGACGAAATCGTTCCGGTCAAACAATTCCGGGAAAAGCCTGATGTCCAAACTGCGGTCAAGTATGTTACAAGCGGCGAATATCTCTGGAATGCGGGAATATTCCTCTGGAAAACCAGTACGATCATCGATGCCTTTGGCAAATATCTGCCCGGATTACATACCCTTTTTGCCAATCTGTACGTTAACAGCCATAAGGATAAGGCATTGCAGCAAACCTATGAACAGGCACCAAACATCTCTATAGATTATGGTATACTTGAGCAGGCAAATAATATCTTTGTGGCGCGTGCTGATTGTGGATGGTCCGACCTTGGGACCTGGGGATCGCTCTGGCAACAGGAAAAGAAAGATCAGCACGGAAACAGCCTGGTTCCTTCAAATACACGCCTTTATGACACCAGCGATTGCCTTATTCGTGTCCCAATGGACAAACAAGTTATTATTGAAGGAATGGAAGAATATATTATCGTGGATGATAACAGGCATTTGCTTATATTCCGTAGAAAAAACGAACAATTAATAGGAACTTATTCGAAAGAAATCTCTGAATCGTAAACCATGAATCAATCATCAAACCAACTATTTAAATTAGTCTGTCTATTGTCGGTCATCGTTTTCCTTGGCTCGTGCCGATCCTACAAGAATCTTGATGTCTTAAGGGAACTGGACGGTTCAGATATTATCCGTAAGGATCCGCCCAAATACGTGGTGAAATCCGGAGATAATTTATTTGTAAGTATTGTGACGGCAGACGAAGAGCTGAACCGTATCTATAATCCGGCCCAGGCAGGAATTCAGAACGGTGCGGTTCAGGTGTACAGTAACTTGCAAGGACAATACGTGTATGGGTTTGAAGTGGCTTCAGATGGTACGCTCACATTACCGGTCATCGGTAAGGTGGATGTGGGAGGGACCACGCTGGCGGAGACCGAAAGGGCAGTGGAGGCAAAGGCAAGGGAATTCTTGCGCGAAATGTCGGTGAAAGTAAGACTCCTTAACTACAAAGTCACGGTCATCGGAGAGGTGAACCAGCCTGGGGTGTATTTCAATTACAACAGTGAATTCACCATTCTGGATGCGTTGAGTACAGCAGGAGGATTTACCAATTTCGCCAACCTGAACGAGGTCAAGGTCATCCGGCCCACGGCTAACGGGGATAAGGTCTTTGTACTGGATCTCCAGGATGAATCAGCCATCAGTTCGGAAGCATTCTTCACGTTGCCCAATGATATCATTACCGTTTCTCCGGCGAAGAATAAGAATCTTCCCCTGAAAGCGCCGGCAATTACGCTGGTCCTTGCGGCAGCCTCCACCGCATTGCTGCTAATCAATGTAATAGAATTATAAAACCTGATACTGGTGAACAATAACGGACATATCAAATCATCGACTCCCACTCCGGATTCCGGAAATAACCGGCTTTTGAGCCGTTTATTGAAAAACTGGTACTGGATAGCCGCCGGTGGTGTGCTCGGGGTGCTCATGGCCGTATTTGCTTTTCATTATATGAAGGTCAAGTACGAAATTTCCACGACCCTGCTGATCAACCCTCGGGAATCAGATACGGAAATGTCTGATATATTTGAAGTGAATTCCCGCCGGGATAATAACCAGCGAAGTGTTATTAATCAGATCGGTATCATCAAGGCATTCTCCCTTAACCTTAAAACCATCGAAAACCTCGGGTGGATTTACACCTGGAAGGAAAAAGACGATTTGTGGAGATGGAATGACATGTACATGAAGGAACCCTTCAGGGTAGTTCTTCCCGAAGGATTTGCCCAGGTTAAGCAGGTACCCATCATTGTACGCCTGGTTAATACATCCACGGTAGAAATCAGCTGCGAGGCAGAAACCATGGTGAACGGGAGGCAGGTGGAGATCAAATTTTCGAACCGGGTTCCGATCGGGGAGAAATTTGAGAATGAATATTTCAGCTTTACCCTGGAGCGAATTGAAGGACGGTCACCTGAACCCGACCGGGAGTATTCCCTCATGTTCAATAACCTTAGCCTTCTTGCCCTGAATTACCGCAATAACATGAATGTTATGCTGGATGGTGAGGAATCAAGGTTGCTTAATTTAGTGTTCCGCACCGATAAACCTGCCCGGGCTGTTCATTATCTGAATGAACTGTCTGATGTATATATCCAGTTCGGACTGGATGAGAAAAACCGTATTGCCAACAAGACATCCAATTTTATTGACAATCAGATCGCTACCATAACGGATCAGCTGGAATCATCCGGCCGTGATTACACGGAATACCGGTCGCAGAGCGGGATTGTCAACCTGAGTCAGCAGGCGACCAATGTGGCTGACAAGGCAGAGGAGATTGAGAAGAATGAACGCATGACCCGGTTGAGGCTTGATTATTATACAAACCTGCAGAATTACCTTGCCAATGCCGATCTGGACAATATGGTGGCGCCTTCGGTGGTGGGAATTACTGATCAGTCTCTCCAGAACCTGGTGGAGAAACTGTCTGATCTGAATGCGAGACGGGAAGTTCTGTCGTATACCGTACAGGAGAATAATCCTCAACTGGTGACCCTGGAAAAGGAAATTAATTACACCAAGAACGTACTGGAAGAGAATATTGATAACCTGCTGTCAAATACCCGGAGTGAACTGAATAACCTGCTTGCCCAGAAGGCGCAGATCAGCCGACAGCTTTCCAGTCTGCCGGAGAAGGAGCAACAGCTGGTGAATATCGAAAGGAATTACGAACTGAATAATGAACTGTATACCTACTTGCTTCAGCGTCGTGCCGAAGTAGGTATTGCCAAGGCATCGAATAATCCGGATGCACAGGTACTGGATCCGGCGCGTATGGAAACCGCTCTTCAAACGGGCCCGGCCCGGTTCCAGTGGATCATGATCGGGTTGCTGATGGGCATGGGAATCCCTGCGGCCCTGTTGTTTATCGTGGATCGTCTGGATCAGCGAATTGCGTCTGTACCGGAAGCAGAATCCATGCTGGCGGTTAAGATTGCCGGACAGTTGGTGCACAGCAAGTTCAAGGAGGAATTGCCGGTGGTGGTATATCCGCAGGCAGCGATTACCGAATCATTCAGGGGGTTACGTACCAACCTGCAATACATGCTCAAATCACAGGACCTGAATGTCATTGGGGTCAACTCCATGTATGTTCGTGAAGGTAAGACCTTTGTGAGCAGTAACCTCTCTTCCATCCTTGCCATAAACAACAAGCGGGTTCTGCTTATCGATGCAGATATGCGTAAGCCCAGGATGCACAAGGTCATGCAAATGAAGAATGACAAGGGGCTCAGCACCTACCTCAATAACAAGCATTCGGTTCAGGAGGTAATTACTCCGACCCGTGTGAAAGGCCTTGATTTTATTCCAGCCGGACCGATTCCGATGTACCCGGCCGAATTGATCAACAACGGGCCCCTCGATCAGTTGCTTCAGTGGGGAAGGGCAAACTATGATTTTGTCATCATTGACAACGCTCCCACCGATCTGGTGAGTGATTCTCTGCTAATCAGCAGGTATACAGATCTTAACCTGTATGTCCTCAGGCTGAAATACAGCAAAAAAGGAGAGATTCATTCCATCAATAAGATGAAGCGGGAAGGTACCATGAAGAACCTCGTGGTAGCCCTTAATGATGTAACCCCGGATGCATCCGGTAAATCATTCAAAGGGTATGGCTATTACCGTGAGGTTAAGGCCAAAAAAGCTACCGCTACCGCTCCGGCTTCGCGGTGAGAGACCTGTCTTAAATACTATTAAAAGCCTGCTGAATAATTTGGCAGGCTTTTTTTATTTCCTGTGTGGTAATATTTAATGGAGGAGCAATCCGAAAGCTGTTCGGGTTGGATAAAAACCAAAAACAGACCAGTCCGTGCTCCAGGCAATACGAAACGACCCGGCTGACTTCTTCTGCCGTCCTGAATTCAATAGCAAACATCAGACCTATGCGCCTGATCTCAACGATGCGTTCATGTTGCAGGAGTGACTCGAAGAGTTGACCCTTTCCTTCGGCCTGTTCGATCAGGTTTTCCTTCCTGATCACCTCCAGGGTGGCCACTGCCGCTGCGCAGGACACGGGGTTGCCGCCAAATGTGGTTATGTGACCAAGGGGAGGGGAAACGGTCAGGGTTTGCATATGCTCGTACGAAGAGATAAAGGCGCCCAGCGGGAGGCCACCCCCAAGGGCCTTGGCCGAAGTGAGAATGTCAGGCACCACGCCGAAATGTTCGAAAGCGAACCACTTGCCGGTTCGCCCGATCCCGGTTTGAATTTCGTCAAAGATAAGCATGGCACCGGTTTGGTCACATCGCTCGCGCAGGGCCCGCATAAATTCCGGCGAGGGAATTCTCACCCCGGCATCACCCTGTACCGTCTCAATGATCACACCGGCAGTTTTTTTGGTAATCTGCTCCAGTGCCGATACAGCATTAAACGGAAGAAAACGAACGTCAGGCAGGAGCGGACGGAAGGCGGCTTTTTTGGTTTCATTGCCACTCACACTCAATGAACCATGGGTACTGCCATGATAGGATCCCCGGAACGATATGAGTTCCCGCCGGCCGGTCACGCGCTTGGCCAGCTTTAAGGCGCCTTCGTTCGCTTCCGTGCCGCTATTGGTGAAGTAACAGCAATTAAGCGTTTCAGGAAGAATGGAAATAAGGAATTCGGCGAGTTTATTTGAGGATGACTGTATGAATTCTCCGTACACCATTACATGCAGATGCTTTTCCAGCTGCTCCTGAATAGATCGGATCACGTAAGGGTGGCGGTGCCCGATGTTGCTCACAGCGATGCCGGAAATCAGGTCCATATATGTTCGTCCGTCCCGGGTGTGGAGGTACAGGCCTTCTGCTTTTTCAATATCAAGCAAAAAGGGAGTGGTGGTGGTCTGGGCTATCTGTTTTAAAAATAAATCCCTGCGTGAAGACATACTGCAAAAGTAAGGCTTTTGCCCCTATAGTTTCCGGCACCTTCTAAAATAACTACCCGCTGACCTATACAATCCACCCGGCTGCTGCGTTATAAAAGTGTAATCGTACCAGGATGAAGAGTTTCCCCCTGTTCCTTATTTTCCTTTTGAGTGTGCCAATGGCAACAACGGCACAGATCAGGACCCCGAAAGATTCGCTGCAGGCCATACGCCGATTTTCCAGCCGTCAAAAAATCAGAAAAATTTCGGTGGTTCCGGTAGCATTGATGGCCGCCGGCGCCCTGGCCATGAGCAGTGATGAGCATACCCTGCTTAATAAGCGGTCCTTTCAAACCGAATACCTTGAGGAATCATATGGCAGCCGATTTCATATAGAGGATTATACGCGCGACCTTCCGATTGTGGCGGTGTATGCACTGAACCTGTCAGGAGTAAAAGGGAAAAATACATTTATGGAACGTTCGATTCTCCTGGCTAAAACCATGCTGATCCAGCACATCCTGGTAAGCACCTTAAAGAACCATATTGACATGGAAAGGCCTGACGGCGGGACATCGTCTTTTCCTTCCTCGCATACTGCCCGGGCATTTGCCGCCGCCACATTCATGCATTATGAATATGGAGAGATAAGCCCGTGGTACAGCATAGGAGCTTATTCTGCTGCGGCCCTGACCGGCTACCTTAGGATGGCACACAATCACCATTGGGTCAATGATGTGCTGATAGGGGCAGGCATAGGTGTTTTATCTGCAAATATTGCCTACCATACCCATCAGTTTAAATGGACCCGGTGGCATGATAAAAAAGGAAATTCAGAATTGGCACTGGTGCCGATGGTGTCGCCGTCCTTTGCCGGACTGGCGGTTATAGGGAGGCTAAAATGAAAAACAGAAGCGGGATGGACCGATTCATTGCTGACCGGCCATATCCCTTTGCTTCCTGTTAAGTTAGACCCTGTGATATGCTACACTTCCCGATCGCTGATTAGGTGAAAAAATAAAATCACAGGCAGTTTAAAAAATAACGATCATTGGTATATACAGGAGCCATCGTTTTGGTAACCATTCAAGATAAAATTATTTTTTTCTACGAATAAATGCGTAGGTTATCAATGTTCCGCAGGCGGTCAGGATTGATGCGATCAAGGCGGCCGATCGGAAAACAGTGATGAAGGATAACCCTACGGCTTCCTTGAATACCTGCTGATCCTCATTACTGTGGCCTGCCGGTAGTCGTGCGTCTGCCATTTTTCTGAATTCATCCTGAATTCCCGGAATTTCCAGCAGGGCAGGAGCGTGTCCTGACAGGTAGCTTTCTATGTTTTCCTGAAACAGCGAAAGCGCCATCCCGCCAATCACGGCAATGGCCAGTACCTGGGCAGCCCGTGCGATGGTGTTATTCACTCCGCTCGCCGTTCCGCTTCTCGTTTCAGGAACACTGTTCATCACGGTGGTTGTGACCGGCACCACACTCATGCCCATGCCGATTCCGAGGACCACCATTGGCAGAAAGAACGTTGAGAAATATTCTTCAGGGCCAGAAGTTTGTTCGGGCAGGGCAAACAGGAAATAGCCGATGGCCAGGAGCATTTGTCCGACCACCAGCAGAAACCGGGGCCCCGTCCGGTCTACCCACTTTCCGCTCACCCAGCTCATCCCTGCAATAAGAAGGGCAAAGGGTAAAATGGTAAGGCCGGCCAGCTCTGGTGAGTAGCCTTGTACCTGGATAAGGTTTAGAGGGTAGAAGAACAGGAAACCACCCAGGGCTGAATACATCAAAGCGGTAATCAGGTTGCCGATTGTAAAGTAAGAGGATTTAAACAGTGCGGGCGGCAGCATGGGTGTTTTTGCACGGAACTGGCGAAAGGAGAACATGACAGCCGCTACTACCCCGATTCCCAGTGAAACCTGGACCCGAAGAAGAGCAAAGCCGGATTCTCCCGCTTCAATAAGCCCATAGCTGATTCCTCCGAGCATGAGTGTGGCAAGGATAGCCCCGGGCCAGTCGAGCTTATCCTTAATAGGATGAACGGGGATCGGAACATAACGCACCAGGAGAAATATGGCGATCAGGGCCAGGGGGATATTCAGAAAAAAGATGACCCTCCAGAGTCCTTGTCCGGCCAGCCAGCCCCCGAGGATAGGACCGACTACGGTGGTCAGGGCGCTGAACATGGACCACCACCCAATGGCTTTGCCCCGGTTCCCGGACGGAACGAGGGCTGTTATTAGGGCAAGACTTCCGGGAATCATAACGGCCGCTCCGATGCCCTGCAGACAGCGAAAGGCAATCAGCCAGTTTCCATCGGCGGCCAGGCCGCATAAGGCCGAGGAAACACTGAACAGTCCGATGCCGGTTATAAAAACCCTCTTGCGACCATAAAAATCACCCAGTCCGCCACCCGTTAGCATAAGTGCGGAAAGGAAGACCATATATCCATTTACTATCCAGAGAAGCTGGGTACCATTGAGGGAGAGCTCCCGTTGAATAACGGGAAGGGCGACATTGAGGGCAGTGCCATCGATAAATGCCATGCTGCTGGCCAGGATGGTTGCTGCCAGCATGGCTTTGTAAGCTGCCGGAGACAGCGAGGAATTACTTTTTTCCATACAGGCGAAGAAAATCCGAAATTTCCTCGCGTACCGCCCGGGGATTGGCACCATCGGCCGGGGCAGTGACCAATGATTTAAATAGTTCGGCCACGAAAGACTTGTCAAACCCAAGTGCTTCGGCATAGATATTGGCTATCTCAAGCTCCACGTCCTCCACCTTGTTATCCAGGTAGATCATATATACCAGGTGATAGATCGCCTCTGCCTTATTTTCTGCACTTTCATTCGTCATTCTTTCCACACCTTCAAGATCCTGAAGATCATATTTATCCAGCCGGAGATGCATTCCCCATTTCAGCAGGCATTTCACGTATTGACTTTTTACCTCTTCCCGGTCGAGAAACAGGCTGAGTATATGTAAATAACTCTTTTTTACCGATAGGGTATCTGACTCATTTAAGAACATAAAACTAATTTAACGAAAGCGATCCAAATTAGATAGCTAATCGCAAGATTATGATGGTCAGGGACAATGCTGTCCAAGTAATCGTTCGGCTTCATGGGATCCCAGGGCGGCAGCACTTTCCCAATCCTGGCAGGCCCGGTACGCCACATTCTCCCAGCTGAAGGCACGCGCCCTCATCAGGTAGGGGGCTACGCGTTCCGGACGCAGGAGAATTGCCCAGTTGCAATCTTTAATGGCCTCCTCGTAATTATCAAGCCGCATATGCAGGTCTGCGCGCTTGACGAATAACTCAAAGTAAATATCCGGGGTTTCACTGGCAGGCATGATGAGTTCGAATGCCTCGCCGTAGCTGGTGGACTGAAATTTTTTAAAAAGCAGTTTTGCCTCGTCATAATAGCCAAGTGCCTGTTCGGGTTGGTTCAGGTCATTGTCATAGATGGAGGCGATCTGCAGCAGGAGCGGAATATTCTGGCGGTCTCGCATCAGGATATAATCCATGGAATGGATTGCTTTCCTGAAGTCCTTCGCTTTGTAATGGCACATGGCGATCCGGTACCAGGTATTCAGGTTCATGGGTTCTTCAAAATCCTTCAGAATTTCATAATGCTGTGCCGCACGAACGTATTGCCCTGCATCGAATTGGGTTTGGGCAAGGTCGGCCAGTTGTGTCATCATGCCTTTTAATTCCTTTCGGTAGGTCGACTGATACGGGTAGCGAATACTCAGGGTACTGACCTTATCCAGGGCTTCCCGGTACGCTCCGTTGACAAAATTCGCCCTGGCTTCCTGCAGAACGATGTGGTTTTGCTGCCTTATCTCCAGAATCTGCCGGTCAGCCATATATTCCTGAAATTCATAGAAGCCGACAATCAGTGTACTGATCAGGAAAAACAGGCCAAGGGTCACAAACAGGTCCCTGAAATATTTCTTATCTACTTTATACTGGGTGAATTGCCCGCCCTGATCCGGGGAATAATACCTGGCATAAGGAGGGTAGGTGCGCGGACGCTCGTACCGGCGCTGATGTTCCACGGTGTCAAACAGGGCAGAAGCTCCCGTGCCATATTCGCGCAGGAAATCATAGCGGTTCTTTTTTATCGGATCCGACAGTGTCTGGTAGGCTTCATTGATGAGCTTGAACTTTTCTTCCGCGACAATATCGCCGGGATTCCGGTCAGGATGATAGATAAGCGCAAGCTTTTTATATGCTTTGCGGATATCGTCACCACTGGCAGTAGACGGAACACCCAGAATGTCATAATAGTCCTGCATAACTGCCAGGTTCAGGTTTTAGGAATTACCTATATTTTGTATGTATTGCGCCAGCGGCGATAAAAGTAAACGGCAATGAGAAAAATAATTAGGGAAACTCCCTGAGAATGTGACATTATCTCCGGAATTATATATCCCCGAATCTCATCTCCCCTGAATATTTCAACGACCGACCGGCCAATCGCGTATAACATAAGATACACAAGAAAAATCTGACCGTCAAATGACTTCCGGCTTTTCAGGGTAAGGAGAATAAGCAGGATCAGCAAAATCATTCCTGCGGAATACAGTTGTGTTGGATGCAGCGGTGTACCCAGCGGACGGGCCAGGCACATCGGGTTATCAAAAATAACCCCGAACGGACCACTGGTTTCCACGCCATAGCAACACCCGGCCAGGAAGCAGCCAATCCGTCCGAAAAAGTGAACGATACAGGTGACAATCGCCATGATGTCAAGCATGGGCCTCACCGGGAGTTTTTTCTTTCGAAAGAACAGCAGCATGACCGGAATGCAAAACAGGAGTGACCCGTAAAAAACGAACCCCCTTCCGGTCAGGAGTTGACCGGGATTCTCAGCATAGTATCCGGGCTGTTCCAGGAACAAAAAGGCTTTACCACCAACAAACCCCGCCAGCAACAAGAGCAGAAACAAGGTGTTCACGGTATCCAGCGAAGCACTGTACTGCCTGTGCGCCTGGCGGTAAAGATAGTATCCCGCGGTCAGGGCACCGATCACGATCATAAAACCATAGGAATAAATGGTCAGGGATTTACCAAACAATTCGAACTCAAACAAGACGGGATGCATGCCGGGAAG
This sequence comes from uncultured Roseivirgaceae bacterium, assembly GCA_964563925.1. Lineage (GTDB taxonomy): Bacteria > Bacteroidota > Bacteroidia > Cytophagales > Cyclobacteriaceae > JAUILA01. Next base: position 64,622 of record CAZLZD010000010.1, on the reverse strand, counting down.
ATACGACATAACTTGCTTGACCGAAAGGATGACATTCTGAATTTATCTGCGCTTCTTTGCGGGCATGTGGACCAAGGGCGTTCAATACATGGTGCTGGCTACGTTTATATTCGGAGTGATGAACGTCTTTGTAAAAATGCTGCCAGGCATCCCGGCTGCTGAGATCGTTTTTTTCCGGTCCATGGTTTCGCTGATAATCACCTATGTGCTGCTTCGGCGACAGAATGTGTCAGTGTGGGGAAAGCGTAAAGGCTGGTTGCTGCTCCGCGGACTGGCCGGAGCCATTGCCCTGGTCCTTTATTTCTACACGCTCCAGGTCATTCCGCTGGCCACGGCAACCACGATCTGGTTTATGGTTCCTATTTTTGCTTCCATTATCGGCATCTTCCTGAACAAGGAAAGCGTGTCTTTCTGGCAGTGGGTCTTCTATGTGATTGCCTTTGCCGGTGTGGTTATGGTAGAAGGATTTGATCCGAGGGTAACTCCGGAACTCATGCTGATCGGGATTGCGGCCGCATTATTTGCTGGCTTCGCCTATAATTTTATCCGGAAAATCAACACCACCGAACATCCGCTGGTAATCATATTTTATTTTCCGCTGGTCACGCTTCCGCTGACCGGTGCGTGGAGTGCTTTTCATTGGGTAATGCCAGCCGGCATGGAATGGTTATTATTACTCATGGTGGGCATTCTCACACAAATCGCCCAGTTTTTCCTGACCAAATCCTATCAGCTGGAGGAGGTATCCAAAGTTTCCTCTCTGACCTACCTTGGCCTTATCTACGCCCTGATCTTCGGGTGGGTATTTTTCGAGGAAAACTTTAATGCACAGACCTATCTTGGGATGGGGGTGGTTTTGATCGGGGTAATTCTGAGTATCTGGTATAAGCATGCATATCCTGCAGAAAAATAATTATTTTTGTTGTTGATTAACGTTTAAACCATTTTAAGTATATGGCAGGACATAGTAAATGGGCGAATATCAAGCATCGAAAAGGCGCCCAGGATGCGAAACGCGGAAAGATTTTTACCAAACTGATCAAGGAGATCACGGTGGCGGCCCGGGAAGGCGGACCTGACCCGGAGACCAACCCGCGCCTGCGTCTTGCCGTTCAGAATGCCAAAGGGCAGAATATGCCCAAGGACAATATCGAACGGGCCATTAATAAGGGGTCAGGCAAGGATGCGGTGGATTATGAGGAACTGACCTATGAGGGCTACGGCCCCAATGGCGTGGCTGTCTTTGTTGAGTGTGCAACAGACAACCTCAACCGTACGGTTTCCAATGTGCGAAGCCTGTTTTCAAAATACGGGGGAAGCCTTGGGGTGAATGGCTCTGTGGAATATCTTTTCGATCGTAAGGGGACGTTCCTGATCAAGCAGGAAGAGAATATGGATGAAGATGAGATCACGCTGGAACTGATCGATGGCGGAGCAGAAGAAGTGGAGTTTGAAGAAGGCTATATCAGCGTGACCAGTGCGATGGAAGACTTCGGGGCGATGCAGTCCAAGCTGGATGAGCTCGGACTGGAATCTGAAACGGCAGAACTTCAGCGCATACCTACCACAACGGTATCACTCGATGATGATGCCTTTGGGAAGGTGATGAAGCTGATTGAGGCACTTGAAGATGATGACGATGTACAGAAGGTATATCACAACCTGGAGCTCACCGAAGAGCAACTGGCGTCAATGTAAGTGCATTCAGGGAGAATAAAAAAAAGAGGCTGTCTATCCGGACAGCCTCTTTTTTGTTGATAAGCGTTTATAATTAAGAACCCAGTCGAGCGATCAGGTCAGCCACACGGTTAGAATAACCGGCCTCATTATCGTACCATGACACAACTTTCACCACGTTTCCGTTAACCGAAGTCATCTGCGAATCGAAGATCGAGGAAGCAGGGTGCCCCACGATGTCAGTGGATACGATCGGGTCTTCCGTATACTCAAGAATACCTTTCATTGGTCCGTCTGCCGCCTTCTTCATCGCTGCGTTCACTTCTTCGATAGTCACATCGCGATCAAGTACCGCCACGAGGTCAGTGAGCGATCCGGTAGGGGTAGGTACACGAACCGCGTTACCGTCGAGTTTTCCCTGAAGATCAGGAAGAACCAGTCCGACTGCCTTCGCTGCCCCTGTCGTGGTGGGCACGATATTGATGGCAGCAGCACGGGCGCGTCGTAGGTCGCGGTGCGGTGCATCCTGGAGATTCTGATCGGCCGTATATGCGTGGATCGTGGTAATGAAACCCTGCTTGATGCCGAATGTATCATGCAATACCTTGGCAACAGGGGCCAGGCAGTTGGTGGTACACGAAGCATTGGAGATAATGTCTTCGTTTCCGGTGATGGTATCATCATTTACGCCCAGTACGACGGTGGGAATGTCACCCTTGGCGGGTGCGGAAATAACCACCTTGCTGGCACCGGCCTGGATGTGCTTGCCTGCACTTTCGCGGTCGGTAAAGCGACCGGTTGATTCCAGCACGATATCCACTCCGTTTTCTTTCCAGGGCAAGGCGGCAGGGTCGCGTTCGGCAGTAGCGAGTATTTTTTTGCCATTTACAATAAGGTAGTCATCATCGGCCTCTACGGTACCGTTGAATCTTCCATGGATGGAATCGTACTTCAGCAAATGGGCGAGCGTTTGGTTATCGGTCAGGTCGTTTATGGCAACAACCTCAACATTTTCTTTTTCGAGAAGGGTCTTGAAAGCCAGACGACCGATGCGTCCGAATCCGTTTATCGCTACTTTAGTCATTTGTAGTAGGGTTTAAGTAAGTTAATTCATCTTTAAAAAGCGAACGGTAAAATTACAATACGCACCTACTAAATGCAAAAGATGCGGAAAGGTAATTAATTGATCTTTTTTAAATTTTTTTTGGAACAGGTTTTGCAAAAATGAAACCGCCCTCTATATTTGCATCTCCATTGAATAATGGCCCGTTCGTCTAGGGGTCAGGACGCCAGGTTTTCATCCTGGAAACAGGGGTTCGATTCCCCTACGGGCTACAAAAAAAGGAGCTGCCAACTAAGGTAGCTCCTTTTTTTGTGCCGTAGGGGAGCCGCACTGCAAGCTCGCTCCTCGCTAAAATGATTCACCGAATCATTTTTAACGCTCGGCCGTCCTGCGGGCTACATTCCCAAAGGCGAATCAGTGATGCTGGTTAGCCTTTTTTATTCCGTCCGTAGGGGAATGCCTGTGCCACGTGCTCACCGGTTTTTAAATTAAGACAACGGCTCATTAATAGGTACAGAGCGTTTAAAGCGGTAAAATTTACTATTGGACTTGATGCCGCCGCAGGCAAGGACGATTGGGGTGTTTACTTTCGGATTGGTGAAGCATTTTAGGCGAAGCGACTGAATTTACCTTTAATGGTGCCCGGTGTTGCCCGTTCAATTACCGGGATTCGCTGATCTGCGGATGATGATGACGGGCATCGTTACTGAGGTTAATCCCGCTTTCCTCATGTATAAAGGTCTGTTTACAGCGTGAACAATAAACCGTCGGGGTATCACTGAAATACCTGAACCGGTGCCCGAAAAAATAACATAAAAAGCGTTTCATTGGTCTGTCGTTGTTCTTCAATAAGGCAAACGAGGTGCCAATTTGTTCATCCTCAACCCCTGATACCAGACGAGTGTCAGTATAGGTCTTTGAATGGCAGGTCATCGTGTTGTCCGCCGTGTTTGTACATTGGAAGGTTCGCCATTTCCCCTGACCTGATCCATGTTGGGAAATAATCCGGTGGTTAAAACGTGTAATGAATCCCCATATTCAGTCAGCCTGAGGCTGTCATTGGTAATTAATTGTTATATTATATATCAAATAACCAATCATCATTCCTGAAATAATGAAAAAACTGATTATCATGCCGCTCCTCCTGTGGGCGGGCGTATCATTCTCCCAGCAGTTTAATGAGGAAGAAGTCCGAAAGGAAATCGAAGAAGTAAATCGCGAGGAACAAACTGCCTTTCTGGAAGGTGATTGCGATAAGCTGGTCTCCCTCATGGCCGATGACATCCAGTTCTATGCCAATGGAAACAAAGCACCCTCCAAACTCGTGATTAAAAAATTTTGCGAGAATATGCCCAGGCCATTTAAAAAGTCGGCCGACAGGACAGTTACGATCCATGTGCTGAGTCCGGAATCAGCCTACCTGATCAATGAATTGACAATTCCGCGCGAGGATGGATCAGTACAGAAGGAATATGTGACCAAGATATGGAAGAAGGAAGCGGATGGCTGGAAAATGACCCATTTGCATTCCACCGTGAAAGTGGTCCAGTCTGAAGAATGACAGGTTATGCAGAGAATAAAATGGGTATCTGATACAGGCCCGGCGATCGTTCAACAGCTAAACGTATGAAGCAAACGTATATATTAAAGGTGAATGGCAGGAATGAAACGGTTGAAGCGGATCCTGATACCCCGCTGCTGTACATTCTCCGGAATCAGTTAAAACTCAACGGACCGAAGTTTGGCTGCGGCCTTCAGCAATGTGGCGCGTGCATGGTCCTTCTTAATGACCGGGCAGTGCCTTCCTGTGGTATTCCTGTTGAGTCTGCAGGGGATTCTGACATTACGACCCTGGAAGGACTTTCCGGGGATGATGAAGCACTGCATCCCGTACAGCAGGCCTTTATCGATGCCCAGGCCGCCCAGTGTGGTTACTGCCTGAATGGGATGGTCATTACTTCGGTGGCGATGTTGAAGGAGAATCCTTCGCCGGACGCCAGGGTCATCCGCCAGAAATTGCAGGGCAATATCTGCCGTTGTGGTGTACATTCAAGGGTGCTTAAGGCACTGGACTCAATCCCCGAAAAGCAATGAAGTCCGTCAAGCGTCGTGAATTTCTCAAGGCAGCCGGATCACTCACCATCGGCTTTTCCATCGCGGGAGCAGCGTGCGTGCGTGGCGCCGAACCAGTCCTTCAGCCTCTGCCCGATGAAGATCAGATCAATGCCTGGCTGCGGATAACCGGTAGTGGGAAGGTGCAGGTAATAACAGGCAAAATGGAGCTGGGACAGGGTCTCAGTACGGCGATCCGGCAGGTGGCAGCTGAAGAACTTTCCTTGCCGGTTGAACAAACCGAAATTCAGCTTGCCGAGACAGGAGTAACCCCGGATGAAGGCTATACGGCCGGATCGAGATCCATGGAATCCAGCGCCATGAACGTACGGCGCGCCTCTGCCTGTGCCAGGGAAAAACTCGTCAGCCTGGCGGCGGAAAAATGGGGTGTACCTGCTACGGAGGTGCGGATGGAGAATGGAAAGCTGGTACATGACAATAAGGAACAAACCCTCGCTGATTTGCTGGCCGGACGACAATTAACGGATACTATTTTGGAACCCGGGGAAATCTACGCCAAGACAAGGCGAAAGACCGTCGGGCATCCTGTTCCCCGGGAAGACATCGCCCGGATGGTGCGCGGGAAGATGACCTACGTGCAGGACCTCCGGTTCGACGGGATGGTACACGCCCGGATCATCAGGCCACCTTCCTATACAGCCCGGCTGGAACATATTGATATTTCCGGCTGGCAGGATGACCCTTCAGTTACCATTATCAGGGACGGTAGTTTTGTCGGTGTTATTGCCGGGGATGAATGGGAGGCGATCAGGGTCAGCAGACAGCTGAAAGATAAAATCACCTGGAAAGAGGGTGATCCATTGCCCCGGGGATCGCTGAAAGATCAACTGACCGCATTACCAGCCGACAGCAGGGTGGACGAGCGTACCGGAGATCCTGACGGGATGATCGGGGACAATACGCATGAAGCCACTTATTTCAAGCCTTATATCATGCATGCTGCCAACGGCCCTTCCTGTGCCGTGGCCCTTTATGATAATAACCAGCTCTCGGTTTGGACCCACAGCCAGGGTGTTTACCCGTTGAGATCTTCACTTGCCGCCATGCTGAACATACCGGCCGGTCAGATCAGTGTAAAAGGAGTTCCCGGTTCAGGTTGCTACGGACATAACGGTGCAGATGATGTGGCGGCGGAGGCGGCCTTGCTCGCAATGAATTATCCGGGAAGGCATGTCCGCCTGCAATGGATGAGGGAAGAGGAGCATGGCTGGGAACCCTATGGTACGGCCATGTTAATGAAGTTAAAGGCCGGAATTGACGGGGAAGGGCGCATCATGGGCTGGACGTATGATCTGTGGTCAGACGGACACAGTACGCGCCCGGGGGGCAACGCCGGCAGTCTTCTTCCGGCCCGTTTCCTGGAAAAGCCGCATCCGGCCCCATCCGGCGGGTTCAGGGGTGGAGCGACGCGTAATGCACGCCCTTATTACGTGCTGGAGAATATGCAGCTGAGCAGTCATATCGTGTCGGGCCCGCTGCGGTTTTCTGCGTTAAGGGGTTTGGGTGCCTATGCAAATATTTTTGCCATTGAGTCATTTATGGATGAGCTGGCTGAGAAGGCTGGAAAAGACCCTGTGGATTTCAGGGTTATGCATCTTGAGGATCCCCGGGCCAACTATTGCCTGGAGGGATTGCGCGAAATGATCAGCGGTGTCCGGACCGGAGAAAACGAAGGGTTGGGGATCGCTTTTTCACGCTATAAAAATTCGGCCACCTACTGTGCGGTGGCAGCGCTCGTGGATGCCACCGATCCGAACCGGCCGGAGGTACGACAGATGTGGGCATTTGCCGATGCGGGAGAAGTAATCAATCCGGATGGCCTGAAAAACCAGCTTGAAGGAGGGATGATCCAGTCGGCCAGCTGGGCGTTGTATGAGGAAGTGGATTTTGATTCACAACATGTCACTTCACAGGACTGGAATACCTATCCGATACTTCGTTTCCAGGAGGCTCCGACAGTGGAGGTAAGGCTGATCGACAGGCCGGATGAACCTCCGCTGGGAGCAGGGGAGGCTTCGCAAGGGCCTGCCACCGCCGCTATTGTAAATGCACTGTATCGCGCCACCGGTAGTCGATACCGCGAATTACCCGTGATCCGTCACAAATAGGGCATTCATGAGTCTATGAAGGGCTCGTCCGGTCCTGTCACTCATCCGATAAGACAAAATCAAGCGGCAGCATCGTTGAAATGGTATATTCATTTCCCCAGTAACCGTCAATGAATACGGAGAGGATGTCTTCATAATACCCATTTTTATACACCCTGACCGGATCGGAAATATGGATCTGGGAGATGTGGCCGTGGTATTGTATCACCAGCCACCCCTGGTAGGTAATGATATTGTCGCTCATCAGCCCGGAGGCCTCCGTGATACGGGGGCCGGGTGTATCAATATACCTGGGCGCCGTCAGCATTTGGCGGTAATGCTCCAGGCTATCCTTGTCGGCTGTGATACTCCGGTAACTTAACGAGGTATTTCTTCCGGCTACCTTCTTTTCGTAGTAGGCAATCTTATTCCTGATCACAGGGTCCGGTAATATATCAGGGTTTGGCTTACGGTGGAGAATGGTTACCCGAAAACCGGATTCCTCCAGCGCATCATTATACAGAGACCGAAAAAAATGGGTGGGAGAACCCAGGTAGGTTCGTTTTCGGTTTTTTATCCAACGCTTCTTCGGCTTTTCGGTATCAAGCAATTCATACCGGGGAATTCCTATGTAATTGACTTTACGGTCATTCAGGTCAAATACAAAGGATTTCATATCGTACGTAACCAGGTATCCCAAATACTCATTTCTGATTTGTACGGGCCTTCTGGCATGTGCGTAGAATTTCTGCCTGAGCTGGTCATGATAAAAAAACAGGGTGCGTGGATTCAGAATCTCACAGCCATTCGATGCCCGGTTGGTCCCGATGAAATATCGTTTGAAAAACTGAAAGTAAGCTTCCCGGTTGCTGGTATCTGCTTTCACATAAATTGCCGGCAGGCTTACAGCCTGTGGAGAGAGCCGGAGGTTTACCTGCAGTGTCTGACCTTCATCAAGCAGTATTTCCCTGGCAATGGTAGCGTAGCCTACTGAAGAGATGGTCAGGATGTACTTGCCCGGGGAAAAGGCTTTGAGCCGGAAGGAGCCGTCCTCCAGGGAAGAAGTACCCGTCAGGGTATTGGCCAGGTATACGCTGGCAAAGGGTACTGGTTCGCCGGTTTCATCATCCGTGATCATTCCCTCAACGATCTGCCCGTAAACCGCAGGTGCAGTCAGCCAGCAGACAATCAGCATAAGCAGGCAAGACCGCAAAAACGGGGAACGTCTTACCACCTTCCCCCGCTGTAAACTCCCACGTTGAAGGAAGGAGTGACCCTGGGGCCTGAGGGTCCGAATTGCATGTTGACGCCCATACTGGAGCCCCAATGTGCATTCGAGCAACTATCGAGAAACCCGAGTCCGGCGATAAGGGCAAGCGAAAATAGAATTTTAGCTAATCTGGATTTCATCATATCTTAATTTAACGGCCATTTCTGAAGACAGAAAATAGCCCCGTTAGGATCGGCAAGCACGGCTACCGAACTGTTTCTGATTTCTTCTGAAGGCTCCAGCAGGATTGTTGCCCCCAGCTTTTTCGCCTTCTGAGCCATAAATTCAGGGTCTACCACCTTAATGTAGGGGACCCACATGGAATTCATGTTTTCCACAGGGTTCTGAATGATCCCGCCAACTTTGTGCATACCCTTGTTCAAAACCCAGTAGGGCTTCCCGTCGACGGACGTTTCACTTACCGTATAGGGAAAAATGGCTGAATAGTAGTTTCCGGCTTCCTTGGGCTTATCCGCCCAGAGTTCCGTCCATAACCATTCAAAAGAATTCACCTCCTCCAGGGCCGGATCCCCGATATTGCTGTGAATAAAACTGGTAAGGGCACCCTGAGGGTCCCTGACCAGTGCCATGCTGCCTCTGCCCGGTAAAAGGGTGGATGAAATAAGCACGTCACTACCATTCCGTACAGCCCTGTCCACCGCGTTCTCAGTATTTTCAACGGATATGGCGCCGAGCCAGGTGGTTTTATTTGACTCAGGTACACTGATCATACCGGCAATATATTTCCCTTCATTTCTGACCAGGAGATAATTGCTGCCATCCACATCGAATTCTTCAAACTCCCAATGAAACAGTTCCCGGTAAAAATTGCGTGAGCCCGCCAGGTCGGTAGTGGCAAGCTCATGCCAGACGAAATCCCCGTGCCGGTACGTATAGGTCGGGGTTTCTATGATGGGCGGATAATTTTGCCCCGTACAGGATAAGAGTAACAATCCTGTGCAAAAGGCGAGCATGCTATTCCTGATCATTAATGGTTTTTTAGTGAGGCTGACTCATTTGGGAGAAGTTAGCAAAAAATTCAGGGATTCGCCAAAGAATGATCCGGGAGTTGCAGGAGGCTTAACGTTACTCCCAAGCGGTACCAAAGAACTCGTCTTTGTAAAGTGTGCATTCCGGCTTATTGCCAATATTTGTACATATATGTTATACAGATTCCTTTTCAGGTCAGGTTCCCAATGATGCCAGGCCTTTGAAAAGGGCAATAAAGGCCGTATGGAGTTACCAATGCGCTGCTTACGGGTATAAAGCAAAAGAATTTGTACCCGAACTAAACGCATAAAGGACATGCAATTAACACAGTCAGCCGGACAAAATATGACCGGCACTATACAATCTGCCGTCAGCGGTATCAAGTGGAATGAAGTCGCCAGCCTGGGCGCCCTGAATGTGGCCATAGCGATCAGCTGGATCGCCTATCTCGAATACCAGCCGGTATTGCTTGCCAAGTTCAGTGCGCTGCACCTGGGCAGCTTCCTGGTTGTCGCCAAAGCGATCATACTGGTCATTGTACCGGTGCTGGCTGGCTGGGTGGCCGATCGTATCCTGGTAAATAAAGGCAGGTTTTTCATTGTATTCATGGTAGGGATCAGTACCACCGCCATGATATTTATGGTGGTGGCCTCCATTATCTATATGGGTCCCGGGGGTGTTCTGGCTTCTGTGCTTCCTTATATGATCGTATTGTGGCTGATCAGTATGAGTATTTTTATTGCTCCGGCATTTTCAATGATCGAACGCTTTGCGGCACGCAAGAATCTGCCGGTGGTCATGGGTGTGATCGTATTGCTGACAGAACTCGTTTATTCCCTGGAACCGCTGGTAATCGAACTGGTCCGGTTTTTCGGCGAGACCCTGACCTTTATCGTGGGAGGGGTGCTTGTACTCGGTACGGGCATGCTGTTCAACAAGCTGAGCAGTGACGAAGTAGCCGAGCGGACATCCGGTGTCCGTAATTATCACGGAAACGGATCCACTCCCTTTCTCACCATCGCGGGAATCGGTCTGGTACTCGGACTAGGCAGGGCTTTCCTGGTGGAATTTATACCGGAAACGTTTACCACTGAATTATTCTCAGGAAAACAATGGTCATTTCTGCTGCTTACCCTTTCGGCAGTTTGTGCATTTGCCGTCAGCCGGCCTATTGCCCGTATCGGGGTGAGGAAATATCTGAACACAAGTCTCGTGGTCTTGCTTGCCAGTGTCGTGGCAAGCTTCCTGGTTATCGGAATACCTTCGCTGTTTATCGGGATGGTACTGATCCTGTCGGTTACACTTGGAATAGCGCATGTATGCGGACTGCCTTATATTTTCAATTGCCTGACCCCACGGAATACTACCATTGGAATAGGTATTTTCATCGGGGCATCGGCGGTGGCCGAAGGGTTAATGGAGATATATTTCACGGCCGGTTAATAATTACATAATTGATGAGGTATTTCATGGCTTCTTCCCATGGTTTTTCTTATAATAAGATAAATCAAGGAATCAGACATGAGAACATATTTTAATCAAAAGGAACCAGAGATAGATCCGCCGGTAGAGCCTAACCCATTGACTCCCCCCGTGGAGCCCCTGACGGAACCTGACCCGGAGCCATCGCCGCTGCAGCCGCCGGTGGAGCCCGGAACGGATCCGCAGCAACCGGAGCCCGGTCCTGAGCCGTCGCGACGTGAATATCCGCCCCAGACTGATCCGGGAAGGCAATCCTGATCAGGAAGTAAAGAACGAGCGGATGGTTTCGCAGACATAATCTGCCTGGGCCGGGGTTAATTGTTCGTTAAGCGGTAGCGAAAGAATCTGCCCGGTAATCATTTCTGTTACGGGGAGTGCACCCGGCCGGTAGTCTGAATGGGCATATACCGGCTGTAAATGACAGGGGCGGGGGTAGTGTATTTCCGTGGTGATGCCGGCCCGGGTCAGGTATTCTCTCAGGGCATCCCTTCTTTCGGTCCTGATCACATATAAATGATATACATGGTTATTTCCTTCCATCACTTTTGGGAGTGCGATCTGGCTAACCTCTTTTAGCTGTTCGTTATAATAATCTGCCATCTTGGCCCTGCGTGAATTCCAGTTTTGCAGGTGCCGTAGTTTTACCCGGAGAATGGCTCCCTGGAGTTCGCTCATCCGGTAATTAAAACCGGGAAATTCATAGGTATATTTATCCGAAGACCCGTAAGTCCGGAGCATTTTGACCCTGGTAATAAGATCCTTTGATGCTGAAATCACTGCGCCTCCTTCTCCATAGGCCCCCAGGTTTTTGACCGGATAGAAACTGAAACAACCCGCAATCCCCCAGGTACCGGCGACCCGGTCCTTGCGGGTGGCAAGGTGTGCCTGGGCACAATCTTCAATGATCAGCAGGTTATGTGTATCAGCCAGGTCCTGAATTTTCTCCATGGCGGCCATCTGTCCGTACAGGTGCACGGCTATAATGGCCCTGGTCCGCACCGTTATTTTCTGTGCCGCATTCTCCGCGTCAATCAGGTAATACTCAGGATCGCAATCCACAAAAACAGGGGTGGCCCCGGCATGACTCACCGCCAGGGCAGTGGAAATAAAGGTATGGGAAGGGAGCAGCACCTCGTCTCCGGGCCCGATACCTGCTGCCAGCAAGGCGGTGTGCAAGGCCGCCGTTCCATTGCCCACAGCGATACATTCTCCAGGGGCATGTAACCTGGCAAAGTCCTTTTCGAAATCCCGTACCGCAGCGTCATTGGTAAACGAGCCCCGCTCAAATACCTGCCGGATGGCTTCATCCACTTCGGGACGAATTTCTTGATATTGGCGGGTAAGGTCTGCAAAAGGTACGCGCATGGCAGGAGAATGTGGAATACAAATATGGCAAGTAAATGGCAACAGGACAGAATTCCGGCCGAAATATTCCCATAGGTCAGCAATCTTTTTGTCTTTATAGAGAATTAAAATAACTTTCCGGCTTGATACGGTTATTGCCCTTTCGGGAACTATATGTCTGAACCCCTTCGATTATCCATCCTGGTGCCAGCCTACAATGAAGGTCCGACCATCCACCGCATTCTTGACAAGCTGCGTGAACTCCGGCTGATTGAAGAGGTAGGCAAAGAGGTGGTTGTGATCAATGATTGTTCCACCGATAATACCGAAGAGCGGATTCAGGCCTATCAGAAGCAATTCCCGGATTTTCCCCTCACGTATATCCGGCATGAAAAGAATATGGGCAAGGGCGCGGCTCTTCACACCGGGATTGCCGGCGCCAGCGGTGATTTTCTCATTGTGCAGGATGCCGACCTGGAGTATGATCCGCGGGAAATTAATGAACTCCTCAGGCCGGTGCTGGATGGGGTCGCGGATGTGGTCTACGGCTCCCGGTTTATGGGCGGAAAACCGCATCGCATCCTCTTTTTCTGGCATTCAGTAGGCAATAAATTCCTTACCTCCCTGAGCAACGCCCTGACCAACCTTAACCTGACCGATATGGAAACCTGTTATAAGCTTTTCCGGAGCGAGATCGTAAGGAAAATTAAACTCAGGGAGAAGAGGTTTGGTTTTGAGCCGGAGGTGACGGCAAAGATCGCCCGCTTACCGGGCATACGAATTTATGAGGTGGGCATTTCCTATTACGGCCGTACCTATGCCGAGGGTAAAAAGATCAACTGGAAAGATGGTTTTCGTGCCATTTACTGCATCCTCCGATACAATCTCTTCAGGTAACGGGCGGGCTGCTGGTACTGACTACCGGTAGTTCTCATTAGTATGCTACCGTTCACAGAACCGTTTCTGGATTTTCGGTGTAATTTTTTTATCTAGAGGTGAAATTAATTCTTTAGCTTAACAATTGACAAATGGATAAAAAACGAAGAGAAATTATCAAAAGAGCAGGCCTGAGTTCTATTGCACTTGGTACCCTTGGCTCGGGTTTTCTGATTTCCTGCGGACAAAATAAACCAGCCGAAGAAAGCAGCATGGAAGAAGCAGGTGCGCAACAGGCATCCGCGCCATGGTTTCAAATATCCCTGGCCCAGTGGTCACTGCATAATATGATCTTCGGCGAGATAAATATGGGATGGGAAGAATTCGGAAGGGCCCTGAAAGAGGATGCCTCCTCAGTGCTGAACGGGACCCTTGATCCGATCGATTTCCCTGCCTTCGCCAAAAATGAATTTGGTATTGATGCGGTGGAGTTTGTGAATACCTTCTACATGGACAAAGCCGAGAACATGGAATACCTGGGCGACCTGAAACAGCGGTGTGCGGATAATGGAGTAAAAGGATTGATCATTATGTGCGATGCGGAAGGTCAGCTTGGTAACCTTGACGAAGCGGCAAGGATCCAGGCCGTGGAAAACCATTATAAATGGGTAAATGCAGCTAAATTCCTGGGTTGTCACTCCATTCGCGTAAATGCCGGCGGTAACGGAACGGCGGAAGAGGTCTGGAATGCGGCTGTAGACGGACTGGGACGCCTGGCTGAATATGGAGCCAAAGAGGACATCCACGTGATCGTTGAAAATCATGGCGGGTATTCGTCGGACGGACAGTGGCTGAGTGGCGTAATCAAGGAGGTGAATAGTCCGTATTGCGGTACATTACCGGATTTCGGTAATTTCTGTATCGAAAATTCTCCTGATGGTTGCGAGAAAATGTATGATCGCTACAAAGGTGTGAGGGAACTGATTCCGTTTGCCCAGGGGGTAAGCGCCAAGTCACATGAGTTTGACGAGGAGGGTAACGAGGTACATACCGATTACGGCAAAATGATGGCTATTGTTAAGGATGCCGGTTTTTCAGGGCACGTGGGCATCGAGTATGAAGGCAGCCAGCTAAGCGAGGTTGAAGGCATTAAAGCGACCAAGCAATTACTGGAAAGGTACCAGGGCTGATCAAAGGAAGAACCAGTAATCACGGACCGGTTTCTTGCCCCATGCATCAAGGCGTGATTGTACGTCGGTGCGGTCGGCATCAGAGGAGACGGCGATTACAATCTGGGGATTATTCATCCGGGGAATGATATCCTGTGAATGAAGCCTGATCCCGTAAATGTCCTTTCCGATTTTCCGGTCATTATCACAGGCCCAGGTGACATTGTTTTCCCTGGGCCTGATCAATTTCATCAGATCCTTTCCGTTACGTCCTGCCCCCCAAACCACAAGCGGCCTTGCGGGATCGCGGTCGAGCTTGTAGAAATACCTGACCTTCAGATCAAAATAACGGTTGTCGCGATACTCTTCCCAGGTCCTGGAAATACGATTTGAGCGATCCCGCCAGTGATGCAGCACATGATCAATGCCGATAATGCTGAATCCCTGCTCATAAAACCGGAAACACAGGTCATAATCCTCAGGGTATACCAGTGGGTCAAAGGCACCTGCCTTAAGGAGGTCTTCCCTGTGTATGATCCAGGAGTGGGAGGGGATCACACATTCCCGGTAGATTTGTTCACGGTGGGTTCCCGTTCTGGCCACTTCATTGAGCCACTCCTCGTATCGGCGGAAACCTTCCCCGACTTCGCCTTCATCCACAAAGTGGCGCGTCCCGCCTGCTATCACATGACCCTTGCCATACTGCTGCCAGGCGGAAACAAGCAGTTCAAGCTTATCGTGCGGCATCCGGTCATCTGAATCCATCCGGTTGATCAGGGGCCCGGCTGCATGCCGCATTCCTTCCTGCAGGGCCGGGATAAGACGCTTTCCCGGGCTGTCAACTACGCGGATGCGCTGGTCCCGGGCGGCATATGTATCCAGTATTGCACGCGTCTGGTCGGTTGAGCGATCGTTTACAGCGATCAGCTCCCAGTCAGTGTAGGTTTGAGCCAGGATTGAATCCAGGCATTCGGGCAGATACGCTGCGGTATTTCTCGCAGCCATGATGATGGAAACTAAGATGGCAGGTCGTCTGTTGGTCAGGTTTATTCTTCCAATCAAAGCTGACTGATTCTTCCCAAACACGCAACCTTGTGACGGGGTTATTTACAAGAACGTAACAGTTTATTAATTCAGGAAAGGGAACTAATCCTGCAATTATTCGTTAATTGCATTAGAAAACAGGACGAACTGTCCTGCCAAGAAAAGCGGTCCGGGCCAAACCCAAAGCAGCGGGTCGCGAAAAGCAGATTTCTGCCAGGCTGGTATAACCAGCTTTTGTTATTTTAAGGGATATCCATTCCAATTTCTTTTCTTCCAATCATTTCCTTGTTAACTTTCTCGAACACCAGTATCAAAGTAAGATGGATATACTCTGTTTCGGAGAAGTTTTGTTTGACATCATAGAGGGCGAGGCTTATCCGGGAGGAGCGCCGATGAATTTTGCGGCTCACAGCGCGCGGCTTGGGGCCCGGTCTTTTATGCTCTCCCGGGTTGGAGATGATGACCTGGGTAATAAAGCCAAAGAGCGTATGAAAGAGTGGGGCATTGAGACAAAATTCATACAAACGGATCCTGAGCACCCGACCGGGACGGTTGATGTTTCCTTGAAGGATGGTGCCCCTTCCTACACCATACACGAAAATGCCGCCTATGATTTCATTGACCTGGAGGAGTTTATTATTCATTACACCATTGCCGAGTTTGATTTCCTGTATTTCGGAACCCTGGCCCAAAGGAATGATGTGTCAAGGTCCACGCTGTGGCAACTGATTGAAGACATTGACTTTCCCGAAGTATTCTTCGATGTAAATCTGCGTCAGTCATTTTATACACCTGAAATTATTCATGTGAGCCTGCAAAAGGCAACTATATTCAAGCTCAATGACGAGGAAGCAGAGGTGCTGTCCGAATTATTGTATCAGCGTCAGATGACCCTGGAGGAGTTTTGTGCAGCGGTTTCGGCTGATTTTGCCCTGAAGGTAATTATCGTCACGCGAGGCGGGGACGGTTGCAGTATTTATGAGAATGATGCCTACCATGAGGTGGAAGGGGTGAATGTAGAGGTAAAGGATACGGTCGGGGCCGGAGATTCATTCAGCGCGGCCTTCATGCACTTTTATCTCAAAACAGGCGATCCTGTGAATGCAGCTGCCAAGGCCAATGCACTGGGTGGATTTGTCGCAGGCTCCAGGGGTGCTGTTCCTGAATATTCAAAGGAGATTCGATCCCTTTTGTCTTCGGAGTAATCAGTCAAGCCACTGGCTGATAAGTTTGTCAACAAAAAAATTAACTATCAGTATGAGCAGGGTCACGCCAATGGCGATGACATATTGACCCAGTGCGATGGAGATTCCCAGTCCGGTCGTGTACAGCAACGTGGCAGCCGTGGTCAGTCCCTTCACCTTTTCCTTGGACGTTAGCTTGAGAATGGTACCCCCTCCGATAAAACCAATTCCCACCACCAGCGCCTGGATGATCCGGATCGGATCTGTATTCACAATCTTCTGAGTTTCATGCGAGATAACAAAATCCATCAGTGGTGAGGTGAGGGAAACAAGCAGGCAGCTTGCTCCGCCCACTATCATATTGGTCCGCATACCCGCAGGCCGGTTCTTTCGTTCCCGTTCCAGGCCCACAAAAGCTGATAATGCCGAGGCAATGGACACATCAAGCAGAATCCATAGTTGGTCAATCATGCCTATCTGTATGGAAAAATAGTGCCAGAGGCAGGCAATGCGAATTCATTGTCTGCAGTTCCGCCAGGGGTTTTTCCAGGTGCTTTCCGAATGAAAGGAAAATGCCAGGGCAAGGGGCGGTCGGGAGGAATCTACAAAAGTGTGAATATATTCTACACGCCCGAACCGACAAGCCTGTATTACATTGCCTCAGACACGGTTGGTTTCGGTACGAAAGTTGAATTTTAATAAGAGTGAAAAAACGGGAGAGGATCAATGGAAAATATACACATACAACACGACATTATTCATAATCTTTTTTTTACCCGGACACCGTTAGGTATCGCCCGGCTTGATTATTCCAAACCAAATCGTAACGAGATTAATCTTGAACGCACCTATGTGCCTGAAAATTACCGGGAGAAAGGAATCGGGAGTGCCCTGGTGGACAATGCAATATCGTATGCCAGGGAAAGGGATCTTAAAATCGGCGCTACCTGTCCGTTTGTACGCTCCTACATGGAAGAGCATCTGAAGAAAGACTGATCGCCCGGAAGTATGCGATTCCATTGAAAATCATGTAAATTCACGAATACCAAACCTAAAAACCAGAAATACTATGAAACGTTTAACTTGGATTACTTTTATCTGCAGCGCATTTCTGTTTAGTTGCGCTACCAGTACAGAAGATAATGACAATTCCATGGATGAAGAAGCTGATATGGTAGCGGATACGGATATACAGGAAGAGGAGCAAATGGCTTCGGCCATGGCTTCAATGTCTCCTGCCAGTGGCAGTAATGTTTCCGGATCTGTAACGTTCACCCAGACTGGTGATTCTACAGTTTCAGTTGAGATGGACTTGTCCGGACTAGCTCCGGGACAGCATGCCATTCATATTCACCAGACAGGGGACTGCAGTGCCGCCGATGCGACTTCGGCCGGAGGGCACTGGAATCCAATGAATGTGGCCCACGGAAAAAGGGGAGAATCGGATGAATTCCACAAGGGAGACATAATGAACCTCGAGGTTGGATCAGACAGTACCGTGACCAATACGATCGAGGTCAGTGGCTGGACCATTGGCGGGGATGATATGTCCAATATTGTCGGAAAAGCGGTTATTATTCACGCAGGTGCTGATGACTTCACCTCGCAACCAAGTGGTGCTGCCGGTGCCCGGGTTTCCTGTGGAGTGATCGAGCAAACGCAAATGTAACTACCGGAATATACAATAACGGAAGACTGGCCGGGGGTCAGTCTTTTTTTTTGCGTGTCATTGTGTAAATAAAAAAACCGCCTTCAGTCGAAAGCGGTTATTGTTTACAGAATGTCGTCAAGTATCTTGTCAGGATCCTGTCTCTGATCTATGTAAAAACGAACCTGGTCTATCAGGTCGTCCACGACCAATGGATCAAGCTTGAGCTTTTCCGCCATTTTATGGCAGAACCTCAGCTCTCCGTCGTCGATGTCAAAATCTGCAATCATCAGGCAAACAAGGTCGTACATTTGTTGTACTTTTTCCTTATGGCGTCGGGGCACAATATTCTCGATAAGGTCCGGGTTGCGCTGAATCAGATTTATATCTTCTTCGGTGAGTCGAAGTTTACGGGCAATTTCGTTCAAAAGGTTCCATTCCCGCTCATCCATGGAACCATCCGCCATAGCCATTGAAATCAGGTTTTTCAGATGACTGCGGTTCTTCTCCGTAGGGTTTTGTGAAAAAATTGAAAGCATATCTCGCACATTTAATATAAATGTATCCCGGTTTGGCCGAATAAGTAACCCGCCGTTTATCTACTTAAACTGCTGATAGGCAGCCTTAATCCGCGCTTTAAGGTTCGGCGACGCCTCCACAAGAGGTAATCTGACGGTCTCCCCGCAAATTCCCATCAGGGCAAGCAGCGCTTTTAAACCTACCGGATTTGCCTCCTCATACATGAGGGGATTAATTTCAGAGAGGGAGGACGCAGCCTCCTGCGCTTCATTCATATTGCCCTCATGGAAGCCGCTTCGAATGGTTTGAAAAACTTCTGGAAGGGCATTCGCAAGGACGGAAATAACACCCGCCCCACCCATCGAGTAAAAAGGAAGGGTTTGCATATCATCGCCGGAAATCAGTAAAAACCCGGGGGCACTGTGCTGGCGTATCATAAGGGCCTGGTCCATACTTCCGGATGCCTCCTTAATCCCGGTTATATTGGGATGTGATGATAATCGTATGGTGGTCTCAGCCGATATGTTCGAGCCGGTACGACCCGGTACATTGTACAGGATCAACGGAACGGGAGAGGCATCTGCCAGGGCGGAATAATGCTGATAAATACCTTCCTGGGATGGTTTATTGTAGTAGGGGCTTACCGAAAGCAACGCGGTTACACCCGCGAGATCCACTGTATCGAGCTCTTCAATAAGGGCACGGGTATTATTGCCCCCGTGGCCATACACCACGGGCAGGCCCTGCGTATTATTCTCCAGTACAAAGGCAAGGATTTTCCGACGATCATTAATATCGATCGTTGCCGATTCACCGGTTGTACCCATCACAACCAGGTAATCCGCGCCATGATTGCTGACATGGTCAATAAGCCGTTTCAGGGCAGCCCAGTCAATTTGTTCGTCGGGAGTGAAGGGGGTGACCATTGCCACCCCGGTGCCTTGGAGTGCTTCGGACATTCAGGTCAGAATTTTGGTGTATTTATACATTTCTTCAGTCAGGCTGTTATAGGTGGTGAGCTCAGGAGCTACCATCAGGTCACAAACCGGACGGTTGTCTTCCTCGAAATGACCAACCCGGCATTTTGCCTGACTCATGGCCAGAATATAGCGCATGTGAGGCAGGCTTTCAAAATCCACGTACAAAAGATAGTCAAATTGCTGGTTGGCGAAGGAGGTAACATCCGGATTACGGAATTTGCCCAGCCAGGAAATATCCTTGCCGGTAAAAAAGTTATACCGGAATTCAAAATTCTGTATTCCTTCCGGCAGGAACGACAGCACTTCCACCTTTTTACCGTCCTTTTTAATCTTTTTGACCAATTGCTTGATGGCATCGTGTTTTTTCAGGTCTTCCCCCGTATAGAGGACGCCCACGTACTTCGCATCCGCATACCCTACAGTATCCTGGTCACGCGTTTTGCGAATCAGTTTGCCAAGCCGGTATTCAAGTAACTTACTGCCCAACATCTGCTTTTTCAATCATCTCTGAAAATTCTTCTTCTGAAATCATGGGGATACCCAGTTTTTCGGCCTTTTCTTTCTTAGCGGGACCCATTTTGTCCCCGGCTACAAGGTAATCCAGTTTTCCTGAAATGGAAGATACGACTTTCCCTCCATTCTGCTTAATCAATTCCTTCAGATCATCCCGTTCATACCTTGAGAATACCCCTGAAATTACAAAAGATTTACCTTCCAGGAGATTTGATGACGGAGATGTGGTCTCAGAAGATGTTTCCATCTGAAGGCCGGCTTCTGTAAGCCGTTCAATTTCCTTTTGATGGTCAGGGTTGCTGAAGAAGTTCACTACCGACACGGCGATCCGCTCCCCGATCTCAGGTACGCTTACCAATTCCTCCTCACTGGCGTTCATCAGCGCGGTGATAGTACCAAAATGTGCCGCAAGCTTTTCTGCCACGGTTTGTCCGACGTAACGAATTCCCAGCGCGAAAAGGACATCTTCAAACGGGGCCTTTTTGGAGGATTCAATTCCTTTCAGGAGGTTTTCAGTACCTTTTTCCTTGAAACCTTCCAGGGAGATTATATCTTCGAAGGTAAGAAAGTAAAGGTCGGCCGGAGTTTTGACCAGTCCGGCTTCATACAACTGCGCAATGGTTTTTTCCCCCAGTGAATCAATATCCATTGCCTTACGCTGGATGAAATGTTCAATCCTTCCCTTGATCTGGGGAGGACAACCGTCGGTATTCGGACAATAATGCTGTGCTTCACCCGGCTGGCGGATGAGCTCCGTCCCGCATTCGGGACAATGTGTGATGTACTCCACAGGTTTACTGTCGGCCGGTCTGGATGTCAGTTCAACACCGGTGACCTTTGGGATAATTTCTCCTCCTTTCTCTACAAAAACCATATCGCCGACGCGCAGGTCAAGGCGCTCAATCTCGTTGGCATTATGGAGGGATGCCCGCTTAACGGTGGTTCCGGCAAGAAGAACAGGCTCAAGTTCGGCCACCGGGGTGATGGCTCCTGTGCGTCCGACCTGATAGGTAATATCCTTCAGTCTGGTGGCCGCATTTTCTGCCTTGTACTTGTAGGCAATTGCCCACCGCGGACTTTTGGCTGTAAAACCCAGTTTTTCCTGCTGGTCAAGGCGGTCTACCTTAATAACGATGCCATCGGTCTCCAGGGGCAGCTCCTTTCTTTTCTCCCTCCATTCTTCAATGTAATCAAAGACGTCATCTATGGTACGGCAAAGGCGGTAGGTGGGGGAGACATTGAATCCCGTCTCAGCCAGCCACTTAATACCTTCCGAATGGGTGGTGAAAGGAAGGTCCTCACCCAATATCGAATAAAGGAAACAGTCCAGTTTCCTTTTTGCCACCTGCGTACTGTCCTGCATTTTCAACGTGCCTGATGCGGTATTCCTGGCGTTGGCATAAGGTTCTTCCCCGATATCTTCCCGTTCCCGGTTTAGCTGCCGGAACACCTCATTCGGCATGAACGCCTCTCCGCGTACTTCGAAACGTTCCGGCATGGCCGGTCCGGATACCCTCAGCGGAAGTGATCGTATCGTCCGTACATTCCCGGTGATGTCATCGCCCCGGGTGCCATCGCCCCGAGTTACTCCCCGGGTAAGCAGGCCGTTCTCATAGGTAATGCTGAGGGCCACACCGTCAAATTTGAGTTCGCAGAAATAAGCGTATTCCTCTTCCTGCAGACCCCGGCGTACCCGGCCGTCAAAATCCTCCAGGTCTTCTCGGGAATAGGTATTGCCGAGCGAAAGCATGGGGTAGGTATGGTATACGGTCTCAAAATTACGGGTGATTGTGCCGCCCACACGCTGGGAAGGCGAATCAGGGTATTTAAATTGAGGGTAAGCCTCCTCCAGGGAAATCAGCTTTTCCAGCAATTGATCAAACTCATAATCTGAAATTTCAGAAACGTCTTTCTGGTAATACAATGCATTGTAATGATTGATCTTACCGGTGAGCTCTTCTATTTCTTTTTTCGCCTGTTCCGCATTCATGGGTTAACGTGTAGGGTCAGAAAAGGGAATTATTTCGATGGTATTGTCAAATTCATTGTCTGACCGGTCAATGTCTGCCATTCTCCCGGTAGGATCAATAATAATCCTGTGGATTTCAGACAGTGGCCGGTTGATTTTTACGCCATAGGATGGGTAGGTCCATGGCCAGGGTTCCAGGGTGATCCTCGGAACGTCCATATTCTCCACCGGTTTTTCCCCCCGCATGATCCGCAAGGGTATATAGAAGATCTCGCTGGTGCCGTCGGCATATTCCACATGGAGATCGACAGGCATCATCATCCCGGCATTTCTCCGCAGTTCCACCAGGGTGGATTCACCGTCCCCCCGGACGTGCTCAATCCCGTAATCAATTTGGTTGGTGGTATACGCGAAATTGATCAGGTACCAGTCCAGCTCAATCCCGGAGGTCTTTTCCATTATTCGAATGAAGTCATTTTCATCGGGATGCCTGAATTTCCACGTATTATAATACCTGCGCATACCCTTCATCAGGTTTTCTTCGCCGATGACATACCCCAGCTGGGCCAGGAAAACCGCGCCCTTGGAGTAGGCATTGATGCCGTACGACCTGTTGGAATGGTACATATCTGAATGTGTCGTAAGAGGTTCCTCATTTCCGCTGGAAGCCATCGACATATAGTTGCGGTAGGATCCGGCATGCGGGTTGCCGCTGGCTTCCGGGTTAAAGAGGTACCGCATGGTAATGCTGGAAGCCCAGGAGGTAAAGCCTTCGTCCATCCAGGGATACAGGCTTTCGTTAGTCCCGATCACACCCTGGTACCAGCTGTGGAACATTTCATGGATAGAAACGCCCACCAGGCTTTGTAAACTGCGGTTGCCGGTGATCAGGGTGGCCATTGGATATTCCATACCGCCATCACCGCCTTGAATAAACGAATAGGTTGAATAGGGGTATTCTCCGAAATTCTCATTCATAAAGGGAACGGCCTTCACCATGTATTCCTGCAATGTCTTCCAGTTCTCCTCGGTCTCTGCATTTTTCTGGTAGAAGAATCGAAGCAGCGGACCACCCGGAACCTGCGCGGTTTCATGGGTATAGTCCGGATCGGCAGCCCACATAAAGTCGTGCACATTCTCCGCCTTAAAATGCCAGGTAAGCCGCTGTGATTTCGTATTGACCTCCTTGCCCGGTTCCTGGTAGCCGTGACCAATTTTGGCAGCATTCTGCAGGATACCGGTTCCTCCGATCGTGTACGCGGAGTCGATCGTGATTTTAACGTCAAAGTCTCCCCAGGCACCATGGAATTCCCTTCCGATGTACGGGTTGGCATTCCATCCGCGCTCGTCATATTCTGACAGCTTGGGATACCACTGTGACATGGAATATTCAATGCCTTCGGCATTGTCGCGCCCGGAACGGCGGACCTGCAGGGGTACCTGCGCCTCAAATTTCATGGTAAAAACTGATTTTTCCCCCGGGAGAATGGGTTTGTTCAGCCAAACCTCGAGGATCGTTCCGGAAATTTTATAACTGACTTCTTTTCCGTCCTGCCTCAGGGAAAGAATGTGCTGGTAGCCAATTTCGTTGGGTTCAAGCTTTGAGATGCGGCTGCCAACGCGGCGGTCGGGATCCTCGATGTTAAGCGACCTTACGTCCATCATACTCCCAGGCTGGAATGCGTTGAAATAAAGATGGTAAAAGACCCGGTTGAGGGTATCGGGAGAATTATTATAATAAGTGAGTTTCTGGTCTCCGGTGAACCGGTTGGTCGTAACATTCATATCAATCTCCATCTCATATTCCACGCGCTGCTGCCAGTAATCGCTTGCATTTTGAGCGTTGAGGGAAAAAGACAATCCGGCCAGTAGGGCCAGGCTTAACAATCGTATATTCATAGTGTGTTAAAATTAAAAGTTATCCCGGCTATTCTTCCAGGTCGTTCAAAGTTTTTTCCAGGTCCTCCTCGGTTTCACGAAGTTTCTTTCGGCAGGCTTTCACCAGTTCGGCGGCACGCCTTACCATGTCTGACAATTCATCGATATCCGGTTCGCCTCCTTCAATCTTTGCAAGAATCGCGTCAAGCTCTTCCACCGATTTGGTATAATCGAATTTCTCACTCATTTTCTTTAGTTTCATTTACTGTACTTTTGATCAGTCCGGTCGCTGTGATCGTTTCAATGGACTGTCCCTGCCCAGGCATTTTCTTTGAAACCGATACGCCGTCTGCCCGGGTAATGGTATATCCCCTTTGGAGAATGGTGGCAGGGTCAAGCAGCGCCACTGACCGCTGTGCCAGGGTTAGTCGTTCATTTTCCTTTGCGAGGTAGCGTTTACTGGTTGATTGCAAGTTTTGTGCCCGCCTGTCCAGGGTGCGGCCTGCCACGGACAGGCGTTCCTTTACCAAGCCGGCCAGCCGGTATCGTGCAGTCTGCAATCGCTGTGATTCAAAGTTCATCCTGTCGCGGGCAAACTTGCTGACCATCGCGAAGGAATTCAGCACCTGTTCTTCAAAAGCTCGTAATCCACCCACCAGGAATTCAGCTACAGCGGTAGGTGTTTTCATACGTGTATGTGCCACCAGGTCGAGGATCGTTTCATCCCTTTCATGACCGATACCAGTAACCACGGGCAGTGGAAACTGGGCAACATGCGCCGCAAGCTCATAATGATCAAAGCAATCCAGGTCTATCTGCGAACCGCCCCCGCGGATGATCACAACCAGGTCGAAGGAATGGGATGACGAATGAATCTCATGCAGGGCCTCGATGAGTGAACCAGGTGACTGTTCCCCCTGCATGATTGCTTTGAATAACACGGTGTGGAAGGCATAACGGTGGGGGTTATTCGAAAGCTGGTCCATGAAATCTCCGTACCCGGCCGCGGTGGGCGAACTTATTACAGCTATTCGCTGGGGGGCATGGGGGAGCTGCAATGATTTGTTCATTTCAAACACGCCATCTGCAATAAGTTTGTCGATTATTTCCTGACGTCGACGCGCCCGCTCGCCCAGGGTGTAGGCAGGATCTATATCGCGTATATTCAGGCTCAGGCCGTACATTTCATGAAAGGTGACCGATACCTGGCATAGTACACTCATTCCGGCTTTCATCTCCTGTCCGGTTTCAAACCTGAATCGTGCTGCAACGCCCCGATATGTATACGCCCAAATGTTTCCCCGGATTTTGGCGATGACCTTGTCGTCCGATTTTTCCACGAGTTCCAGGTAACAATGGCCATTCCTGGCTTCGCGCATTTCACCTATTTCGGCCACAACCCAGTAGGCAGGCTCCAGGTGTTTGTCCAGGGTGTCCCTGATCAGACGGTTTAGTTCAAAAAGACGCAGATGCTCCATAGGACAGGTTCAAAAATATTGAATCTGTGCCTCTTCTTAATGAGGTTGAAGAAGAATTATAGGAACGGTGCGGAAAGAAGTTAATCGATGTCGCGCAGGGTCTCCAGCAAACCGGCTGTTTCGCCTCTCGGCCTTACGATCAGTAATGGGAACTCCATTCGTGATCCAACCAGTTTTTCAGCCATGCTTCCAAGAAGGAGGGAGGCGGCGGCACTGCGTCCTTTTGCTCCGATGACGATACCGTCCGGGCGTATCTCGTTGGCAAGATCATAGATGTCGCTGGCCAGGTTATCGTTGACATCCAGTGAAAAAACCTTTTTAAGCTCGATTCCCTTGGTATCTGTCCTGGCGAGAAATTTGTCCAGATCCTTTTCGGCGTTCTTCCGCATGATATCGGCAAAATCTTCGTACGACTTGCCGGTATAATGATAGCCGGCTGGCACATTGTAGACGTTTTGCACATAGATTTCTATGTCCCGTCCCCGTTGCTGAGACAGCTGTGCCACCGTTTCCAGTGCCAGTTTGGAATACCTTGAGAAGTCGACGGGCACCAGGATCTTCCGCACGTTCGGCGTGGCACCTTCCGGAATAATCAGCAGGTTGCAGGTGGCCCGTCGTGCAAGACGCTGGGCCAGCACCCCTGTACCCGGTATGTTTTTTTTCTGGCCGATGATGATCAGGTCAGTTTCGCCTTTAATCGCCAGTTCGAGAAGCGTGGCCACACTTCCTGACCGGACGGTAATTTCCTTTTTGACGGTTTTGGGCGCATCGAAGTGGCTGGCAATCCGTTCCCGGATTTTTTCCTTGCGTTCCTTTACCGCATGGGCAATCATTTCGGGATATTCCTTCCGTACGTCGGCAGGAATTTGCTGCTCCTTGATCATGCTCAGAAACTGTACCTTCTCTACCGTACCCCGGCGGGCGATGAACCCTGCGAATTCGATCAGGGTATCGTCCATATCAGACATGTCTAGTCCGACGAGTACATGTTTAATGGGTTTCAGCTTCATAATGGTCCAATTTACCAGCAAAAATAATGTTTCTGAGGGATTTACGTGTGCGTCTGTACAAAAAACCGTCAGTTTTCCGCCAGCAGGTCCGCGATCATCTCAATCTGCTCCTTGCTGTGGGTAGGGAAGTTAGCTATCCGCAGGTGATTTGATTTATGCACCCCATAGCCTTTGCCTGCCACAAATCCTTTTTTAGCAAGCTTTTCCAGAAACCGCGTGTTGTCCCCGTCCAGGCATTCGGCTACGATCACGGTTCTCGACTGGTGATCCGGATTTTTTACGAATGGACGCAGGGAAGGATTCTCCCCGATCGCCTGGTAGAGTACGGCTGCCTTGTAGGTGGTTTCCCGGCGAATTTGCACGATCCCCTTGGTGTTCATATCCTCAGCTACTTTGCCCAGGAGGTAAATATTCATGACATTGGGTGTTTCGGGAGTTTGAAAGACGCCGGATTTATGTAACAGGGAGGAGATGGAATGATAGGTTCCGGTGCGAAGGCCCTGCTTCTCCAGGGCTGCTGCACGGGCCAGGCAACGGCCGTTCAGGAGCCACACCCCAAGCCCTGCCGGTAGCCCGAAGCACTTCTGTACCGAGAAATAGGCCATATCTATTTTTTGAAAATCCATGGCAACATCCGGGGCAGAGGATACTATGTCGGCCGATATAAGCGTATCGGGAAAGGCATCCCGGATGGTGTAAATATCCTCAAGGGGCTGCATTGCCCCGGTACTTGTTTCATTGTGGGTAAAACAGATCATTTCCGTGGTTTCAGGCACGAGCAGCCGGCCGACATCCACCACCTCTCCGTCAGCCACTTCGCTGGAAAGGGTCTTTCGGCCCAATTCGGAGGAGATCTCCATAAACCGGCGGGAGAATGCGCCGTTAACGAGGTGATAAGATTCGTTTGACACCAGGTTCTGTATGGAGCGCTCCCAGATTTCAGTGGCCGATGAAGTGAAAAATATGTGATAATCATCGGGCAGGCTGAACAATTGCCGCAATTGCTCCACCGTGTGCCGGTAAATATCCTGAAAATGTGCGCTGCGGTGAGAGATGCTGCCAATTTTATCCTGAAGGGCTTTTTTTACATGTTCTTCCGCGGTGAAGTACAATTCGGACGGACCCGGTGTCATGAAGAATTTTTTCATGGGTCAAAAATAGGTAACGAATTTTATATGCAGGTAACATTCAGGTGCCTAATCATGAAAGAGGCATAATGTTTCCATGACAGCGGGGTAAACTGCCCATGATATATTTGTGACGTATGGTTAAGAGAAGGTGCCCCGGAAGGTGGAGAGGTTTACTAACCGGGGTATCTTTTAATTCTCCCCCTATGAAACAAAAAAAACGTGCCGTCGAGGTTGCCATAATTTCTGATGTTCACCTGGGGACATACGGCTGCCAGGCCGGCGAACTCCTCCGTTATCTCAAAACCATAGAACCCCGGCAACTGATTCTCAACGGGGACATTATTGATATGTGGCAGTTTTCCAAACGTTACTGGCCTGCTTCCCACATGCTGATTATCAAGCACATTACTTCCCTGATGAGCAAGGGTACCGAAGTGATTTACATCCCGGGCAATCATGACGAAATGCTTCGCAGGTTTGCCGGCTTCCGCATGGGGAATTTCAGGATTGAAAATAAAGCGGTTCTGCGACTTAACGGAACCCGTACATGGGTCTTTCACGGGGATGTGTTTGATGTAACCATGAAACACTCCAAGTGGCTCGCAAAGCTTGGTGCGGTCGGATATGACTCCCTGATCCTGCTGAACACACTGGTCAATTATATTTCCCGCAAACTGGGAAGAGGAAAAATATCCCTTTCAAAACGGATCAAGGACAATGTGAAATCCGCCCTGAAATTCATTGATGACTTCGAAGTGACCGCAGCCGGTATTGCCATATCCAATGAATACGACTTTGTGGCCTGCGGACATATTCATAAGCCGCAGATACGTGACATTGAAACCGAAAAGGGCAGGGTGGGATACCTGAATTCGGGAGACTGGGTGGAGAATCTGACGGCGCTGGAATATTTCGCAGGCGAATGGCACCTGTATCAGTATGCCACCGACCCCGTTGCCCAGGCTGCAGGGGTGCCCGGACGGGTCAGGAAAGAACCGGGCAATCAGGAGATTTTCAGGGACCTGATCAATGAATTCATTCTCGAAGGAACATGAAAATATTATACGCGATACAGGGAACAGGAAACGGGCATGTTAGCCGTGCCCGGGAAATTGCCCCCTTGCTTAACAGGATGGCCGATGTGGATTACCTTATCAGCGGGAGACAGTATGACCTTGAACTGCCTTTTGAGGTAAAATACCGGGCTGGCGGACTTAGTCTTTACCTGGGTAAAAAAGGAGGGGTGGATTTACTGAAAACATTTTCCCGGAACAAAATAGCCGAATTAGTCAGGGAGATAAGAGACCTTCCGGTTAAGCAATATGATCTGATAATCAATGACTTTGAGCCTGTTAGTTCATGGGCTGCACGAAGATCACTGGTGCCGTGTATTTCACTCAGTCACCAGGCATCCCTTATTCTTCCCGGCTGCCCTTTGCCATCACATCGTGACCTGGCAGGTACGTGGATCCTGGAAAATTATGCTCCCGCCGACCGACAATTCGGATTTCACTTCGAGTCTTTTCACACGCGTTGTTTTACACCGGTAATCCGCCGGGATATACGCATGGCAATCCCACATGACCTGGGCCATTACACGGTGTACCTTCCTTCATACAGCGACCGGCAACTCGCAGAAATACTCGGCCGAATCGGACATGTGCGCTGGGAGGTATTCTCCAGGACTGCTTCAAAATCCTTCGAGGTTGGTAATGTACTTATCCGGCCGGTGCACAACCGTTTGTTTGCCGAGAGTCTGCTGAACTGCCAGGGGATACTCTGTGGTGCCGGTTTTGAAACACCGGCAGAGGCATTGCACCTTGGCAAAAAACTGATGGTAATTCCCATGAAAAGCCAGTTTGAACAGCAATGTAATGCAGAGGCGCTGCGCAGAATGGGTGTTCCTGTAATCAGGTCCCTTAAAAAAAAGCATGCCGGAAAAATCTTCGCATGGGTGACCCAGGGTACCCCCCTGAAGGTGCATTATCCGGATATAACTGAACACGCCATTCAGACGGTCCTTAACGAGGTTAACCAATATACGCATGGACAAGCGTCATAAGATCCTCATTGTAGATGACGACAGGGATATACTCGAACTGCTGAAGTACAATTTTGAAAAGGACGGGTATGATGTGTATGTTGAGATCAGCAGTCTGAAGGCATTACAACGAGCTTCAAGACTGACGCCCGACCTGATTATCCTTGATATAATGATGCCGGACCTCAGCGGGCTGGAGGTCTGCGAACAGTTACGTAAGGTCCCGGATTTCCAGGATACCTACATATTCTTTCTGACAGCCAAATCCAGGAAATTCCTTCAGGTTCAGGCATTCGCTAACGGAGGGGATGATTTCATTGAAAAAATCACCGGGCTTCGTGCCCTCACGCACAAGGTGAGTGCCGTTCTGCATAATGACCTCGTCATCAAAAAGAGCATAAGGGAAATAAAGATCAACGCACTTCACCTTGACAGGCTGCGGCAGGTGGCGGTATTCCGTGGAAAGGAAATTGTTCTTTCCACGTATGAATTCGAGCTGCTTTACTTTTTTGCCCAAAACCCGGGAAAAGAGATCAGTCGTGAAAACCTCGTCCACAATATCTGGGGTTCCGACGTCTATCTGTACGCACGCTCGGTGGATACCTATATCCAGAATGTCTGTGCTAAACTGGATAAGAACCTTATTCTCCAGTCCGGAAAGAATAGTTACCGCCTTGGTTCATGCTGAGCGGCAGAGTCAAGCGCTCGAAAATAAGAAAGTAACCAATCCACATCATTCCGGGGCGTTTTGTCCGGTTGGGCGGCAAGCCAGCCGGCACCTTCCGTTACCGGGACATCCGTGAAGCCTGCTTCCCTGAGATGGTGGAGTGCTTTCATTGACCGGAAGCCGTCCATCCATGTATGAAGGTGTTTGCTGAATATGCCGGTGGTGCCGGAAATGGCACGCATTCGTTCAAAATCCTTCCAGGCATCGATTGAGTCAAAATAATTTCGGAGTGATTCTTCAATCCGGAGAGGTTCACCGGAATAAAGCCGGCCGGACTGGCAGAAGAAATCGCGCAGGATTTTAAAGGACCCGGGAGAATAGGTGCGCAGCTGGTCCGATGAGGCGGTACGCTCCTTCATGGCCTTCCCGGTGCCAAACGGCACTCTTTCCGATATGCGTGGTGAAGGGCGGACGCAGGTGTCTGTGATCTCGGCAAACCCATGGGGCATGATTTTCTGAAGGAAGTAAAAGTCCTCGCCGGCTTTACGGGTGTTCATCCCCCCTGTGGCCTGGTAGGCCGCACTCCGCACCGCCATGGCCGACCCAACGGTCTGGAAAGCGAACCATTCTCCGCTCCACCTTCGGGCATGCACGTAATACCTGAGGTGTAATTCGTATTCCGCAATGGCCTGGTATAACCCGGGATCTCCTTCGCCGGATAAAGGATGTTCGTAATAAATGGATGCCCCGGCCACCCTGCTTTCTTGCTGAAACCGGTGCAAGGAGCCCAGGTATCCGGGGTCCACGGTACAATCTGCATCAAGTCCGACGATCAGGCCGTCTTCACGCCCAAGCTGATGAAACCGCCAGGCGGCTTCGTCCATTAAAAGCTTCCGGGCGAGACCTACCCCTGCCTTTCGGGCCGGCAGGGCCCGGGTGGCCATGTGAAAGGAGAGGTGGGGCAGGTCGGGAACTGGGTCCGGGAGTGAATTGTGTGGCGGTTCATTCTCCGGAAAATTATCCAGGACCAGGACTTCGGTATGCTTGTCTGTAACGTCGCACGCGCAGAGACTACGCAGGGTGCTGATGAGAT
This sequence comes from uncultured Roseivirgaceae bacterium, assembly GCA_964563925.1. Classification (GTDB taxonomy): domain Bacteria; phylum Bacteroidota; class Bacteroidia; order Cytophagales; family Cyclobacteriaceae; genus JAUILA01. The sequence goes on along the minus strand of CAZLZD010000010.1, from coordinate 33,377 downwards.
CAGGTTCCCGGCAGGCGGGAATGGTAATGATCACGTGCGTGGCAGGGTCGGGTGCGGAGTTGAATAACCGCTCCTTTGCCGCATAGCGTCTGAAATAAAGAGGTTTCACGGTGCCAGCCGGCGAATGTCCCAGCGATTGCCGTCAAGGACATAGACGATCCGGTCGTGCAGGCGGCTGGGGCGGCCCTGCCAGAATTCCACCAGGAACGGCGCGACATGGTAGCCTCCCCATTGTTCCGGGCGGGGTAATTTATCCTTGCCTTCAAATTTCTTTTCAATGGCCTTCTGACGTTCCTCAAGGATATCCCGGTTGCTGACCGGTGTACTTTGCGGAGAAACCCAGGCCCCGATCTGGCTGTCCCTCGGTCGGCTTTGGAAATAGGCCGTGCTGGTCTCCTTGCTGACTTTGCTGACTGTTCCCTGGATACGAACCTGGCGCTCAAGTTCGGGCCAGAAAAAGGTTAAGGCCGCCACGGGTTGCCCGGCCAGGTCCTGGCCTTTGTCACTGGCATAATTGGTATAAAAAACAAAACCGCCATTTTCCAGGCCTTTCAGGAGAACGATCCGGCAGGAGGGGAGCCCTTTTTCATTTACGGTCGCGAGGCTCATGGCATTGGGCTCGGGAACGCCGGCCTTTAAGGCCTCATCAAACCACGATTTGAATTGCTGAAGGGGATCCCGGTTTACACTGGCGGTATCCAGGGTATTTCTGGTATATTCTTTCCTTAGGTCGCTGATTTTTTCGTTCATGGGAGGCTGCATAGCTGTTATATGACAAATATAGGGACTATTCCTTTCGTTTTCGTACCCATATCCGTAAGATTGAGTATGAAGCTGAGCCTGGAACCAGAAGTGGAAAGTTCACCGGAATGGGTGGCTGCCGTAATGTCTGATTTTGATACCTTTTTACAGGACCATGCCAACTGTGAACGCAAGGCATCTGCCATGGCGATGAGTTTTGTGGCGAAGTATCCTGACCGGACCGAAATCCTTCCTGAGTTGATTGAGACGGGTATTGAGGAACTAGAACACTTTCAATCCGTTTATAAATTAATGGAGGCGCGCGGTATCAGGTTACCGGCCGAAATGGAACAGGATATGTATGTGAAAAAACTCCTTCAGGGTTGTCGCAGTGGCCGGGAGGAGCGATTTATGGACAGGTTGCTGCTGGCATCGGTAATCGAGTGCCGCGGGGCAGAACGGTTCCGGTTAATTTACGAGGCCCTTGAGGAAGGTGCAATCAAGCAGTTTTACCATAATTTATGGGCTTCGGAAGCAAAACACGGACACATTTTTGTTAAAATGGCACTGGTTTATTTTGATGAAAATGTAGTTTATAGTAGGTTGAAAGAGTTGAACAGCCTCGAGGGACGCATTTTGACTGCGTTGCCGGTCAGGGCAGCATTACATTAGGGTATGGACTATTTTAAATTTAACAACAAGCAATCGCCGGAAAAGGGGAGTCTGCTGATATCAGAACCTTTCCTGCCGGATCCGAATTTTGAGCGCACGGTGGTTCTGATGTGCGACAATAATGACGAAGGTTCGTTTGGCTTTGTTTTGAACAAGCCTTCCGAGGTGATGCTGCATGAGCTCCTGGAGGATTTTGGCAGTTTCGATCAGCGTGTGTATGTAGGCGGACCCGTGCAGCATGATACACTCCATTTCATTCATCGTTCGCCGGAAATTGAAGGAGGAAGTGAACTTACCCCCGGACTGTTCTGGGGAGGCAATTTTGAGCAAGTCCAGTCGTTATTGGCCAGTAATCAACTGGGAAATGAGGATATTCGTTTTTTTGTCGGATATTCAGGGTGGGGTAGCGGACAGCTTGAAAAGGAACTTTCACTTGACAGCTGGATTGTCACTCCACCGGCGGCGGCTCATATCATATTTGAAAATCCGGTGGAAGAACTATGGAAATCTGTTTTAAAACAGTTGGGAGGACGATTTCAGGTATATTCAAATTATCCTACCGACCCAAGACTTAATTGATCGAATTTAGTATTTTTACATAATACGGAGTGAATTTTCACAGATGAACAAGGAGAAAGAAATAAAGGAACAGACAAGCCAGGCCTCTAACGGAAAAGAAGTGGCAGGTGATTCCTCTGATATCTCCTCACCTTCAGGCTCCAAGGATGAATCTGCTGAAAATCAATCTGGGACGGAGAATGCTCCGCATGACGACCCGGAAAACAAGAAAGAGGATTCATCTTCCTCATCCGGGCAAACCGGTTCTGACGGCATGAATACCGGAGAAGGTGGAGCAGAGGCTGACGATGATAAGCCACAAAAGGAACCCGCCGGTACCGGGAAAAAGGAAAGCCCCTCAAAGGATGAATCACGGAAGGAACCTGTAGCCACAGGCCCTGAGAAACAGGAAAGTCCTGCAAAGGGAGAGGATAAGTCCGGTTCAGAAGAAGCGGAAGCAGGGGAAGTTAAAGCCGATACGGAAGAAGGTAAGGAACCTGTAAAGGAAGAAAAGGATAAAAGCCCTTCACCGGAGGCAGTTAAGGAATCTGTCCAAGACGAGAATGAGACCACCCGGGAAACTGATTCCCCGGAGCCGGAAATAAAAAGTACGGAAGGTGAGGGGGTTGAGGCGGCTAAGCCCGGGGAAACTGCGGACACAAAAGCAGTGAAGGATACAAAAGAGGCTGAACCGGAGAAAGAAGATACGGCTGGTCCGGAAGAAGAAAAAGAAAAGCCCGCAGCGAACGGGCAACCCGACACTCCGGATGCAGAAGGAAAAAAATCAAAGGCCGGCCTGGAGTCAGAGGTTGATCTGAAGGAAAAGGACGATGACGATCACGACGATGACGATGAAGAGGCAGACTACAGTGAGATGTCCAAGGAGGAGCTGGTGGAAGTCATCAAGGGACTGGCAAAGAATGATGAAGTAATCAAGGCCGAACGCGAAGCCCGGGAAGTTAAGCATGCTTTTGACGAAATCCGGGAAAAGGAGCGGGAAGAAGCGCTGGAGAAGTTTGTCGCCGAAGGTGGTGACGCCATGGATTTCGCGTATCGTCCGGATGAGCTCACGCTGCGCTTTGATGCAAATTATCAGCTGATCAGGGATAAGAAAACCAACTTTGTAAAGAACAAGGAACAGCAGAAAGAGGTCAACCTGAAGAAAAAGGAAGAGGTGCTGGAACGGCTTCGTGAGTTTGTAGATTCGGAAGAGACCAACATCAGCTTTGAGACCTTTAAGGCACTTCAGGAAGAATGGAAGTCGATTGGTCCGGTCCCAGGCGCCATCGCCCGGTCAATGTGGGCGAATTACAATGCACTGGTTGATCGCTTTTACGATAAGCGGAGCATATATTTTGAGCTCAAGGAACTTGACAGAAAGAAAAACCTTGAGTCCAAGCTGGAGCTTTGCCACCGCGCCGAGGCTTTGGCCGAGGTGACAAACATCAATGATGCCATAAAGGAGCTCAATGAACTGCACCACGAGTTCAAGCATATCGGACCGGTGCCGAAGGAAGAGCAGGAGCCACTCTGGAACAGGTTTAAGGCCGCTTCTGATGCGGTTTATGAACGCCGCAAGGAATTTGTAGAGAAGCTCAAGGGAGAACTGGAAAAGAACCTCACTGTAAAACTCGAGCTGGCCAACCGGGTAAGTGAATTCGCCGAGTTTGACAGTGACAGGATAAAAGCCTGGAATGAGAAAACACGGGAATTACTGGATATTCAGAAGAAGTGGGAGAATACTGGCGGATTGCCCCGGGCCCGGGCCAAAGAAGTCAACCGTTCTTTTTGGTCAGCGTTCAAGCAGTTTTTTGCCAATAAAAACCAGTTCTTCAAAAAGCTTGATGCTGAGCGTGAGAAAAACCTGGAGAAGAAAAAGGAAATGGTGGAAAGGGCCAAATCACTAAAGGAAAGTGATAACTGGCAGGAGACAGCTGAAAAGCTTAAGGCTCTTCAACGGGAATGGAAGGATGTAGGGCCTGTCCCGGGTAAATACCGGGAATCGGTGTATAAGGAATTCAAGGAGGCTTGTGATACCTTCTTTGACAGGAAACGGGCCAGCCAGGATGATGCTTCCAAGGATTACGCGGAGAATTACAAGTATAAACTTGAAATCTGCAGTAAGATTGAGAAGCTGGCTAAAGGAGATAAAAACAACCTGAAAGAGTTCAGGGCGTTGCAGGAGGAATACAATGAAACGGGATTTGTTCCGCGGAATAAGATATCAGACATCCGCAACCGTTATTCGGAAGTTGTGAATGCCTACGTAAAGGCACTTGAGGGGATGACAGAGGAAGAAAAGCAACGCATTAAAATAGAAAACCAGGTCAGCGACATTCTCCATAGTCCGAATGCCGACCAAAAGCTGTACCGTAAGGAGCAGTCCCTGCGCAAGCAGATAAGTTCCATTGAAAATGACATCGCGGTCTGGAAGAATAACCTTGAGTTTTTTGCCGACAGTAAAAAGGCGAATAAGCTCAAAGATGAATTCCAATCCAAAATAGACAGTGCGAATGACGAACTTCGTCAGCTCAAGCAACAGCTGAAGATCATCAGGACCGCCTAGGCCCCTCATGGCGACGAAGGCAATTTTTCTTGATCTCGATAATACCATCTACCCGGTTCCATCCATTGGAGACGAACTGTTCGGTACGCTTCTTAAAATGATCCGGGCAGATGGAGACTATCCCATGGACGAAGTGCGGAGAGAGATCATGCGTATCCCGTTCCAAAAGGTTGCGTCTCGTTTTAACTTTGGTAATGAGCTGACAGCAAGGGCATTGAAGCATCTTTCCGAACTAACACTTTCAATAAAAATCCTTCCCTTCCCGGATTATTCTCACCTTAGAAATCTCCCGCAGGAAAAGTATCTTATCACATCAGGATTTACCCGGCTGCAGGAAAGTAAGATCGACATGCTGGGGATCAGGAACGAGTTCAGGGAAATATTCATTGTGGATCCGATGCATTCCGCGCACGGTAAGAAGGAAGTATTTCAGCAGATCATTTCGGACCAGGGCCTTCAGGAGGAAGAAATAATAGTGATCGGGGATGATGAGAATTCGGAGATCCGGGCTGCCAGGGAATTAGGCCTTCGTGCATTTCTGTATGCACCCGAATCGCCCGCAACCCGTGATACAATTAATTCCTTTGAGCAGGTTGCAGATATCCTTTATTCTGAATCCGGTCAGTGACACATCAGTCGGCATACTTCTTTATCGCCGCCATTCGATTGAACGTATGCGGGTGGGAGAGGAACTTTTCGCTGAACCACACCCAGAAGCTGTCCTGATTCTCAATATCCTTAATGTACTGGTTCAGGTTCATTTTGGTGACAATTTCCTTACCTGTGGCCAGGATGAGAATTCCGTGCAACGATCCCTGGCCTGAGAAATGAAAGCCGATCCTGTCGCAGGTATACTCGCATCCCCTGGAATGTGCAGCCCGCAGAAAAGGGACTAAAGAGGATGGCAGAAGCCATGGCTCATACGTGAGGTGGCGCCTCTTGATATGCCCCAGTTCATGGCCGACCACAAACCGCAGTACCTCGTAGTCTCCCTTCATCGCAGTTTCAATCACTTCGGAAAAAAGCAGAAGATATTTTTTACGTGCAAGCTTGGTCACAAAAGCATTGAAGTGCCCGTTATACACATAGACCTCTGGTATTTCCTTCAGACCGAGGGCTTCGCTCTGTGTCCGAACGATATCATAGATCTCGGGATATTGTTCTTCGTGCAGCCTGATTGCATTCCCTTTGATGAGACCAACCAGATATCCCTGTGCGATCCGACGTCCAAGTGCAAGCAATGCCACGGCGAATATGAGACTGGCCAGTGCTATAACTCCTGAATATTGCGACTGCAGGAAACTCCAGCCAATCACAGCTGCAATCAAAAAATAGAAAAGGAAACTGAAAAAAATCCGCATTCTCAGATAAAATGACTCTTTCGGGTGAATTTGCAGATTTTCCACCCCTGGGGTACTTTTTGTACTGGCCGAAGCGTTCAGGTTAAGCTGACGGTCAACCCTTGATTGCTGCTCCAGATACCAGGCCTCAATGTCCCCGTCCACAAAATAGTTTTGCTTCAGGTATTCGAGGATGCCTGGCCGGTCTCCGTCATGCCCCAGGGTGAGTGGTTCAGGATATTCTTCCTGCTGAATAACCAGGGACCTGGTGTCGTTAGTCACAACCGGCTCTACCTCAAAAGCTCCCCTTGACCGGCCATCCCTGACGGCATGGTACAGGTCATATACATGCTGATGATTGGAGAGTGTTTTGTTGAAAATGATCCATTTTCTAAAGTCAGATCGGGGAGAATTAATGATACTCATAAGGATGGGCTAAAGGACCGGATGTATTTGTATGTTAATTATAGAGAATTATTATCGTAATATGATAAGGATTCAACAGGGGCACAAAAAATTCTTATACGAACGGAGAGATTTATATTCTCTGTGGATCAGAAACGCAGCTTACGTAAATAGCGAATACTATCCTCTAAACAGGCTAGTCCATCTTGCGCATTGTCCCTTTCCACAAAAAAATGTCTGACGCCCTGACGTGTGGCCTCCCTGAATATCGGCTTAAAGTTTATGGTGCCGCTACCCGGGCAGCAGATAGAACCGTCGGCAGCCATGTCCTTCACATGCATCATGGTGGTTCTTCCGTCATATTGTTTCATGATTTCGGAGGCATTGGCACCACCCCGGGTTATCCAGTAAATATCCAGCTCCAAATGGACCAATTCTCGCTCGGTATGCTGCATCAGGTAATGAAAAGGAATCGTTCCGTCTTTCGTGGGATGAAATTCCTTGTCATGACTGTGCCAGGAGAACGTAAGGCCCCGCTGCCTGGCCAGGTCGCCCATCAGATTGAGAGAATCCACACTTTCCAGACAATCCTCCTTGCTGAAAGGAGCTCCCACAAACCACGGCCAGTAGGTCACCGCGTGGCTGACGCCCAGGTTGGCAATATCATCGAGTTGTTGTTTGAGTTCTTCCGTATTACGGTTCATCCTAAGACCGGAGGCAATATGCCGAAGTCCTGTTCCCGAAAGAAAATCCCTGAATTCGCCGGGTGAATCGCCCATGATGCCACCTTCATATTCGGTATAGCCCAATTGTGCAGCCCGTTCGAGCAGGTGTTTCCAATCGGCTTGCGGGTTATTGTTTTTTAGTATGCCTGAAATGAACCCGGTGGCAGGCAGCTTCTTCACCGGTTCCGGAAAAAGGGGTAACAGCAGGCTACCTGAACCTGCCATCAGTAATCCGGTGAATTTTCTTCTGTGCATTCCGGTAGTGAATGTATGGATTTTAATCCGATCGGCTGTCTTGCTATATCCTGATTCAGCTCCGCACCGGCGAGGACAGGGGTCCGGTCAGACAAAAAATAGTAATGATTTGCAGGCAGCTTTATAGGTGCCTCGTCAGTACCGGAAAGGATATGCATTGCCTCCTATATGAGACGCTGATTATCAACGGATGTGCCGAAATTTCGTATATTGAGTTCAGGAAATTTCATAAATTCCGGAATCACAGATCCTGATGAAACGATCATTTACTCATCTGCTGTTACTCGCATTCTTTTTTGTTTATGCGGATGCCGGGCTGTATGGCCAGGACTCCCCGCAGGACAGTCTTAAAACGATATGGCTATCTGAGACCAGTCCGGATTCACTACGTTTTGAGGCCGGTTTAAAGGTATATATGAGCCATTTCAGGTCCGATCCTGATCAGGCCCGTGCCATTGGAAGGGAGCTGATTGAATTTGCCCGGGCACGTGAGAATGCACAGTGGGAGGCCGTGGCGCAGCGTTATCTCGGGAACAGCTATGCCTCCGCAGGGGATTACACCAAGGCCCTGGAGCTCTACGAGGCAAGCCTTTCCCTGAGCCGGCAGAGTAAGGACCTGAACGGTATTGCCACCCTGTTGAGTAATATTGGTACCGTGCATTATGAGCTAGGCAATTATCCCCTGGCCATAGAAAAACTGCTGGAGGCACTTCAGCTGTCGGAAGAACTGGAGGACAAGCCTTCCCTGGCCCGGGTAACCAATAATCTTGGCAATGTGTACCTGAAGCAGCGGAATAATGAGAAGGCACTTGAATACTACCAGTACAGCCTCAGGATTAAGGAAGAACTGAATTATACCTCCACGCTGGCAAATGCCTACAATAACCTTGGGTTGGTACAGGAGGCGATGGGGAATTACCCGGATGCCATAAGAACGCTTCAGGAAAGTGCGAGACTGGCCGAGGAAGAGGGAGACCGAAAGGGGCAAACAAGGGCCTACAATAATCTTGGCAGTGTATACTTATCAATTGGAGAATACGACGAAGCCCTGAAATATCTCAATGGCAGTATTCTCGTAAAGACGGAAATTGCCGACAGGGACGGACTGGCACATGCCTATGCGTACCGGGGCAGGGCGCACCTGGCCCTTTCGAGTTACCAGGCAGCGGTAAATGATTGCGAAAAAAGCCTCGGGCTGGCAACGCAAATGGAGATGACCGGTTTGCAGAAAGAGGCATGCAGCTGTTTGAGCAAGGCGCATGAAAAGCTCGGGAATTTTTCCAGTTCCCTGGAGTACCTCAAGCAGGCCACAGCACTGCAGGATTCGTTATTCAGCCGCGAGAAAACCGAAGAAATTACCCGGCAGGAAATGCAATATACGTTCGAAAAGCAGCAGCTTGCCGACAGTATCGCCTATCACCGGGCCCAGGCCGAACGTCAGTTAAATTACGAACGGGACCTCAACCGTCAGCGCAACCTGTTCTACCTGCTGGTTTTCGGTGGGGCGGCCCTGATTGTGCTGATTGGCCTGATCTGGCGATCCAGGCAGAAATCCCATGAACTGGAACAGGAACGTGAGGTTAGTGCACGTCTCAGGCAGGTAGACCAGCTCAAGGATCAGTTCCTGGCCAATACCTCTCACGAGCTAAGGACTCCGCTCAATGGCATTATCGGAATCACCGAGTCGCTGCGTGACGGAGTGGCAGGGGTTCTGCCGGCCCGGGCGATTGACAATCTCAGGATGATCTCTGATGCAGGAAAGAGGTTGTCACACCTGATCAATGACCTCCTGGATTTTTCAAGACTTAAGAATAAGGACCTGATACTTTCGCTTTCACCGGTTGATATCCATGCGGTGGTGGATGTTGTATTGCGGTTTTCCCAATCGCTGGCCCGGGATAAGCCGCTCAGATTGATCAATTCGGTCCCGGAAGAACTTCCGCTGGCCTGTGCCGACGAAAACCGGCTTCAGCAAATCCTCTATAACCTGGTAGGGAATGCAGTTAAATTTACCAGGGAAGGTACCGTTGAGGTCCTTGCGCGTGAAGAGAACGGCCAGCTGTATATTACCGTCAGGGATACCGGCATTGGCATTCCGGAAGATCAGCAATCCCGAATTTTTGAATCGTTCGAACAGGTGGACGGTTCGGAAATCCGCGAGTTCGGGGGTACCGGACTCGGCCTTTCCGTGAGTCGCCAGCTGGTGGAATTGCATGGTGGTACAATAGGTGTGGAGTCGCAACCCGGGAAGGGTGCCGCTTTTACATTCTCCCTGCCAGTCCATGAGAACCAGGAACGTCCCGAATTCGGAAAAGAAGAAACAACCGGACCGGCGATTTCCACATTGCACGAGGAGGGAGAGGTTGAATTATCTGCGGACAACGGTGTATTCTCCGAAAATATATCCATTCTCGTGGTAGACGATGAACCGGTTAACCGGCGTGTTTTGCAGAATCACCTTAGCCTGGCCGGCTATAAAGTAACTGAAACGGGCCATGGCGAAGATGCACTTCGTCTGCTGGATAAAAAGGGACGTTTTGATCTTGTGCTCCTCGATGTGATGATGCCGGGATTGTCGGGCTATGAGGTCTGTGCCAAAATCCGTGAAAATTACCTGGCAAGCGAGCTTCCGGTGGTGTTGCTGACTGCCAAGAACCGGGTGACAGACCTTGTGACAGGGTTCAATGCCGGGGCGAATGATTATCTCACCAAGCCATTCTCCAAGAATGAACTTTTAAGCAGGATTAAAACACACCTTAACCTGCATGGTATCCATAAGGCTACCAGTAAGTTCGTCCCGTCCGAATTTATCCGTTCGGTAGGCCGGAATATGATTACCGAAGTTACCCTGGGTGACCATACCGAAAAGGAGGTGACTGTTTTGTTCAGTGACATCAGGGACTATACGTCACTGGCGGAGAATATGACTCCGGAAGAGAATTTCAAATTTGTGAACAGTTACGTGGGCAAAATGGGGCCCATTATTCATGACCAGTCAGGGTTTGTCAACCAGTACCTCGGCGATGGTATTATGGCGCTGTTCCCGCATTCCGGGGAAAGTGCCCTGAAAGCAGCCGTAGCCATGCAGCGGAAGGTCAGGGCCTATAACGAGGAGAGGATATCCCAGGGAAAACCGGCATTTGAAATTGGTATTGGCCTGCATACGGGATCCCTCATCATGGGAATAATCGGTGATATCTATCGAAATGATACCGCCATTATCGCGGATACGGTGAATACATCAAGCCGGATGGAAGGTCTTTCGAAGCATTTCGGGGCGAAGATCATCCTTAGCGAGGAAACCCTCCGGGCTACCAGGGAACCCGAACAATACGGGCTGCGCTATCTTGGCCAGGTCAGGGTAAAAGGCAAGGAGAAAACACTAGGGATTTACGAATGTTATGATGGCGATACCGATCGGAGTATTGCGCTGAAAAACGAGACGCTTGCTGACTTCAACAGGGGCATCACGCATTTCATGGCATATGAATTTCCCAAGGCCACCGCTGCCTTTGATCACATTCTTTCCCTCCACCCCGACGACCGGGTGGCGCGGTATTTCATGTCCAAGTCGGCGGAATATACCCTTGCCGGCTTGCCGCGCGACCAGGGGTTTGTGAACATTATGGATGAAAAGTAACTTCCTGCTCCGGCTGGCCTGCCAGGTTCATTAAATAATCAACCTTTGCCCTGACCATTCTATGAGCACCTTCAAGTTCTTCGGCAGACATCTGATCAAACCGTTTCTCTCCCCGAAGGTAATCAGTGAGCGGCACCGAGGGGGCCGGCGAGTCAACCGACAGGCGGGGGGACCGGTCGGGGTGATAGCGGTATAAGGGCCATTGTCCCGAGGCCACGGCCATCTTGTGCCTTGCCAGGTACTGCTGGTCGCTGATACCATGCTCAGGGCTGTGGCAATAGGCGATTACAAGGGAAGGACCGTTGTAGTCAGCCGCCTCATTCAGCGCCTTCAGTGTATGATCGGCATCGGCCCCCACAGAAACCGAGGCCACATAGACATTCCTGTAATTCATCATCATTTCCGCCAAGGGCTTTTTACTTTCTTTTTTACCACCCGGTGCCAGGTTTGCCGTGGCGCCGTAAGGGGTGGACTTGGATTGCTGGCCACCTGTATTGGAATACAACTCATTATCGAGGACCAGCACATTCACATTTTTGCCGGATGCCATCAGGTGATCAAGCCCACCGAAGCCAATGTCAAAGGCCCATCCGTCTCCGCCTACGACCCAGACATCACGCCGCACCAGGTGTTCGGCAGACCGCAGGATCCCGCTGCGTGGATTATCGATCATCGTGCGGAGCCGGTTCACCGCTTTACGCTGTGCGTAAATGTCGTGTTCGGTTTTTTGCGGATTATTCAAAAGCTGATTGATCAGGCCTTCGTCCAGTCCGGCAGCAGTTGATCTCAACTGCTTCCTGGCATGGGCTGCCTGACGATCCAGTGAAAGGCGGAATCCCAGGCCAAATTCGGCGGTATCTTCGAACAGTGAGTTGGACCAGGCCGGGCCACGTCCATGTTCATCCTGTGCCCAGGGGGATAATGGCATGGCACCACCCAGGATGGAACTTGTGCCGGTAGAATTGGCAATCAGCAAGCGGTCGCCAAAAAGCTGAGAGAGAAGCTTCATATATATGCTTTCCGAACAACCCTGGATACTCCGGGGGTATTTGAATAATGGCTCCTGAAATTGCTGCTGTCTGACCCGGGAAGGATCAATCAGCCTCCGGTCCAGCTCGGGCAGCGCGCTGACGGTGGGCCATTGTTCCGGGGAGTCATTTGCTTCAGGCGTGAGGGCATCGGTCCCGCATGCCTCGACACACAGATTACATCCGTTGCATTGATCGGGGTTAATGCCAATAGTGAAGTCAAATCCAGGGAATTCCTCGGAAGGCAGGTGTTTAAAACCCGCCGGTACATCTGTTTCCGGGTCATATACTTTCATGCGCAGAGCGGCTTGCGGACATACCGCGCTGCACAATCCGCATTGCGTGCAGGCATCAGGGTTCCAGCCTGGTAGCTCCTTCAGGCCGTAGCCCGGAATTCTGTCGGTAACGCCGCTGGGATAGGAGCCGTCGGCCGGCAGGACACTAACCGGTATGTCGTTTCTCTTTCCGGACAGGAAATAATCAATCAGGTTAACCGGTTCAGTGATTTCTGTAACGTTTACACGTTGGTCAGGTTCCCTGAATTCAGCTACACTCAGAGGCTGAATTCTTTCAGGATTTCGAACGGCGTGTAGCAGCAGGCTCTGGGTTACGGTCATGCCTGGCTCCGGGATCATGGAAGGGATCCTTCCGACGGTGACCCCGTGCTGCTGCAGACGTGTTACATCGGCCTGGGTAAATTCAGCAAGGAGGACCGTCTGCCCGTGATGCAATACCTGGTCGCCAAGCAACGCCGCATTTTCACAGACTATGAGGCCTGGTTTACGGATAAGATAGGGTGCATGGAATGGGTTTTCTCCAAGGCGGATATGATGCCTGGCGGTGGTAAGCCCTTTTTCATAAGAAATTTCCCGGTACCCCTGTACAAACGCCCCGGTTCCCAGCGAATTCATAAGGGAAGTGAAACTGGTTTTGCACGCAGGAGAATCATTCTCAAGCAGGAGCAGCTCCTGAATCAGGCTATCGGACAGGTGATCGGTTTTTGCCGGAACGCTCAGACCGGTCAGGTCATCCCGGATTCCAACGGTGAAGCCATTCCGAAGTGAATCGCTGGCAAGGGAGATAAACAGATCACACGCCATCTCGGGAGTGAAGTCACGCGAGGCAAGCCCGTAGCGTCCGCCAGTGATGGATGGAGAGACCGGCGTGGTATTTTGAAAAGCGCTTACCACGTCAAGATAGAGCGGTTCACCGGCTGATCCCGGTTCCTTGGTCCGGTCGAGTACGGCAATGCGCCGGCAGGTTTCAGGAAGAACTTCCCTGAGGAGGCCGGGCGCAAACGGCCTGTATAGTCGTACGTTTATAACACCGGTGCGTTTCCCCATCCTGTTCATATGGTCTGAGGCCTGGCAGGCGGTATGAAAGGCGGAGCCCATTACCACGATCACATCAGTAGCTTCAGGGTGTCCGTGGTATTCAAATGGCTGATAGGTACGCCCGGTGAGTGAGGCAAATTTGTTCATCACCTTTCGCAGCACTTCCGGAAACTTCAGGTAGAAAGTATTTTGAGCTTCCCGGCTCTGGAAATAGGTGTCCGGGCCCTGGGCGGTCCCACGAACAACGGGCCGGTTAGGGTTTAAAGCGTTAGTACGGTGCTGACTGACAGCCTCATGCGGGATCAATTCTGCGATTACCGTTTCCGGAACCGTAGCTATTTTGGAAAATTCATGGGAGGTCCGGAAGCCATCAAAGAAATGGACCAATGGAATCCTTGACTCCAGGGAGGAAGCCTGGGCGATCAGGGCAAGGTCATGGGCCTCCTGAACGGAGGAAGAGGCGATAAGTCCGAACCCGGATTGTCTTATGGCCATCACGTCACTGTGATCTCCGAAGACGGAAAGGGCATGGGTGGCCAGTGACCGGGTAGCGACATGGATCACACACGGTGTAAGCTCGCCGGCAATTTTATACAGGTTGGGCAGCATCAGCAGAAGGCCCTGGGAACTGGTAAAGGTGGTTGCCAGGCTTCCGGTCTGCAAGGCACCGTGAAGGGCACCTGCCACTCCGGCCTCACTCTGCATTTCAAAGGTTTCGGGAATTTCCTGGAGAATATTACGTTTTCCGTCTTCAGCCTGTTCTGCCACGAGCGTAGACATTTCGGTGGAAGGTGTGATTGGGTAGAGGATACAAAGATCATTGACCGCATAGGCCATGGTGGCAGCGGCTTCATTTCCGGTGAGGATTCTATATGTGGCGTGGGGGGTCATGGTAAAAATGATGGTCACCCATTCAAGGGCGACCATCAGCTATCGTTTACTTTACGATTTCAATAGACACTGGTGTGGGATTGGATATGATATCAAATACCGGGGAGAACTGTGCCAGGGCACGCAATTGTTCTACAGAAGCATCTGATTTCACCTTGAACTTTGCATTGATGCCATTGAAGCCTTTGCGAACTTCAGGATCAAGGCCGAGGAACCCGTGAAGGTCAAGATCTCCGTCCATTTTTACTTCCATTCCTTCGATATCGATTCCGTTAGCGGCGGCATGGTAGGTCATGGCTGCAGTAAGACAGGTTCCGAGGGCATGCAGGGCAATTTCCACCGGTGTTGCACCTTTGTCCTGACCGAGCAGTACACTGGGATGATCCGCTTCCATGGTAAATGTTTCCTGACGGGTCTCGTCTTCCTGACCTGCACCATAAAATTCTTTAGCGCTTGTCACACAATGTCCGCCTTCAATCCAGTTTGTCTTGGTACGGAATTCGAATTTTGCCAGGGAAGGATTTTCCTGAATGGCCTGGATGGTTTCCACAAGTTGGTCTACGTTAACACCGTTCTTGTAATTTGCTGTAGTAATCATTGTTTTTTTGATTTTGGTAAATAATTGTTGTTTTGATGATTAGTGCTTTACATTCCCTGTGCCAAAGTGTAAAAATAGCCTTTATTGACCTTACAGGCTGTTTATGGTGAAATGACCTGTTCTGAAATATCGTGATTACACGAAATATCGTGAGGTAAATAACGAAATATCGTTAAGTGGGTAGGGAATCAGCGTGTTGAGGCAGCCAGGGAATCCCGGGGGGAAGAGTTTAATTAGTCACAGGTTGGCCGAGGTTCCCTACTATGATTCCAGACATTAGGTAGTGTACTCCGCACAAGGTAGTGTACTCCGCACAGCTCATGCTCAATGTGTATATTTATGTATTGGAAATTTAACTTGTAAGCAAGGCTGACTTCAGAAAGCCCCTACACCATAACTGCTGAAACTTCGTAAGGTATAATTAGTCTGAACAATCATTTAAATGAAAGCAATACTAATAACGAAATACGGATTGCCGAAGGATCTTGAAATCGGGGAAGTTTCAAAACCAATTCCTGAGGATAAGGAAGTACTGGTAAGAATACACTCCACATCCATCAATGACTGGGATTGGGGGTTGATCCGGGGTAAACCATTTGTAATCCGCATGATATATGGTCTGAAAAAGCCGGGAATAACTATTCCCGGGGTTGACATTGCCGGGACAATCGAAACGGTGGGTGATCAGGTGAGTTCGTTCAAAACCGGCGATGAGATCTACTGCGACCTGTCGGACTGCAGGTTTGGCGGATTTGCCGAATACGTTTGTGTGCCGGAGAAAATGATATCCAAAAAGCCTTCCAATATAAGTTTTAATGATGCCGCCGCCTTACCACATGCCGGATTGCTCGCGCTCCAGGGACTTGTGGAGCTGGGAAAGGTGAAATCCGGACAGCGTGTACTGATCAATGGCGCGGGTGGCGGTGTCGGGACCCTGGGAATTCAGATTTTGAAATCATATGAGGTTGAGGTAACTGGTGTGGACAGTGACGCTAAACTGGGCTTGATGAAATCCCTGGGGTTTGACAGCGTGATGGATTACAAAAAAACGGACTTCACCAGTACCGGCGAAAAGTATGACCTGATCCTTGATACTAAATCAAACAGGTCAGTGTTCAAATATGCGCGATCGCTCACCAGAAATGGCACGTATGTCACCGTCGGAGGTACGATGTCCAGGTTGCTTGAAATAGTATTTGTTGGTTCCCTGTTCTCCTTGTTTACGGGGAAAAAGCTAAGGGTACTTGGTCTTAAACCTAATAAGGGATTAGAACGTATTACTGAACTCGCCGAACAGGGACAAATCAGGCCCGTCATTGATGGTCCGTACCGTTTTGATAAACTACCCGAATTGATTCAGTATTTCGGAGAGGGGAAGCATTTGGGTAAGGTTGTGGTCGAATTAGAAAACCAGCGGGAGAAGGCTGTCGCATTTGCTGAAATCAGGAATAAGTAAACCCCTGCCGTCAGGACAGAGGTTTACAGGTCAGGGTTATGTTGGTTTTGGCTGATTCAACAGGGGTCAGGACCTGTTACTTTGCGGCTATTACTGACGATTCCACGGAAGGATAATCCCAATAAGTTGCCCAGAGGTTTCCCCATCCGTCCTGCTGGATCCGATATTTCACTGAAGAATCCGAATCTGCGATTTCAATCCAGAATTCATCGGCGCTAACCGAACTTACATCGTACCTGGCAATGAAACCCTTTTGCACGACTTTCACGCGGTCAGTGAAGAATACTCCATCCTCATTGCAAAGCCTGATGTCTACATACTTTGCTTTCGGGTTTACATAGAGGACTTTAAGTGTACCCGGATGTGCCGGTAAAACCTGTACGTTCTTTGATTTAGCAGGTGGTTCAGTACTAAAAGCTGCTACGGATATAACGAGCAGAAATAGTGTGGCGATTGTTTTAAGCGTTTTCATGATTTGTTGTTTTGTTGATTTGTATTGATTAAAAGATTAATTGTTGTTTGAAATCCTTTATACAGTCACCGTGCCAAACACTTAAATAGCTGATAATCAAAGAAATAAGAATGTTTTTCGTATTGGGGAAGCAACGAATAATCGCAGGATTACGAAAAATCGTTACGAAATACGGGAGAATCTCAGACCGGCCGGGAAATATTATGGGCTTTTATTTTTGAGGCCAGGGTGGTAGGGGGGATGTCAAGCAATTCGGCGGCTCCTCCCTTACCCGATACTTTCCATTTGGTCAGCTTCAGGGCCCGCAGTATGTTATCCCTTTCCAGGGAGGTGAGTTCGCCAGCCGTCATAATACGTTCCGGGGCCTGGTTATTTGATGTCGTGCCTGATGCCTGGCCTGCTGGCAGAATACTTCTCCAGTTGACCTTTCCGTTTTGGGAAATAATCATGGCTCTTTCGATGATATTCTGTAATTCGCGAACGTTACCGGGCCAATCGTACGCCTGGAACAAAGCGCGGTCTTCATCGGAAAGAGCGGCCGCTGGTTTTCCGAGGCTGGCAGCAAACCTGCGGATCATTTCTTCGGCTATCAGGCAAACGTCGCCGCCCCTCTGCCGCAACGGGGGTACCACCAGCGGAAATACATTGAGCCGGTAATAAAGGTCTTCCCTGAATTTACCCTCTCGGCTGAGTGCCAGGAGGTCGCGGTGGGTCGCGGCGAGTATACGGACATCCACCTTGTGGGTGGTATTGCTGCCTACCGGATCGAATTCCCCTTCCTGAATGACCCGCAGTAATTTGGGTTGCAGGTCAAGCGGGAGTTCTCCAATTTCATCCAGGAACAGTGTTCCTTTGTCGGCCAGCATAAACCGTCCCTTTCGGGAGCTGGTGGCACCGGTAAAAGCGCCCTTTTCATGTCCGAATAACTCACTTTCTATTAAGTTGGCGGGTATGGCTCCGCAATTGATCCGGATAAAGGGCTTATCCTTACGGCTGCTTGCTTCATGAATGGCTTTGGCCACCAGTTCCTTACCCGTACCGGTTTCGCCGTGTACCAGTACCGTGGCATCCGTGGAAGCGACCTGTTTGACCATACCGAGCAGCGCCACCATTCCGGGATCTTCCCCCAGTATTCCATGGTGGGCATTCAGCTGGTCCAGTTCGTCCTGCAGGTAATGTGTACGGTCAGACAGCATTTCTATCTTGTCTTCCGCCTCAAGCCGGTCCTTTATGTTCCGGAGGATCAGTATAAAAAAGGAATCCGGGTCATTGCCATAGTGACTGATGGTACCTTCGTTTATTGATTCGGATCCGCCTGAGCCAATGACCTTAACCGGGACCGGAAGAAACATGCTCTGACTATTGTCCCTGGCTTCTTCGGCCAGTGTTTCCACCATTGAGGCACCTGCTTCATCCAGAAAAAACAACAGGTTCCGTTGAAGCACATCATCATTCTCCAGCATAGACAGCGCTGCGGGATTAGCCAGTATAATACGAAATTTGCTATCGAAGAGCAGTATGGAATCCATGGCCCCGTTGATCAGTCCGCTCATGCGGGCGTTGGCATATTCCAGCTCCTTTTTGGAAGTGGCCAGTTTTTCCTGGATTGTGTCCAGTTCACGATGACGGTCGATCATTACCCGGAGAATTCCGCGGGCAAACCCGGCATCGTCCTTCATTAATTCAATGAATACACCGGCACCTATCCTGAAGACGATCGTCTCCTCGACCGCAGTTACCGTGGCCGACCGGTCTTCACGGTCGATCATGGCATATTCTCCAAAACATTCTCCCGCCTGGAGAAAACCATATTCGTGATCTTCGTCATGGACCATCACACGACCTGAATAGATGGCGTACATCGCATCGCCCGGGTCACCTTTCTCAAAGATTTTCTGACGG
Organism: uncultured Roseivirgaceae bacterium; assembly: GCA_964563925.1. GTDB lineage: Bacteria > Bacteroidota > Bacteroidia > Cytophagales > Cyclobacteriaceae > JAUILA01. The sequence goes on along the minus strand of CAZLZD010000010.1, from coordinate 14,794 downwards.
TTTCTAAAGGTCAATTGGTCGGTGTGTTCACCGAGTTTGCTGAGCGATTCTTTCTTGAGCTCGGCAAAGAAACGGATTCCGCTCAGAAAGGAAGCCATTTTGGTTGGAGGTACCTGGGCCATACATAGCAGCTTAGGAAGGCATAATACATTAAAATATCGAAAAATGCGATCCTTCTGCCTATCTTTAATTTGTAGAAATAATTCTACACTATCAGGGGTGATCCTGGTTCATTTATTCTTGAATTATCTCAAAAATTGATGTTTTCAAACATGCACGTGTTTTGTTATATTAAGTTGAACAAAACCCCTTAGCCCGATAGTGTATTCCTGTAATACGGTTTTAAAGTAACATGAGCAACAAAGACGAATCCAAGGATAATTCCCTGCCTTTCATTGCAGGCATAGGTGCATCGGCTGGTGGTTTGAATGTCCTGAAGGAGTTTGTAGCCACCATACCTAAGGATTCGGACATGGCCTTTATCATTGTTCAGCACCTGGACCCCAACCACGAAAGCCTGCTACCGGAAATTCTGGATAAAGAAACTGAGTTGCCGGTACAAGTGCCTGAGGATCGCGAAAAAATAAAAGCGGATGTCATCTACGTAATCCCGCCCAACAAATTTCTCGAAGTAAAAGAGGGACATATCCGTCTTGTGTCGTTGAAAAAAGTGCATGGGATGAGTTTGGGGATTGACCACCTTTTCAGGACCATCGCCAGGGAATGCGGTCATCGCTGTGCAGGGATCGTACTCTCAGGCGCCGGCAATGACGGAACAGCCGGTTTGCGTGCGATCAGGGCGGCAGGAGGCCTTACCATGGTGCAGGACCCGATGAGTGCCGAACATTCATCCATGCCTGATAACGCGGTTATTTCCGGGGTGGTGGACAGGATTTCTGGTGTAGGAGAGTTAATGGCAGAGCTGAAAAACTACACGGAACACCACTATGTGAAGCAGGAAGATGATACCCTGCCTGATGCCATTGATCCTGAAGGGTTACAGGACCTGGCGGTTGTACTCGAGTTGCATGAGGGATTCGATATCAGGCAGTACAAGGAGAATACTGTGATGCGCCGGCTGGTGCGCCGCATGGGCCTGACCAGTTCAGGCAATTTGAGCAGTTACCTGGAGATGATCCGCAAGGATAAGGCGGAACGTAAAATGCTGGTGCAGGATCTGCTGATCAATGTGACAGATTTTTTTCGCGACAGGGAAGCCTTTAGTGAACTCAGGAATGAGGCTGTCAACCCCATCCTCAAGGACCTGGCAGAAGACGATGTTATTCGAATCTGGGTAGCAGGGTGTTCGACCGGGGAGGAGGCCTATTCCATCGCTATCCTGTTGCTGGAAGCCATGGAGAAAAAGCAACTCTCCAATGAGATCAGGATTTTTGCCACAGACCTGGACCAGGAGGCAATTCATTCTGCCCGTCGTGGCCTCTACCCGGAAAGCATTGCTTCTGAGGTGGAAGAAAGTTTGCTTGGTAAGTATTTCGTAAAACTGGATAACGGATTTTACAAGGTCAAAAATAAGATTCGTGATCTGATTTCCTTCGCGGTTCACAACGTCGTAACCGATCCTCCCTTCTCCAATATGCACCTTATAAGTTGCAGAAATCTTTTGATTTACCTGCAAAGAGAGGTTCAGCGGCAGATTATCAGGTCAATGGAGTTTTCCGTAAAGACCGGCGGTTATCTATTTCTTGGTTCTGCCGAGTCGATCCGGAAGGAGAATGACCAGTGGGATCCCGTATCATCTAAATACCGCCTATACAGGAAGAAAACAGGAACAGTATCCCCGCTGCCCGGCCAATATGGAAAGCAACGAAGCTTCACCCAATTCGCCCAGTTAAAGACCACTCAATCCGAACCCTCACCGGCAGAAAACATCCGGAATGTGTTACTGCGGGAATTAGTGGATCCAACGATCGTGGTGGACAGCAAGGAGCAGATAGTGTATAACCACGGTAAGCTGGATCAGTTTGTGAAAATTCCCCAAGGTGAACCCAATTACCAGCTTTATCAGGTTGTGCATACCGAGATTCGTTCCAAAGTACGCAGTGCCGTATTTAAGGTCGGTAAAAATAATGAGCCGGTCATATTTCATCACACCTTTAAGGATTATCCGGAGAAAGTCTATGAAATTCAAATCCGGAAACTGGGTAACCACGAGAATGCATTGGTGAGTATAAGTTTTCATGAGGATAACGAAACCAGTCCATCTCCGGAAATCAGTGTACAGGACGAGAATAAAACCATTGAGAACCTGGAGCTGGAGCTTGCTGAGGCCAGGATGGAACTAACGAATACCATTGCAGAACTCGAATCAAATTCAGAGGAATTAAAAACGGCACACGAGGAGGCGGTTTCCACCAATGAGGAGCTTCAGTCAGCCAATGAGGAACTGGAGGCAAGTTCGGAAGAATTGCGTTCATTGAATGAGGAATTGCGCACGGTCAATGATCAGTTGAAGGAAAAGATTGGCGAGCTACAGGACGCCAATGATGATGTCAGGAATTTTTTCAGCAGTACCAATATTCCCACCATATTCCTTGATACGGACTTTAAGATACAACGTTACACCCCGGCTGCTGAGCATCTCCTTGGGATTTCAAGATCCGATTCGAATCGGCCGGTGTTTTCCATTCATAATGAACTGGTGGATGGCTCCATGATTGATGAGGCCCGGAAAGTACTTCAGCATTTAAATCCGGTTTCCTCTGAGAAACACCTGGATGACGGCCGGTATTTTGTTCGGAACATCACGCCTTACCGGACGGAAGATCGAAAGATAGACGGGGTGGTGATAAGCTTTCATGATATCACCGAATCCCGGAAATTATCAAAACGGGCTGAAAGCCGGGAGCATCAGCAGGCCGTGATTGCCAGGATCGGTATGCGGGCACTTGGCGGAATGGAACTTAAGGAGCTTTTTGATGAGCTCGTAAAGGATATTGCCCGTACCCTGGAAGTGGAGTATGTGAAGATACTCAGATATCAGCCCGAAGAAGGAAATTTCCTGATGGTTTCAGGAACCGGATGGAAGGATGGCATCATCGGGACGGCTACCGTACCGGATAATTCAAATTCACAGGCAGGTTTTACCCTCAGAAGTAAAGATCCTGTTATCGTAGGAGATCTTTCTGCTGAAACGCGTTTCGTTGGTCCGGCCTTGCTAACAGATCACCAGGTGGTAAGTGGTATCAGTTGTGTCATTAACCATTCCGAACCTCCTTTTGGTGTGCTGGGAGCTCATACAAGCCGGTCCCGGAATTTCACGCAGGATGACGCCAATTTCCTGAGGTCAGCAGCAAACCTCCTTTCGATAGCCATCAGGGAACAACAGGTGCATCAGCAGATGCTGGCTAATGAGGCCAAATTCCGTACACTCGCCAATACCATTCCCCAGCTGGCCTGGATGACCGACAAGACAGGTTACATTGTATGGTACAATGACCGCTGGTTTGATTATACCGGTTCCAACATGAGTGAAATGGAAGGCTGGGGCTGGCAGAAAGTGCATCATCCTGACCACGTGGATCGTGTGACCAATAAATTTAAAGACCACATCGAAAGGGGTGAGGATTGGGAGGACACCTTTCCATTGCGGGGTAAAGACGGGGAGTACAGATGGTTCCTGTCTCGTGCCTGCGTGGTGCGCAATGAAAACGGTGAGATTATTAACTGGTTTGGTACCAACACGGATATTACGGTCCAGCTTGAGACCGAAAAGGCACTGAGTGAAAGTGAAGAAAAACTCAGGATTGCTAAAGATTCCGGACGTTTGGGAGCATTTGAATATTACTACCAGGAAAACAAGGTGGTACTCGATCCGTTCCTGAGTGACTTATGGGGATATTCCGGAAAATCCCTGTTTTCCCATGAGGAATTCTGGAGCCATATTCCGGAAGACGAGCGGGATTCCCTGAAACATCTGTTTAACCAGGTTTCACTGCTCGATCACGGCGGCCATATGGAAACCGAATTCAGGCTGATGCCGGAAGGTGAGGAGGAAATACGGTTTGTAGAGTCAAGTGGCCAGGTAATATTTGAAGAAGACATCCCTACCAAGATGATCGGAATGATCATTGATATCACTGAACGTAAAAAGCTGGAGAATCAACTGAATGAAGCCATTGCTGAACTTCAGGTTTCCAACCAAAAGAAGAACCAGTTCCTGGCGACACTGGGACATGAGCTGAGAAACCCATTGGCTTCGATAAGCGGCGGACTTGAATTGCTTATGCTTGAACATTCAGATTCGGATCAGCTGCGGATTATCTCTAACGGCGTCGATCAAATGTCATTGTTGCTTGACGACCTGCTTGACCTTACCAGGATTGAGCGGGGTAAGATTCGCCTGGACAAGCAGGTATTGAATTTCAGTAAACTTTTCGCCCGTATTGCCGGCAGCTATGAATCGATCATGGAGGACAAGGGAATTGACTATGACATACAACTCCCTGATCAGGATTATTTCATTTTGGCCGACCCCACGAGGATTGAACAAATTTTTAATAACCTGCTCAACAACGCCTGTAAATTTACCCACAAAGGAGGCCAGGTGGAGGTCAGAATGACTACTGAAGAAAATAATGCAGTCATTACCATCCGGGATTCCGGGGTCGGAATCAGTGCCGGTCTGGAGGAAAAGATTTTTCAGCCATTCGAACAAATCGAACCGGATGTGGCTAATCCGGGACTCGGTATAGGCCTTTCACTTGTACGCCAGTTCGTGGAATTGCACGAAGGAGATATACGTGTGGAAAGTATGGGTAAGGCAAAGGGAAGTACATTCTTTATCAGGCTGCCACTGACCGACCAACGACGGCAGGAACAGCCGGATAATGAGGGAGTTGAGGCAAAGGATGAAACTGCTGATCAAAAGCCGCTTACCATTATGATCGTGGATGACAACCTGGATACCGCCCATCTTCTTTCCGAAATTCTGAAGCGTAAGAATTTCCGTACGGTGGCTGCAAATTCAGGGATGGAAGCACTCGAAAAAGTGGCCGACTCCAATCCGGATGTATTTATCCTTGACATAGGCCTTCCTGATATTAATGGATATGAATTGTTGAGTAAAATTAAGGAGAAGTACAACGGTGAGGCGCTATACATTGCCCACACCGGGTATGGTCATGACCAGGCCCGAAAGGAATCAGCTTCCTCAGGCTTTGACTATCACCTGAACAAACCGCTTAAAATCAGGGATTTACTCAATATTCTCAGAAAAAATTAAGCCTGCGGATACCCCGGGGTGGCATTGCCTTTGAATATCTTGTATATTCCCGAAAAATGCATTTACCATGAAGCAGCTGTTACTTCCCTCACGTTTTCTCTTACTAATTCTTTTCCTGATCCCGCTATCTGCCTGGCCGCAGGAGCAACTGGCCAGTACGGAACCTGCCGGGTTCTCACCCGACAGGCTGGACCGTATATCAGGTGCTTTTAAAGAGTATACCGAAAACGGGAAACTGGCAGGATCGGTAGTCCTGGTAGCAAGGAACGGACAGATCGCCTATCTGGAAGCCTTTGGAAAGCGTGACCTTGAAAATAACCGTTCCATGGAGACCAATACCATCTTCAGGATCGCCTCACAGACGAAAGCACTCACCAGTGTGGGTATAATGATCCTGCAGGAAGAGGGAAAGCTTCTGATTACGGATCCGCTAAGCAAATACATCCCTGAATTCAGCGAGACCACCGTCGCAATACCTTCCGGCGATGGCACCTATACAGTTGAAAAGGCAGAGCGTCAGATCACGTTGCGGGACCTGCTCACCCATACGGCCGGGATTGGTTATGGGGGAGGTACGGCCAGTGATAAATGGGAAGAGGCAGGCATACAGGGCTGGTACTTTGCCAACCGCGAAGAGCCGGTCCTGGAAACCGTCAGAAAGATGGGATCGCTTCCTTTTGATGCGCAGCCCGGGGAGCGTTTTGTCTACGGATACAATACGGATATCCTGGGAGCGGTCATCGAGGTCGTTTCCGGGGAATCGCTCTCGGATTTTCTAAAGAAACGGATTCTCGATCCCCTTGGCATGAACGATACCCATTTTTACCTGCCGGAATCAAAAAGTGACCGGCTGGCCGTGGTTTATTCCGCTGGGGAAAATGGCCTGGTCCGTGCCCCCGATCCAGGCGGAATGGTGGGCCAGGGTGCCTATGTGAAGGGGCCCAGGACAAGCTATTCAGGAGGAGCGGGGTACCTGAGTACTGCCTCGGACTACTATAAGTTTTTACAAATGATGCTCAATGGAGGCGAACTTAACGGGGTAAGGATACTGTCTTCAAAAACGGTTGAGCTCATGACCACAGATCATTTAGGGGATGTGCCGTTTCCCTGGACACAGGGAGTTGGCTTCGGTCTCGGGTTTGAAGTGGTAAAGGATGTCGGGGAGCGGGGAGTTCCCGGGTCTGCGGGAGAATACGGTTGGGGCGGTGCCTACCATTCTGACTACTGGGTAGATCCGGAAGAGGAACTTATTGTGGTATACTTCACTCAGCTGATTCCTGCCGGCGGTATAGATGACCATGGGAAGCTCAGGGCACTTGTTTACCAGGCACTGCTGGATTAGGCCGATTTTATGCTATACATAGTTATCGCTGAACTTTGTCAGGGACGCATCCACGTCGTCTGAGATGACTGTGAGGCGTTTGATCTGCTCCTCAGTGAGCCTTTCACGCCAGCGGTTATCCTTCCTGATACGAATTTCCCCGGAGTGGCGTATGGGATTGCCTGCGACCAGGTGCCGCTGGTTTGTATCGATTTCCAGCTTTTCCATGGGGGGGAGGTTGAGCCACTTCGCTATGTTGTTTAGTTTTTCCTCCGGGGCTGCACAAAAATCTCCGTAGCGAATCATTCTGAAATCATCCCTGCGGAGTTGTGCCAGTAAGTTTCTGACCCGCTTCTTGTAGAGTTTCACCCAGGCGTTGGTTCGGTGAGCGATCACCTCTTCCGTAAGAGGACCATCATGGGACGAAGAAGCCACACCCATGATATCCCGCTTAAGCACCACCAGCTTTATATCATCGGGCCGATGCATTCTCAGAAAGAGAAACCGGACGATATTCTTGGATGAATCCACGATATACTCCGACCCGGTGGTTTCGCAAATCTGATCGGCCAGGTTCCAGCTGTTCCGAACCGAACGCCGGTAGAAAAGGGAAATGATCGCTGGAATCCAGCGGGTCAGGACGAACTGGTTTGAAGTCATGATCAAAGCCTGAACCGCCAGTGCCGGGAGGCTTCGCCCGAATTTGATTGGCTGGTGCATCGACAGGCGCAACGAGCGTGGATCCTCATAAATATTCATGCCATGCTTCTCATCCAACCCGGTAATTACCTCGTGCCAGACCGGGCAACCATGAAAATCCTGTCCGCAGGAGCAATAGGACTGGATGTCATCCTTGTTAGGGCCCCGGAGAATTTGCCAGGGAAGGTGCATCATCTCGCCGCAGGAAAACACCTTGTTAATTGACCCGATGGCCAGGTCGAGCAGGGTAGAGCCGGAGTGGCCTGCTGATACGATAAATATAATCTTTCCTTTTTTCAATGCGTTGGCTTTATCCGTGTAGTTAATGCCTGATGAGGCCAGGCAGTAACCGTTACTGTAATCGAATTTTTCTGAACGCCTGAAGTTAGCTAAGAAAGGTGGAAAAGGAAAAAAAGCAACGTCCCCAGGCTAAAGCAGCAGGTATGCGCCGGGGACGATGCCTTTAATGACGGTTCTCATTACATCCTGTTATCCGGACTCTGGATCTCGCGGGCAAACGGCTGGTTGTAGAAACGCCTGCCGGTCACCTTGTGCAGGGCATTTGCCACAGCCGCGAAGACAGGGGGGAATAACGGTTCGCCCAGCCCGGTCGGGTCATGATCGTTTTCCACAAAATGGACTTCAATCGACTTTGGCGCATCGGTCTGCCGTATCATCCGGTATTTGTCGAAATTCTGCTGTTGCGGAACGCCATCCACGAGGGTTAATTCTCCGAATAAGGCATTTCCGATGCCATCCACAATGGCGCCTTCTCCCATATTGGCCGCGGCATCCGGGTTTACCACCACTCCGCAATCCACCGCGGCGATGACCTTCGGGAAGACAGGGGTGTTATTGTCAAGCTGGAGCTCGAGTACTTCGGCCACATAGGTGTTGTGGCAGAAATACGCGGAAAAACCACGGTTCGAATTATCCGAGTTATTCCAGTCCGATTTATCCCGGGCCAGTTTAATCACACCCGCATACCGGTCGGCGTCATAATCATTGTCCGTGCCCACCGGGTTGTTTTTCGCCCTCTCAAGAAGTTCGAGCCTGAAGGCTACCGGGTCTTTCCCGGCGAGTTCGGCTACCTCATCCAGGAATGACTGTTCGGCCCCCGCGATAAAATTGGACCGGGGTGCCCGAAATGCACCAATGGTGATATTTGATTTGATGGCCCATCCTTCCGCGAGGTAATTATCCACCGCCCCGGCCGGAAAGCGGTTGGCCGCAACCGGATGTTCCGGGATTCCGCCGCCTTTCACGTGAAATGCGATCAGGTTATTGTTCTCATCCAATCCGGCACGATAGGTGGCCGTGTAGGTGGGCCGGTAGATGCCATAGGACATATCGTCTTCCCGGGTATAGATCATTTTTACCGGGGCCTGTACTTTCTGCGAGATCACTGCGGCCTCGACCATGTGATGCCCGTAGGCACGCTGTCCGAACCCGCCACCCATGCGTGACAGCCTGATCTCAATATTCTCACGGGGCATGCCCAGGCAGGAAGACAAGGCACTCATGATAAGTTCGGGAGCCTGGATAGGTCCGTAGACAACGGCTTTATCGGCAGTGACGTCGGCAAAGCAATTCACCGGCTCCATGCAATTGTGGGCAAGGTAAGGGGCGTTATAGGTTCGCTCGATCACTTTCGCTGCCGAGGCAAATGCGGCTTCCGGATCCCCGTCTTGGCGTAAAACCTGTGCCTGTTTTTTGGCCATTTCCTCCATTCGTGCTTTGTGGCCGTCGGTACTTTCAATACCTCCCGGAATGAGTACTTCCTCCTTGCCGCCCCAGCCCGCTACGACGACCTTTTTATCAGGCGCATTCTCCCACTCCACTTCCAGCGCTTTTTTGGCATTCATCACCTGCCAGGTGGATTCCCCCACGATGGCCACCAGTTTGGTAAAGGAGGTGGTATCAAACCCGTTCCGTTCATAATCGTCTTTGAGTGTTTCGAAGACGAATACATCCCGGATGCCGGGCATTCCCTTAACTGCTTCGGCGTTAACTGATTTTACCTGTTTGCCGAACGCCGGAGGGTGTACGATCATTCCGATCAGCATCCCTTCCTGGGTGTGATCCAGGGAAAACATGGGCTTTCCGGTCACAATGTTCTTTCCATCCACATTCTTGCGGGAAGTACCGATGATTTTAAAATCACTGAGCTCCTTCAGGGTCACTTCCTCAGGCACATCCAGGGTTGCCGCCAGGGAAGCCATTTCCCCATACCCGGCTTCCTTGCCACTGCCTTTGTGGTAAAGGACACCAGCTGCCGTGGTAATTTCAGCGGCAGGCACATTCCAGGTCTGCGCCGCAGCGTTCACCAGCATCTGTCGTGCGGTGGCTCCGGCCGTACGCAGCGGAGTCCAGCCGCGCCTGATTCCCTGGCTGCCGCCGGTAAACTGCCGGTCGAAACGTTCGGGATAAAAATCAGCCTGTTCGACAATGACACTTTCCCAGTCCGTATCCAGCTCTTCGGCCAGGATCATGGGCATGGAAGTCTTCACATTGGAACCGAATTCAGGATTTGCTGACATCAGCGTGACCCGGCCATTGTCCCCGATCTTGATGTAACTGTTTAAATCAAACCACTCCTTCGGCATCGCCAGCTCCTTCTCCATCTCTTCCCGGACTTCGGGCGAACAACCGGCCAGCCAGTTAAAACTGAGCATCATACCTCCGCCGGCCAGGACGGATGCCTTCATGAAAGATCTTCTTTTTATCGACTTATTTAGGGAGGTCATAGTAGTATCAGTTAAACGTTAGCTGCTTTTTTAATCGCTTTTTTTATCCGGACATAGGTTCCGCACCGGCAGATATTGCCGTTCATTGCCGATTCAATCTCATCGTCGGAGGGTGAGGGATTTCGTTCAAGCAGGGCGGCAGCATTCATGATCTGTCCGGCCTGGCAATACCCGCACTGGGGCACATCCAGTTCCAGCCAGGCCTGCTGCACGGGATGGTCGCCGTTTTCCGAGAGCCCTTCAATCGTGGTGATCTCCTTGCCGGCCGCTGCCGATACAGGAAGCTGGCAGGAACGCACGGCGTTTCCGTCAAGGTGTATGGTGCAGGCACCGCACTGGGCAATGCCGCAGCCGTATTTGGTACCGGTGAGGTTGAGGTTGTCCCGCAATACCCAGAGCATGGGGGTGGACGAATCGGCCTCTACCTGTTGGTCTTTGCCATTAATTCGCAGATTATATGTAGCCATAAGTGATTAAATCAATACGTGTACAGAAAATGAAACTTACAGTAATTTACGAAAAGTCTGCCGCTTCAGCCATATGATAATCAAACGGATTCTTGTGAAAATCAATTAATTGGCGGGTGAATCGGTCTTCAATGTTATATTTAACCATGATTATTGAAACAGCACGCCTGAGAATTATCTCCTGTGACATACCGTTGTTGAAATCTGCCATAGCAGGAAATCAACAACTGGCTGTGGCTCTGAATGCATCGGTTCACGATAACTGGACGGAATTTGGAGAAGGAGCCCTGAAATATTCACTTCACAGGTTGCTGGAGAATGAGGAGGACGCGGGTTGGTGGACTTATTTGCCGGTCCATAAAAAGGATAACAGGCTCATCGGAAGCGGAGGGTATAAAGGCCGCCCTTCGGAGGATGGCTCGGTAGAACTAGGTTATGAAATCTCTCCCGCCTACCGGAACCAGGGCCTGGCGACGGAAATGGCTAAAGGGCTCATTGAACATGCCTGTCGGAATCCGGGAGTAGCACGTATTATAGCCCACACCCTGGGAGAAGTTAATCCTTCCACGCAGGTTTTGCGCAAGTGCGGATTCGAAAAAGTGCAGGAAATCAAAGATCCGGAGGAAGGACTAATATGGAAATGGGTGCTGGAACCGGCAGAGGTCAGGTAGTAAGAATCATCTGAACGTCACACCCTTCATTCATTGGTATCAATAATGTATCAATCCTTTGTTATATGTCAAACGGCTGAGCGTATAACCGCTTTCCCGTGGCCTTGTACAATGCATTCGCCAGCGCCCCGAAAGCAGGAGGGAAGGCAGGTTCGCCCAGCCCGGTGGGATCCGTATCGCTCTCCACAAAATACGCCTCGATATTCTTCGGGGCTTCCGCCATCCTGATCATGCGGTATTTGTCGAAATTACGTTTTTCCGGCTTGCCCTCTGTGATGGGCAGCGACCCGTACATAGCATTTCCGATGGCATCCACGATGGCGCCTTCAATGAGATTGGTAGCGGCATCCGGATTAACCACAATGCCACAATCCACGGCACAAACCACTCGTTCAATTACAGGTTTGTTTTCCAGCAGGCGTACCTCCATGACAATGGCCGCGTAGGTATTATGGCAAAAGTAGGCGGACACTCCTTTGTGAAGGCCTGGTGTAGTATTCTCCCAGCCTGACTTCTCCCGAACGAGTTTTAACACCCCGGCATAACGTACCGCGTCATAATCGTTGGTCGTGCCTTCCAGGGGATTTTTAGCCGCCCGGTCCAGCAATTCCAGCCGGAACCGGATCGGATCTTTCCCTGCAGCTTCCGCGACCTCATCCAGGAATGATTGTTCGGCCGCAGCCATGAAATTGGAATGCGGCGCGCGAAACGAGCCTACGGTAATATTGCTGTCGATGGTCCAGTCTTCGGCGAGGTAATTATCCACCGCCCCTGCCGGGAAGCGGTCCGGGTACAACGGACTCTGTGGAGTGCCCCCGATATTGACATGGTAGGCGGTCAGGTTATTTTCTGAATCGAGGGCCGCCCGGAACTTGCCATAATAGGCGGGCCGGTAAATGCCCGAGGTCATGTCATCTTCCCGGCTGTAGATCAGCTTTACCGGGGCATTCATTTTTTGTGAAATCAGTGCCGCCTCGATCAGCCAGTGCGCATAGGAACGCCGGCCGTACCCGCCGCCGAGGCGGGTTATCTCAATGTCTATTTTATCTACCGGGATGCCGGTGCGTGCAGCTAATGCCAGCTCAGTAAATTCCGGCTTTTGCAGGGGCCCCGCCAGGTTTGCCCTTTCGGCAGTGACATCCGCAAAGAAATTCATGGGCTCCATGCAGTTATGCGCCAGGAACGGGGCCGAATAGGAGCGTTCTATAACCTGGCCTGCATCCTGAAAGGCTCCCTCCGGATCACCATCTTTGCGCCGGACGCCTGCCGGGTGATCGGTTAACTCTTTCATCTGAGCCATCAGCGATTCTGTACTTTCCAATCCGGATGGAATATGCGTTGTATA
>CAZLZD010000010.1:0-2202 GCA_964563925.1 uncultured Roseivirgaceae bacterium | reverse complement strand
TCCGTCTACATTCTTTTTTGATGTGCCGATGATGTTAAAATCACTGACAGCCTTCAGTTCGACTTCTGCCGGAACCTCCATTTGAGCAGCCGCAGAGGCCATTTCTCCATAATGGGCTGAGTTCCCGCTTTTTTTGTGACGGAGAATGCCTGACTCCGTGATTACTTCCCCCGCCGGGACGCCCCACTGTTCGGCTGCCGCCTCCCTTAACATATGACGGGCGGTGGCCCCGGCCATTCGCAGCCCTTCCCAGCCCCGGCGGAGCGCCTGGCTGCCGCCGATAAATTGCCGGGAATAGAGTTCAGTGTTCAGCGGAGCCTGTTCAACGATGACATTCTCCCAGGAAATATCCAGTTCCTCGGCCACGACCATCGGCATGGAGGTTTTGACGTTTTGTCCGCCTTCCGGATTTGGTGAAATGATCGTCACCTGTCCGTCCGGGGCAATTTTCAAAAACGCATTGATGGTAAACCATTCATCGGGCAGTTCGGCGGCTTCCACAGAAGAGGATGTACAGGATGCCAGCCAGCTGAAGCTGATCATCATGCCGCCACCGGCCAGGGCACTTCCCTTCAGAAAAGAACGCCTGCCTAATTTCGTTTTTACCAGGGTCATACTATACGCTTTTGATTGAAGAATGCAGACCCCAGAATTTACAAATTTTTTTCGCGATATGGGTACTAACGGGAGGATTTTGAACCGGAACCTGGCGGAGAGAAAGAGATACTTCATTCAGTGACCGGTATGCTGTATGGAGCGGTGGATTTGCAGCTAAGATAAATTTAAACAATTAATTCAGTTGCAAACGGACAAAAGGGATGGGATACATGCTTGGTTTATTGGACTTTATCCATAATTTGACGAATCAAATTGACCGGAATATACGACGAGCAGAAATCCATCGTACCGGTATCCTCATTAATCTGTCATTTCAATACGTGTTATATGAAAAAAATATGCATCGTCAGCATTCTCCTGTTAAGCCTGTTTTCCTGTAATTCGGCCAGGGAGCCGAAGGAGGATCGTTCTGAATTCTGGCCAAACGCTACATTTGAGGAGGCAGGACTTGACAGGGAGCCCATGGATACCTTTCTCCAGGATGTTGAAGATGGTCTGTATGGAAATGTGGACAGGCTTTTGCTGATCAAAAACGGGAAAAAGATTCTGGATGAAGCCTTCAGAAATAATTATCAGAAAATCAGCGAGGGGAAAAGCGGTCTGGATGGTTGCGGTTATAACACCTGTGAAGATTCAACAGCTTTCGGGGAATATAACTACTTTCATCCCTTCTGGCACCCTTATTACAAGAACAGGGAGGTACATACGCTTCAATCCATATCTAAATCGATCAGTTCGTTGCTTATTGGCATTGCCATAGACCAGGGTAAAATTTCGTCCACCGATGCCTTGCTGGTTGATTTCTTAAGTGACTATGACCTGGGCGGGGTTGACAGCCTGTTCACTACAGCCACGCTGGAGAACCTGCTCACCATGAGGCTGGGGATGGAATGGCATGAAATAGACGCCACTGATATGGATTCGACAAATACCACGCTGATGCTCGAGCACAGTGATGACTGGATCCGGTTTACACTGGATCAGCCCATGGATACTGTACCGGGTACCACCTGGGTCTACAACAGCGGGGCCAGTCAGCTTATGTCGGTAATCATAAAGAAAGCGACGGGATTATATGCTGACGAGTATGCCGAAGAGAATCTGTTCGGCCCGATGGGGATTACCGATTACCATTGGAAGAAATCGCCCGATGGGTATCCGGATGCGTTGGGCGGAGTGTACCTGGCGGCGGAGGATCTGGCAAAAATCGGGCAGCTGATCCAGAACAAAGGGGAGTGGGACGGTAAACAGGTCGTATCGGGCGAGTGGGTGGAAAGAAGCACCGCCAGGATTTCTGATACCACCCAGGTTGCTGATTATGGCTATGGATATCAGTGGTGGCGACCGGATCAGGAAGGGGTTGATGTCATCGCCGGTTTTGGGTATGGGGGACAGACACTGCTCATATTTCCTGAATTCAACATGCAGGCGGTTGTATACAGCTGGAATGTTTTTGGTGAAGATGTGAAGAGCCCGCCCAGCTCGATTATTAAGCCGCTGATTAAATCAAATGTGTCCGGAAATTCAGGTCAATGATAAAATTCTTTAAAAATTCCAGGCAGAACCAATTGTCAGAAGGCAAAA
>CAZLZD010000009.1:89468-100219 GCA_964563925.1 uncultured Roseivirgaceae bacterium | reverse complement strand
CCAAGCTCTTTGGTTTCCGGCGCTTCAACCGGCTCATCCGTGGCTAAAGAGGTCGTCCTTAATCCTGATCTGGTGATCTGCAATCTTGACGAATCAGTGGATCTGGAAATCGAACTTACCATTGACAAAGGACGCGGATATCTTCCGGCCGAAGAGAATAAGCCTTCGGAGCAGGTTTTCGGATACATTCCGATCGATGCGATCTTTACACCGATCAAAAATGTAAAGTTCAGCGTGGAGAATACTCGTGTGGAACAGAAGACTGACTACGAACAGTTGCTGCTTGATATTGAAACGGACGGGTCGATCCATCCTGAGAAAGCCCTTGAGGGTGCTGCCCATATCCTGATTCAGCACTTCATGCTGTTCTCAGACAAGTCAATCGAACTTGAGCCTGAAAAAGGTGGAGAGATCGAGCAGGTGGACGAAGAGATGCTGCACATGCGCAAGCTGTTGAAAACACCTCTGAACGACCTGGACCTTTCGGTCAGGGCTTACAACTGCCTCAAGGCAGCCGATGTGAAGACCCTGGGAGACCTGGTAAAGCTGGAGATTTCGGATATGATGAAATTCCGGAATTTTGGAAAGAAATCACTTGCTGAACTTGAGCAGCTTGTACAGGACAAGAACCTTACCTTCGGTATGGACCTGTCCAAATATAAACTCGAAGAAGAATAAGAATCATGAGACACGGGAAGAAAATAAATCATTTAAGCCGAACCGCTCCTCACAGGAAGGCGATGCTGTCCAATATGGCCTCTTCGCTGATCGTGAACAAGCGGATCACCACAACCGTTGCCAAGGCAAAGGCGCTTCGGAAGTATGTGGAGCCATTGCTGACGAAAGCAAAGGACGACACCACACACTCTCGCAGGGTGGTATTCTCCTACCTTAACGACAAGGAGTCAGTACAGACCCTCTTTGATGAGGTAGCCCAGAAGATCGCTGATCGTCCGGGTGGATATACCCGTATCCTCAAGACTGGTAACAGGCTGGGTGACAATGCTGACATGTGTATTATCGAACTGGTAGACTACAATGAGCTGATGCTCGAGTCTAAGCCGGCCAAGAAAACACGCAGGTCACGTCGCGGCGGCGGTAAGAAATCGGATGCACAGGCTGAAAGCGCACAACCTAAGAAGGAAGAAGCTAAGGCAGCAGCCGCGGAAGAAACCGCGGAAGCAGCAGAAGCCCAGGCAGAGGACGCATCAGCAGAGGCAGCGGAAGAAGTGAAGGAGGAATCTGCGGAAGCACAGGCTTCAGCTGAAACCACCGCGGAAGAAACGGCGACTGAAACTGAAGAAACTGAAGAGGCACCTGCGGCTGAAACGGATGAAAGTGCAGAAGCCAGTGAGGATGAAGCGGATACAGACGATAAAGACAAGAAGGAATAAGTGATTATCCTTGAGAAATTGAAAGGGATTGGAGTTTTTCCAATCCCTTTTTTTATTTTTGTATCCCGAATAGTAGACAGTCCCTACATTTAATGTTCATATCTAATAACCAAACCACTGCATGAAACAGGAAAAAAAGGAAAAAGCCTACCTTTTGCTTGAAGACGGATTACTGCTTGAAGGAACTGCTATCGGAAAGAAGGGAACCTCCGGAGGAGAGATTTGCTTCAATACCGGCATGACCGGATACCAGGAGATTTACACCGACCCTTCTTATTACGGGCAAATAATTATTAACACCACCAGTCACATAGGCAACTATGGCGTACTGGATGAAGAACAGGAATCTGAAACCCCGAAAATTAAGGGAATCGTAGTCAATGACTATTCCTATACCTTCAGCCGCCTTACAGCCAGCGAGAGCCTGCAAAGCTACCTTGAAAAACACGGGGTGGTGGGCATCGCGGATGTGGATACCCGGCGGCTGGTCCGCCATATCCGCAGCAAAGGGGCAATGAATGCCATTATCTCTTCAGAACTGAATCCCGACGAACTTCAGGCTGAGCTGGATAAAGTGCCCTCTATGAAGGGACTGGAATTATCGACCCAGGTTTCCACTAAGGAGCCCTATTTCGTAGGTAACGAAGACGCTGAATACCGAGTGGCAGTTCTTGACCTCGGTATCAAAACCAGCATTCTGAAGAACCTGGTAGGACGTGGCTGCTACTGCAAGGTATTCCCCGCCAAGACTACCTTCGAAGAAATGAAGAACTGGAACCCCGATGGCTATTTTATCTCCAACGGACCGGGCGACCCTGCCGTAATGGACTACGCCGTGGATACGGTTAAGGCTATCCTGGAAATGGATGACCCGGTCTTCGGAATCTGCCTTGGCCATCAGATACTGGCTGAGGCTGCCGGCATCTCCACCTATAAGATGCACCATGGACACCGGGGGCTGAATCACCCTGTAAAGAACCTGGTCACAGGGAAAAGTGAAATTACTTCCCAGAATCACGGATTTGTGGTTTCGGCAGAAGACATTGAAAAATCCAAGGTCGTGGTTTCCACCCACCGTCACCTGAATGACGACACCATCGCAGGAATACGCATCAAGGACAAAAAGGCATTTTCAGTCCAGTACCACCCTGAATCTTCCCCCGGTCCCCATGACTCGCGTTACTTATTCGACGAGTTTATTGAATTAATGAAAACTACAAAACAGACGAAATAATGAGCCTAATTGAACATATACATGCCCGTCAGATCTTAGACAGCCGGGGCAATCCCACCGTCGAAGTTGACGTGATCACCGAACACGGTATTCTCGGACGTGCAGCTGTACCCTCCGGGGCTTCAACCGGAAAGCACGAAGCCGTCGAACTCAGGGACGGAGATAAATCCGTGTACATGGGCAAGGGCGTGCTGAAGGCGGTGGAAAATGTGAACGATATCCTGGCATCCGAACTGGTCGGGTTTCCTGTTTTTGACCAGAATCTTCTCGACAAGATTATGATCGAAGTGGATGGCACGGAGAATAAAGCCAAGATTGGCGCCAATGCGATCCTGGGTACCTCACTGGCCATCGCCAAGGCGGCAGCGAAAACAGCCGGTCAGTCGTTGTATCGTTATATCGGCGGTGTCAATGCCAATACGCTTCCGGTCCCAATGATGAATATCCTGAATGGCGGAAGTCATGCCGATAATGCCATCGACTTCCAGGAATTCATGGTAATGCCGGTAAATGCTGATACATTCTCCGATTCATTACGCATGGGTACCGAGGTATTCCATCATTTGAAGAAGGTCCTTTCTGACAAAGGCTTGTCTACAAACGTGGGAGATGAAGGAGGATTTGCGCCAAATATCACTTCCAACCAGGAAGCCATTGAGGTGGTATTGATGGCAATTGAAAAAGCCGGATACAAACCAGGTGAAGATATTTTCATTGCCATGGATGCCGCTTCTTCCGAATTCTACGATGCTTCCTCGAAAATGTATCACTTCGCCTCAACCGGCAAGAAACTCTCTTCTGAGGAAATGGTTGATTACTGGGCTGACTGGGTAAACAAATATCCTATCATCTCGATCGAGGATGGTATGGAAGAGGATGACTGGGATGGCTGGAAAAAGCTCACTGAGAAAATCGGACACAAGGTGCAGCTGGTGGGTGATGACCTGTTTGTTACCAATGTGAAAAGACTTCAGGATGGTATCGACAAGGAAATTGCCAACTCCATACTCATTAAAGTAAACCAGATCGGTTCGCTTACCGAAACCATTGACGCAGTTAACCTGGCCAAAAGCCACAGTTATACAAGCGTGATGTCGCACCGGTCAGGGGAAACCGAGGATAATACCATTGCCGACCTGGCGGTGGCGCTGAACACCGGACAAATAAAAACCGGTTCTGCCTCACGATCAGACCGTATGGCTAAATACAACCAGCTTCTTCGTATTGAGGAAGAGCTGGGTGAGACGGCCTATTTCCCGGGTCCGAATTTCTAGCATAACCATACCATCAGGCAGCGGATACGGAAAAATCAACCATGGTTTCCTATCTGCTGCCTGATTGCTTATTGTCCGAATCCCTTCCGGGCTGAGGCCCCGGATATCCCGTGGCTGTCGTGTGCTTGCTACACGGACTACCGATCTATTCTCATTACCTGACCTCAGGTTCCGATTTTGAAATTTCAAAGAGTACAACGTGATACTCTGATTTTTTTATTAAATTCACTCAGAACTTTTTGGCTATGAAGAAACTACCCAGGTTTACCCGAAATTTTTATTTCCTAACGGGTTCCTTCTTTTTTCTGTGGATCCTGTTTATCGACAACAATGACCTTATCACCCAGGTGCAGCTTCAGCAAAAGCTGAATTCCCTGGAGAATGAGAAGGAATATTACCAGGAAAAAATCGCTGATGTTCGCGCAGAGAGACAGGAACTTCTTTCCAATGATGAGTTGCTTGAAAAGTTTGCCCGTGAGAAGTACCTGATGAAAAAGGAATCTGAAGACCTCTTTATCATTGTGGAAAAATGAGGAAAATCCTGATGATTTCTTTCGCCCTCCTGAGCTGTTCTTTTGCCTACGGACAAAGGGAAGTGGATATGGAGGAGAAACCCGCCTTTAAAGACCGGGTGTTCTTCGGCGGGGGATTTGGCCTCGGCGGTGGCAGTAATACCTTTTATGTATCCGTTTCACCGCTGGCAGGTTACATGCTAACCAACCGCTGGTCGGCAGGTGTCGGTGTGAATTATACCTATTACCGGTACAGCAACATTGACCAGACTGATAACCAGTACGGGTTCCTGGCATTTACCCGGTACAATATTTACCAGCAATTCTTTCTCCAGGCCCAATACGATTATATTAATTTCACGCAGTACTACTTTGTTCCCGGGAGTAATGAGCTGCTTGAAGAAAGGGATTCCTACTCACGCGTACTGGGTGGCGGAGGGATAACCCAGCCCCTGGGGGCCCGCGGAGCCATCAACCTGGTTGCCATGTACGACCTCACACATTCATCTTCGAGTCCGTACAGCTCTCCCTGGGTATTCCAGGTCTATTTTTCCTTCTGAATTTCATCGGGAAGGGGCACGCCGAATTTGCTGCTCACGACTTCAAGGTCTTCCACCACTTTGGCCACGACGGGTATTCCTTCATGGGTCCTGACTGCTTCCATTTCCCGTTCCGGATCGCCCGGGATAAGCACTTTCTTTCCTTCCACCGCTTCGGCATTACGGAACCTCCGGATCCATTTGTCCATGTGTTCATAGAATTCCTCTGCCGGCCTGAAAGCGTCCACACGCATGGCCCCGACGAAATGACCCAGGCCTTCGCCTACCGGATCGGGGGCGAGAGGAAGAAAGCTGACGAAAGGAGGAGCCCACGGTCCGTAATTCGCCCCGGAAAGAACAGCCGATAAAATGTCGACCAGCGCGCCCAGCGCGTATCCTTTGTGGCTGCCGTGTTCGCGGTCACCACCCAGCGGCAGGAGTGCACCGCCTTCGCGCAGTTCGTGAGGATTAGTGGAGGATGCCCCTTCCTTATCCTGAATCCAGCCCACCGGTGCATTCATTGATTTACGCTGTAATATTTCCAGTTTTCCATTGGCCGCAGTGGTCGTGGCCATATCGGCTACAAAAGGAGGTTCCTCCCCCGCGGGTACTGCCACCGCAATCGGGTTGGTGCCCAGCATTCGTTCTTTGGAGAAGGTCGGGGCCACGAGCGGACTCGCATTGGTCAGGGCCAGTCCGATCATATGATGATGCAGGCCCATCATGGCATGATAGCCTGCGATGCCAAAATGATTGGAATTCTTTATTGCCACCCAGCCTGTGCCTGCTTCCGAAGCTTTTGAGATGGCGATCTCCATGGCTCGCGGTGCCACCACCAGGCCGAGGCCGCGGTCGCCGTCCACCGTCGCCGTACCTGTCGTTTCATGGACCATGTGAATATCGGGCTGGGTGTTGATGCGCCCTTGTTCCCAAAGCCTCACGTACCCGATAAGCCGGGCGATTCCATGTGAGTCAATACCACGGAGATCAGCCCGGACCAGCACATCGGTGGCCAGTGCCGCATGGTCCGGCGGACATCCCATTTCTAGAAATATTTTACGGGTGAAGGTTCTGAGGCCTTCTTCTGAAAATAGCTTGTCGTTCACGATTCAAAGATAATGATTTAAGTTTCCTTTCCGGCCAGCCGGGCCAGGGCACCTTCCTTCAGGGCATACCTGGAAACCCGCAGTTGCCTGATACCCGACATTTTTAATACAAAATCTATAAGACAGGATGCCACCACAATCATATCCACGCGCATCTCCACCATGCCCGGTATGTTCAGCCGTTCTTTGGTCGTGGTTGTCAGGATTTTCTCGTGCAAGGCATAATATCCGGCCAGCGTAAGGGGTATTTCACTTTCCTCCCCGGAGGATTCCAGGTTCTCCCCGATCGCATACATGGTGCTCAGGGTATCAAAGGTTCCTGATGCACCGATCAGGGTTGCTGGAGAATATGTTTCCACTGCCCGGATAAGCGGCTTCAGCGCTTCGCTCAGAAATAACTGCAGACGGATCACCGATTCCTCCGGGATGGGGTCCTGCTGGTAAAACCGGTCCAGGAGACGCTGAGCACCTATTTCAAAACTCTGTTTCCAGTATACTGATTCCTCTGTGGCTATGATAAATTCAACACTTCCCCCGCCAATGTCCATGATCAGCGCCGGTTCTTCACCGATATCAAGTGCCAGACGAACGCCATCCGCAATCAGCCCGGCTTCTTCCTCTCCCGGGATAATGGAAATCCGGATTCCCGTTTCCTTCTCTATCTGGTCCCGCAGGGATTCTCCGTTGCGGGCATTCCTGAAGGCACTGGTGGCAAAAGCAAGTACATCCATCGCGCCGGCGTCCCTGATTTTTGCGGCATAGGTGCGAATACATTCGAGGGCCCTCTCACCTGCCTCTTCCGTGATCACCTTATTTTCGATGCCGCCCTGGCCGATCTTTACGGTGGTCTTTTCTGTATGCACGATTTGCGTACCCTCCTTGCCGGTCTGTGCCAGCATGAGATGGAATGTATTGGTGCCGCAATCAATAATGGCAACAAGCCTGGATTTGGTCATGGCTGTGAATTTAGTAAAATCCTGTGTAGACAGGGGCCCTTTATCCTCGGAATTCACCACCGTGTATGTGGTTTGTCCTGCACAAATTTGCCTATATTTGATCAAACCAATTGCCAGTTATGAAGGAAACATCCACGGAACAACGCATCTATACCCTGCCTACCAGGGAAGAAAAATACAAGCTGCTGGAGAAGAAAAATGAAGAAGCCCTGCAGGGTGGTGGCCCGAAGCGCATCGAAGCCCAGCATGAGAAAGGAAAGCTGACAGCCAGGGAGCGGATCGACTTATTGATGGATGAAGGCAGTTTTGAGGAGATAGGGAAATTCGTCATGCACCGGTGCAAGGACTTCGGACTGGACAAGCAGTATTACCTGGGTGACGGAGTGGTCACCGGTTATGGTACCGTAAATGGGAAACTGGTGTACGTCTATTCCCAGGATTTTACCGTATTCGGAGGATCACTTTCCGAGACACATGCTGAAAAAATCGTGAAGATTATGGACCTCGCCATGAAAAACGGGGCCCCGGTGATCGGTTTGAATGATTCAGGAGGTGCACGTATCCAGGAAGGCGTCACATCGCTGGGCGGGTACGCAGACATATTCTACCGAAACACACGCGCCTCCGGGGTTATTCCACAGATATCAGCTATCATGGGCCCGTGTGCCGGCGGAGCGGTATATTCTCCTGCCATCACTGATTTCACCCTGATGGTCGAGGATACCTCCTATATGTTTGTGACGGGTCCGAACGTGGTGAAAACCGTAACCCAGGAAAATGTGACCGCCGAAGAATTGGGTGGAGCGAGTACCCACAGTACAAAGAGCGGAGTCACGCACTTTGCGTGCAAGAATGAGGTAGATTGCATCCAGCATATCAAGCGGTTGCTGAGCTATATCCCGCAGAACTGCGAAGAGCAGCCACCGGTGGGTGAATTTGACGGGTCGGGAGAAGAGACAGTGACCGCGCTGAACGAAATCATTCCGGAGAATCCCAACCAGCCATATGACATGCGGGAGGTGATTGACCTGATTGTGGATGAAGGCTCCTTTCTGGAAGTACACCGAAATTTCGCGGAGAATATCGTAGTTGGCTTCGGGT
This sequence comes from uncultured Roseivirgaceae bacterium, assembly GCA_964563925.1. Classification (GTDB taxonomy): domain Bacteria; phylum Bacteroidota; class Bacteroidia; order Cytophagales; family Cyclobacteriaceae; genus JAUILA01. The sequence goes on along the minus strand of CAZLZD010000009.1, from coordinate 92,103 downwards.
TTTTGGGTGGACGCAGTATCGGTATTGTCGGTAATCAGCCAGCCTCGCTGGCCGGCGTCCTTGATATCCAGGCCAGCGTGAAGGGAGCCCGGTTCGTGCGGTTCTGTGACTGTTTTAACATACCCCTCCTTGTCCTTGAGGATGTCCCCGGTTTTCTGCCCGGGACCGACCAGGAATGGAACGGGATTATCACCAACGGGGCCAAGCTGCTGTATGCGTTCAGTGAAGCCACGGTGCCCCGCGTAACGGTCATTACACGAAAGGCCTACGGGGGAGCCTATGACGTTATGAATTCAAAACATATCGGCGCAGATATGAATTATGCCTGGCCGATGGCTGAAATTGCGGTCATGGGCGCCAAGGGGGCTGCAGAGATCATTTTCCGGCGGGAAATTGCTGCAGCCGATGACCCGGAGGCCAAGCTCCAGGAAAAAGTGGATGAGTATACGGAGAAATTTGCCAACCCCTACCGGGCTGCACACCGCGGATATATAGACGAAGTGATCATGCCGGAAAACACCAGGACCAAACTCATCAGGGCATTCAGGATGCTCGAAAATAAAGTGGATACCCTTCCAAGAAAAAAACACGGTAATATCCCGTTATAAATACATTCAATGGATAAGAAAAGCAACGAATTCCTCAGGGAATATCTTAACAACGCATCTCCCACCGGGTTTGAAACATCCGGACAGCAAATATGGCTGGATTACATGCGCCCGTATATTGATACCTACATTTCTGATACCTACGGTACGGTAGCAGGGATAATTAATCCGGATGCCAAATACAAGGTGGTGATCGAGGCTCATGCCGATGAGATTTCCTGGTTTGTCAACTATATCAATGACGACGGCTACATCTACGTACGCCGAAATGGCGGGTCAGATCATATGATCGCTCCTTCCAAGCGTGTGAATATCCATACCGACAAAGGCGTGGTCAAAGGGATTTTCGGATGGCCCGCCATTCATGTGCGTAACCAGGAAAATGAAGAGAAACCCAGCCTTAAGAATATTTTTGTGGACGTGGGCTGTTCGAGCAGGAAGGAAGTCGAGGAACTGGGGGTACATGTTGGTTCGGTAATGACTTTTGACGACGAACTCATTGAATTAAATGATAAATTTTGGGTTGGCCGCGCCCTGGATAACAGGATAGGGGGTTTCATGATTGCCCAGGTGGCCAGGAGGCTCAAGGAGAAGAAAATAAAGCTTCCTTTTGCTTTGTACGTGGTAAACGCGGTGCAGGAAGAAATCGGCCTGCGCGGGGCGCAAATGATTGCCGAAAGAATACAGCCGGATGTCGCGATCGTTACGGATGTTTGCCATGAGACCACATCCCCGGCGTACAAGAAGGCAGAGCACGGTCTGCAGAAGGCCGGCGACGGTCCTGTGCTTACCTACGGACCGGCTGTACAGAACAATTTGCTCCGTATGATCATAGAAACGGCGGAGAAAAATAAGATCCCCTACCAGCGCGCAGCGGCCTCACGCGCGACAGGAACTGACACAGATGCGTTCGCTTACAGCAATTCCGGTGTAGCTTCAGCCCTGATTTCCTTACCTCTGAAGTATATGCACACCACGGTGGAAACAGCGCATAAAGAGGATGTTTCCCATGTTATTGATTTGATATACAGTTTCTTAGTTCAGCTTAAGCAGGACCACGATTTTCGCTATATTTTGTAATAATTACACTTTTCTTACATAGCTGATTACATCCCGGCGTTTGAAGGTATATACTTCCGAACAGTGCCTACCTTAGCACTTGTAATGAAGTTAAACGTAACATTTTTTAGGATGTTGAGAGCAATGAACCTTAAACTATTTGTTGTGACTCTTTGTATGGGTCTTTTGAGTGTAACTATGCTGCATGCGCAGGATCGCGAAAAGCATGAACTCCATTCAATGATGATCTACAATTTTTTGAAATACATCCAGTGGCCAGAAACGGCTAACTCCGGTCAATTCGTCATCGGCGTAATGGGCGATGATGATGTGTACAATACGCTTAATTCTTGGTATGGAGACAAAGAACGCCAGGGCAGGGTCCTGCGCGTGAAGAAGCTTGCTTCTGCCGCTGAAGCTGCGCAATGTCAATTAGTTTACATTGGACGCAGTTCCAGCGATTCGTTTGATGCTGTACAACAATCAGTTCAAAACAACCCCACGCTTGTCATAACCGACAAGAATGGTCTCGGCCAGCGGGGTAGCGGGATCAATTTCAAGATCGTGAATAACCGATTGAAATTTGAACTCAATCAGAACGCATTGAATGCTTCGAAACTCAAAGTATCAAGTCAATTGGCAGCCATGGCTATTGTGATATAAGTTATGTTTTCTTTGAGAGTGGTGAAAAGGCCCGGCACAATGTTGCCGGGCTTTTTTTTTATCCGTTTGACACAGTCTGGTTTTTATCCTATATTCTGTGAATGACGCGCGAATATACCGATCAGCTTTTTGAGACGATCCGGCTGGATCACTTTCCGCAACGCATAGTTAGCCTCGTACCATCCCAGACCGAGTATCTGTACGATGTGGGCGCTGCCTCCCAGATTGCCGGAGTAACCAGGTTCTGTGTGCACCCGGCCGAAGCGACCCGGGAGAAGGAAATCGTCGGAGGTACCAAGAATTAC